>CAVWXM010000025.1:0-164187 GCA_963759045.1 uncultured Bacteroidia bacterium
TGGGTGCGGCTGAAGCCCTGAGCGGCAAAAAGATTCGCGTTGTTTCCATGCCTTCTACCAATGTCTATGAAGCCCAGGATGCGGCCTATAAAGAATCGGTATTGCCTGCAGCCGTCACTGCCCGCGTTGCCGTTGAAGCGGCAGTGACTGACGGCTGGTACAAGTACGTTGGTTTGAACGGCAAGGTGGTGGGCATTGATCGCTTCGGTGAATCAGCACCTGCCGGAACTGTTCAAATACTTTGGCTTCACCGTGGATAACGTTGTGAAGGCCGTTGAAGAAGTTTTATAATTTA
Organism: uncultured Bacteroidia bacterium; assembly: GCA_963759045.1. GTDB lineage: Bacteria > Bacteroidota > Bacteroidia > Bacteroidales > F082 > JAADID01. The sequence goes on from CAVWXM010000025.1 coordinate 296, forward strand.
ATTTTAAACGTTTAGGAGATAAATAATGACGATTAAAGTCGGTATTAATGGTTTTGGCCGTATTGGTCGCATGGTGTTCCGTGCAGTTTATAACGAATTTAAAGATATCGAAATCGTTGGTATCAATGACTTGTTAGACGCTGACTACCTGGCATACATGCTGAAGTATGACTCAGTACATGGCCGTTTCGGTGGTGAAGTCTCTGCTGAGCCTGGTGCCATGATTGTTGACGGCAAGAAAATTCGTCTGACTGCAGAGCGTGATCCTGCCAACCTTAAATGGGGTGATGTCGGTGCCGATATCGTTATCGATTGAACCGGTTTCTTCCTGACGGAAGAAAGCTGCCAGAAACACATCGACGCAGGCGCCAAGAAAGTCGTTCAGTCTGCACCGTCTAAAGATGGCACACCTATGTTTGTCTATGGTGTTAACCACGAAACTTATACAGGTCAGGCCATTGTTTCTGCCGCTTCTTGCACCACTAACTGTCTGGCACCTGTTGCCAAGGTTCTGAATGACAAATGGGGTATCAAACGTGGTCTGATGACAACGGTTCATGCTGCCACTGCCACACAGAAAACGGTTGACGGTCCTTCCCAGAAAGACTGGCGCGGTGGTCGCGGTATCCTGGAAAACATCATTCCATCATCAACCGGTGCTGCCAAGGCCGTGGGTGTGGTCCTGCCAGAACTGAATGGTAAACTGACCGGTATGGCTTTCCGTGTTCCGACATCAGACGTGTCCGTTGTTGACCTGACAGTGGAACTGGAAAAAGATGCTTCCTATGCAGAGATTTGTGCTGCAATGAAAGCGGCGGCTGATACAGGCCCCATGAGCAGAACACTGGCTTACACCGATGAAAAAGTCGTTTCTACTGATTTCCGTGGCGTTGGTTTCTCATCAATATTTGATGCAGGAGCAGGTATCGCACTGGATGGTACGTTCGTCAAAGTCGTTTCCTGGTATGACAATGAGTATGGTTATACTTGTAATATGATGCGTTTTGTTGAGCACGTAGCAGCGAACTAAAAATCAGTAACTAGGTACGAGGTACTAGGGACTAGGATTTTTTATAAAAGCCTAGCTCCTAGTCCCAAGTTCCTAGTCCCTTTTTAAAAAAGAGCTATTCGCCAAGCCCTGAAGGCTTGCCAAATATCTTTAAGTTTTTTAGGAGAAAAGCATGTCCTTTATTAAATTGACTGATCTCGATCTTGCCGGTAAGCGCGTACTGATACGTTCCGACCTGAATGTACCGGTCAAGGATGGCAAGGTTACTTCCGATGCACGCATTGCAGCTTCAATGCCAACAGTTGAACATTGTATGAAAGCCGGTGCTGCCGTGATGGTAATGTCACACCGCGGTCGTCCTGAAGAAGGTAAAGTGGATGAAGAAAATTCCATGCAGCCGATTGCCGAAGACATGTCAGCCAAACTGGGAAAAAATGTTCGCCTGGTTAAAGATTATCTGAAGAAAGCACCGCAAGTTGATGCCGGTGAAGTAGTGCTGTTGGAAAATGTGCGTTTCAATGCAGGTGAAAAGAAAGACGACGAAAAGCTGGCAAAAAAATATGCAGCGCTTTGTGATGTTTTCGTGATGGATGCCTTTGGTACCGCTCACCGGGCCCAGGCCTCTACACATGGTGCTGGTAAATTCGCTCCTACTGCCTGCGCCGGTTTATTGCTGGCCGATGAACTGGAAAACCTGGCCAAGGCACTGGCAAATCCTGCGCGCCCGATGGTGGCTATCGTCGGTGGTTCGAAAGTATCGACCAAGCTGACTGTTCTTGAAGCCTTGTCTGAAAAAGTAGATCAAATGGTTGTCGGTGGCGGTATTGCCAACACATTCCTGAAAGCCATGGGGCATAATGTCGGTAAGTCTTTATATGAAGACGATCTGGTGGATACCGCCAAAGCCCTGGTAGAAAAAATGAAGACACGTGGCGCTAATATTCCGATAGCGACTGACGTCGTATGCGGAAAAAACTTCGATGAAAACGAGCCAGCGGTATTGAAAGCGGCAAGTGATGTTGAAGATGACGACATGATTTTTGATATCGGTCCCGATAGCGCCAAGGAGCTGGCAGATATTATTGCCAAGGCCGGCACTATTGTCTGGAATGGACCGATAGGCGTTTTTGAATTTGACCAGTTTGGAGAAGGTACTAAAACTGTTGCGATGGCTATCGCCAATGCAGATGGTTTCAGCCTTGCCGGTGGTGGCGATACAATAGCTGCCATTCAGAAATATGATATCTATGACAAGGTATCCTACATTTCTACTGCTGGTGGTGCTTTTCTTGAGTACCTGGAAGGAAAAACCTTACCAGCGGTTGCGATGTTGGAAGAGCGGGCAAAATAATCAGCTCAAATGCAGTGTGAAAACAACCAGAAACTGATGATCTTATGTTAAGAAGAACAAAAATACTGGCGACTCTGGGGCCGGCTACCGATCCCAGAAATTCAGATGATGCTGAATATGAAGTACTGGATGAAATTATTCAGGCTGGTGTTGATGTTGTACGGGTAAACTTTTCTCATGGCTTGCCGGAAGAGCATGTTCAGCGAGTTGAGGCGGTGCGTAATCGTGCCAGGGCGCATGGCAGGCAAGTGGGTGTTTTATGTGATTTACAAGGCCAAATGTAAAGCAGAACTATTTCCATAAACATCTTTTACACGATAGGTGATTTTGTGTTTTTTTCCATCCGTAAATGTGAAGATGCCATTTGAGTTAACATTGCGGTAGTTGAACAAGCGATTATTGGTATCCACTTGTGTTCTTATCATTCGCCTTCTTTGTTTTTTATAGTAACCATAGTCAATCAGGCTATTCATATACCTGGTTGTGGCGAAAGATAGCTTATCCATTTCTAACTTAAAGACTGTTACTGTATCAATTTGCATTTCAAGTGAATAGATGCCATTTTTATTTGAAATGTCGTTCATTGGATCATATGACCTTAAACCAAATGATACCCTTCCTGAAACTTCAATCTTAATCTTTTTATCCAGAAAATGATTTAAGCCAGAACCTGAAACCATATAGAAAACTGTATCGTTTGACCCATTGATCAATGAATGCTCATCAACCGGATAGATACCCAGCTCAAGAATTTTGGGCCGGAACTCATCTTTGATGGAAATACCATCAAAAAACAAGGGGTTAATCGGGTGTTGCGACGCTTCTTCTCTAACCTCAAAATGAAGATGAGGTCCGGACGAACCACCAGTATTACCTGACCATGCGATGATCTCACCTTTTTTCACAATAAGTGCATCTTTTTTAGGATAATCCTGGATACTAAAGCTTTCCTTTTTATATTGAACCTCCTTCACATATTGCTGAATGGCATCGTTGAATTTTTGTAAATGGCCATAAACAGTTACATATCCGTTGGGATGAGTTATATAGATTGCTTTACCATACCCCCTTGTAGAAACCTTAATCCTCGATACATAACCGTCCTCAGCAACATGTATTGGCAAACCTTCCCTGCCTTCTGTTTTAATATCAAGTCCGCTGTGGAAATGATTGTTGCGCAATTCGCCGAAAGTTCCCGAAAGGTAGAGAGGTATATCAAGTGGTGAATGCAGGCTGGTTTGATCGTATTTTACATTCTGGCTATGAACATATTGAGTAACTATCAGTAATAAAACAGAGAAAAATATGCAGACTACTTTCATTAATAAGGCTTTCATTTCTAAGCGAATTGCAAATTTAGATTTTCTTTAGAATAAATTTGATCCAATACCATGTAAATATTCAAAACCAATATTAAATAAACTACTCAGACAATAAGCCAAAATCGGTATTTTTGCATTAATTATCTGAACACATTTCGATATGAAAAATAACATTATCCCTTTTACAATCCTTTTGTTTTTAATTGCTCTGACTTTTGCTTGTTCAAAAGGTAGTGGTGACACCAGCAAACCATTCATTATTGTGTTGGGGCCAAATCCTGCATATGCACCACAAAATGTTGAATATGTAGATGCAGGTGTTGAAGCCTGGGATATCACAGAATCAGGTGATACAACTGATATTTCGAATAGACTGGAAGTAAACAGCAATGTTAATGTTGATATTACCGGTGAATACCAGGTTAAATATAATGTAAGTGATGAAGCCGGAAACTGGGCAGATGAAAAAATAAGAACTGTAAAAGTGTTGATCACCAAATAAACTTTTCAACCTACCTGAATAATTCCATTCAAAAATGCCGGAAGAAAGCAGCAAAAAGCGAATTTGCTTTATCATCAATCCTATTTCCGGCAGAAAAAGAAAAAGGGATATATACAAATTGGTTTTTGAAAGACTGGATCAGGAACAGTTTCAAATTGAAATTAAATACACCAGGTTCGCAAGACATGCCAGTCTATTGAGTAAAGAGGCGGTTGAAAGCAAAACCGATATCATTGTTGCTGTGGGAGGTGATGGAACCATTAATGAAGTTGCTTCTGAATTGATCAACACAAATACCACTTTTGCCATTATTCCCACAGGTTCAGGAAACGGACTTGCCAGGCATCTTGGTATTCCAAGATCAATTCCGAAGGCACTTCACCTCATCAACTCAGGAAAATTCATTAAGATTGATACCGCTACGATTAACGAGAAACCATTCATCAGCCTTGCCGGAGTTGGTTTCGATGCCCTCGTTGCTAAAATTTTTGCGAAAAACCGTAAGAGAGGTTTTGTCACTTATTTCAAAATCGTCACAGATAACTTTTTTAGGTATAAACCAAAACAATACAAAATCTATTTAGATGATGGTGAGATGATTTTGACCCGGGCGCTATTTATCACATTCGCCAATTCCAATCAATTTGGCTATAACACCACCATCGCACCAAATGCAAAATTAACTGACGGAAAACTTGATGTATGTATCATTCAAAAACCTAAAGTGTTTGAATTACCCCTTATCGCAAATCTATTACTTTTGAAAAAAATAGATAAATCGGCCCATGTAAAAATCGTACAGTCATCAAGAATAACAGTTGAAAGGAAGAAAAATAAAGTGGTTAATATTGATGGAGAACCTATTAAATTGAAAAAAAACCTTGAAATTAAAGTCAATCCATCATCCCTTAAAGTAATTATACCAGAATATGTCAAAGAAAAATAAATCCGGTGGAATCGTTTATTCGACTAATCCTCATTATGAATACGAAAATGATCAAGGAGATTTGACTGAAACACTTGATCCTGAAAAACAAAACCTGGTTATCAGGCTTGATAAAAAACAGCGCCGTGGAAAACAAGTGACCCTGGTTACCGGCTTCGTTGGAAACAATGATGACCTCAAAGAACTGGGAAAAGTTCTTAAATCGAAATGTGGTGCCGGCGGATCAGTTAAAGACAACGAGATTATCATCCAGGGTGAGTTTCGGGAAAAAATTAAACAAATACTGACCGGCTTGCATTACCAATGCAAAATATCAGGATAGAGATACAACAAACTATAAATATAATATCATGAAAATAAGAGCAATATTACTCTCGATTGTAATTCTTAGCGTTATACTTAACCAAAATATCAAGGCACAGGATAAATCGGGTGCCATTACCGAAGATATGCTAATGCAAATTAAAGCATCATTTGATGGTACGAAAGAAAGTAAAGCATTGACCAATGCTGTTACACATAATGAAATTAAAAAACTGGCGCTTAACCGCGAAAATGATGGAAAGCTTAATCATTTGTTCTCGAACACAGTTGAGACCAAGGCCATTACCAACCAAAAAAAATCAGGGCGGTGTTGGTTATATACAGGCCTGAATACTTTAAGGCCGATGGTAGTTGAAAAGTATAAAATGAACCAGTTTGAGTTCTCACAGACTTATAATTTCTTTTGGGACCAATTTGAAAAAGCAAACCTTTTTCTCGAAGCGATTATTGCTACTTCCGAACTTCCTGTTGATGATCGCAAAGTAGTATGGTTATTTAAAAGCCCGGTTGATGATGGTGGACAATGGACCACATTTGCTGACAATGTAAATAAATATGGACTTGTTCCTGCCGATGCTATGCCTAATACTTTCCAAAGCGAAAACACATCCATGATGTCAAAGCTAATCAAAAGAAAACTCAGAGAAGATGGGATAAAACTCAGAGAAATGGTCGCCGGTAAAGAATCGATGAAAAAAATCAGGAATGTTAAGCTGGAGATGTTGACAGATATATACCGGATGTTGGTTTTAAGTCTTGGTCATCCGCCATCGGAGTTTACATGGCAATTTGAAAGTAAAGATGGGGAAATCAGTGAGCCGATGGTTTTTACACCGAAAGCATTTTATGATGAGCTCATCGGTATCGATTTGAATGATTACATTATGCTGATGAACGATCCATCAAAAGAATACAATAAATTGTACGAAGTTGAATATGATCGCAACCTCGTTGAAGGCAGAAATTGGACTTTCATAAATTTACCCATTGAAGAAGTAAAAGGATTTGCTAAAGAATCGATCCTGAATAACGAAGCCATGTACTTTTCTTGTGATGTTGGTAAACAATTGAATTCTGAGACCGGAACACTTGACTTAAACAATTATGACTATGATGCCTTGATGGGTGTTGAGTTTGGTATGTCAAAAAAAGAGCGCATCCTCACTTATGAAAGTGGATCAACACATGGAATGGCATTGGTTGGTGTAAATATTCTAGCCGATGGTAGTGTTGATAAATGGCTTTTGGAAAACAGTTGGGGAACGGAAAAAGGCCATAAAGGCTTCTTAACCATGACAGATGAATGGTTCGATGAATATATGTTCCGATTGATTGTCAATAAAAAATACATTGACTCAAACACTTTAAAGGTATTGGATCAGAAAGCTGAGATGTTGCCACCATGGGATCCTGTATTTGCTCCTGAACAATAAAAAAACAGCCACTTGGAAAAATTTTCATCAGAATACTGGAACCAACATTATCTTGAAAACCGAACTGGTTGGGATATTGGGAACATTTCTACACCAATTAAAGAATACATTGACCAGTTATCTTCAAAATCAATGAAGTTACTTGTGCCTGGTGCAGGAAATGCTTACGAGGTTGAATATCTTTTCGAAGAAGGGTTTAAGAATATCTACCTACTGGATTTTTCTGAAAAAAGTATCGATAATTTTTTAAAACGTTGCCCTGACTTCCCTGTTGATTATATCATCAAGAGCGACTTTTTCAAACATCAGGATAATTATGACCTTATTCTCGAGCAAACTTTTTTCAGCTCGTTACCAATAGCTTTAAGAAATCAATATGCCAAACAAATTTTTAATCTTCTAAAACCAGGTGGAAAATATATAGGCTTACTATTTAACCACCATTTTAATTTCGATGGCCCTCCTTTTGGAGGCTCATTTGAGGAGTATCACCATTTATTTGGAAAGTACTTTTCGATTGAGATAATGGAGACGGCATATAACTCTATAAAACCAAGAAATGGTAGAGAGTTTTTTGTGAAGTTGAAGAAAAAGGAAGATAATTGAGAAAATGTTTCTATTTTAGCTTTCGATCAAAAAATGAATAATAAATAGTAATATGAGTGATAGAATAATTGAATCCGTTGGCATACTTACAAAAAAAGAGGATCTCGCATCGGTTGTTAGTGATACGCATAGCAATAAATTAGTCCTTGAGTCGAACAAACCCTTTCCTGGTTACTATGACAGGCATTCAGGTCCATTCGAAAGAGACCCCCATTCACTTTTTGCGATCACCAAACTCAATTATAACGACGAAAGGATTATCAGGTGTATCCAGGCGATTAAAAACGATCCAAATCCCAAACATGACTTTGATGGTGCTCCAGGAAGCGTTCAAATAAAAAATGAATCTTTCAATTTTGTTCGATTTAAATTATTACCATACCATCTTGTAGGTGAAATTCTTGATCTGTTCACCGATAATGGCATTGAATTTCGAAAAGCGAAAAAAATGGCACAATTCGAAACCTTTATCAGGGTCAGGAAATTTTTTAGCATGAAACTAACGCTGGATGGAATATTTCAGGATTTGACTGACAAACACACAAGTTATATTGTTTTACCTAATAACCTCAGGTGGAAGATGTTCGAAAAGATTACCATGGACATTAAATACAATATTGAAGACAAAAATTTTGATGCTGCCCAAACAAGTGTTTTTGCAAAAGAGGGTTTAATTGATTTTGTGAGAATCTATGACAGAGACACCTGCCAGGGAAAACTACTACATATTAAAGAAAAGTACCTTGAGGCAATCGCCAGACTTTAAGAAAAGTTATCTGCTAACATTATTTTTCGATATTCAATAAATACTAATTCTCATGGGTGAAATCATCCACCAAGCAACAAACTGGTTAACTGGGATTTTATCAGAATCAGGTATGTCAGCTATTGTTTCAAAATGGATAGCTGAGTTTTTTATGCTTTTTATTTTGTTCATTCTTTCGTACCTCGCCTATAGAATAACGTGGCGGTTGATGCAAAAGATATTTATGCCAATCATGCACAGGTCAAAAAATCAATTTGATGATTTGCTGCTTAAACATAAATTTTTCAGAAAAATATCATACCTGGTTCCTGCGCTCATACTCTATTATTTTGCAGAAGATGCAATATCAATTCCTGCTCTAAATGCTTTTATTAAAACAATTATCGAGATATTCTTTGTCTTCAATGTGATCCTGATAATCAATAGCATATTATCCACCATTAATGACTTTTATGAACGTTATGATTTCGCGAAAGATCATCCTTTAAAAGCAGTTTTCCAGGTCCTTAAACTAATGCTTTACATTTTTGGGCTTCTGTTTCTTATTGGTACGATGGTAGATCGCGACATCAGTTCAATCGTATTAAGTCTTGGTGCTGTATCGGCAGTGCTGTTACTTATCTTCAAAGACCCGATACTTGGCCTGGTTGGCGGACTTCAATTGATCTTCAATAAAATGCTTGCCATTGGCGATTGGATTTCAATGCCAAAATTCGGGGCTGATGGAACAGTACTGGAAATTAATCTGACAACGGTGAAAGTACAAAACTGGGATAAAACAATTACGACCATTCCTACTTATAGCCTGATATCAGATTCATTTCAAAATTGGCGGGGAATGGAGGATTCGGGTGGTAGAAGAATCATGCGTAATATATACATTGATATGGACAGCATAATGTTTTGTGATGAAAAAATGCTTGAAAAATTCAATAAAATAACAGTACTTAACCCTTATCTGGATAAAAAGAAAGCAGAGTTAGAAGCCTATAATACTCAATTTAAGACTGACCCTACTTCAGTTGTAAATGGACGAAGACAAACAAATATTGGCGTTTTCAGGGCTTATCTTGAGGCTTATCTTAAAAATCGTACTGACATCCACAAGGATATGACATTTCTTGTTAGGCAATTACAAGCACATGAAAAAGGCTTACCAATTCAAATTTATGTATTCACGAGAACTACTGAATGGGCGAAATACGAAAGTATTCAGTCTGATATTTTTGACCATGTATTGGCTGTTATTCCTGAATTTGGATTGAAAACTTACCAGTTTCCAAAAAGTGGTGACTTTAGAAGTATGATGAAAGATGAGGGTTAAACCTTATTAAAATGCTTTTTGATTTCTTTCAGGGCAATTTTAAACCACACTGTATAATCATCCGGATTTTCTTCAACATCTTTTAAAAGCCAATCAAAGTTCACATACTTGTAATCTCTTACCTCATCCGGATCAGGCTCAGGTTTTGTATCACTGTGTCCAATAAAAACATGGTCGTATTCATGCTCGGTTAAACCCTGGCCAACATTGGCTTTGTAGACAAATGAAAAAGCTTCTTCAATATCGCAGTCAAAACCCATCTCTTCCTTTAAACGACGATGTGCAGCATCATCTGTTTTTTCAGCTGTGCGAGGATGGCTACAGGCAGTATTTGTCCACAAATCCGGCGAATGATATTTTTCGCTTGCCCTTTGTTGCAGTAGCATTTCGCCCGCTGAATTAAAAATAAACACTGAAAATGCCCTGTGCATTACACCTTTTTCGTGGGCTTCCATTTTTTCCATGGCTCCCAGTGACTGATCATTATTGTTAACGAGAATAACGTATTCAACCTCCATTTAAAACGGTTTTATAGGTTCGGAATCGATTGCAGCAAATATATAAAATCTATATATGTAAACAGATTAAATAAGAATAAGAATATGAAGAATAATTGATGCTTTTACTATTAGTGCTTTACACCGACCTCATGAAACAACTTTACCATTTAAAATAACAGTTTCTACTTTATTCGAACCATAATAATATGGCAAATATTCAAATGTTGGAATCTCAGAAGTGATGAATAGATTTGCTTTTTTGCCTTTAGCAATGCTTCCCATCTCATGACTCAAACCCATTGCGTAGGCTGTGTTAATTGTTGTAGCATTGATTGCCTCTTCCGGAAGCATTTTGTATAAAATACATGCCATTGATAAAATCAGTTGCATATTTCCTGATGGTGATGATCCCGGGTTAAAATCGCTTGCCAAGGCCACAGGTAATCCAGCATCTATCATTTTCCGAACAGGAGCATAAATCATACCCAGGAAAAAAGCCGCACCGGGTAAAACAGTAGGCATGGTTTCGGAAAGCAGCAAGGCTTCAATTTCAGCATCACCTGTATATTCCAGATGATCAACCGAAAGTGCATTGTATTTGACGCCAACCTGGATACCTCCCGAGAAATCAAGTTCGTTTGCATGAATTTTAGCCTGTAAACCATATTTGTTGCCGGCTTCTAGTATTCTTTCTGTATCCTCAACAGTAAAAAAACCGGTATCGCAAAACACATCAATATAATCAGCCAGAGAGTCTTCTGCTACCTGGGGCAACATTTCATTAATTACAAGATCAACATATTTTGATTGATTCCCTCTAAATTCCATCGGAACGGAATGGGCACCTAAAAATGTCGATTTAATTGTTAAAGGAGAATGACCTTTTAGTCTTTTAATGACCCGAAGCATTTTTAACTCCGATTCGGTGCTTAAACCATACCCACTTTTAATTTCAACAGCCCCCGTTCCCATCTTTATTATTTCATCAAGCCGTTTTAAAGATGATTCAAACAATTCATCTTCACTAATCTCTTTCATCCGTTTTGCTGAATTAAGGATTCCTCCACCCCTTGCTGCAATTTCTTCATAGCTAAGGCCCCTTATTTTATCAATGTACTCTATTTCGCGTGAAGCAGGATAAACCAGATGTGTATGAGAGTCAACAAAAGAAGGGAAAACCATCCTTCCGGAAGCTTCAATAATTTTGGCATTTTCTGGTAAACTCTTCAGGTCGAGATCCTTCATTTTTCCAAAATCATGAATTTTATCTCCTTTGAGTATTAAAAATGAATCTTTAATTGTGTTCAGCGAAGCCATGTCTTTTCCCGAAGCCCATTTTTTGGGTTTATGTTCTACCTGGATCAGTTCTTTGATATTCTTAATCAGTATTGACATAGTGAAATCTTTTGGTTTACGCAATTTTACAAATATAACCAAGTCCGATCTTCAACATTGGTATAAATATAAAATTATTGCAAGGGCAGATTATAGAGTGTAATACCTGAGATGGATTAAAATGTCGCATCTTTTCGCAACACTCAATAAATAACAATTTGATTTTGAATTGCGCTACTTAAACAATTAGCGTAATGCTAATCCACAAATAATGAGGTGTTCGGAACGAAGCGAAATAAAGGCTTGATTCATATGACAACCGGTAATGATTCTTTATTCATTGCTGTATTAACTTTTTCATTCAATTCAATCAACACTTTAGAAAGTAATTCATCCCTGGTTTCTGCTTGCTGACAGTTGATCATTTTTTTCTGGAAATTATAACAGGTCATATGGCGGACTTCGATTTGACGACTAATGTTATATGACGATATGTCAGGAATATTACAAATGGTAAATGCAATTTCAAAAGCTTTATGCAAAGGAATCTTGCACCGATGAAAAGCAGTATTCGCAGTTACTGATTCATCCTTTTTGCAGCGGGTGCATCGTCTTGACAAAACAGATTTTCCTTTACAAAAATTCGTATTACCGCAATTGACGCAAACAAAACCATCCTCCCACTTAAACTTTGAAAGCAACTCAAGACAACTTTCTTCTTCAGCATAAAGTTTTTTAAAAATCGATATTTTTTTTTCACTATTATTCATAACAATTTAACAGGCTGTCCGTATACAAATTAAACTTTGGAATAATTTTTGAGTGCAAAGATAAAAACAAAGTGATATTAAAGCGCTATATTAAAAAATTAAATTATCTTTGCCGCGTTTTAAGCACTTACTATTAATTATAAAGATGAGAAAACTAAGTTTAATATTTGTATTGACCCTTTCAGTAGCCTTTTTAAGCTGCACAAATATGAAAGGAAACCAGGAAGCTGATGTGCTTTCTGAAAATGAAGGCGTTGAAAATAACGATTCACAAACAACATCTGAACCCGAATACCTTACTTATAATACTTTCCTTGAAAAAGTATGGGATTTTGAGAAAAACCCTGAAGAATGGATTTATGAGGGTGATGTTCCGTGTGTGATCGATTTTTATGCTGATTGGTGTAAGCCATGTCGTTTGGTAGCCCCTATCATGGATGACCTTGCTAAAGAATACGATGGCAAAGTAAAAATCTATAAAATCGATGTAGATAAGGAGAAAAAACTGGCCCAGGTATTCCAGGTACGGAGTATTCCTTCGGTGTTGTTCTCACCAAAAGAAGGCAGACCGATGATGCAGGCTGGTGCTTTACCAAAAGATCAATATGTGAAAATTATTGAAGACAATTTATTAACCCAATAAAAAGACTTTTTAACTACCAAAATAATTTTAGAATAAAATGGAACATTTAACAAAAGAAACTTTTCAAAACAAAGTATTCAACTACGAAAAAAATAAAGACTGGAATTTTGAAGGTGACTTACCTTGCCTGATTGACTTCTATGCAGATTGGTGCCAGCCATGCAAAATGGTAGCCCCAATACTTGAGGAATTATCGAAAGAATACGATGGCAAAGTAAATATTTATAAGATAAATACTGAGGAAGAAACCGAATTATCAGCAACGTTTGGTATTAAAAGTATTCCATCGTTGTTGTTTTGCCCGAAAGACGGACAACCACAAATGGCAATGGGAGCGCTTCCCAAAGAAAATCTTAAACAAGCTATTGAAGAAGTCTTACTTAGTGAACCTAAGGTTGCTTAACAATCTTTTATGAGAAAAGCAGGGCTGATTTTCAATTGAGAATCAGCCTTTTTTTATTTTTGAAGAATTGGATACAACCCTAAATACATTGTTATTGTCATCGGCATATTTGCCTCCGATTGAATATTTCGCCTACGTAATGCGATATGACAAAGCATTTATTGAACAAAACGAAACTTACCCCAAACAAACATATCGCAATCGCTGTGAGATATTCACCGAAAAAGGTAAAATGACTTTATCAGTGCCAGTCAGTAAAGTGTACGGTAATCATACTCAAACAAGCCAAATTAAAATTAACAATGATGAAAATTGGCAATTAAAACATTGGCGTGCGATCGAGGCAGCTTATCTTTCTTCACCTTATTTTTTGTATTACAAGGATGAATTGCAAACATTTTATTATCAAAAGCATGACAAGCTTTTGGATTTCAATACGGCATTAACCCAAACTTTATGTAATACTATTGGAATAAGCACAGAATTGCTGTTAACTAATAACTTTACATTAAATCCTGAAAATACGGTGGATCTGCGTTTAAGCATTCATCCAAAGAAACCTCCTACAATCCCGAATTTCCCAAACTACATACAGGTTTTTAACGACAGGCATGTATTTATCCCAAACCTGAGCATTATTGACCTGATTTTCAATTTAGGTCCTGAAACGAAAAATTATCTGAAAAATCTTCTTAAATAAAATCAGTCAGAATGAACCTTATACTTAATTATTCTTCGTTCATCCTGATCAACCTCAATGCTTAGAAAAACATAACGCTCAGGTAAAAGATCAACAATCAGTTCGGGCCATTCCATAAAGCAATAATTGCTTGCTGTACAGGTATTCTTCATACCCGATGTCAAATACTTCTTCAACCTTTTTAATGCGGTAAAAATCAAAATGGAAAATGCTATCATTATTTGAATCAGCATATTCGTTGACCAGGGCAAAGGTTGGGCTGCTCACCATATCTATAACGCCAAGTTCTTCACAAAGTGCTTTGATTAATGTTGTTTTTCCTGCACCCATTTTCCCCTGTATGGCAAATACACGCTCATCTTTCAGGTCAGCTAATAATTTTTTAGCCGCTGATGGCAGGTCAGACAGACTGTTAATAATCAACTGCTTTTCTTCCATTATTTAGCTGTTAAGGTGATAAATGGAATAAGCACCTCTTCCATCGAAATACCACCATGCTGGAAAGTATTCCGGTAATATTTCGCATAATAGTTGTAATTGTTTGGATAGGCAAAAAAATCATTGCCCCTGGCAAAAACATAACTTGTACTTACATTAATCTTCGGCAACAGATATTGTTCCGGATCTTTTACTTCAAAAACTTCTTTGTGATTATAAGCTAAGCTCTTTCCAAATTTGTAACGCAAATTTGAATTCACTGCCCGGTCGCCAACAATTTTAACCGGATCAGTAACACGAATTGAGCCATGATCAGTTGTGATAAATAGTTTCACATTTTTCTCCGACAAATACTTGATAATATCAAACAGTGATGAATGCTCAAACCACGACATCATGAGCGACCTGTAAGCTGGCTCATCATCAGCAAGCTCACGGATAATTTCCATTTCGGTTCGGGCGTGCGAAAGCATATCAACGAAGTTATATACGATCACATTAAAATCATTTTGTTCCAGGTTGGTAATATTCTCTAGCAATTTTTTACCAGCATTCAGGTTTAATATTTTATTGTAGGAAGTTTTTAGATTTTTACCATATCGCTTTACCTGCGACTGAAATAACTCCGCTTCAAACTGGTTTTTCGACCCTTCCTCACTTTCGTCTTTCCAATATTGAGGATAACGTTTTCTGATTTCGTTTGGCATCATTCCAGAGAAGATTGCATTTCGTGCATACTGCGTTGCCGTTGGCAAAATACTATAATATAAATCATCATTCTGCACCCTGAAATATTGCTCAATCAATGGTTGAATTGCTTTCCATTGATCATACCTCAAATTGTCGATCATCAGGAAAAACACCTTTTGTCCGTTTTCAAGTTCAGGAAAAACTTTTTCCCTGATCAGTGTATGCGACATCACTGGCTTAGTCTCTGATTTACTGTACAACCAATCGAGATAATTGTCTTCGTAATACCTGCAAAAAGTATTATTGGCTTCGTTCTTCTGCATGTTCAACACCTCGATGATGCCTTCATCATCAGATTTTTCGAGGGTTAATTCATAACGAACCAACTGTTTGTAAATGTCTACCCAATCGTCGTGATCGATGCGGTCACTCAGACGCATACTCATTTCCCTGAATTGCTGCTGGTAAGTCATGGTGGCTTTTTCACTGGCCAATTTCCGGTTATCCAGGTTACGTTTTAAAGATAGCAATATCTGGCTCGGCTTCACCGGCTTAATCAGGTAATCGGAAATATTTGAACCAATGGCTGATTCCATAATTGACTCTTCCTCACTTTTTGTGATCATCACGATAGGCAAATTCGGAGATTCATTTTTAATGCGTTCCAGGGTTTCAATGCCACTTAATCCCAGGCATTTGCTCATCCAAAAAAATGATATCATAGTTTTTCTCCGAGATCAGATCCAGGGCCTCATCACCACTGTTAACACCATCAACTTCATAACCCTTGGTCTCAAGAAAAATAATGTGCGGCTTTAAAAGGTCTATTTCGTCATCTGCCCAAAGTATTCTGATCTTGCTCATATGAATTTTATTGCTTTAGTATTGTATTAATTTTGTAACGAAATCAACGCTATTGTGATGCGGACCGGTAACTATTCAATGCTAATGACTGACTTCAGCTACATAATGCAAAATACAGTTAAATATTGCTTGGATTGATTAAGGCGTAGGCACATTTTAACATTAATTAATAGGTACAACCATTAATGACTATTAAACGAAAAATATTCAACGATCCTGTTTACGGTTTTATATCAGTAAACAACGAGTTGGTCTTCGATATCATCGAACATCATTATTTTCAACGATTACGCCGGATCAAGCAACTTGGTCTCACACATTTGGTTTACCCGGGAGCCTTACACACACGTTTTCATCATTCTCTGGGCGCTATGCACCTGATGCAAAAGGCTATAGCGGAATTGCGTGCAAAAGGGCATGATATTACTGAAGATGAAGCAACTGGTGCTGAACTGGCCATTCTACTCCATGACATCGGTCATGGGCCTTACTCGCATGCACTTGAACATTCAATAGTTAAAGGTATTAATCATGAAGAGGTATCAAAAATTTTCATGGCCGGATTGAACATCCAATTCAATGACTTACTGGAAAAAGCAATCAGCATATTCGAAAACAAATGCAAAAAGAAATTCCTTCATAAACTGGTTTCAAGCCAGCTTGATATGGACCGTATTGACTACCTGAAACGAGATAGTTTTTTTACAGGTGTTGCGGAAGGGGTGATCAATTACGAACGGCTACTAAATATGTTGAACGTAGTTGATGACGGCCTTGTGATTGAAGCCAAAGGTATTTATTCGGTTGAAAAATTCATTACAGCCAGAAGACTGATGTACTGGCAGGTTTATCTGCATAAAACCGTGCTTGGTGCCGAATATATGCTGATGCGTTTATTGAAAAGGGCAAAATACCTGAGCATGAATGGAAGCAATTTATTTGCATCGCCCACTTTGGATTATTTTCTTAAGCATGAAGTTGTGCACAAAGATTTTATTGAGGATAAATCCACTTTAAACAAGTTTTCACAGCTTGATGATTACGATATTTTCGGTGCACTGAAAGTATGGAAAGACGATAAAGATACCATACTTTCAACCCTGAGCAAATGCCTTGCCGACAGGCGCTTGTTTAAAATTGAAATACAAAATGAAGCTTTTGATGAGGAATATCTTGAAGGCCTGAAATCAAAAATCGTTAAAAAATATTGTATTCCTGAATCAGAAAGTTATTATCTGCTTATCAATGATAAGACATCAAATTATGCTTACAAACCCGGACCCGACAATATTAATATTCTATTTAAAGATGGTTCTGTAAAAGACATTGCAGATGCAGCGGGTGAACTGAATATCTCATTATTGAATAAGCCGGTTACTAAACATTTTATTTGCTACCCAAAGGATTTGACTGACTAATTGATTATTTCCAAAAAATGCAATTAACTAAAATATTATTTATCAGCTTTATTCTGCAAATTATATTATTTAATGTTAATGCCCAGGTACCCGATCAAATTGCACCAATCAACAGCAAAGTGACAGGTGATGTTTCAAGTGGGTATATTTTTATTGCGCAGTCAACTCTGGATTCGGCTGACACCTACCCCACCGCTCTTTGTATATTGGATTCGATTGGAAACCCGGTTTTTTTTAAGGCTGTTACCAAGCAAACATCGGGTCCATATTCACGAAGCCAGGCCAGTGATTTTAAACTTCAACCTTCTGGTAAGTTGTCATATTCCTCAAGGCTTGCGAATGGAGGAATGGGCATGTATTTGCTTGACACCAATTTTAACGTTGTAGATTCTATTCGTTGTACAAATGGCGTGGCAACTGACGGTCACGATTTGATTCATTTGCCGGACGGTACATTCCACCTTGTTGGAACCGAGGAACGTACAATGGACCTTGGTGAGATTTTTACCAGTGAAGGAATTCCGGGTAGTTCAAATGCAACTGTTACCGGAAACGTTATCCAGCGATTTGATGCACAGAAAAACCTGGAGTTTGAATGGAAGTCATTGGATCATTTTGCTTTAAGTGATGTCTATTCCCACTTTTTTACAAATCCTGCTGAACTGGACCACTCGCACTATAATTCACTCGAAATAGATGATGATGGGAATTATATTCTGTCCTTTCGTCACCTGCATGAAATAACCAAGATCGATGCTTCATCAGGGCAAATAATATGGCGTTTTGGAGGCAAACAAAATCAATTTACTTTCCTTGGCGATACCATGCCGTTTTCAGCACAACATGATGCCAGAAGGATTGACAATGGAAATATTACGCTTTTCGATAATGGCGCCTACAACAGTATCCCCGTAGCACGTGCCATCGAATACCAACTGGATGAAGTGAATATGACTGCCACATCAACCTGGCAATTTCATGAGCCCAATGGAATTAGCAGCCAGTTTATTGGAAATACCAACCGACTTCCCAATGGAAATACCTTAATTGACTGGGGTGGCGCTTTCCCGCTCACACAAACTACTTCATTTACTGAAGTTGATTTTAACGGAAACATTGTGATGGAATTGGATTTTGTACCAACACGATATATTTCGTACCGGGCAGTAAAGCACGAAATCCCTTTTACAATTCAACGCCCTGAAATAGTTTGTGATGGGCAAAGCAACACCCTAACAGCACCCCTAAGTTATGATGAATACCAATGGAATACTGGCGAAATTACACGAAGTATCTTTATAAACGATACAGGTACTTACCAGGTTTGGGTTAACCAGGGGATTGGGTATGTTAGTTCGGATAGGTATTTTGTATCAAATCTTGATTCAATTTGCAATACAACCAGCATTGTTGAAATCAATAAACCGAAGCTAAGGATATATCCTAATCCGGCTACAAATCAACTATTTGTTGAATATGATGGCATTGAGAATCACAACGGTTCAATCATTAGTTCTTTTGGCCAACTGGTCATAGATATAGATTTAATTAGCACCAAAAAACTTAATTCCACCTCAATTGACATAAGTCATCTTCCTTCCGGGGTTTACTTTTTAAGAATAGGTAGCTTGAGTAGAAAATTCATTAAAAAGTAAAAATCGAATCATTAATATATAAGTATCAATATTACTATCTTGCGCCAAAATTATTGACTATGAAATTTACTGCCCAACAAATAGCTGATTCCATAGGTGGAAAAGTAGAAGGATATGCCAACCAGGAAGTCTCCTATTTATCAAAAATTGAGGAAGGAAAACCTGGATCATTAAGTTTTTTGGCGAATCCAAAATATGCACAATACATCTATTCTACTGAAGCATCTATTGTAATTGTTAATGAGGATTTTGTTGCTGAGCAGGAAATAAAAGCTACCTTAATCAGGGTGAAAGATGCTTATGGTGCATTCGCTGCACTGCTTGAAATGTATCAAAAAGCAAAGGCAATTGAACCTGTGATTTCTGAAAAAGCACATATTGATCCTTCCGCCAAAATTGGCAAGAATGTATATATCGGTGAGTTTGTTTCGGTAGGTAAAAATGCAGTAATTGGCGACAATACTTTTGTTTATCCAAATTCAATAATTGGCAACAATTGCAAGATTGGAAACGATACTGTAATTAATGCCGGAGTTAGAATTTATGAAGAAAGTGTGATTGGAAATGAATGTACTTTACATGCCGGTGTTGTTATTGGAAGCGATGGTTTTGGATTTGCTCCGCAGGATGACAAGAATTATAAAAAAGTACCTCAAATTGGGAATGTAATTCTTGAAGACCGGGTTGAAATCGGTGCAAACACATGTATCGACAGAGCAACATTGGGTTCAACAATAATCCGAAGAGGGGTTAAAATTGACAACCTCATCCAGATCGCACATAATGTTGAAATTGGAGAAAATACCGTTATCGCAGCGCAGACAGGTATTTCTGGCTCGACCAAAATTGGCAAGAATTGTATGATCGGCGGACAGGTTGGACTAATTGGCCACCTGACAATTGCCGATGAAGTAAAGATTGCTGCTCAGGCAGGTGTTGGCAAAAGTATTACCGAAGTAGGAGCCATAGTTGAAGGTTCACCCGCGTTTAATATTCGCGATTATCAGCGTTCATATGTACATTTTCGCCGATTAGACCAATTGGTAAAAAGGGTTAATGAACTTGAACGGAAATTAAAGGATAAATCGTTATAGAGATATATCAAATTTCATATATCTCGTTCAGATTCGCAAAGTATTTTAACCCAATACCATATCCAATTTTTCTTACTTTTGCACAACTTTTAAAAATCGCACAGGAATTATATTTCGTTTATAGATGTCGGTAAAACAAAGAACGATTAAAAGGCCAGTAACTGTAACAGGAGCAGGTCTTCACACCGGACAAGTAGGAGAGATTACCTTTCATCCGGCACCCGAATACCACGGCATCAAATTCAAACGAACCGACCTGAATCCGTCACCTATTATTAATGCTGATGTTGACCATGTAGTGAGTACTGACCGTGGTACTACACTTGCCCAAAATGGTGCAAAAATATATACCATTGAACATGTTCTGGCAGCTTTAGTTGGTCTTGGTGTAGACAATGTTTTAATAGAAGTAAATGTAGAAGAGATTCCTATTAAAGATGGTTCTTCCAGATTTTTTGTAGAGGCGCTCGAAGAAGCTGGTTTTAAAGAACAAAACGCCGCCAGGGATTATTTTGAAATTAAAGAAACGATTGAATTTGAAATACCTGAAAAGAAAATCAGGATATTTGCTGAACCCGCAGATGAATTTTCAATTGATGTTGTCATTGACTTTGAGACCAAAGTACTGGGTGAACAAAAGGCATCATTAAGCACCATGCGTGATTTTAAGAACGAAATTTCAAATTGCCGCACCTTCGTTTTTCTGCACGAATTAGAGTATTTATCAGCCAACAACTTGATTAAAGGTGGTGATTTGAACAATGCCATTGTTTTCGTGAACAGGGTTGTTTCACAGGAAGAACTCGATCGATTGGCTGACCTTTTCAACAAGCCCCGGGTTACAGTTAAGGAAGAAGGTATCCTGAATAACCTTGATTTGCATTTTGAAAATGAGCCTGCAAGACATAAGTTACTGGATGTTATTGGTGATCTGGCCTTGCTCGGCAAACCTATCAAAGGCCGAATTACGGCATATCGCCCGGGACATCACACCAATACAGAGTTCGCTAAATTGCTAAAGAAATATTACAACAAGTCAAAAGACATGAATAAAAAACCACCATTTGATATTTATGCTGATCCGGTTTACGACATTAACCAAATCAGGAAGATGCTTCCACATCGACCACCTTTTTTATTGGTCGATAAAGTATTGGAAGTGACTGATGAATATATTGTTGCAGTTAAAAATGTCACTATGAACGAACCCTTCTTTGTCGGTCATTTTCCGAATGAACCATTAATGCCTGGCGTTTTGCAGGTGGAGGCCATGGTTCAGGCAGGTGGAATTTTTATCTTGCAACAGGTTGATCAACCAGAGCTTTACTCAACATATTTCCTAAAAATAAATGATACTCGTTTCAGGCATAAAGTGGTACCAGGTGATGTTATTGTATTTGTTATTGAATTAACCAGTCCGGTAAAACGTGGCATTTGCTCGATGAAAGGAAAAGCTTATGTTGGAAACAAACTAGTTATGGAAGGCCAAATGACAGCCCAAATTGTGAAAAATAAAGAAACTGAATAGCGCATGAACCAGCCATTAGCATACGTACATCCCCAGGCTAAAATTGCAAAGAATGTAGTAATTGAGCCGTTCGTAAACATTGAAAAAAATGTTGTTGTTGAAGAAGGTACCTGGATTGGTTCAAATGTAACCATCATGGAAGGCGCCCGAATTGGCAAAAACTGTCGTATTTTCCCTGGTGCTGTCATTGCAGCAATTCCTCAGGACCTTAAATTTCACGGCGAAGATACACTTGTAAAAATAGGCGACAATGTAACTATTCGTGAATTTGTAACCATTAACCGGGGTACAAGAGCCAATATGGAAACAGTAATCGGGAACAATTGCTTGTTAATGGCTTATGTTCACATTGCTCATGATTGTATTCTTGGAGATAATGTAATCCTCGCAAATGCAGCCACATTAGGCGGTCACATCAAGATAGACGATTGGGCGATTATTGGAGGGCTTGCAGCCGTGCATCAATTTGTACATATTGGTGCCCACGCTTTTATTTCAGGCGGTGGAATGGCCCGTAAAGATATTCCTCCTTTCTGTAAAGCTGGTCGAGAGCCTCTTTCATTCGCGGGAGTTAATTCAGTAGGATTACGCCGTAGAGGATTTAGTAATGAGAGAATTAACGCGATACAGGACATTTATAGAATCCTGTTTCTTCGCGGCAGGAATATTACACAAAGTGTAAATTATATAGAAGCAAATATTCCGGCCACATCTGATAGAGATGAAATCCTAACATTTATTGCTACTTCACAACGAGGCATCATGAAGGGGTTTAACCGAATGAGAGATCGTTTCCAACAATAATAAAGTTAAAAACCTAGTAATATGGCAACTACAGCAGATTTCAGAAACGGATTATGTTTTGAGTATAATGAAGATTTATGGACAATCGTAGAATTTCAACACGTAAAACCTGGTAAAGGCCCTGCCTTTGTAAGAACAAAAATAAAAAACGTTAAAACGGGAAAAGTGCTCTCAAACACCTTTACATCAGGAGTAAAGATAAATATACAACGCATTGAGAACAGGACATACCAATATTTATATAATGATGGTGATCTGTATCATTTTATGAATACTGAAACATTTGAGCAGACTTTTATTAATAAGGAAATGATTTCTGCTCCTGAATTACTGAAAGAAGGTGATAACGTCCAGATCGCTTTTCATTCAGAAACAGAAACTGCTGTATCATGTGATATGCCTACCTATGTTGTTTTGGAAATTACATATACAGAACCAGGTGACAGGGGAAATACAGCAACCAACACGTTTAAAGATGCCGAAGTTGAAACCGGCGCCACTATTAAAGTACCTCTTTTTATTAATGCTGGAGATAAAATAAAAGTAGATACCCGCACGGGTGCTTATTCAGAACGTGTAAAAGCATAAGAAATGGATTTTCCAAGACCCTACCCACTGGATGAATTAGCCATCATTATTAAGGGTAAAGTATTAAATAACAATTCAGGTGATGTGCTCGGTATGAACGAACTACATGTAGTTCGTCATGGTGATATAACCTTCGTTGATCATCCGAAATACTACAATAAAGTACTTCAGTCAAAGGCTACCTTTGTTATTATTAATAAAGAGATGCAAGCACCAGATGGTAAAAGCCTGGTTTTTCATGAGAAACCTTTCGATGCCTTTAATTTGCTTACGGCTCATTTCAGACCCTTCTCTAGTTGTGACCAAATGATTAGTCCCTCTGCAAAAATTGGAGATGGAACAATTATTCAACCGGGAGCATTTATTGGAAATAATGTTTCTATTGGAGAAAATTGTATTATTCATGCTAATGTAAGTATTTACGACCATTCTATTATTGGAAACAATGTCATCATTCATTCAAATTCGGTTATCGGCGGGGATGGGTATTATTTTCAAAAGAGAGAACAGGGCTATATCAAATTCCTGTCTGGAGGAAGGGTGATTCTTGAAGATGATGTGGAAATAGGAGCATCGTGCTCTATTGATAAAGGTGTAAGCGGTGATACAATAATTGGTAAAGGCACAAAAATGGACAACCAATGCCAGGTGGGGCATGACACGGTGATTGGAAAAAACTGCTTGATAGGCGCATTTGCTGCAATAGCTGGAGTTACCGTAATTGAGGACGATGTTATTTTGTGGGCTCGGGTAGCGATTAATAAAGATATTGTAATCGGTAAAGGCACTGTGGTGATGGCAACAAGTGCACTTGATAAATCCACTGAAGGAGGAAAAGTTTTAATGGGAGCACCTGCTATTGAGGTTAGGCAATATTGGAAAAATTATGTTGCAATGAGGCAACTCCCTGAAATACTGAAGAAACTTAGAAAGTAATCAAACCCTGCCCTTAATCTTCGGCAATTGTCTTATCAGGGTATTTTGTGTGATAGATGTCAATTGCCACAATAATTGCGATAAAGCCCCAAAACGGAACCGATAATTTATCTGAATCAAGGAAATTATTTAAGAGGCCATGTGCAAAATAAGTGATCAAGCCTAACAAGGCCATCAAACCCAAATATCTGATTTCACCCCGACTGTATTTATAAACTTTTGTTCCGAGATAAATCACGTAAATAATTAACAGCAATACAATGAGCATTCCTGGCAGCCCCATTTCGGAAAGTGGCCCCAGGTATTCGCTATGCGCATTTCCCAGATCCCCAAGGTTAGTACTAATAATGGTTTTCTCTTTTGAACGTTGAAACGGTGCATATACAAACTGGTATGTTCCTGGTCCCCACCCTACAACAGGGCGTTCATTGAACAATCGTAATGCCGCCTGCCATCGGTTAATTCGTTCAAGATTAGAAGCATCAGAAGAAATGTTTGACATGGATTGTATGTGCTCAATGAAATTCGCTGATGAATCTTGTTTGTTTTTCTCAAGCCGATCCAATAACTGTTGTTGAAAGGCAAAGAAAAGGCCAAATAAAACAACCGTAATAATGGCAATCCACCAGAATCGTATCCGTAAAATAATGAGCATAAATACGACAAAGGCTGCAATTACACTTAACCATGCTGCTCTACCATAAGAGAAAATCAACCCTAAAACAAGTATTACAAAAACAAAAAAAGAAAAATACCTTATACTGGTTTTATAACCGGGAAAAAACATAAATCCAACAACAATCGGGAAAAACATCGCCAAAGCGGCTCCGTAAGCTGTATGATCATTATAAAAAGGCGACATTACCCAATGACCTTCTTCTTCGCCAAATCCATATGTTGAATGTTGAATAAGCGTATAAATAATGACCGCAGTTAATGATAAGAGATAGAGCCAGAGGAACTTTTTAATGTTGTCAGTTTTCTTAAATAACAATACTGCAACAAAGTAAAAAGGTACAATAAACCAAAGCCTTGATAACAAATATTTTAGTGAGACAATTGGTAATTCACTGGTGAATGTTGTAATCATCATCCAGAACAAACTCAGGTAAATGATATACGATACGGGGTGGTTTGATACCCTTCTGTCGTATCTGCTCTCAAATATAAGATTGGCAAAAAATACCAACAATACCCCAAACATCAATGGTTCCGTAGGCAATGATACGCCGAGGCCCATCTCCAAATCAGCAATATTGACGGCAAGCGGGGTAAAAAATGTAATTAACAGAACAATTTTATCAAGCGAAATCAGATAATAATAGAGTACTATCAGCACTACCGGCAACAGAAAAAGCCAATAAAAGTCCTTTTCTAAAACCAGATAAAAATTGACAACTAGGAACAAAGCCGTCAAGGCATATACCCATACTATTTTGATTTTATCAGTCAATGGTTAAAATCCTATATGAATTGCTAATTGAGTTTTCTTCTTTTCTCGATAAACAGAATGGTTAACATGGCAAAAACTATTGCTGCCAATGTTACAACCACAACTATTAACCACCTGATTGGGTAGCTTTTTTTGTCAGCCACAAATGGATAAGTAACCACGTTGGTATAAGTCATATCAGCACCTAAAAAACGAAGGGCTAACTCATAATCAAGTTTAACTTCAACATATGACCTGGATTCATCCTGAATCATCTGAACTACCTCAATTAACTGGCCACTCTTGTTCTCCATGCTTTCTAACAATCGCTTTACTTCTTTGTTATTCACCTTATCAGCTCCTGAACCTGTTAAGGTTTTCAGGTAACCCCTCATAATCTCCTGTGACTGGTATTCGTATTCAAAAAGGCCATATTCTGTACCCAGTGAATACATTATTTGTTTTAAAGAATCCAATGTACTTTTTTTATACGCTAACTGACTTGCATACATGTTAGCTACCTCTGAGTATTTTTCTTTATGTAATCGTGAAATTTTTATATTGTAAAAATCGAGTATTGCATTAACGATTAACACAGCTGTATCAGGATCTTTATCAAAGACTTCAATTAATACTGATTCATATGGTGTTTTACTGATTTTTACATTTTGGTTGTATTCGTATAAAAGAGTTGTTCGGAAATATTTATAGTCAGGGGAAATTTCATAGTGTTTAGCAAGATTGAAAGCATTAATTACACTGTCAATAATATCTTGCGAATTCACGATTTGCAGCATTTGTTCTGTTTCGCTTTCTTCTGAATAAGGTTCAACATTGGCCGGATATAAAACTGCATATGATTTATACATTGGTGTTATAAACGTTGGGCCTGAAAATATTGCAGATAATATTGCTGCGATGGCTGCGATGATTAATAAATGATATTTCCATTTATCAACCAGGTTTAATAAATTTGAACTGTTAAAAAAATTGTCCATTTCAGTATTTTTTATAACGGTATCAGAAACTGATTCTACCTCTTCAATAATTGTGACTTTTACTTCTTTGCTTTTTGATTCTTCCTCTTTACTATTAATATTTTCTTTCTCTTCAGTAGGATGATCAATGTTGCTAATAATAGGCTGCTCTTTAATTTCTTCTTTTACATTGTTTTTATTTTCAATAACAGGAACTGGCCTGTTTTCTTTCTTAGCCTGTTGAACAACCTGTTTTCGTTTAAATGGTTGAATCAGGTTTTTTTTTTGAAATCTAACTCCATTCTTCCTTGAAAAACATCAGTGGCTCCAAAAATTATGATGGCAAGAAATAATACAGAAATTAAAGTTATAAGAACAATTAACCACCTGATTGGATAAGATTTCTTTTCGGCTTTATATCCATCACTCACTATAAATTTATGTGGAAGATTCTCAGTTGCATCCACCTTGGCTTCATCATACTTTGCTTTAATCTCGCTAAGTTGCTTTTTATCATGTTCAAGCGCATCCCGTATCGAAACATAAGGGCCACCATATTTGGCCAGGATATCCAATCGTTTTTCAAGACGTTTAACCCCTTCATTGTTTCCCTTTGCCATTTCGATAGCTAATTGCCTGTTGAACATTTCCGATTGGCTTTCATAGTCATGAACTCCAAAATTCCTGAGCACTGTCAACGAATCTTCTTTAACCTGCACCTCACTTTTTAACGACAAGTATTCTGTCTCAACTATTTTAAACGCTTTTACAGCAACTTCTTTTTGCATGCGATTAATAGCTGAATCCACCAATTCGGCAATATCATTAGCCATATTAGCAGCCAATTGTGCATCCTTGTCAAATACTGTGATCTTAACAGCCATATATTCAGTACGGCGAAATCTGAAGTTACTTTCGTAATTCTGATATAGTTTGGTCATTTTGTATGATGACTCAGGGGATATATCGTAGTGATCTAACAGGTTATACTTATTAATCACACGATCACGAATCTTATTTGAATTCAAAACCTGTAGCATTTGTTCAGTTTGCTCCTCTTCTCCAAATTCAAGAATATCCTTTGTATTTCCAAAAGATTCGCTTAACAAAGCTTTGGAAATTGATTTACTTGCTGTAGGATATAATATCACCTCCGATTTAAACAAAGGTGTAATGAAAAATGGTGAAGAAAAAATGGCTGAGAAAATAATAGCAATTATTCCAATGATCGTGAGATGCTTTCGGTATCTGAGGACAACCTGCATGAAAACCCCTGAAAAAAACGGTTTATTTGATTGATCTTGAACCTCCATTAGCCTTTTTACTTAAGAGCGTCAAAATTAGAAAATTTTAGCAACCGGGCAACAATAAACAATTTGGGTGTGATTTACTGCCTGGATTTTGAAACTATCTCATAATTCCTAACGCATTAATTACAATGTCAAATAGTTATGCTTTTAAAATAGCAATGAATTCTTTAATATTTAGCAACCTGAAAATAAATGCAACGACCAATCCTGTTATCAGCAAAATGCCGAACGAAACAATCCAGTTCGAGATATTCACCGATTTTAGTAAGAATCCTGAACCTACTAATAATATTATTGTTCCAAATAATCCAATAACTACGCGCCTATCAACCTTTAATCTCACTAATTTAATGGCAAAAAATAAATACAAAATGGCGGTTAAGCCCTGAGCAGATAAACTTGCTATGGCTGAGCCGTAGGCATACATTTCCGGTATCAGAATGAAATTTAATGAAACATTGGTAATTAAACCTATAAAGGCAATAATGTTCAGATATTTTAAACTGTTGTTTGCAGTAAGCAGTGTCCCAAAAATATAATTCGATGAAATTGCTACAAAACTAAACATCAATAAACTGAATATATCAGCTGATTCATTTATCCTATTTGCAAAATCCATTTGGCTTTCACTTGCAAATGGTGTGTACATTAATTGCATTAATTCTACGCTGTAAAAAGATGATGCAATTGCAATAATCAGGCTTCCTGAAATGATTATCGAGAAGGACAGTTGAGTAAGTTTTTGAACTGATTCTTTTTCTTTTAACATTCTTGAGAAAAGAGGCAAAAGTAAAACGGCAAATAAGTATGCGAAATTTTGTCCTGCATCCAGTAACCTGAAAGCCTGAGCATATATACCAGACTGAATTTCTCCTATTTCATCGGGTAAGAGTCTTTCTATTAAAACCGGGTCAATTCGGTTATAGAAACTCATTAAAAGAACCAGCAATGCAAAAGGCATGCTCTTCTTAAGGATCATGATAAAAAATACTTTGTTCCAGTTCAGTTTCAATGTACCTGATTTACGAATCACAGCAAAAAATGCAATTAATGCTGTTACTGCATAAGCAGTGGTTTGAGCATAAACAAACCACTCAATGGTAAATCTTCCACCAAAATAATTTGACCAAAGTAAAAAGCCACATATTACAATCATCAATGTTCGGTCGAGTACAGATATTAAACTATCCGTTTTAAATAGCAGTAGACCTGAAATGTTTGATCTCAGATAAAGTATTAGCGACAATAAAAACTGATTGAAGCCCACCCAGGCAAGTAAATACAATTGCCTGCCTTCGTAACCAATTAACCATCCAATAAAAAAAATAACAATCGCATAAAGTATTCCCAGCAATAACTTTAATGTACCAATTCCTGCAAGGTGTTTATTGAGTAATTGGTTATTCTGGGCAATATTCCTGTTATTAAAATTTGTGATGCCAAGATCGAGAAATATAAAAAACAGGTAGGAAAAGTTAAATATGGCGAAGTAAAACCCGTATTCTCCAGGTCCAACTACATTCTGAACCTCTCGGTCGATACCAAAAATCCAAAATGGCTTGACAAGCAAGTTTAAAAAAACCAGTAGTGCAAGATTTTTTAAAAACTTTTTCTGCATCGCAACAAAGTTAGCCCAAAATAAAAACGAACCAAGATGAATATTCCTGAAAGCATATTAACGTTAAATCAATGAAATCAGTATAGGAATTTTTCACCATCTTTGTTGACTGATAGATTGAGGGTAGTATATTGAGATTTGCTGTAAATACGAGGCTTCTTTTAAAGAATAAGCTTGAAGGGATAGGCTGGTTCACTTATGAAACGATGAAACGGATATGCCAGGAAAATCCTGAGCATGAGTTTTATTTTATTTTCGACAGAAAGTTTGACAAGGAATTCATTTTCAGCAATAACATTACTCCCGTCGTGGTTCACCCACAAGCCCGGCATCCTATTTTACATTACATCTGGTATGAGTATTCTATCCCTTTAATTTTAAGGAAAATTAAACCTGATTTGTTTATTTCACCGGATGCATATTGTTCACTAAGTACCAATACTAAAACGCTGCTTGTAATTCATGATCTGAATTTTGAGCACTACCCTGAACATATGCCTTGGCTGAACAGGAAATATTACCGCTATTTTACGCCGAAATTTGCACAAAAAGCCGACCGGATTGCCACTGTATCAAATTTCTCAAAAAACGACATCGTAAAACAATATGGTATCGATCCTTCAAAAATCGATGTCATTTATAATGGAACAAATACCGCGTATAGACAATTCTCAGAAACTGAAAAAACAGCTGTTAAAGCAGAGGTATCAGACGGTAATGATTACTTTGTTTTTATAGGTGCACTAAATCCGCGTAAAAACCTGGCAAACCTGTTTAAGGCTTTTGACATCTTTAAAAAAGAAACAAAATCAAGCAATAAATTGGTCGTTGTTGGCGAAAAAATGTATTGGTCAGGTAATATAAAAACTACCTTTGAAGAAATGGAGTATCAAAGCGAAGTTATTTTTACAGGACGGTTAAACATTGATGAATTAACAAAAATAGTATCTGCAGCCCTCGGCCTAACATATGTCTCTTTTTTCGAGGGATTTGGGATACCAATCATTGAAGCATTCAAAGCCGGAACACCGGTAATAACTTCAAACGTGACATCCATGCCTGAAGTTGCTGGTGATGCAGCATTGTTAATTGATCCTGAAAACCCTGATAACATAGCTGAAGCAATGAAAAAAATTGCTTCAGACAATAAACTCAGAGACCAACTCATTGAAAAAGGTTTTAAAAGGGCGGAGTCGTTTTCGTGGGATATTACTGCTGAAAAATTATGGAAAACGATATTGCATACAGTAAATTAATATTCAACTATATAAAAAATAACCCTGAAAAATGAACATTTTAATCCTTGGATCGGGTGGACGAGAACATGCATTAGCATGGAAAATAGCCGAGAGTAAGAAAGTTGAACAGGTATTTATTGCTCCTGGTAATGCAGGCACCAAAAGTGTTGGAACCAATATTCCAATTGATGCTAATAACTTTGAAGGTATAAAAATGGCCGTGATCGAAAATGATATTGACATTGTGGTTGTTGGCCCTGAAGTGCCTTTGGTTAATGGCATCCACGATTTCTTTTTGGCTGATAAACTGTTAAAAAACACTCCAGTAATCGGACCTGTAAAGGCTGGTGCCATTCTGGAAGGGAGTAAGGATTTTTCGAAAAAATTCATGCAGAAATTCAACATTCCAACTGCTGATTATAAAACTTTTAATTCTTCAAACATATCGGAAGGGTTTGAATACCTCGAGCAATTGAACCCTCCTTATGTATTGAAAGCTGATGGACTGGCAGCAGGAAAAGGAGTATTAATTATCGATAATATCTCTGATGCAAAAAAAGAATTGCAAGAGATGATTGAGAATGGAAAATTCGGCGATGCTTCTGCAAAAGTGGTTATTGAAGAATTCCTCAGTGGTATTGAGTTATCAGTGTTTGTGCTCACTGATGGCGATTCATACATCCTCCTGCCTATGGCTAAAGATTATAAACGAATAGGCGAAGGTGACACCGGACCAAATACGGGTGGAATGGGGTCTGTTTCGCCTGTGCCATTTGTCGATAAACCATTTAAGGAGAAAATTGAAAAACGTATTATTCAGCCAACAATAAATGGACTTAAAGCTGAAGGTATTCCATACAAGGGATTCATTTTTTTCGGTTTGATTAAAGTAAATGACGACCCTTACGTAATTGAATACAACTGTAGAATGGGAGATCCAGAAGCTGAATCCGTTATTCCTCGGATTAAAACAGATTTTGTTGATCTTTTGGAACATGTTGCTAATAACACTTTGCATGAAGCTACAGTTGAGTTTGATACACGCACGGCGGTCTCGGTTATATTAGTTTCAAAAGGATATCCGGGAAAGTATGAAAAAGGTAAAATAATTACCGGAATTGGTAGTGTGAATAATTGTGTGCTCTTCCATGCAGGTACTTCCACAGATATTGAAAGAGAATCGATTAAAACTAATGGGGGCCGAGTAATTGCTGTTACTGCGTATGGAGAAAATATGGAGACAGCACTAGAAACAGCTTATGAGAATGCCGAAATCATCAAATTTGATGGTAAAACTTTTAGAACTGATATTGGCTTTGATTTAAAACCGTAAGTAAGTAATGTTATCATTATTCAGAAAAGCATACTTTTTTAATTATTTAATTGGGTTTGTATTTATTATTGTTTGCTGGTTACCCGCGTTCTTTATACCGCAAGATACAGTTGCATCAGAGGTTTTAAAATATGATACTATACTAAAAGCAGGATTCACAAATGTTTATTTACTAAATTTTCTTGGTCTTTTCGTTACTCTAATTTCTTCTTTAATTCTTAATCATCTGAATACAGAATATGGCATAACCGGGAAACTGATGACAATCGGTGTTTTTTTCTTTTCAATGCTATCAGTCTCACTTTCTCCCTTTGCAATAATGAATCCTTTTATTCTGATTAATTTCTTCCTTTTCTTCTTTATCAGGAATTTGTTTCGTTTACCAATAGTTGAAAACCCGATAACATTGGTTTTCAATTCATCACTAATGCTAGGCTTTGCTTCTCTTTATTTTATCAAGATTTTGTTTTTGATACCTGTTATTTGGATAGCTCTGATCATTCACAGAACGAATTCGTGGCGCAATTATATATCCAGCCTTATTGGTATAGCAGTGCCTTATTTGTTTATCGTAACATGGTATTTCTGGTCCGATCAATTGGACGATTTTATATTAAAGATGAAAAGTTTGTTGATACTTACTTTTAATATCGGCTTCACCATGGAAATCACTGACATCATCATCCTCACAACCTTAACCATTTTCCTTATCGTTGCCGTTTTAAAAACGATGGCGCGACTTACTGAAAAAAATATCAACCTGAGAAGAAACCTCATTATTTGCATTTATTTCCTGATGATTACAGTTGTAACTATTATCTTATTTGGTCCGGGCCTGAATAGCTTACTCATCGCAGTCATCCCAGCTTCAATCATATTATCAAATGCATTCCACAACATCCGAAAGATTAAAATATATAACTTTTCATTTGCCGTGCTAGCTATCTTTATCATCATTAATCAATATTTGAAACTTTTTCTGCAGTAAAACAGATGGCAACTTTAAAAAGTGCATTTACCAAAAATAAAATTGAAGCAGGTTGTGATGAAGCCGGGCGGGGTTGTCTTGCAGGACCTGTTTTTGCTGCTGCTGTTATTTTACCGAAAAAATATAAAAACAACTTTTTAAATGATTCGAAGAAATTAACTGCAAACCAGCGCCAGTCATTAAAAAAAATAATTATTAACGATGCATTAGCTTACTCAGTCGCACAAGTTGAAGCACCTGAAATTGATGAGATTAATATCCTCAACGCTTCATTTAAAGCTATGCATCTATCAATTTCTTCATTGTCGATTAAGCCAGAACTCTTATTAATTGATGGTAACAGGTTCAACCAATACGATGATATTCCCTTCGAATGCATTGTTAAGGGAGATGGAAAATACCTGTCGATAGCAGCAGCTTCAATCCTTGCAAAAACATTCAGGGATGAATATATGGAGAAACTTCATCATCACTTTCCACATTACGGATGGAACAAGAACAAGGGCTACCCGACCCTAAAGCACAAAATGGCTATTCAGGATTATGGCTTAACTGATTATCACCGAAAATCTTTTAATTATCACCTTCAAATGAAGATTGATTTTACACATTAGTTTTTACCGATTTTTCAATTAACAATAAGTTGTTGAATTCCTTAGCATAAGATGTTAAAGTTACTGATTGACAAGGCTTATCTTTGAAAAACTGAAACTCGAGCAAATGATTGGCAAAATATCCATTTGGGGTGGAATAGTGGTAGTAATTATCCTTGCAACGGCTTATTACTTTCTGATATTGCAAAAACCCACCAACAATAATCCAATAGAATTGGTACCGAATAATGCAGCCGTCATTATTCAAATCGATGAACCGGAGAATTTTTTTCAGAAATTCAATCCTGATAATGAAATCTGGAAAAGTTTGCAAAAATCAACAAAAATCAACAAATCACTTAGCCAATTTATTGGTCTTGACAGCATTATTAAAAGCGACAATGATTTAACATCAAAAATTCCCGGACAAATTATCATTTCATTGCATTACGATTCGGCATTCAACGAATCTCACTTCTTATTTATAGTTGAGGCAGAAAACCCGGATATTACACAATTCCAAAAAATCCTGACTGAACACTTTGTTGTTTCTTTTTCAGAAAATTATCCGGATGTTTTATCTGTTTACAATGCTGATCTTGATCTTACACTTTTTATGGGGTTAAAAGGCAATGTTGTGATGCTATCGATACAAGACTGGTTGGTCGACCGTTCTATTGAGGTGGGCAAAAAAAGGACAAAACACTTTAGCAAAAGTGATGCGTTTTTGAACTTAAGTAGTACAGCCGGAAACAATACCGATGCAAAAATCTATTATAATTATAAGTACTTATCAAAACTGCTTCGTCCTTATCTGCTTCATCCCTCGTCCAACCACTTATCAGGATTGGAAAACTTTGCGGAATGGACAGAAACTGATTTGTTAATTAAAAACGATGAATTGTTGTTTTCTGGGTTCACAATTGCTTCAAATCAGAATGAATTAAATGTTTATAGCGACCAGGAACCTGCCCAGGTAAAATCTTACAATATTGCCCCCAATAATACCAACATATTAATTACTAAGAATTTCAGCGATATAAACAAAATTGTAAATGCTGATCAAATCAATACCCTAAGCAAATCAGTTAATTTTAATGTATCCAAATTTTTGGAAGAATGTGGTAATGAAATCGGTTTGTTAAGTAATGCACAAGGAGAGGACGATATTAAAAATAATACATGGTTATTTGTTCGCACGAATAACGCAAAAGCAAGTATTGCAATATTTAAAGCTGATTTCCACAAATACAGGAGTTAACAAAGGTTATAAAAACGGTCAATACATAACCAGGGAGATAAAAGCTAAAAACTTTTGTTCGGAACTCTTTGGCAAATCGTACTCAATTATTGAAAATACATGGTTTACAATAATTGGTGATTTTGTGATTTTTGGAAATTCTCGTGAAAGTTTAAATCAAATAATCAGGTATTACGATTCAGGAAAAACACTTGACCTGAATGAAGATTTCAAAGAATTTCGGGATAACATTTCCGGTTCTTCAAATATTTCTATTTATGTTAGTCCTCGACATTTATCAGGAGTTTTTGAATATTTACTGAATGATGAAGCCATCTCAATAATTGACCAATACCAGCCTGTTCTGAACGATTTTCAGGGTTTCTCGTTACAATTCAGCTCGCAGGATTCACTTTTCTATACTAACTTCTTTACACGAAATAATAAATCATTGCCAAAGGAAAATCTTGATTTATGGCGGATTGAACTCGACAATGATATAACTGGCGCTCCTTATCTGGTTAAAGACCACACCAACAATACTTTTAATATTATCGTGTTCGATGTAGAGTCTAATATTTATATGATTACATCAAATGGACAAATCGCCTGGAAGAAACGTCTCGATAATATTCCTGAAAGTGGTATTGAACAGATGGATTATTTTAAAAATGGCAAGATTCAATATATGTTTAACACCCGTGATTTTATTTACTTAATAGATAAGAACGGTGAAAATGTGACTAACTTTCCACAGAAAATTAACCCTTCCGCAACCGGTGGACTTAGCCTGTTTGATTATGATAAGGATCGTACATATCGTGTGATGATACCTCAGGCAGATAAGCGTGTATATAATTATACAGAAAGTGGAAAAAAAGTAAAAGGGTGGCTAAAACCAAAATCAGAAAATATTGTTGCAGAGCCTATTGTTCATCTTTCAGCAAACGGACTGGATTATATTCTAATAACAGATATCAACAATAATTTACAGATCGTGAACCGTCGTGGAGAAGAGCGGATAAATCTGAAAAAGAGACCTGATAAAGCAAGGAATTCTACCTATTACGTCAATCGAACCAATAACAAAGGAATTATTCTCACGACTGATAAATATGGCAGGTTAACCTATATTTCCAATTCCGGTAAAGTTCAGTATACCGAATTTGGTGAATATAGTGCTGATCACTTTTTCCTTTATGAAGATTTTACAGGGAATGGCGGGAATGACTTTAT
This sequence comes from uncultured Bacteroidia bacterium, assembly GCA_963759045.1. Lineage (GTDB taxonomy): Bacteria > Bacteroidota > Bacteroidia > Bacteroidales > F082 > JAADID01. The sequence continues at coordinate 36,210 of CAVWXM010000025.1, forward strand.
TTATATCGAAGGAAATCAGCTGAATGTGTACAACAGGTTTAAAAAAGTATTGTTCAATTACAAATTCCCATCTGCGATTGAAATCAAACCCTTGTTTTTCAAATTAGGAAGAAACCAAAATGTACTTGGTGTGGTGGATAGTAAAAGCAAGACGATTTATTTGTTCGACAAACATGGTAAACCAGTTATTAGTTCAGGATTAGTTGGCGAAAACCCATTTATCGTGGGAAGCTTAGAAAATGATAATGAAATAAACCTGATTACCAGTGTTGGTAAAACCCTCTACAATTACAGGATTAAATAATCCTTTTAGTGAAATGCTGCCATTAATAGCTCAAGATCCTGATATGGCAAACCGAACTGATTGCCAATGAACTTATTCGTAAGAATTCCATTATAGATATAGGTTCCTTTACAGAAATGAACATCTCGTTTAAGCTTTCTATCAATGCCTCCCATATCTGAAATATTTAATATGAGTGGAGTTAAAAAATTACTGAGCGAATAAGAAGCCGTATGTGGGACTTTTGAGGCGATATTTGGCACACAATAATGCGTTACACCATAAGTTTGGTAGACAGGATTGTGATGTGTTGTTACTCTCGACGTTTCGAAGCAACCTCCCTGATCAATGCTTACATCTACAATAACTGAACCTGCTTTCATTTGCCTGACCATATCATCCGTAATTAGACAAGGAGCAACATGACCTGTAAAATGCTTTGCCGATATTATAACATCAGCTTCGCGCATTGCCTTTAGCAATAATTTGGGCTGTAAGGTGCTGGTATAAATTCTATCATTTAAATTGTTCTGAAGAGAACGCAATTTATAAATAGAATCATCGAATATTTTAACAAAAGCGCCTAGTCCGAGTGCTGCTCGGGCAGCATATTCAGCAACAGTTCCTGCTCCGATAATAATTACCTCTGTTGGTTTGATACCAGGAAAACCACCAAACATTTCTCCTTTACCAAACAGGGTATTACTCAGGTATTCGGCTGCAATTAATACAGATGTGTTTCCAATAATCTCGCTCATTGATTTAATTACAGGAAATGCCCCGGATTTATCCTGCACATACTCGTATGCAATTGCCTTTACCTTTTTTGCCATCAATTTCTGGAAATAGGCCTTATTACGGTGCGTAAGGAAGATAGAAGAAAATAGTGTTTTCTGTCTCCCCAGTTTTTCAATCTCTTCCTCAGATGGAGGTGCAATTTTAATGATCAGGTCAGCATTATATACTTCATCGGAAGAGGACACAATGGTCGCGCCTGCTTCTGCATATTTTTCATCCGAAAAATTAGCGGCAACTCCCGCTTCTTCCTCAACTATAACCTGGTGTCCATTTTCAATCAGTAAATGAACAGCATCAGGAACCAGTGGAACCCTGTTTTCGTCACCTGAGATTTCCTTTGGAATTCCAATTAGCATCTTGTTCTTACCAGGCACAACTTCAAGTAATTCTTCCTGTGGCAAAAGTTTTCCCTTTTCCGAAAAACTCAAATAACCTTTTCCTTCATCACCCATGAGATTTTATTTTGGAACTAATCCTTTTTCAAGCAAAAATCAATAACTACAAATATAATACAATATGGTTTTATAAAATGTCTGTTTAATAAGGCTCTTTGGACAATGAATCCTGACTTTTTATTCATCAACATCACAGAACAAAATGTTTGCAATCGTTTGCGATAAGAACTATATTTTTTTAACAAAAAAAAGTCAGAAATGTGTTAATAACTTACCTTCTGAACTCACTGTTTTAAAGCGAGTAAAGACTACTTTTTTGTACCTTTGCAATAGTAAAAACAGATCTGAGAAAAATCACTAAATAGAATATGACAGCAGAAGAAAAAAGCAGGATCGCAAACGAAAATTATAATGCAGATAATATTCAGGTTCTTGAAGGACTGGAAGCAGTAAGAAAACGTCCTGCAATGTATATTGGTGATGTGAATACTAAGGGTTTGCATCACCTGGTTTATGAGGTAATTGATAATTCAATCGATGAAGCCTTGGTAGGATATTGTGACCTGATAGAGGTTACAATTCATAAGGACAATCGTATTACGGTAATGGATAATGGTAGGGGAATTCCAACCGGTATCCACGAAAAAGAAAATCGTTCGGCACTTGAAGTAGTTATGACAGTGCTTCATGCAGGAGGTAAATTCGATAAAGGTTCATACAAAGTTTCTGGTGGTTTACATGGTGTTGGAGTGAGTTGTGTTAATGCACTTTCAAAAAAACTCACTGCGAGGGTTTATCGTGAGGGCAAAATTTTCTTACAGGAATATGAAAGAGGCAAACCACTCGCACCTGTTAACTACCATTGGAGAAACAACAAAAACAGGTACTGAAGTACATTTTATTCCTGACGATACAATTTTTCTGGTAACAACTTATGAATTTTCGATACTTGCAGCACGATTGCGGGAACTTGCTTTCTTGAATAAAGGCATCAGTTTAACACTAACTGATGAACGCGAAACTAACGGCAATGGCTCTTCACCAGTTACTGAGAAGTTCTATTCTGAAAATGGTCTTGCTGATTTTATTCAATACCTTGATGAAAACCGTGAGAAACTTATTCAGGACACTATTAAAATGGAAGGCGAGAAGAATGGAGTTCCAATTGAAATTGCAATGCAATATAACACTTCATTCTCCGAGAATCTTCATTCGTATGTAAACAATATCAATACCCATGAAGGAGGAACTCATTTATCAGGTTTTAGAAGGGGTCTAACACAGAACGTTGAAAAGCTATGCTGACAAATCAGGAATGTTGTCAAAATTAAAGTTTGATATCAATGGCGATGATTTCCGCGAAGGATTAACTGCAGTTATCTCAGTAAAAGTTGCCGAACCGCAATTTGAAGGACAGACAAAAACAAAACTTGGTAACTCGGAGGTTATGGGTGCCGTTGATCAGATGGTTAGCGAGGCGCTTTCTAATTATCTTGAAGAAAATCCAAAGGAAGCTAAAACCATTGTTCAAAAAGTAATCCTTGCAGCAACAGCTCGTCATGCAGCCCGTAAAGCACGTGAACTGGTTCAAAGAAAAAATGTTTTAACAGGTTCAGGTTTACCGGGAAAACTTTCTGATTGCTCTTCGAAAGATCCTGCATTGAATCAGAAATTTACCTGGTTGAGGGTGATTCTGCCGGTGGAACTGCCAAACAAGGGCGTGACCGAAAATTCCAGGCAATTTTACCATTACGCGGAAAAATATTAAATGTTGAAAAAGCCTTACCCCATAAGATATTTGAAAGCGAAGAAATAAAAAATATTTATACTGCCCTGGGTGTAAGTGTTGGAACTGAAGAAGATACTAAAGCATTAAATATTGATAAACTTCGCTATCATAAAATTATCATTATGACTGATGCTGATGTAGATGGAAGTCATATTGCAACACTTAATTATGACCTTCTTTTTCAGGTATATGATCGATTTGATTGAAAAAGGTTATGTGTATATCGCAACACCCCCACTTTATTTGATCAGGAAAGGAAAAACTGAAAGGTATTGCTGGTCTGAGGATGAGCGGGAACGTGTTACTGCAGAATTATCACCGGACGGATCGGAAAAAGGAATACATATTCAACGTTACAAAGGTTTGGGTGAGATGAATGCCGAACAATTGTGGTCGACAACCATGAATCCTGAAACTCGAACATTGCGTCAGAGTCACGATTGAAAACGAACCTGAAGCCGACCATACATTTATCTATGTTAATGGGTGATGAAGTACCACCACGCCGTGAATTTATTGAGGCAAATGCGAAGTATGCAAAGATTGATATTTAAGAAAACAGTATTCATAAAAAAGACGTGCCAGAAATGACACGTCTTTTTTTTGGGTGGAAGATGGGACTTGAACCCACGACCCCTAGAACCACAATCTAGTGCTCTAACCAGCTGAGCTACATCCACCATTTTGGGTTGGCAAATATACAACTAAATTTTTCTGCTCCAATATCAGAAATAAAGAATTTTACATGCATAGATTTACCAAATAGTTCCGATTGTTTTTCTACTTTTGGTTATCTATGATTTTTCGAAAAAAGAAATACGTATCCTCTGGCTCACTAAGCAAATTAGCCTGGATTCGATTTCGAGAAAACAAACTTGGTTTACTCTCATTGTGGATCATCTGTATCACCATTTTAATAGCAATATTGGGTTATGTATTAACTCCTGACCCAACCCCCTATTCCAATCTTCAAACCCTTGAAATCAGTTCCCAAAAACCAGGTTTTAGTATTGAAATATTGAAGTTTCGGAAAAATGACCCGGAGATCCATACCAATTGGATAAAAAAAATGCTTTTTGGGACAAAAAGTAACTTTGTAGAAATACCGATTCAATCATATTATTTTAATGATGACAAAATCATAGTTACACTTTTTGACCAGGACAAACTTGGCATTGAACAAGCATATAATTTGGCAGATGTGATTTATCCGGTAGCAGAATATTTGAGATCAGATGCATCAAGCATTGAATTTAAAGATATATTAAATCAAACCCAAATTGCTGATATTGATGTGTTAAGAAATATAATCAAATCAACACACATTAATATAAATCATTATTGGCTTGGAACTGACCAGTTTGGCAGGGACTTATTAAGTCGATTGATTATTGGTAGCAGGGTGAGCATCTCGGTTGGATTTATTTCTGTTGGCATTTCTTTGATTGTTGGCATTTTATTGGGCTCTTTGGCAGGCTTTTTTGGTGGAAGGACTGATGATGCCATTATGTGGTTGATAAATGTTATATGGTCGATTCCTACATTGTTACTTGTTATTGCGATTACTTTTGCATTAGGGCGTGGATTTTGGCAAATATTTATTGCTGTTGGGCTTACTATGTGGGTTGAGGTTGCCCGTGTAGTTCGCGGGCAAATCATGAGCATCAAGGAGAAAGAATTTATTGAAGCCGGTTTTGCATTGGGTTTTTCTAACTTCCGCATTATAACAAGACATGTTATCCCAAATATATTAAGTCCTGTTATTGTTATCTCTGCAGCTAATTTTGCAGCTGCCATTTTAATTGAAGCAGGATTAAGTTTTCTTGGGATTGGTATTCAACCCCCCATGCCATCATGGGGCAGCATGATTAAAGAATACTACCGCTTTATTATTTTAGATTCAGCTTATCTTGCCCTGGCACCTGGTATTGCCATTGTAATACTTGTACTCACCTTTATGTCGCTTGGCAATGTTTTGCGAGATGCGCTTGATGTGAAAGTGATGGACTAGTTATTTCTACCAATCCTGGTTGTAGCAGGCTCCCCTGTCAAATTTGAAACAATTCCCTTTTTCCATATTAAATTTCAAGGAGAAATAAATATCCATTCCGGTAAAGTCAGAAACACCTAACCATGAACCAAACTTTTCGGTACCTATTGTTAATGAGGAAACCCGCAAAGCCAGACCGATCCTCGGTTCTTTATAGTTATACAGACTGATTGGTAAACTTATACCAACATACTTAGTCTCATACCTCGGTGTTACCGCAATTTGGGCTGCTCTCCACAACGTATGAAGATTAAATCGAATGGGTTGCATCCATAGAGCAGATACATATACTTTTTCCCTTACATGATAATCCAATTGAAGACTAAACACAGTTGGCAAACCAATTTTTATTTCATCTCCTGAATAAGTTTTATCTGGATCATTATAAAATGCCTTGCTGTAAGTTCTTAAAGTTTCATTAAATCCCAAAAAGTGTGTTGTATCATAATCTTGCCAATATAAACTAGCGTCTTCAAAAGTATGTTTGATAGCACCCTTGTTAAATGTAACACTTCCAATATCAAGGATGGAAAACCCAATTTTATATTTATAATCCTGATAAGGTTTTGAGCAAATACCCTGTGTTCCGTTATGGTCGTAGATCGATTCTTTTTTAGTGTAAACAAACCCAATATCAAAGCCAGCGCCGTAACCCCTGATGATAGTATTTAAATCAATCTCGTTTGTTTCTTCATTGAAAGGAACCGAATAGCCAATTTCAGCGTCAAGATCAATAAAATCAACAGATTCTGAATTAGGGATTATATAATTGGCGTGGTCAATTGCAATGTAACCACCTTCATGACCAAAAAGTGCTTTAGCGCTTATACCTACAGTTAATTTGTCATCATAATAATTTACAATATCAAAGGCATAACTTACCCCAATTTCCGACCATGTCATACTCACAAATGAATAATTATAATCATCAAACTCAATATTGTGATAATCAGGAAACTCAAGTCCTTCATAAAAGATAACTGGCATTTCGTAAGGAATATTATTTCCGCCATGTATTGATCTAACACCAGTTGTTAGACCAATAGCATGATGATTAAACTGAAGCATTGCCGAGGGACCTAAAAGCCTTGCGTTGGCTGCCAGGTATTTATTTTTTTTATTGTTATAGTAGTTATAATTTCTGTCATATCTGAAATTTCCGTCGTTCAGTTGAAAAGTATCGCTTTTAATCAATTTGTTGATGGTGTTATTTTCACCCAGAAAATAGGCCATATCATTTGAAGCCGAAACATTTCCACCTATGATATTAACATCCAAAAATACTTTTGAGCCAGTCATTAAGGCGGGATTAATCATTGTACCGTTGATACCACTATATTCTGAAAAATTGACTCCAAGCATCTCCTGTCCAGATAAAGAAGCATTCATTGAAATTAAAATGGCAAGAATAAGGGTTCCAGGTTTTATTACACGGGTGCTAAATGTCAGCTTATCTATCCATCTGGCTGTATTTTCAACACTTTTTAGGCAAGAAGCAAAAAATATGTAAAATGAATTCATAATATAACAGGTTTGGTATGTTCTCTACCTATTATATTGAAATCAGCGCAAAAGGTTGCAATTAATGTCTGTTTTTTTAATAAATAATTGGAGGAATGTGAGGGCCTATTAGAATAGTAGGTTTTCTATTTTGCTTTTCTAAATTCCTGGTTAAAACAAGCACCTTTTTTGAGCTTAAACATTGTCCTTTATCCGAGGTTAAACTTGAACGAAAAATAAATATCAGAACCTGTAAAATCGTTAATACCAAACCATGAACCTATATTCTCAGTTCCGATGGTTAATGAATAAAACCGAACCGCCAAACCGATGCTAAACTTGGAATAATTATACATGGAAACAGGCAGACTAACACCAAAATACCGATTTTCATATCGAGGGATTAAAGCAAGTTGAGCTGGACGCCAAATTGTATTGTTGAGGATTTTTAAAGGTTGTTTCCATACTAATCCCGAAATATAGATTGTATTCAAAATGAAAATCAAATTGAAGACTAAGAGCAGTAGGCAAAGCAATACTGATTTTATTGCTTACATACGACGCATTAGGATCACCATAAAATCCAATACTTATATCTTGTACATGCTTCATGCAAAGCATTAAACTTGTAATGTGTCAAATTGCTCCCAATATCGGTTAACATTTTTAAAGCTGATGTAATTCGCTTTCATTTTTAAAACTAACGCTCCCAAAATCGAGCAAGGAAGCTCCAATTTTAAATAATAATCATGATAAGGTTTTGCACATATAATCCGCTCACCACCATAATTTATTGCCGACCTTTTTTTTGTATAAACAATACCCAAATCAGCACCCAACACCAAACCCCTTTAATCAATAGGATTAAAATCTGCTTGATTTGTTTCAGCATCTAATGGCATTGCATAACCAAAATCTGCATCAAGGTTAATGATATTCACTGTTTCACTATCAACAATGATATAATTAATATTTCTGGCATCTAACATATGCGCCTTCGCACCCAAGTAGAACCTTTAATATTTGCCCCAATTGTTAGCCTGTTATCACGATGGTCAATAAGATCATAAGCATAACTTAGTCCTATTTCAGCCCAGCTCATCCCTGTAGAAGTTCACATTATAATCATCAAACTCAATAAGGTGGTATTTTTCATAACTAATTTCTTCATATGAAATAATAGGTATTTCAAAAGGAATATTGTTACCTGACTGAACTACTCGTAACAGCAGTTGTATATTCCAAAGGCATGCTTTCCAGATTGGATCATAGCAGATGGCCCCATAAGTTTGACATTTGCAACCAAGTACTTTTCATCTGTATTATCATAGTAATTAAATGACCTGACCATATTTGAACTGGCCTTCATAAAGATTGTATTTACCATTAATAAATTTTGGGAAAGTATTAAAACTAGTCGGCAAATAATAAATCGAATTCTCAAAAAATATATTTCCTGAAACAACATTAATATCAAGATAAGAACGCGAACCCTGTCATTAATGCCGGGTTTAGCATGGTTGAAGAAATACCATTGTAATCGCTGAGGGTGACACCTAACATTTCCTGGGCATGGGACGAAGCTGTAATACCCAACAACAAATAGCCAATTGAGATATATATAATAAACCAGTGGTAAATATTTTTGGTAATCTTATATGTCATTTTTGTCTAATAACAAAACTATAACTTGCAGTGTGCTGATGAGCACATTATTTATAATAGTTTTAAACAAAGTTAATGTTAAAGATAGTTGGAAATCTGTCTGTAGAATACGGATGTTTTATTTTCTACGTTTTTTAAATATTGGCTTTTTCCTTATCGCTGTAGCCATATTCGCCATTCAGGCATTCAACAGGAGCCTTAATTTTGCAGGTTCCTTTTCCGATATTAAATTTTATCGAAAAATACAGATCCATGCCATTTAAATCGGCAAACCCAAGATAGGTTCCCAATCTTTCGGTACCAATAGTTAAGAATGACATGCGAGCCGATAAACCAATCCGTGGATATTGATAATCATAGAGCATGATCGGAACATTAAATTCAAGATTTTTAAGCTCATACCTAGGGATAATCGAGATATGTGCTGATCTTCGAAGTGTATTTCTGTTAAACCGAATTGGCTGCACCCAAACTGCAGCAATGTAAATATTGTCGACCCGCTTAACACGATAATCAAATTGTAGGCTAACGGCCATTGGCAAGCCAATTTTCATTTCATTACCACTGTATGAAGCATTCGGATCACCATAGAATACCTCACTAATCTCACCCATTAACTGGTTCATATTTGAGTAGCTTGTGGTGTCAAAATTTTGCCATAAAACAGAGACATCATCATAACTATGAACTTGTGTATTGTGTTTAAATTTGACCCTTCCAATATCCAAAAGGGATAGTCCTATCCTGTATTCATAGTCCTCATACCGCTGCGCACAAGGTTGCGTAAATCTTTTAAAATCCACATAAGATCTTTTGGTGTAAACCACCCCAATATCAAATCCAAAGCCGCTACCTTTAAAAAGAGGGTCGCCAATTGGGTAATCATTATTGCCATAATCAACAGGTACTGAAAATCCTAAATCACCATTCACGTTTTTCAGATTGATCGTACTATCATTTAATACAATATAATCTACATTATTAACTACAGCTGTAACACCAACATAACCCCACAGTTTCTTCACAGACACACCCACTGTTACCTGATTATCAAGAAACTGATATACATCATAAGCATAACTAAGTCCTGTTTCCATCCATGTCATTGTAGAAACATCAATATTAAAATCATTAAAATTAACATTTTGCAAAGGCTCGTATTGTAATGATTCATAACCAAAAACCGGTATTTCATAGGGTATATCATTGCCAGAGGTAAAAACCCGAACTCCTGTAGTTATTGCAAAGGCATGCCTGTCATACTGAAACATGACTGATGGACCCAGTATCCTGACATCAGCAATTAACGACTTGGTATTGCGTCCACCGTATATTTCAAAACTATTTTTTTTCTCTCCATAAGTAGGATATTCTGTATTTTGATCCAACAATTTCCATATGCTTAGATCTGATGCAGGAATATACATGGCATCATTATTGGCAAAAAGGTGATAAGAGAATGCATTGATTTCAATGTAATTACGTGTGTTGGTCATGATAGCAGGATTGAGCATAGAACCTGTTAAGGCGTTATAATTGCCTAAGGTCATGCCAAACATCTCCTGAGCATTGGATTGAGATATTTGAAAAGTAAAAAAGCTGATCACTAACCAGCTAATTAACGCTTGTTTTATTTTATTAATGGTCATTCCTTGTTCGACCGTAGCTATCGATAAATAAACGCCAAAGGTATAATTTTCATATTATCTTACCTTAAAACATCGACAATTAAATACTAATCCATATTTATTAGCACTAAACATTATACGACTAAAAAAATATTTCGGTCTTTCTTTCATAAAAATTAGAGATACGCAGGTACATATTTCAATTTCTATAGATTATTAACTTTGCGCCTTGTTATTGGGATAATTTACACTGAATGACCACTTTAGAATCTCTTGACCATATACGGCTAAATTTTAGTCCTGAAAGCCTTCATCTGTTGAATATTGCACTGGCATTCATCATGTTTGGAGTTGCTTTGGAAATAAGGCTTGATCATTTCAAAAAATTATTCTTAGACCCAAAAAGTGCGATAATTGGTTTTGTTTCTCAATTTATTGCATTGCCTTTTATTACTTTTTTATTGACCATTTTACTTCGTGATTTCCTCACACCCACAATGGCGCTTGGTATGATATTGGTTGCCGCCTGCCCAGGAGGTAACATTTCAAATTTCATTTCCTCACTTGCCAAAGGAAATGTCGCATTATCTGTTAGTTTAACAGCAATTGCTACGGTTGGGGCTGTATTTCTTACTCCCTTAAATTTTGCTATCTGGGGAGGCTGGTTTATCGATTTGTATTCCCACTCAAATGCAGCCAGTTTAGTCAGACCATTGGAGATTGATGTTTATCAAATGTTTCAAACTGTTTTTATCATCCTTGGCTTACCTCTTTTTGTGGGTATTTTTATCAACCATAAATTCCCAGGATTTACATCGAAGATCGTAAAACCAATCAAACAATTGTCGATCTTCATTTTTATTGCGATCGTTGTTTTGGCATTAAAAAACAACTTTAACTTTTTTCTTCAGGCTATTAAATATATTTTCCTCATTGTTTTAATTCATAATGCTTTAGCCGTTATTACGGGCTATTCATTAGGCAAAGTTTTTAAACGACCGTTAATTGACAGAAAAACCATTGCTATTGAAACCGGCATACAGAATTCGGGCCTTGCCCTAGTTTTGATTTTTAATCCGAAAATATTTCCTCCAGAAATGGAATTAGGCGGTATGGCTATCATTGCTGCCTGGTGGGGAATCTGGCACATTATCGCTGGCTTATTGATGGCAGGATACTGGACAAAATTCTCATTCGGTCTTCATACCAAACGAGCTAAAATTTCCTGAAAATGGGCTTTAGCAATATTGAAAAGAAGAATTTTTTTTATAAGCTTCTTCACCTGTATGCCATTTTTACACACAACAAACTTTTTTACAGAAAGGTATATATTTTAAATACTGAAAATATACCGAAAAATGCCCACCTGATTTTCACCCCCAACCATCAAAATGCCTTAATGGATGCAATGGCACCGCTTTGCAATATTGACAAACAGCTTGTTTTTCTTGCAAGATCAGATATTTTTAAAAAGAAGATTGTTGCATCCATTTTATATTTCCTGAAAATTCTTCCTGTATTCAGGATAAGAGATGGTTACAGTGCTGTTAAAAAAAATAAAAGCATTTTTCAAAAAACCATAGATGTAATCACCGCCCAAAATGGCCTGGTCATTTTACCCGAAGGAAATCATGAAGGAATACATCATTTACGACAATTAAAAAAAGGATTTGCGCGAATCGCATTTCAAACAGAAGAAGCAAGTGACTTTTCGCTTGACATTAAAATTGTTCCAATAGGTCTGCATTATAGCGATTATATCAAGTCCAGAAGTGATCTTTATATCAATTTTGGAAAGCCACTTTCAGTCTCTGATTATTATGAACTTTATAAAGAGTCGGAACCAAAAGCTATAAATAAATTAACAGCAGACCTGGCAGAAAAAATTAAGCCATTGATGGTTCATATTGAAAGCAATGAGTTTTATAATTTTTACGATAACATAAGGTTACTGTATTGGCAGAAAATGTGCACCCAGACTGAAAATAAGGAGTGCAATAAATCTCAACGTATTTTGGCTGAGCAGAAAGCAATTGCAGTATTGAAACAAATTGAGGTCGAATCACCTGTAAAATTTGATGAATTATTCAAACTTAACAATAGATACATTGACAGTTTGAGTAATCTTGGTTTTAAAGATGATGTTTTTGCCAAACCGGTAAATCTATTCTCTTTAATCATAAACTCACTCGGGTTTATAATTGGACTTCCACTTTTTATCTATGGATCACTCACCAATCTTATCCCAATCTTAATTGTTAAATATGCCGAATCAAAAATAAAAGACCTTCAGTTTAAAAGCTCTTTTAAATTTGTTGTTTCGATGGCCATATTTCCACTATTTTATATTATTCCGCTTGTACTAATCAGCATCTTTTGTTCATCTCTTTTAATTGGTTTACTGATTCTATTAAGCCTGCCATTGTCAGGATTTTTCACCATCATTTATGCACATGCATTTAATCGTTTTAAAACAAAATGGAAATTATGGGTTTTCAAATCCAGAAACCCATCTGAATTTAAATCGATCATCTGCTACAAAAACAGCGATGGATCAAATCATTACGGAAGCTAAATCTGCGTATTATTAATGTCAGATAATTAATTTTCACAAAACTGTTATTCACCTAAAAAAAATCAAAAAAGTAGTATATTTGCACCCCTGTTTTTACAGGCTATTATTTGCGGATGTGGCGAAATTGGTAGACGCGCTAGACTTAGGATCTAGTGCCGCGAGGCGTGGGGGTTCGAGTCCCTTCATCCGCACTTCTTTTTATCAAACATTTTTTACATGAATATTACTCAAGAAAGTAATGGCGATTTAAACGCCATTATCCACATTAATCTTGTTGAAGAAGATTACCTCGAATCAGTAAACAAACAACTTGCCGACTACCGAAAAAAAGCCAGTATGCCTGGTTTCAGACCCGGTAAAGTACCTATGGGTATGATTAAAAAAATGTATGGCAAAGGTGTATTGGCCGAGGAAGTAAATAAAGCAGTTTCTGAAGCACTTAATAACTATATCGTTGAAAACAAACTGAAGGTATTGGGTTATCCATTGCCGAACCTCGATAAGTCAGCAACAGTTGATCTTGAAAAAAGTGAATCGTACGATTTTTATTTTGACATTGGCTTATCACCTGAATTCGAAATAATATTGTCTGACAAGATCAGTATTCCTTATTACAAGATTAAGGTGAAAAAAGAAGATGTTGATAAAGCCATCAATGATGTAAAGGTGCGTTTTGGGACTGAAGAAAATCCTGAAAAAGCAGAAGAAACAGATGGGCTTCAGGGAAAGTTTTCTGAATTAGATGCAGACGGAAACATATGTTGAAGGAGGGGTTGAGCATGATGGATTTTTCAGGATTGAAGACATTAAACTTAAGACCATTCAAAAACAATTTATTGGCATTGGAGCAGAGTCGTCGGTTGACTTTAATTTAATGAAGGCTTTTAAAGATGAGTCGAAAGTTGAGTCGTTATTGCACTTGCACGACAAACCGGAAGACAAAATGAATGCTGATTACCGTTTTGTAGTTGAAAAAGTAGTCAGATCACATGAAGCTGAACTCAATGAAGAATTGTTCAAAAAAGTATACCCCAACGATGAGATAAAAACCGAAAAGGAATTCAGGGAAAGAATTGCAGATGAACTTTCAAAACATTATTCAGGTGATTCTGACCGACAAATGCTGGCTGATGGTATTAATGAACTCATTAAAATTGCAAATATTAATTTGCCTGATGAATTCATGAAAAGATGGTTGGTTGAAAGCAACGAAGGTAAAATTACAACTGAACAGGTTGAAGAACAATACGAAAGCTATGGTAAAACCATTCGCTGGCAACTCATTGAAAGTAAATTGCAGGAAGAATTTGGAAATGAAGTTATTGTAAGCGATGAAGAAGTTCGGGATAAGGTAAGACAGTACTTTATGGGAGCCGGTGGACAGGTAGAAAGCAATCCTCAGATTGAAGGTATTGTCGACAACATCCTCAAAAATCCTGAAGAAAGACAACGAATTTACAGCGGTATTATGGATGAAAAATTCATAAAACTTCTTAAAGAAAAAATAAAATTGAAAGAAAAAGAAGTAGATTCGGATAAATTTTTTGAAATTGCTTCAAATACAAAATAACTAAGAAAATGGATAGCAGTAAAGAATTCAGGGATTACGCGGTCAAACACCGTGGTATCAGCAGCCTAACACTCGAAAGATACAACTCGATATACGGAAATTATATTTCACCTACTATTATTGAAGAACGCCAGATGAATGTTGCCCAAATGGATGTTTTTTCAAGATTAATGATGGATAGGATCATTTTTTTAGGTGTACCGATTGATGATTATGTTGCCAATATCATCCAGGCACAACTACTTTTTCTTGAATCGAATGATTCATCCCGCGACATCCAGATTTACTTGAATACACCGGGCGGTTCAGTTTATGCCGGACTTGGCATTTACGACACCATGCAATATATCAAACCCGATGTTGCCACAATTTGTACCGGAATGGCTGCATCAATGGGTGCTGTTTTACTTTGTGCAGGTGCTGATGGCAAACGCACTGCATTGACCCATTCGAGGGTTTTGATTCACCAACCCATGGGTGGTGCCCAGGGACAAGCTTCTGATATTGAGATCACAGCCCGTGAAATTCAAAAGTTGAAGAAAGAACTTTATGAGATCATCGCAAAACATTCAAACCAGACTTATGATAAAATCTGGGCCGATTCTGACCGTGATTATTGGATGACTGCTAAAGAAGCAAAAAAATATGGAATGATTGACGAAGTGCTTTTGAAACACGCTTAAAAGCTCAATGCTCGACACAATATTTATAGAAATCTAAAACAACTATGGCCGGTAAAAAAGAAGAAAAATGTTCGTTTTGCGGACGGCCAAAAACAGATACTACTATTTTAGTTTCTGGCCTCGAAGGACAGATATGCAATTTCTGTATTGAACAGGCGAATATTATTCTGGAAGAGGAATCATCAACCCCATTTGAAGCACCTGATCTTCAAAAGTCAGTCCTGAAGCCAGCCGAAATAAAAGCTTACCTCGACAAATACGTCATTGGACAGGATGAGGCAAAAAAAGTATTGTCGGTTGCCGTTTACAACCACTACAAACGTATTGCACAAACCCTGGATGAAAACGAGGTAGAGATCGAAAAATCAAATATTGTTCTTGTTGGTGAAACCGGTACTGGAAAAACCTTGCTGGCGCGAACAATCGCCAGGATGTTGCATGTTCCTTTTGCAATTGCTGATGCGACTGTCCTTACAGAAGCCGGGTACGTTGGTGAAGATGTGGAAAGCATTCTGACACGTTTATTGCAGGCTGCTGATTATAATGTTGCCGCTGCCGAAAGAGGTATTATTTTTATTGACGAGATTGATAAAATCGCCCGAAAAAGCGATAATCCTTCGATTACGCGTGATGTTTCTGGCGAAGGGGTTCAACAGGCATTGCTTAAATTACTTGAAGGTTCAGAAGTAAATGTGCCGCCACAAGGTGGGCGTAAGCATCCTGAACAAAAGATGATCAGTGTCAATACAAAAGATATTCTTTTTATTGCAGGAGGTGCATTCCAGGGAATTGAGAGGCATATCGCAGCAAGACTGCGCACCAATGTTGTTGGATATGCATTTGCAGGAATTAACCAGGAAAATTTCGATAAAGAGCATTTACTGCAATACATCGCACCTGCCGATATGAAAAAGTTCGGGCTCATTCCTGAAATAGTTGGTCGTTTACCGGTATTGACTTATCTTGATCCACTCTCAGTAGAAATACTTCGCAGGATATTGGTTGAGCCAAAAAATGCCCTGACCAAACAATTTGAGAAACTTTTTCAAATTGACAATATTCAATTGACTTTCGATAATAAAGCTTTAGATTTTATTGTGGAGAAATCAATTGAATTTCAACTTGGTGCAAGGGGTTTGCGTTCGATCATGGAAGCCATATTGATAGATGCTATGTTTGAGTTACCATCCAGCAAAGAGACCAAAAAATTGCAAATCACGCTTGACTATGCTTCTCAAAAGCTCGGTAAAGCCAGTCTTGCCAAATTGAAAGCCGCTGTTTAAGCTTATTTTGATTAGGCATGATCTTTGGAAAATGCCTGTTATGAAAAGATCGCTTTTATTAATAACCATCATACTCGCATTCAGCTTTGCTCTCCAATCGCAAGATAACAGGCAAGTTGTTCGTGCATTGGTTATTGAAGGTGATACTATTCCCCAGGTTAGCTTGATGGAAATTGAGGTCTATTCTATTGTTGTTCCGAAAACCAAACGCAAACAGCGAAAATTAACAAGATATATTAAAAACGTTAAGAAGGTTTACCCTTATGCCAGGCTTGCTGGAATTCAATTGAGGAAATACGGATACCAACTCCAAAATGCAGAAACAGATAAAGAGCGCAAGCAGTTGATGAAGCAAGCTGAAAAAGAGATTAATGAGAAGTATGGAGGCGAACTACGCGACCTGACCTTCTCGCAAGGCAAAATCCTGATCAAACTCATTGATAGGGAAACCGGTGATTCCTCTTTTGAATTGGTACAGCAACTCAGGGGAAAGTTTACTGCATTCTGGTACCAGGCCTTTGCAAAAATATGGGGTTATAATCTTAAAATAAAGTATGATCCAAAAGGGGAAGACCGTCAACTGGAAGCCATTGTTAAAATGATTGAAAGAGGACAGATTTAATCAGCTTGGAAAATTACTTTCCACGACCCTGCATCACAATAATTACTGTATAAATCAGGATTTTAAAATCCATGGCCAATGCCATATTTTCGATATACAGTATATCGTATTTAAGGCGTTCAATCATCTCATCAACATTTGAAGCATAGCCATACTTCACCTGGCCCCAGGAAGTAATACCAGGTTTAATTTTTAACAATAAGCGATAATGAGGCGCCCTTTTTACAATTTGTTCAATATAAAAAAGCCTTTCGGGGCGTGGACCTACAATTGACATATGGCCTATCAAAACAGTAAAAAATTGTGGGATTTCATCGAGTCGTACTTTACGAATAAACAGTCCAAAAGGAGTTATCCGTGGATCGTTGTCAGATGATAACTGGGGACCATCTTTTTCAGCATCAGCATACATTGACCTGAATTTATACATTTTGAAACTTTTGCCCTTACGGCCCACTCGATCCTGCCCATAAAGAATAGGTCCCGGAGATGACATTTTTACCCCAATCGCAGTAAAAATATAAACAGGAATAAGCAAAATAATAGCAAAAGCGGAAGCAAAAATATCAAACAACCTTTTTATGGTTTGTTGCCAGGCAGGCATCAGATCAGGGGAGATTTCAATCAGTGGTGTATGAAAAATACCCGACACTTTTACTGATCCAAAGATGATATCCTGCATTAATGGTATGACCTTGATGATCACATTGGTCGTTTCGAGCTCGGTAATTATCCTTTCAATGGTATTAATTTCAGAACGCTCGATAGCAATAATAACCTCCTCAATCGCATAATCACATATTACTTTATTTAAATCTTTGTATTCTCCTAAATGAGGCATGAATTGTTCAACTTTAAAGTGCTTATGATCATTTACATTAACAAAACCGATAAACTTGTTTCCCGACCGGATTTCCTCATTAATTATGTCGTTATAAACCTTCACAGCATTTCCATTACTACCAATAATAAGCGTGGGAAAGCCGATCTTACCACTATGTATTCTGTGAACAGTGAGGGTAGTTAAAGCCAAACGGAATATATAAGTAAGAAAGAAGTGTAAAAAGAACAGCGTAAAAAATGACTGATAATATGAACGATACGTTAAAATAAAATCATCAAGGATTAACATAAAAAAGATGAAGGTTACACCAATCAGGGTAATGATCAGTGTTTGACCGAGTTCACGTAGTCGTGATTTTCTGTAAATTCTGCGATAGGACCCCATAATGATATAAAGCAATATCCAGAATAAGGGGACGATTAAGATGCCCAGCCAAAACTGGTCATCCTGAGTTACTTTTTCGAGATGTGAGAAAATTTCCGGATCCTCACTGTATTTACGGAACAAATAGAACGAACTCCAGGCAATAATGGCTGCTAGCCAATCAAGAAACACATATTTTGCTACCTGTAATCGTTTATTCATGTACTATAATGGCCAATAAATTAATTTAATATTATCCAAATAAATAGTTCCTTTGCTTTTGTTGTTATCAAGCCCTGCCTCAATAACAACCTGAAAATATTCAGCCTGCTGGTGGAGTGTTATATTTGGTCCAAGGTTAAGGTATATCTTATTCCACTCTTCAGAGTGATTTATCGTATAAAGTGGGATTTTAACAAACTGACCATACTCTTTAAACAATAACCCCACGTTAAAATAATTATCGTTTTTATAGTCTAATTCCAACACAACTGGCGCCCCTTGCGCTGTTATCGGATATGTGCTTAGCGAGAGGGAACTCCATATTGGTTTTTCTTCGGTGATATTCACAATACCGGAATATCGTGAGTATTCACTCAAATATGCCTCAGGATTATTCTCAGGACTTGTACGTTTTATAGCCGTATCACTAAATGATACTTCCTCTAAGGTCAATCCTGAATCTTCAAAGTCTTCCATCCAACTGAAAACCAGATCCGATTTGTAACTTGTCGTTACTCTTCCTAACGAAACAACACTGTCCTCAAACAATTCCAATCCTTCAAAAGCAATTTTTTCATAAAAAGGATAAGGAACTCTTGTGCTGGAAATGCCATTAAGTTTTATTCCTGATCGGACATCAATATTTTGTGGGCCATTTCTTAGAATGGGCAAAACGGCTGGTAATTCAAAAACACCTATCAGGTTATCATCAACATATACCCAGGCATCGGTAATATTATAGGTTGCAGATCCCTGCTCTGCGTAATAGGTATTAATACTAATAGTATCAATCTGAAGGTATGAAGGTGCAGTTTGATCGCCATCAAATTTGTAACAACTATTGATTGATAAAATTCCAAATATCAAAATACCAAATATTCCCAGTTTGTATAAACTATTCCCTGATATAAAACTTCTCACAGTATTAGTAATTTTTAACGGAACTTTTTGGATGATATTGTCAACTGTTGATATCTTTTAAATATTATTTAGGGATGCATTGATTCTATCCATGATCATTTGAGCCAGGTTTAGCGCATTATACCCATCGTCAATATTAACAAGCGGAGTTGTATTATTTAAAATGGAGTGTTTAAAGCTATCCAGTTCTTCTTTTATCGCATTGATTTCCTGCACTTCAGGCTTATTAAAATAGATCCGTCGCTTTTTCTTGTTTTCACCTAAATCCAATATCAAGGCAAATGGGTCATCAGGTACCTGGTCAATTTCCTCCATTTTCACCACTTCTGAAACTTTTTTCAGAAAATCAACTGTGATGTATGCATCCCGTTGGAAAAAACGTGTTTTTCGCATATTTTTCAGTGATATCCGACTTGCTGTTAAATTGGCAACTGCACCATTGTCAAATTCGAGACGTGCATTAGCAATATCCGGAGTATCGCTAACAACATTAACACCACTTGCATGCACTTTTTTAATATTTGATTTTACAACGCTCAGCACAATATCAATGTCATGGATCATTAAATCGAGAACAACAGGTACGTCTGTACCACGCGGATTAAATTCAGCCAAACGATGTGCTTCGATAAACATCGGTTTATTTATTGAGTCTTTAACCGCTGAAAAGGCAGGGTTAAATCGTTCCACATGTCCGACCTGAACTTTGACATCAGCTTCAGAGGCAAGTTCTATCAGATCAAGTGCTTCTTTTGGGGTCGTAACAATAGGCTTCTCAATAAAAACATGCTTAGATTTTTTAATGGCTTCCGATGCGCATTCAAAATGAGAAATTGTAGGTGTTACAATATCCACAACATCAACATGATCAATAAGTGATGAAACACTGTCAAAACGCTTAATCCCAAATTCTTTCATTGCATTTTGGGCTTGTTCTTCATCAGGATCATAAAAACCAACCAATTCATAATCATCAATCAAATTGATGCATTTTACATGAATTTTTCCAAGATGTCCGACACCCAATACACCGATCTTCAACATATACTAAAATTTTTGCGCAAAAGTAGCCTTTTAAGGCGAATACCCGTATTTAAATTGATTAAATCTGAACATTTTAGGTTGTTTTTATCAAGAATTCAGTGGTATATTTTGGTCCCTGATTTATTGCTTTTTTATTTCCATAATTCTTAACTTCGCCAACAGGTAAAAAAGATCTCATTATACATTAAATAAAAAATATGGTTGATACTTTCCGCCATAAAGGAATGCGTAAAAAATTGGTTGACACTATTAGGCGTAAAGGAATACGCGATTCGCGTATTTTAGAGGCTGTTGATCAAATTCCAAGACACCGTTTTCTTGATTCATCATTCCTTGAATTTGCCTACGAAGACAAGCCTTTTCCCATTGGGTCCGGGCAAACCATTTCTCAACCGTATACTGTTGCATTTCAAACAGAGTTGCTTGAAGTAAAACAAGGCGACAAGGTTCTTGAGATTGGCACCGGTTCGGGATACCAGGCTGCTATTTTGGCGGAATTGGGAGCAAAAGTATTTTCTATTGAAAGACAGAAAAAATTATACCTGAAAACCAAATCTTTTCTGCCTACCATTGGATATCGACAAATTAAATGTTTTTATGGTGATGGATATAAAGGGTTGCCGGCATTTGCACCGTACGACAAAATAATAATTACTGCTGCTGCTCCCGAAATCCCACAAGCATTAGTCGACCAATTAAAATCTGGCGGTTATTTCGTTATACCACTTGGCGAAGGTGATGTACAAACCATGCTAAGAATTGAAAAAAAAGACGATGGTTCTTTGGTTGAAGAAAAGTTTGGGGCCTTTCGTTTTGTGCCCTTATTGAAGGATAAAGCTGAAGATTAATCCTGCATATTATCAAGTATTATTGAAAGTTTTTCTTTTAAGTTCAAGTTACCATCAATCCACCTTATTTTCACTCCTTTTTTTTCCATACGCCTGAACCATGTCATTTGACGTTTTGCAAATTGATGAATTGCAGTATTTAGCTTAATAAACATTTCATCACAGCTGATTTGACCGGTAACATATTGAGTCACGAACCTGTATTCGAGGCCATAAAACATTATCTGTTCGGGTTTTAGGCCTTTATTCAGTAATATTTCGACTTCCTGTACCATACCATTAGAAAGTCGGGCTTTAAGTCTTTCCGTAATTCTTTCCCTTAAGACATGACGTTCAAAATGAATTCCAAAATTAATTGACTTAATGGTTTTTAATTTAGTATGCGTTTCATCATGCTTTTTTTCAAACTCTATGATTTCAATCGCACGTACTGTTCTTTTTCTATCAGTTAGGTCAGTTGTATTATGAACTTTACCACAAGTATTCAAATGTAACACCAATTCCTGGTCAGTTAGTTTATTCAGTTTATCTCTCAATTTATTGTTTTCAGGAACCTTACTCATTTCGTAAGCACGCAAAACCGAATCAAGATACAAACCACTACCTCCGCATAGGATTGCGTTTAATCCTCTTTTACGTATTTCATCATATGCTATCAGAAAATCCTGCTGGAATTCAAACACATTGTATTCAGCACCGGGATTAACAATATCAACTAGATGAATTGGAATTTCTTTATCACCAATGATATACTCGTTTAGGTCCTTTCCTGTTCCAATATCCATTTCCCGGTATACTTGTCGGGAATCAGCGCTGATTATTTCACCACCTATTTCTAAAGCCAATGAAGCCGCGATTTTAGTTTTACCTGTTGCTGTGGGTCCAAGAATTGTAATCAATTTGTTCATCTGATGCAAAGAAACAACAATCTTGATTTCTATTTGCCGATGATTGTGAAGGTTATTTTCCCAACTGCGAAAAATCTTAATTTTTCAGGAAAAAATCTGAGATAAAGCGCGATTTGAGAACTATGTAACATATGTATTAACAATTGAAACATATGTTGTATCGATGTAACATACGTAATAAGGTCTGCAACGTGAGTATTAACCAACTACACATTGTTGCCCTACATTTGTTTCAATCAAATTAATTAGAAAAATCTGAATACATAACTATGAAATCCTCAAGGTTTTACGAAAGCGTTCTAATATTAATAATCATATTCTTATTTATAAGACTGGTTGTTACTTCAGGAAACCTGATCTCATTATCTCAAGCAAATATTGGATATGAAACAGATCCAACAAACACA
The DNA here is from genome assembly GCA_963759045.1 of uncultured Bacteroidia bacterium. Taxonomy (GTDB): domain Bacteria; phylum Bacteroidota; class Bacteroidia; order Bacteroidales; family F082; genus JAADID01. The sequence continues at coordinate 58,608 of CAVWXM010000025.1, forward strand.
CTGAAACAGATTAACCATCCAGAACTCCTCATCGGGCCAGTGGACGGAATTTGGACAAAAGACTATGAACAACTAACCGAACTTTATCAATCTACTCGAGTTACTACTACAAACTTTTGTTTCAATGAATCCGAGCCATTGGTTCCGACTGGAGTATTTTTAACATCTTTATCCATGGATGGCGTTCAAAATAAAAAGTCAATTTATTACCCTGTATCCATTTTTAAAATTCAGAATGGCCTGATGTATATTGAAGGTGAAATTATTAACTAAACGAGAGAAAAGCCATCCTTAAAACATCCCAAACTCTCCTGCCGAGGGAGAACTACTACGAAACCCGCTCATCTCCTGATTCAGCGGGTTTTTTATATACCGACATATTGATACTTACAACGGAGTTCATTTTCTTTTTGAAACAAGTCTTCCCTTATTCTAGCTAACTCAGCGATATTTAGTTCTTTATTATCCAATTTATGTTTTTGTCCTTCTAACATTGAAACTACCTCTTCAGAGCTTTTGTAAGGTGAACTGGTTGAGGAATTTTTATCATGAAGATTTGGCTGTTTTAAAAATTGTAATATCCTTAAGCCATCAACTTTCCTAATACAGGCTTTGGTAAAATTATTCTGATCTTTAAAATTATCCCTCAAAGGCTTCCATAAATTATCTTTTTTAAACTGGTTTTGCAAGAACTCGTCCATAGGAGTAGGAACATCTTTTTTAAATAAATCAGGGAATTTCTCGAATGTTTCTTTAACCAGGTCGAACATATTAGCGTCATAAACCGGGTATGAATCCCAGTTTCCGGAATTACCTTTAATCAAAGCCGGACCAGTTCCGAATAGAACACGGTCAGAAAATCTTGAGGACGGGTAAGCAATGGTATCAGTCCAGATGCTCAATTTTCCATTTTTTGCCAGCTTCTGCAAAAAATAAAAATCCTCTCCACTTTTTACAGGTGTAATCCCCCCAATTTTCCGGTAAGCCCAAACTGGTGCAACCATTGCTGATCCCAGTGCTGTAAAGGCATAAGGGTTGTTGATCCGTAACATATTCAGCATATAATTGCGCATATAGATTTCATAGCGAAGAATTAAGGCATCCGTTTTACTCCCATTCAGTTGATGATAATAAGGCACACACAAACCTGCTATTTCAGGGTCATCTAAAAAATTTCGTTCGATCGATTCAAGATAATTTGGTGGATAATAGGTATCTGCATCAATACTTATAATAAGATCATATGCACTTGCATGCTGGTTAATATAATCCATTGCGACTTTACGTGCCCATCCAACTCCTCCCCTTTTATCCGGCCATCCTTTACCTTTTGAGTTTTTATCAATAATAGTAATCCTCAAATCTTTTTGATCGATTAAATATTGCAAACTGGACTGATTATCATTACATTGAGGTATCTTATCAGCGGCTTCCCACCATGAATCATATTGGTTTACACAAGCGACGAGTTCAAATTGTGTCGTGGTTTGTTCTCTTAAGCATTTGATCAACGCTGGAAGATTTTCGAATTCATTCAGCACTGGTAAAGCGATATAAATTTTTGGTGTTTGCATTCTGCGATTTAAAAAAAACTGGAAAGTTATTGTACAATCGAGTCAATACGAAAATAATCTATAAATTTGGTCTTATTCATAAAATTTCTAAACAATAGCAAATGACTGATAATGTTGTAATCAATAAACTACCAAAACACCTTAAAACTTTTATTATACCTCAGAATTACAGCAGATACACCCCTCAGGACCAAGCTGTCTGGCGCTTTGTAATGCGACAAAATGTGAGATACTTAAATAAAGTTGCGCATAAATCTTATATGGAAGGTCTTAAGAAAGCAGGCATATCCGTTGACCGGATACCAAGTATCGAAGAAATGAATAAGATTTTAAGCAGGATTGGATGGGCTGCAGTAACTGTAGATGGTTTTATCCCACCAGCAGCTTTTATGGAATTTCAAAAGCACAATGTATTGGTTATTGCAGCTGACATCAGGCCATTCGACCAAATTGAGTATACACCGGCTCCAGATATTATCCATGAAGCTGCTGGCCATGCACCCATTATTGCCGATGAGGAATATGCAGAATATTTACGATACTTTGGTGAAGTTGGTTCAAAAGCTTTCTCTTCAAAAAAGGATTATGATGTATATGAAGTGATCAGACATTTATCTATTTTAAAAGCTGATCCATATACAGCTATCGAAAAGATAAACGAGGCAGAAACTCTTCTTGAAAGTGTGAACAATGAAATAGGTGTTGCATCTGAGATGTCATTGATCAGAAATCTTCATTGGTGGACCGTAGAATACGGTTTAATTGGAGATTTACAAAATCCAAAAATCTATGGTGCAGGTTTACTCTCCTCTATCGGTGAAAGTACAGGTGCCCTTAAGGATGACGTGATTAAACTGCCCTATGAAATTGAAGCCAAAGATTATGGTTTCGACATTACAAAACCTCAACCACAGTTATTTGTGACGCCTGATTTTAAACACCTTACAAGCGTTTTGGATGAATTCACGGGACAGATGGCATTACGAACGGGAGGTATAGAAGGTATTATGAAAGCCATTGAGTCAGAAAATGCTGCCACCATTGAATATTCTTCAGGCCTGCAGGTTTCAGGTATTTTTAATGAAGTTATAGTCGATAAGGGAAGTGCTGTTTATATAAAAACAAACAGCCCAACCACACTTAATTTCCGAAACAAAATGCTTGAGGGACACTCAAAAACACACCATAAAGATGGTTTTGGAGCACCCATTGGAAGAATATTTGGAACTTTAAAACCTAACCGATTATTGACTGATTCTGATCTCAAAAAAAAGGGGATCGCAATTGGAATTAAATCAAAATTTCAGTTTGAATCAGGGGTTACGATTGAAGGAAAATTAGAAAAGGTAACACGAAAAAACGGTCAACTTATTTTGTTAACGTTTACTGATTGTTTGGTAACACATAAGGGGAAGACATTATTTGATCCTGCCTGGGGTGTTTATGATATGGCCGTTGGTGAACAAATAATTTCTGCATACAATGGGCCAGCGGATCCGGAAGGTTATGGTCTTACATACGAGGCTCCTAAAGAAAAAACCCATCAAATACATTACGATGCAAAAGCAAATGAATTGCACAAGTTATATCAGGAAATCAGGAAACTAAGAGAAGGTGGAAATAATAAGCATAAGATGGCCGAGATATGGAAAAAAGTATCCGGAGAACATCCAAATGAATGGCTTCTTGTAATCGAAATGCTGGAACTCGTCCGACTATTTAATATTAACACCGGACTTGAAGAAGAGGTTCTTGGGCGGCTTGATCAACTGCAAAAAGCAAAACCGGAACTTCATCAACTAATTAAAAATGGCTTATCGCTTGTTAATAAAAACTAGCTCAGCCAGAATATCATTTTTGAGCACAGCATCTTGACCGATTTCAATAACAAAAATATTGCTGATTATTACGATCAGACACTTAATCATTATCAAAGGTGGTGGCATTTAGATAAGAGTCTCGCCGTGCACTATGGTTTTTGGGAGGAAGACACCAAAACATTTCAACATGCCTTAGCAAATACGAACAGCTACTTGTTGCAAATGGCAGATATAAAAAACCATGAGCGCATTCTTGATGCTGGTTGTGGTGTAGGCGGCTCATGCTTTTTTCTGGCAAAAGAAAGAAATGCGAAAGTAACGGGTATCACACTTAGTGAAAAACAAATTCAATTTGCAGATAAAAAAGTATTAGAATTGAATTTGACAGATCTTGTCGATTTTAAACTGGAAGATTACACAAGTACCAACTTTAAAGATGAAACGTTCGACCTGATTTGGGCGATTGAAAGCATTACTTCCGGACCCGACAAATTAAGATTTGCAAAAGAAGCTTACCGCATATTAAAACCCGGTGGTCGCATCATTATAGCAGATTATTTTAAAAATGATCAGAAAGCTCGCGATCCTGAAGGTTTATTAGAAGAATGGCGAAAGAACTGGAGTATGGCGCCCATATTATCACTTACTGATTATCTATTAATCTTTGAAAAAGCCGGATTCACCCTCGCCAAAGAAAATGATGTAACAGGCCTGATTTACAGAACTTCAAAGAAAATGTATCAATCTTCATTGCTTGGTGCAATACCTTCAAAAATTTATAACTTTTTCAACAATACAAGTCGCTTTGCAAAAGACCATTACAAATCAGGTTTTTATCAATACAAAGCATTAAAACAAGGTTTGTGGAGATATCATGTTTTATTGTTACAAAAGAAGGTCTAAGCTGAATGATTAATCATCAATAATTTTAGTGCTTCGAATGGCTTTCCTTCTGTAATTAGTGATTTTGCGTACAGATGTATCTTTTCTTCGTCGTTGAATATTTCAGGTTTTACAAACTCCTTTTTAAGTTTATTCACTTCATCTACAGTTGGCAATTGTTCTAAGTTACCTAATTGCCCCAAGTCGTTGCCTGTTAGATATTTACTCAACCTGATGGAATCAGGAAGGCTATCCACACCAACGCCTAAAGTTGAAAGTGGTTTTGGCACCTTGAATTTTGCAGATCTCGAAGTACGAACATAGTAGTCGCCACCGAGCCGCCCAACTAGATCAATTTTATCGGTGTCAATTATTCCATTTTCATCCAAAATATTTTCATCAACATGTATACAAACAATTTCGCAGATCACTAAATTGGCAGAACCAGCCTTCCCTCCTGTTTCAATGATTTCCCTCACTTTACACTCAAACTGTAAGGGTGATTCCTTAACCCGAAAGGGTTTTACTTTATGCGACTCAACTTGAGTAAATCCTGCTTTTGCAAACTCATTTATCCCTTTTGGATATTCAGTACTTGATAAACTCATCTGCTGCACCATATTGTACGTTACTGCATTTATAACAACCTCTGGTACTTCTTTTAAATTTTCTAGTGTATGTTTCGTTGTATTATCTCTTCCACGACGCGATGGTGAGAATATCAAAGTGCTCGGGTTTACGCCAAATGCATTGTAAAAACTAAATGGTGAAAGGTTTGGATTACCATCTGCATCAACAGTACTGGCAAAAGCAATGGGACGTGGAGCTACTCCTCCTAATAATATTTTATGGAGATCAGTGTGTGATATACTTTTTGGATCGATTTGTTTCATAGTAAGTTTTCTTGTTTTTAACCCCCCCCTAGCCTCTCTGGAAAGGGAAATTGTAAGGCTTAGGCTATATTGCCGGTAGCACTTTTACGGTTACTTCGCCAAACCCAACACGTATTCCATTTTTTAGAGCATATCCCCGCATGATCACGGTATCATTATCAAGAATGAATTTTCTTTCAGAACCATCCTTCAATTTCAGAGGTTTTGTTCCTTTCCACGACAATTCAAGCATCGATCCATAAGAATCGGGTGTTGGGCCAGAAATAGTGCCTGAACCATACATATCTCCAACGTTAATATTACAGCCATTTACCGTCTGGTGTGCAAGTTGCTGTGCCATATTCCAATACATATATTTATAATTGGATTTACTCACAATGGTTTCTTTACCACCTTCAGGTAATATTGAAACTTCCAGCTTAATATTAAAGTTCTTCTTTCCCTTATATTTTAAGTAATCAAGCACTGGAGGGTCTTGTTTCGGACCTTTTACCCTGAATGGTTCCATTGCTTCCAGTGTGACAATCCATGGTGAAATTACTGAACCAAAGTTTTTAGCAAGAAAAGGACCTAATGGAACATATTCCCATTTTTGAATATCACGTGCAGACAAATCGTTAAAAAGCACCATGCCGAAAATAGCATCTTCAGCTTCCGCAGTTGGGATGCTTTCACCAAGTTTCGTCTTTTTTCCGGTAATAAATGCCATTTCCAATTCAAAATCAAACAAGCGGGAAGGCCCGAAGGTAGGCAAGTCAGCATCATCTGCTTTAGTTTGCCCTTTCGGCCTGTGTATCTCAGTTCCTGAAACAACAATTGATGAACTCCTTCCATGATAGCCAACCGGAATATGTTTCCAATTTGGTAATAATGCATTTTCCGGATCACGAAACATGATACCAACATTAGTGGCATGCTCAATAGAGGAATAAAAATCGGTATAATCACCAACATGGACAGGCATATGCATCACAACCTCATCAATTGAAAACAACGCCAATTGTTTGGCTTCTTCAATTCCTTGCAATTCTTCATTCTCGATATTAAATAAATGAGATATCGCCTGCCTGAGTGCTGACCAAAATTCCTTCCCGTTTTCAATAAGCGGGTTTAGCACCGGTGCATAAAAACAACTTAAATCCTGAATTTCCAGCTTATCAAAAAAACCGAAATCAGCTAGTACGGAAAGGTCAATAACAGTATCTCCGATCCTTGTTGCTGGACGCGGGTCCGAGTTTTCTGAGCTGAATATTCCGAAGGGGATGTTCTGAATTGGAAAATCACTCTTTTTATCAACTGGTATCCATGTGTTTATGTCAGGGTCGTTTGCTTTTATCATTGTGGCTTGTGGTTAAATGTTTGTTACCCCCTCTGCCTTTGGCATCTCCCCCAAGGGGGGAGAAAAAATGGCTGAGATAATTATTATATGCTAAAGGCTTTTAGAGTGTGCCTCTTAGACCTTGTTCGTGCTCGATGGATTCAAACAAGGCTTTAAAGTTTCCTTTGCCAAACGATTCGGCACCTTTACGCTGGATGATTTCGAAGAAGAATGTGGGTCGGTCTTCTACTGGTTTTGAGAACAATTGCAACAAATAACCTTTATCGTCCCGGTCCACTAAGATTTTATGTTTTTTCAGCACCTCGATGTCTTCCTCAATTTCACCTACCCGGTCAAGGACCGTATCATAATAGGTATCCGGAACGTGAAGGAAATCAACTCCCCTTTCGCGTAAAGCGGATATTGACTTGACGATATCATTGGTTGCGATTGCCACGTGCTGTGGACCCGGTCCCATATAAAAATCAAGATACTCCTCAATTTGCGATTTCATTTTCCCTTTCGCAGGTTCGTTTATCGGAAATTTAATGCGCAGGTTATCGCTTGCTACAACTTTACTTTGCAATGCCGTATATTCGGTAGATATGTCTTTATCATCGAACGAAATCAGCTGGTTAAATCCCATTACATCACGGTAAAAGTTGGCCACAGTATCCATTTCTCCCCAGCCAACATTACCAACAATATGATCAACGAACATCAGCCCGGTATCTTCCGGCTGGTACTCTGGTTCCCATTTTACATAACCTGGTAAAAAATCGCCATTGTAATTTTTTCGCTCAACAAACATATGAACCGTTTCGCCATAGGTATGAATTCCCGATAAAACTACCTCGCCATTTTCATCTGACTCGGTATAAGGAGCTTTGTAAGCTTTTGCGCCTTTTGAAACTGTTTCTTCAAAAGCGGCCTTTGCGTCATCAACCCACATTGCGATTACTTTTACACCATCACCGTGTAATTTATGATGCTCGGCAACTTCTGAATCAGGATTGAGTGCACCTGTTAATACAAAAGTGATTTTATCCTGACGAAGCACATAGGATACCCTGTCTTTCAGCCCCGTTTCGAGCCCGGCGTAAGCTACCGGCTGAAAACCGAAAGCTGATTGATAAAAGTGAGCTGCCTGTTTAGCATTTCCCACATAAAACTCTACGTAATCGGTGCCGTTTATTGGAAGTGATCTTGCCATTATATTTAAGTTATTGTTTTAATAAATTGTTTTTTAGTTCAGTATTATCTGTTTAATGCAACCAGCTTTTGTAGTATTCCTTATCCTCAATTCCCATCGCTGACTTGGTCAATTTTAAGGGCTTGAAAGTATCCACCATGACAGCATATTCATCGGTTCCCTTTTTACCAATACTTCTTTCAGCAGCTCCAGGATGTGGTCCATGCGGAATCCCAATCGGATGCAACGTTATTTGCCCACGCCCGATATTGTTCCTGCTCATGAAATCGCCATCTACGTAATACAGCACTTCATCTGAATCCACATTGCTGTGGTTATAAGGAGCAGGTATCGATTCGGGATGGTAGTCATACAAACGAGGCACAAATGCACAGGTTACAAAGCCCGGTGTTTCAAATGTTTGATGCACAGGTGGTGGCTGGTGTATACGACCGGTAATGGGTTCAAAATCATAAATTGATAAAGTATATGGATAAAGGTAACCATCCCAGCCAATCGCATCAAAAGGATGCGTTTCGTAATGGTATGGGAAAATCATATCAGACCGTTTGATCTTTACCAAAAAATCACCTTTTTCATCATGGTTTACAAGTTTTTGTGGTGTTTTGATATCCCTCTCATAAAAAGGTGAATGCTCGAGTAACTGCCCAACTTTATTCATATATCTTTTCGGGAAATTTAGTGGATGAAAAGATTCGGTAATGAACAACCTGTTGTTTTCATCTTCAAAACTTAATTGATATATCGTACCACGGGGAATAACAACATGATCGCCTTTTACAAATTTGAGTTCACCATAAATGGTTTTTAAAACACCATTCCCCTCATGCACAAAAATCATTTCATCAGCCTGGGAATTTTTGTAAAAATAATCGGTCATTGATTTTTGAGGTGCAGCAAGGCTGATATAGCAATCAACATTAAATAAAACTACTTTTCTGCTCTCTAAAAAATCATCTGTTGCCTGAACATCAAATCCGCGAAATGCCCTGTGCTGCATATTTTTTTCAACAGCAACCTCAGGAGCTACAGAATAGGCCTCATCAATCTTAAGTACCCTGGTTGGTTCATACTTATGATAAATGATGGAATAGATATTTGAAAAACCTTCGGTGGAAACCAGTTCTTCAGGGTATAAATTCCCGTCAGGTTTGCGAAATTGGATGTGCCTTTTGGCAGGAATTTTTCCACGCTGCTGGTAATGAGGCATTTTTATTTGGATTTAATTTAAATTGAGCGCAAAGATAAAAATAATGACGCAATCTCGGAAACGATTGCGCTTGCAGAATATTAAGTAATGTTAAAGAAATTCAATAAGTATGATCCAGCCTAAAACCTGTATCCAATCTGAATCATATACCTTAATCCAAATCCCATACTTACATTAGCTCCAGAGGTAGTTACAGCACCATCCTGTACTAGTTCATCAAACCCTGGAATAGTATTTTTAAGCACATCATAAATAGCCTGGAGATATTCATCGTCAGGATCAACATTAACAGCTCCCCCTAAACTTAATTTAGTGGTATACATTGATAAGGAAGGACCCATAAAAATCAGGTCGACAGCAAGCCGCTCTTTGATAATAAACTGGTAACCAATTTGAACTCCCGCACTAAATATATTTAACTTGGCACCAAAAATCAGATCTCCTTGTATTGAAGGATTATTCAATACTGTAATATTAGTTTCAAACTGCGTATGGTGGTATGATCCATAAGGACCCCAGTACAAGCCGTCAGGTGCCATTCTTTTATTTCTCTTTTTAAAATAGAACCGGTAATCTGCCGAAATTGTAAAACCACTTCTCTGCGAAGAATTTTTTATTTCAAGACTGTCAAATAAAGACTTAGTAAACTGAGGAAGAATAAAAGTCCCGGCATTTACTGAAAAGGATTGATAAGGTTTAACTACCCTTTCATAACCAAAGTTTAAGTTATTATAACCCCATATCAAGAAGGGTGTGATATTCCATTTAATCACATTCTTTTTATACTTGACTGAATCCGGAAAATCATAACCTTTTTGACCATAAGAATCGGTAAGTGCACCTGATAAGATGCATACTAAAATCACCAGTGCTAATTTTTTCATGAGAAGGGTATTTTATAAATCCAAACTATATTGTAAAGTTACGCTTCTTACAGGTTCAGCCTTTAGGGGTCTCAATGAATACATGCGGTTAAAGACATTATCAGAGATAACTGAAATTTTATGGTGTTCGAGGAAAGTGTAACTCAATCTCATATCAAATATGAAATTCCCATTGTTTCTGGTTTCAAAGTAGTTGCGGTATAAAATAGGCTGAAATGATCCACCCGATTGTGTGGTAACATCTTCAAAATCGAATATTGCCTGGTCAAGATTTTCAATTTTACTGAAGTATTTCATGGTAACTCCAAAAGCAAATAATTTAACTTTGAATTCTATATCAGATTTAATTGTATGAAGAAAACGATATTTTAGGATGCCTTGCGAAGGATCCACGCTGGTGGTGGTATAACTGAAATCTTTTGCTCCGGTTGGTGAATAATCAGTTGCAAAAACATAGTCGGGTTCAAGGGTTTTGGGTTTGGTGTAGGTATATCCTACCATAAAATTTAATTGGTAAAACTGACCAAATCTGGCTTGCCCGTTTAACGACATATCAATGCCTGTAACCTGGGATTTTCCAGTATTTACAAACTTGAAACCTGCTAACGCAAACTCATAAGGTGGCGGTTCCCAGAATCCGAAAAGGTATTCAATTGTATTTTCATATTCCTGGTAGAATAATGCAACATCAAAATATCCATAAAAGCTACTGAACTTAAATCCCTGTTTCAATCCAACTTCACCGTTCCAGCTGTACTCGGGGATCAAATCGGGGTTATTGAAAATGCCGATAGCACCCACTTTTGTTCTGATATACCTTTCAGTAATGGTAGGAAAACGATAACCCTGTCCGATTGATGCACGCATATAAGTTTCCTGTCCCAGTTTTATGGCCGCTCCTATCCTGAAAATGGGCTTGGTATCCTGTATTGAATCATTTAGTCTGAAATGCTCCAGCCTGACACCGGCAGAAACATTTACAACGTTACCAAACTTTTTTTCCAATTCAATAAATGCAGAGGCGTTCCAAATATAGTTGTCTGCCGAACCGGAAGCCGCATATAGCTCTGCATGTGATTTTGTATAGGTGCTGGCAACTCCCGCAATAAAATCAAGATTGGCAAAGTTTTTAAAATTTTTACTGAACTGGTAATTGTTATAAATCATCAATACCCTGTTCGACTGATTCTGAATAGCATCCGTATTGTTGTAAAGGATTCGATTTGTGAACTGGTGCTTCATCCCCATATTTGAATAAAAATTAACGTACGGATCAAAATACATAGTCACAGCATCTGAAAGTAAAACTGCTCCGGGGTATGCACGGTAAAAGTTGGCAGTATCATCGAGCCAGGCAAGTGGTGTACTTGAACTTTTTACCATCATATTTCCATTTAACCCAAAATTCAGTCCTTTAATGGTTTTTGATCTGCGCCTGAAGTTAAAATTAAGCCGGGCTTTTTTATTTTTCATATCATCATCGCTTATTGAATCGCCCGGACTGACAACATTTGGTCCTGGAACCGGAGCCCCTATATAACTTCTGTCGGTCATCACAGTACCACCCACAACAAGGTCAGTATATCCTTCACCCAGCTGGCGGGTATGTAAAAAACTTATCCCACCGATGTAATTTACACCTGACCACCATTGTGCAGCTGGAGAGTTTGGTGGTGTATACATACCCATATAAGACCGGACCTTTGTTACAGGTTTCGTACCGGGATAGTTTGTCCTGACATAAATGGCTCCGCTTAAGGCTGCAGATCCTGATAATACGGAAGAAGCTCCCTTGACAACTTCAATTTGTTTTATGTTTTCAACTGGTATCAATGACCAATCCGGTTTCCCAACATCACCTGTCATAATGGGTAGGTCATCTATAAATACAGCTACTTTACTTCCTACGCCAAAAGTAAATCCACTCCCTCCCCTGATCTGTGGTTCCGAATCCAGTATGGTTACTCCAGGTGTAAGGTCTAAAATGGTTTCCACATTCCTGGTATTTTTCGCATCAATTAGTCTTGGAGTCATTATCTCAATTGAAGCAGTCTGATCTTCCAATGTTTTATCAAATTTACCAGCACGGACGATGACTTCATCAAACTGAACGCTAAAGGGTTCCATTTTAATTTCAAGGTATGTATTTGAGTCAGCCTTGACAGTTACAGGAATATTAATGGTTTTCATCCCGGTAAAAGAAATTGTAAACCTGTATTCTCCAGGTTCAACGGATACTGAGAAATATCCATTAAAATCGGTTACCACCCCGATTGACATATCATTTTTTACATAAACGCTGGCACCAACAAGTGATTCGCTGTTTTCATTATCAGAAATCCGTCCCGAAAAAATACCCTGCTGCGCTGTTGCTGGCAACAAGAACAATATCAGGCTAAGCAGTAATAGAAATTGCTTTGGAATCTTCAATTTATTGATTCTTCAATAAATAATAAAAAATTAATAGATGATAACCCTATTTAATATGGAGTTTTTTTGATAATGAAACATTATCAACCATCACGTTAACAATATAAATACCTTCAGGAAAGTTAACACGCTCACTGAATGTATTGCTGTTTAAATTTTGCTTATTGTATAAGGTTCGTCCCGAAAGATCAATGATTTTTATTGCCATATTGGTCGTAACTAACCGAACCAATATTAACATTTAGGCTTCCATTCAAGTAACTTACATTAAGTTCATTTTGAAGTTGATCGGCAATATCAGTGCCGTCATTATAAATAAATTGGATGTCATCAAACCATGCTTCACTATCAGCTAAAGCACTGTATCCATTCCCTGATGTGATCGTTGCCAGGGCAAATTCCGGTAATGCAAATGTATAATATTCAAACGGTATTGAAAATCTTGTCCAATTGGTAACCGATGAACCGGGCAATTCATAATATGCCAATCCAATCCATGTATCTTCTGTTCCGGGTATTGCTGCTGAATCCTGGTGCAAAACAACCTTAACAGTGCCAAAATCACCTTCAACCGGATTGCACTTAAACCATCCCACTAAACTGTCAGGACGGTGGATTATACTGGTATGCCACTTATTATCATTTACATCCGTATAACTTGAACTTTTTAAAGGATCAAAATCAGGTGATACATGTATACGACCGTTGGTTATTGTGCCAGGCGCTACATAATCAATTAAGCTCACATATACATTTTTTAAATAAAGTGATTTTGAGCCCGAATGAGCATCATCACTTTGACCCCATACAACTGGAGCAGCCTGCGAAGCTAAATCATTATCGGAACTTTTGATCGAGCTCCAGTTAACCGGCTCGGGTACATCAGTAAGGGGTATCGTCTCCCATTCTTCGAAACTATTGTTATAAAACTGAGTTTGTGCAAATAATGCTGTAAATGCAAATGAAGAAAGGAATATTAAAAGTGTAAGTTTTTTCATGTCTTTCGATTTAATGAATAATGAATAATGCTCCAAAAATAAAAATTCCGGCAACGCTAAGATAAACGTATTGCCGGAATCAGGATAAATTATTTTATACTTTTTTAAAATACATAGGAAATACCCAGGTCAAACTCAACCCAGCCAATTTCACGAGTATCTTTGGTTTTAGCAGCATAATTATATTTTACGGCAAAATTGATTCCTGTGTTGCTTGAGCCAAAAGGTATTACAACACCCACTTCCGGAGCTACTCCAAAATGCCATGCTTTTTCCTGTAAATAATATATTCCAATAAAATCCCTGGTTTCGATATAATAGGCTCCTATACCAACACCGATATAAGGCAAAACCATACCATATCCAAAATAGAAATGACCATTAACAGTTAAAGGTATTGCATTAATATATGCTCTTCTGTAACCATGTATTGTTGCATTTTCGTATTCCTCAGTTACCCAACCATCATTTTGATAGAAGGTTTGCCATGCAGCACGACCACCAATTGTAATTTTATCAGTTACATATCCACGTCCCTCAACACCAAATCCACGAACTGAGAACTGGCTGACGAAATCAGTTGTTGGTCCAACGGGTAATCCCATTACCCACTGAAAATTCCAGATGCCGCCACCTTGTGAGAAGCCAGGAATACTAATAGCAAATAAAAGTACTAAAGCTGAAATATATTTTATTCTTTTCATTTTTTTCATTTTTGGAGTTGCTAATAGTTTAATTATTCTTTAGATATGGTGATTGTAAAAAAGCCTGGTCAATACCTTTTGTAATCCGCGATGTGTTTGAACCACTGCTTAATACTCCCTGAATGCCTCCAGCCCAGTACATCGGCACTACTGTATCATTGTCAATAATCCTATAATCAGCAGGATTAGACATTTCCATGAGCAGCGTACCAGTTGTATAACTGCTGTAGTATGGAACTCCGCCCCAGCCCCAACCCGGGGGATAATATCCTGGATAACCACCATACCAATAGTTAGTACCTCTATCGGCTGAAGAGTTTTTGTACCAACCCCAGCCCCATCCAGGATAATAAGGATACCAATATCCGACACTTACAGTAGTCACACATATAGCTGCTACTGCAATCATAATATCCGGTTCATTCAACTCCAGTATCGGGATAATATACTCTTGTATAACCATAATTCTGACATGTTCTTCTCAATCTCACTTGATGATAAGATCTGAATTAGATACAGGAGTTTTATCGGTTGTGTCATCCCTAACTGGATAAATAGTATCAGGTAAGAAATAGGTTATAAGGTTTTGAAATTAACCGAATCGTAATAACCTGTTAAAACAATGTCTGTCTGATCGACTGATATTGAATCGTTTGGATAACATCCATCTAATCATCAATATTCCTAAAGGTAGAATCAAGTACAAGGGAAAGATTTAATAACCATTTTTTCATTTTATAATAATTTTTGTGTTTTGAAATTAATAGTCTGATTTCATATAACAAAAGTGCCAGTAATCACAATAACGAGCGGCAAAAGTAGTTATTTTTCAGGATTAGATTCCTTTCTGTCGAAATTTAAGGTAGCACCAATATAAATACTAATTCCAAAATAATACATATCCATTTCATTTTTTAGGGGTCCTTGAAGTGCCTGACCGGTAGATTCTTCATATTCAATCAGGATCACTAAAATTGGCAATTTGTTGCAGATTCTTTTGATAACCAAATGCCAATATCAGCTCCTGCAATCAACCTGTTTTTTTTGACACAAAACTCAACACCTCCTCTATAATGATAAATATTATAAAAAGTGGTTTTTATATGGTTATAATCTTCATCATTTTCCCAGATTCACATTATTAACTGATGAAAAATCCGTTCTGATTGCATTTAAAAAGATTAAATCATCTGACAATTTCCAACTGTATCCGATGCGCAAAATTAATTACCGGGTTGCTCGGCATAAACATATGAAGTCCAATCTTTATTGGATAAAGTATCATAAACGACATTCGTTGGTTATGTCAGGATTTATTTCTGCATCTACCATTTTATAACCCTTTAATCCGAGCAAAAAATTCGAGTGAAAAATACAATTTTTGGCCTTTGTTTTTCATATCATATATAAATCCGCAGCCAATCGACAATGGAAGTTTAAAATTGGTTGATAACTGATTTTTTTCCTGTCCGTCAAAAATGCTATAAGTCAGAAAAACCTGCAGGTATATCCCTTTCGGCTAATGTTAGTTTGTTGCTCTATTCTCTGTGCTCTTTTTCCACTGGAGAATAAGCGCCATGATGGTGTTGTAAGTGTTAGACCAAAACGCCATTTGTTTAATTTATAGGCAAACCCAAATTTTGCAATTAGTCTGTAATCAGTAAATTTGACTAACTCACTATATGAACCCTTCTGAAATTCTGAAATCATTGCTATTCATTCGTGTATCAGATGGCATTGATAAGCTGTTGCTGAATAATCGAACGATAATTAATGAGAGGCGAAAGACCCAAACAAGCTAGCACCATAACTTAATCCTTTCAGAAACATCATGTGAAAATGCCATACCGACCCATGAATCTGAAAAATCGTTTCTATAATTAAAGGTTGTACTGTATTTTTCATCAGCCTGGCAGATATGTAATTACATCTTCATACTTGAATTGCTGTATGTCATTTCAATCTGTTCTTTTATTCTTGTTAATGCTGCAATTGAAATATTCATTCCTTTACTGTTGGTTTATACGAATATGACAAAAACTGCGGCTGCACTAAAAAATTATCTGTGTGTAAATTAATTCCGTCTCCCAGCGCATTATACAAATTGTAAATATTCCAGGTAAACAAGTTTGCCGCCAGATGACAAATTACTCCCTGTTTGCATTTCGCCAATGGTAGCCGGATTATAAAAAATTGCTGTATTGTTGGCTTCACCGGCAATAACAGCCCCTCCCAATAATGATGAAGTTGAATTGAAGTTATGCCCCCAGTAATGATTTATTAGCTGGGCATATTGACACCAGACCAAGAAAAACTAACAATAGAGTGAATAAATTTTGTTTGATGGTAATCTCGAATTGGTTTACACTAACAAATTTAACCAAATTTTATTCGATTCCTGAGAAGTGCTTCATAAATTGGACACGTTCAAATGCCGCTGGATTTTCAGCTTTTTCAATACTCATTTTGCCATTAAACTGATCGATCTTTGAAAAATTTTTGCGCTCCATCCAGCTTTCGAGTTGTTCAAGCATACTTCCTATTTCTTTGAACCCTTTTTTATACAGTACTGATGCAATTTGAACAGTCTTAGCTCCTGCGAGCAATTGTTTAATCAATGCTTTACCATCATGCACGCCGGTTGAAGCCGATATGTCACAATTAATATGGTCAGATAACATGGCCACCCAACGAAGTGATTGTGCAAGTTCGGCAGGTGTACTGAATACGTTTGATGTTTTGACTTCAAAATTTTCGATATCAATATCAGGTGAAAAAAACCGGTTGAACAAGACAATTCCTTTGATACCTTTCCACGACAATTCAGTTACCGTTTTTGCAAGGCTGGAAAAATAATAACTGATTTTTAAGGCAACCGGGATGTTTATTGTTTTTAAGACTTTGTCGATTATATCAAAATATATTTTCTCATTATGCGCGCTATCATTATCTGTATTGGATGGCATAACAAACACATTAAGTTCCAATGCATCAGCCCCTGCTTCCTCAATCCTTTTTGCAAAACTGGTCCATTCGTTGCCCGAAATACAGTTGATAGAGGCAATAATTGGAATTTGAACGGCTTCTTTGGCTTTTTGAATTAAGTCGAGGTATTTTCCAACATCATTCTCACGTGTATAATTCCTGATATAATCATCCGCCTCAGGGTACATATTTTGCAGTTCGTCCTGCATATATGTTTTGTTTATAGCAAAATTGATTTGCTCTTCGAACAATGATTTCAAAACAACGGCTGCTGCACCATTTTTTTCAATCTCAATAATATTTTCAACAGAGTTTGTCAGGCCTGAACTTCCTACAATTAAAGGGTTCTTTAATTTGAGGCCCATATAAGTGGTTTCTAAATTCACCATTTTTGCATTATTTGAATGAATTCGTAAAAATAAGAACTTAAAAGAAAAGTATCGCTGTTTTTTTAAAAAGCTGACTATACACTATAATTTCTATTTAATCATTAATATACTGCTACTTATCTTTTATTAATAATTCATAATGGTTCTAAATTTTGAGCCAATTGATTTTATCTGATACAATGAAAGGTGTATTATTCGGCAAACTGTTTATTACTTTCAATAGACCGCAAAAATTAAAATGAACAAACCACATTTGTTCTAATTTTGTAAACATGTTCAAACGCTTTTTGATCATACAAACTGCATCGCTGGGAGATGTTATCCTGAGCACACCAATACTGGAAAAAATCCATCATTATTTTCCGGATGCAAGGATTGATTTTTTATTAAAGTATGGTTATGAAGGCATTTTCAAGGAACACCCTTTTGTTCACAGGGTAATTGTCTGGGATAAATCAGAAAAAAAGTACAAGCACCTTTATGAATTGATCAAGGTGATCAGAGACAGAAATTATGATGCAATAATTAACGTTCAGCGTTTTGCTTCATCAGGATTAATTACTGCATTATCAGGAGCCAAACACAAAGCAGGATTTAGTAAAAATCCATTCTCAATGTTTTTCTCAGAACGTATTAAACATAAAATTGGCGCGGATAAAGAGAATCCTCATGAAACTGAGCGTAATTTAAAATTGGTTGAATCTATAACAGGAAATGACAAATTCCCGATTAAGCTATATCCATCGCAGCATGACTATGCCAAAGTTTCACAATATAAAACCAAACAATATATCACAATTGCTCCTGCTTCATTATGGTTCACAAAGCAATTTCCAGATGATAAATGGGTTGAGTTCGTCAATGCAATTGACAAAAACATTGTTATTTATTTACTGGGTTCTCCTTCAGAAAAGGACCTTTGTCAGCGGATAATCGAGCATACTTCGCACACGAATAACTTAAACCTTGCAGGCAAACTCAGTTTTCTTGAATCGGCTGCATTGATGAAAGATGCTTTAATGAATTATGTAAACGATTCAGCACCAATGCACATGGCTTCAGCTGTAAATGCAAATACCACAGCTATTTTCTGTTCTACCGTTCCCGAGTTTGGTTTTGGGCCGCTATCTGAAAACGCAAAAATTATTCAGGCATTAAACACACCTAAATGTAAACCATGTGGATTACATGGCTTTACCAAGTGTCCCGAAAAACATTTTGAATGCGCAAAAAATATTAAAACCAGTCAATTGCTTGAAACATTATGACACTTCAGGAAGAAATAAAGCACTCAGTAGAATTGCTTAAGAAAGGCAAAATAATTCTTTATCCTACCGATACAATCTGGGGTATTGGCTGTGATGCAACCAATCAAAAAGCTGTACAAAAAATATTCAACCTCAAAGGTCGCAAACAAACCAAAAGCATGATCATTTTAGTTGATGATGTTGACAAACTTAAGGACTACATAAAAATAGTGCCACCTATTGCTTATGATCTAATCGCTAACTCAGTTAGCCCATTAACAATTGTTTATCCAGGTGCTAAAAATATTGCAAAAAAGCTGATCGCCGATGATGGTACTATTGCAATAAGAATTATAAAAGGGAGGTACTCGGCTGAAGTGATCAAACAACTAAACAAACCACTGGTATCTACCTCAGCAAATATTTCAGGTCAACCCTCACCTGGCATTTTTAGTAACATTAGCGAAGAAATTATCAATAAAGTGGATTATGTAGTTGAACATTTCAGGGATGTTGCGAAAACGTTAAAACCATCAACCATTATAAAAATTGAGGAAAACGGAAGGTTTATTATTCTTCGTCCTTGATTTTATCATTATTTCCTGATTATACAATTATTAAATTTTGAAAATCAAATTCTTATATGAATTAATAATTTTTTACCTTTGTTGACCCACAACAAACTGGAAGTGTAAAATGGGAATTCTTAAAAAGTTAGTTTTTTTCGTTGTAGTGATTGTGTTTTCAATTACCCTCTCAAATTGTTCCAAAAGCAATTTCAGTCATAATTACCAGGCAAAGTCAAAAGGGAGTGCAGCTTCAATTGACCCGGTCACCAAGAAAAGCACACCCGTCAGAAAAAACTTTATCGTTCCGGCAAAAAAGAAAAAAGTTTTAGGACAACAAAATCCCAAAATATAAAACCATCAATTAACTTTATGCAGGCTTGGAAACAAGCCTTTTCTTTTTAGAATTAATACCAATTTTCATCGTAACTTTGCAAATAGTCAGGCAGACTGTTCTATCGCTGTGTTTTATAGCACGGAGGAAAGTCGGGACAACACAGAGCACCATACTTCTTAGCGGGAAGGTTCCGCCCCTGGCGGAAACAGCTAGTGCCACAGAAAATAACCGTCCGTCAGCTGACGGATAAGGGTGAAAACGTGGGGTAAGAGCCCACGGCGCGTTATGGTAACATAGCGGGTGGGTAAACCTTATGGGTTGCAAGACCAAATATGCCGGTGCTCATCTTTTGATGATAAGAGCTGCTCGCTCGATACCGGTGGGTAGGTTGCTGGATCATGCCAGTGATGGTATGGCAAGATAAATGATAGAATCCGCCAGCTGGCGGAACAGAATCCCGCTTACAGGTCTGCCTGACTTTTTTTTAAGTAAAAAACTTCATTTATTAACATTTCCATATTATTCTGAAGTTTTTCACGTTAATTGAACAAATGATTTGTTAATAAAAATCATTGATGTCGAACGTCAACCATTAATGTATCAATACTTTTAGATTTTTAATTTAATACCCGATATGCGAATACCATCCGTAGTCTCTACTATTATTTTCGTTTTGTTAATGATTGTCAACCAATCTTTTGCACAAAAAACAATAATCATTGATCCGCCCCAGAGCACCTATAACAGGGCTATTTCTTTATTTGAATCACAAAATTTT
This sequence comes from uncultured Bacteroidia bacterium, assembly GCA_963759045.1. Lineage (GTDB taxonomy): Bacteria > Bacteroidota > Bacteroidia > Bacteroidales > F082 > JAADID01. The sequence goes on from CAVWXM010000025.1 coordinate 78,836, forward strand.
GGGTCTGCCGAACAGTTGTTTTCTGAATATATGCATCAAGTAAATGATCCCACAAATATATTTTATGAAAATGCATCATATTATCAAACAGTATGCGCTGTTAAACAGGAATCAAATGATGCATTGAACAAAGCGAAGGCCTTCGCATCTTCTTATCCTGAAAGTGGCTGGTTACCAGCCATAAATTTTGAAATGGGAAACCTTTACTACAACAAAAGAAAATATAGTGATGCCCTCGAATCTTATAAGAATGTTTCACCCAGACAACTCAGCAAGACGGAGCGCATTGAATATTATTACAAGAAAGGATATTGCGAGCTTGAGTTAGACAGACTTGATGCAGCCTATAATTCATTTGCAAAAGTAAAAGGGACTAAAAGTAATTATGCACAGCCTGCTTTTTACTATTCTGCGCATATTCAGTATTCAAAAGGCAATTACAAACAGGCACTGGATGATTTTAAAAAAATTGAGAATAGCAGGAAATATAGTAAGATTGTACCGAGGTATATGGTGCACATTTATTATGAATTAGGCGAATACCAAACTGCCATTGACCTTGGTTCGGCTTCTCTAAAAACAGCTGACAGCAAATCGAAAGCAGAAATTTCACGCCTGGTTGCTAATTCCTATTATAATTTGAGTGAGTTTGAAAAAGCTTATGAGTATTTTGCCATATATGAACGCACGGCAAGAAAGAAGATTGAGGCAGGTGAGCAATACAGAATCGGCTATTGCAAATTCAGGGCGAAAGAATATAAAGCAGCCATCTACAATTTCCAGGAAGCCAGTCGTGAGAATGACGAATATACCCAGAATGCATGGTACCATCTTGGCTTTTGTTACTTAAATACCGGCGAATCAAAGTTTGCGCAAAATGCATTTATCAAAGCATATAAAGAAGGTGATGACAGGAAAGTATCCACTGATGCACTATACAATTATGTAAAAATTACTTTGGAACTGGGAGGAGATCCTTTCAATGATCCGGTTGAAATTGTTGGAAAATTTATAGAAAACAATCCTGATGCCCCCAGAATAGACGAAGCCTATAACCTTTTAGCTCAGTTATATGTTACTTCAAAAAATTATAGAGGTGCATTGCAATCCATTGAGGCAACACGGAATCCAAATCCAAAACTTAAAGAAGTTTACCAGGAAATTTCCTTTGCCCAGGGTGTTGACTATTTTAACCGGGGAGCTTATACTGATGCAATTGGTTATTTTGAAAAATCGTTGATTTACAGGCCCAATAAAACACTCGAAGCAAAGTCTGTTTTCTGGATGGGTGATTCGTTTTATCACTTGAAACAATTCAGAGATGCCTTAGGCATGTTCAAGAAATTTTTAGCAAACAGTTATGCAAATCAATCAGGTTTGTATCCGATGGGTTTGTATAATTATGCCTATACAGCTTTTAACCTGAAACAGTATAGCATTGCCGTGGATTATTTTAACCGGTTTATAAATCAATCCGACAACTCATCTAACATGGTTAGCGATGCCCGGTTAAGATTGGCCGACAGCTATTATATTACCAAAAACTACAGCAAAGCCTCCGGTTTATACGATGAGGTTATAAGCAGTGGAATTCAAGGAACGGATTATGCACTCTATCAAAAAGCTTTTTGCTACGGAGCTGAGGGTGACTTTGGACGAAAGATAAGCACGCTAAAAACATTGACTACAAAATATAACACATCAACATTGTATGATGATGCATTATTTGAAATTGCTTCAACCAGTTTAATTTTAAATGATCAGCGGTCAGCCATAGTTTATTTCGATAAACTTGTGAAAGAGCAGCCGAATAGTAGCCTGGCAAAAAAGGCCCTGATTAAAATGGGGTTTGTTTACTACAACAACAAACAACTCGACCAGGCCATAAAAACCTTGAAACAAGTGGTTAACAAATACCCTGCATCAATGGAAGCGACAGAAGCCATGAATGCCCTCCAGAATATATATATGGATATGGGAAAGGTTGATGAGTATTTTGCTTATGCCAAAGGACTGGATTTTATTCAGATTTCAACGGGTGAAGAGGATTCGTTAACATTTGTTACCGGCGAAAATTACTATGTGTCGAATGATTGTAATGGAGCCATCAATGCACTTAAAAATTACCTGCAAAAATTTCCAAATGGTGGTTATCGGCTGAGTGCTTATTATTATTTATCAGATTGTTTTGGAAACCAACAGATGATGGATCAGGCGATGGAATACTATTTAAAGATTATTGAATATCCTGATAACCAATATACGGATGATGCCTTGCTAAAGGCTGCCCGCATTGAATTTGACACTAAAAAATACGATTTGGCATATAACCATTACTCAAGGTTAGCCAATATAACAGAACAGCAAGGCATGAAAGTAGAGGGAACAGATGGAGCCATGCGGTGTGGCTACCTCTTGCAAGATTATCAAAATGCAATAAATTATGCTTCTCAGTTGTTAAGAACCGAGCAGGTAACTGAGGAACAACTTGTTTTCGCTCATTATATTTTAGGCAAATCTGCTTTTGAAACAAATGATTTTAATACAGCTGAAAAAGAGTTTGTAATTACTGATAATTTAACTTCCGGGGAGTTGGGAGCAGAATCGAAATACCTGCTTGCATTTTTAAAATTCCAGAACAACAAACTTGATGATTCAGAGAACCTGATCTACCAGATTCCTGAGCAATACGCTGACTTTGCTTATTGGATAGCCAAAGGATTTATTCTCCTTGCTGATATTTATCTGGAACGAGACAATACTTTCCAGGCAGAGCAAACACTGCAAAGTATTATTGATAATTATCCTGGGGAAGATTTGAAAAACATTGCTTACGAAAAACTGGCTGTCATTTCGGCCAGTCAATCAGAAAGTGAGGAGGTTGAAAATGAATAATCATCATCAGAACATGACAATTACTAAATTAATGAGCCAGCATCGTCAAATGATAAAACAAATCACCTTATTTACAATATTGATCTTGTTTGTTTTTACTTCCTTTGGACAGGGAATTGACCGTGGACAAAACGAACAGGTAACCATCCGTGGTTCATACGATCCTACTATCAACCAGGCGTTTAAGATCAACACTAAACCTGAAACATTTTCGCCAAGGCTGAATGCCCAGGAATTTAGTTTTCAATCAATTGAAGTTGATCAGCCAACTATTGTAGCGCTCGAACCAATTGAACCTGCAAAAGTTCGTGCTGACAGAAAAGCTAAAACATATAACAATTACCTTAAAGCAGGCATTGGTAGCTGGATCAGTCCTTATTTTGATTTCTCGCATAGCAGTGGCAGCAAGGATGCACAATTTTCAGCAAGTCTTTACCATCTGTCCTCTTTTAAAAACATTGCTGATTATTCACCAAGCCCGAATTCAAATACCAAATTAGACATTGGATGGGATAAACTGACTAAGACACATATTTTCTCAATTGGTGCTCAATATGGATTAACAACCAACTCGTTTTTATGGATTCAAGCCTGATGATTATCCCAACTATTACATTAGATGAGGATCAACTTAAAACAAATGTTTAACCTTATTCAGGCAAATATTGGTCTTAAAAGCAATTATAAGAAGGAGAGTCGTTTGCATCATACATTTAATGTTTCGGCTTATTACTACTTTGATAAATATAAAAGCTCGGAAACAAATGCAAAATTTGATTTCGATCTGCATAAATCGTTCAGTGTGACCAAGCATCTGAATTTTCAACATTTAGGTTTGGACGGAGTTGTGGAATATTTTGGTAACAAAGACAGCATACAAAGCAATACAGATATATTTTTTGAAGGCACTCCCTATTTCAAAGCTAAATATGGCATTGTCAACTTTATCATCGGCCTAAAATTTGGCTATGTATTAAATGATAACTCCATTTTTGCATTTAATCCGGTAATCAAAGTTGATTTGAATGTAGTCCCTGAAGCATTATCTATTTATGCAGGTATTGATGGTGGACTAGAAAAAAATAGTTTTTTGGCTTTATCTTCAGTTAATCCATGGATGGCCATTGACACATCTCTTAAATGGCAGAACAACAGGTTTGATATATTTGGTGGAATCCGAGGCAATATTGGACGCAATTTGGCTTTAATTTAACGGCTCGCTATCTTATGTTCAATGACATGGCCTTCTTTATTAATACATCGGAGTCAGTAACATGGGGCGCTACCTTTCTTTCCTCAAAATAAATTTGCAACAACTTATGATGACGGGAATGTTTTTCGCTTTTCGGGTGAATTAACATACTCATCAGGAGGGAATTTAAAAATATGGCTTAACGGTGAATACAATATATACAAATTGGATTCATTAACACAGGCCTATCATAAGCCGATATCCTTCGCAAAGCTTGGCGCATCCTACCTCATCAAAAAGAAAGTGAATATTTGGTTGGAGACAATGGTATACGGTAAAAGGTATGCAGTAGATAATGAAACCCTGATAGTACCTACTGAGATCACGCTTGATGGTTTTTTTGATCTAAATTTTGGTGTGAGTTATTTTATTTCAGATAATTTTTCAATATGGTTAAGCGGAACAAACCTCCTGAACAGCAATTATGAAAGATTCTACAATTACCCTGTTCAGGGATTTGAAATTATGGGAGGAATCGGATTACGGTTTTAATCAGGATAAGCGATCCGAACATGATGAATATTTAAAAGCTTTTTCTTTAATACCTTAATTACGGTATAAATTTCATTCATGGTGATATTGGCATTGACAAACTGGTTATCCTTCATCTGAGTACCAATTATATTATCAACCAGGTCGTTAATCTTTTGTTCGTCAGGATTTGAAATGCTCCTGGATGCAGCCTCAACAGAGTCAGACATCATTACTACGGCCGTTTCACGCGAAAACGGAATAGGGCCGTGGTAGGTAAATTCAGACTGATCAACATCCATACCCGGGTTGAGTTTTCGTTCCAATCGATAAAAATATTCCACCCTTCTGTTTCCGTGATGTGTTCTGATAAAGTCAATGATTTGTTCAGGAATTCTTGCTTTTCTTGCCATTTCTATCCCACCCAAAACATGACCAATGATAATGCGGGCACTTTCTTCGTAACTTAATTCATCGTGTGGATTATAGCCTGACACCTGGTTCTCAACAAAATATAATGGATTGTCCATCTTCCCAATATCATGGTATAAAGCACCTGTTCTGGCCAGTAATGCATCTCCACCAATTTCATACAAAGCTTCGGAAGCAAGGTTAGCTACCTGCATTGAATGCTGAAAAGTTCCGGGAGCTTTCACTGCCAAATCACGTAGAAGTGGATTATTGGTATTTGATAGCTCAAGCAATGAAAGATGGGTTAAAACGCCGAACATTTTTTCATACATAAAAATGATGGGGAAAGCCAGGAGCAACAATACTGAACTTCCTGCCAGGTATGTCACAAAAGTGGTGGAAAAGCTATCAAGTGATCCATCCTGAACCAACAGCATACTAACATACACTACCATATAAGTTAAAAACACAGACAAGGATGTCCTGAAAAGATCGGCTCGTTTTGAAAGATCCCCAACTGTAAAAATTGCAATTAGACCTGCAGCAAACTCGGTATAGAAAAATGTAAAACTGTTTGGTGCATAAAAACCCAGTATCAATACTGTTATAAGGTGTACAATGATGGCAATGCCGGCATCAAGAAAAGCAACCAGAATGACAGGAAGGATAGCAAAGGGTATCATCCAGGACCATTCCGGAAAGTTGTAAAATATAAAATGAGACACAGCTATCAATAATATCTGTGTAAAAAGAATGAGTAAGACATTCTTCAGGGCATCATAAAATTTCCTTTTGTACAATAGCAGGAACAAAAATTCAATAACAAACAGCAGCGTAATAATCAAAACCATTCCTGAAATGATCATCTGCCGTGCCTCTGAAGAACCTAGTTCTTGCTCATATTCTTTTTTAAGTGATAATAAAACCTGGTACTTTTCGGGTGAAACAACTTCACCTGTGGAAACGATTAATTCGCCCTTTTGCGTTAAACCTTGTGTTGGAGAAACCTGAGTGAGAATTTGATCTATTTCATTTTGACTTAGATCATCCTCGTAAAATACATTTTGAACCAATGATTGTGTAATAATATTATGAAGGAATATACTGTCCTCAACACTCAGGTTGATGATCTTACTTTTTGCAAAGTCGTTGGCTGAACGAATGTCATAAAACTGACTCCTTGACACATCTGATACCTCGTTACCCTTGATTAACCGAATCCTGGAATTGGCTGGTTTTCCTTCTAAGATGGCATCATGCCTGATGATGCCTTGCTTTTGGATATTATTATATAACGCTTCCAATAAATCTGATATATTTTGCAGAATCCTTATTTCTTATGTTACCAAATCGCAATATCCATCGCTCACCAAAAAGCTTTTCGAGATTTTCTTGTCCTGAAGTAGTAATCTCATCATAATACTTAAAATACGGAACGTAATTGTTCAGTATTTGTTCACGTTCAGCTTCAATTTGTTTATCAGTTTTTAAAATGGAAAAATCAAAAGGAGCTATTAAATCATTGTGATTCCATGGTTTACCTTGTTGGAACTCGTATCTGAAAAAACTTTCTTTCGGACTAATCCATACCACGATAACGATAGCAACAATAAATAATAATACCTTTATTATCTCGTAATAATTATGTTGTACTTTTGAAAGAATTGATGCCATTACACAGTGTGTTTTAACAGCACAAAAGTAGTAAAAGCATAATTAGCATAGCTAACCTTTTAAAAATATGAAATGAACCAATGATAAATGTTCATAATAGCCAAACATGTATATTTATCACAGGTGAATTCCATCTTACAAATAATTTAAATATATAGATGAAATACGGTATTTGTGAATTGGCATCTGTTCCTGTACGAATTCAACCGGGTGACCAGTATGAGATGATCAATCAATTGATATTCGGAGATGTTGTTGTTGTATTGGACAAACACAAAAATTGGTTCCTTATCGAGACAGCTGATGATCAATATGATGGCTGGATTGATGAAAAACAGATTTGCCCCATTGAGATTGATGTTTACGATAAAATGTTGTCAATGGATCGGTTTTATTCATTGGAACTATCTGCAGTTTGTCAGCGTGATAACGGAACCGAAAAACTCATTTTACCCTTGGGTTCAAGATTACCTTCCTTTCAAGATGGAAAATTTCATTTTCTGAATAAGATTTATGTTTTTGAAGGTGAAGCCAGACATACAAAAACCAAAAATGGTCGCGAAGAACTAAGCCTTACAGCAAAAAAATACATTGGGTCTCCATATCTTTGGGGAGGTCGTTCTCCTTTTGGTATCGATTGCTCAGGATTTGTTCAAATGGTTTTTAAAATGTGCGGGATTTTTCTGCCACGCGATTCGGCCCAGCAAGTGTTACAAGGAAACACCCTAAACTTTATTCATGAAGCCAAAACTGGCGACCTTGCTTTCTTTGAGAATGATGATGGAAAAATTATCCATGTAGGTATTATCCTAAATGACAATAAAATTATTCATGCTTCAGGCAAAGTCAGAATTGATGATATTGACCACCAGGGTATTTTTAATCATGAAACCCAAAACTATTCTCACAATCTTCGCGTTATAAAGTCATTTTTTGAATAACCAATTACTTTATTTTGCTATGAAAAAGATGGTTTGGCTTTTATCAATCTCTGAATTATATGAACTGCCAAAATAGCCAGAAATAGTTTATATCGCTTTAATATCACCTTTGGCATAGTTTATGATTAGCCGTTTTCCAAATTAATTAATCAGAATATGATCTTACAAACAAATCTAAAACATATCGCTACTGCTGAAGAGCATAGTGATGTAATCAACAATAACGAAAACGTGATGGTATGCTGTGGACGCATGGGGCCAATGTGTATTCCAGTTTATGCAGCCATGAAAGAAATGGAGAGTGAATATCCAGACGTAGAGTTCAGGGACATGCTTTTCGATAACCCACATTCTGCTGTAATCAGGAATTTACCCGAAGCAAGAAATTTTATGGGATTACCATTTGTTATTTATTATAAAAATGGTGAAGTGGTAAAAGCAACAAGCAGCATTCAGAATAAAGAGCAAATAAAAGGCATATTAGATGAGGTTTTTGCCAATGGTGTAAACGCCCGATAAAAAAACCAATTTAATTTAGAACCCTTATTTATAATAGAGATTAGCTTTCTATTTTAAATAAAAAAATACATTTGCCTCGACATTTTCTTCGGGGCAGGGTGCCTTGTTTGTCTGAAAAGAAAAGCAAGAATTCCCGACCGGCGGTAAAGCCCGCGAAGAGACTTAATAATTTTGCCGTTACGTGAAACCAAAAAGTCTCTTGATCTGGTGAAATTCCAGAGCCGACAGTAACAGTCTGGATGGTAGAAGAAAGTTTAAAGGCATTAATCCAACTTGGATTTGGATGGATACAAGATTCAACCTAATTCAGGCGAAAATTCCTTTTACGATCATATAAACAGCCCCGCATTAATGTCAGGGCTTTTTTTTATTGAATAATTTTTTATGATCATGAAAAGGACTTTTATTATCACCAACCTACTCATCCTGTTATTCATAAACAATTCGTTTTCCCAATACTTCATTACAGGAAAAGTATATGATTATGAGGAGGCTAAACCGCTTGCCTTTGCGCATGTTCTTGTGCAGGATAAATCATCAGCTACAGTCACTGATGAACAAGGTTATTTTAAAATAGAGGTTGAAAACAATTCAGGGATTTTGGTTTTTAAAACTTTAGGCTTTAAAAACACAACCATCAGTTTTAATACCGACCAAAAAAAATCAGATGTCGGTAATATTTATCTAAAGAAAGAAGCGATTTCGTTGGATGAAATTACCATTTCAGTAGGATTGATTACTGATGAAAAATCACCTGTTACAGTTTCCACAGTCAGCGCAAAAACAATTCAGTCAGAATTAGGAGATCGCCCTTTGACATTTTCTCTAAATAGAACTCCTGGTGTTTACAGTGTGAGAACTGGTGGTGGAAGCGGTGATGCTGAATTAAGTATTCGGGGATTTAGCCAGGAAAACATCGGCGTTTTATTAAATGGAATTCCAATAAATGGGGTTGAAAACGGATTAATTTATTGGAGCAATTGGCTCGGATTAAGCGATGCAGCCGCTGAAATTCAAATCCAGAAAGGTCCGGGATTTACAAATGCTACTGCAAATACTGTTGGGGGTAGTATTAATATTATCACAGATCCGGCAAGCAAACAAAAATCGGGTTCCATCATGTACCAGATTACATCGTATGGTAACCAAAAGTTTTCCGTTTCCTTAAACAGTGGCAAATTAAATAATGGATGGAGCATTTCGTTGATGGGTACATTTTTTTACGGTCCCGGATATGTGGATGCAACATACGTTAGAGGGGGATCCTATTACCTGGCATTAAGCAAAGAACTCAATCGTAAGAATAGCATTTCCATCACAGCACTAGGTGCTCCGCAAAGACATGGCCAGCGAACAATTAAACTAACCAACAGCGAAAATGAACTGCATGGTAATCTTTACAATAAAGACTGGGGCAGCATGGATGGTGAACTAAACAATGCATCTGAAAATTTTTACCACAGACCATTTTTTGGCATTAATCACTATTTACAAATTGATGACAAAAAGAAACTGACCAATGCAGTTTATTTGATTGTAGGAAATGGAGGTGGAAAATGGTCTGAAAGTTTCAATTATGCACCCACCATTTTTGAATACCAGACTTACTCGGCGCAAATTGACTGGCCAACAATATACGAAAACAACGCTACCCATGAAGGCAATTACACCTTAGCCGATGGCACAACTGCTAGTGGGTATTCTTTAAATGTTCAAACTAATTTCCTGGCAAGTCATATTCAAACTGGTTTTATGTCGAATTATGAACAAAGTATATCAAAGAATTTTAAATTGGTTGCAGGTATCCATTATAGGTACTTTAATTCTTTTGTCAGGGAAGAGATCACTGATTTACTTGGCGGTGAATACTTTATTGATGACTTTGGCTGGGCAGCTGATGGTGTTGCAGGAAGAGATCAAATTAAAACTGTTGGCGATATTATTAAGGTCAACAACAATTCCATCATTAACTATGCAAATGCCTTTGCTCAATTACACTATGAAAACAACAAATGGAATGCATTTTTATCAGTTCATGGCAGCAGCAATTGGTACCAACGTATCGATAGATATAATTATACAACCGATACAAAAAGTGATATCATCACAAAACCTGGTTTTGATGTGCGGGGAGGATTAAGTTTTAAGCCCGGGATCAGGCATATTATATATGTCAATGGGGCATATATTTCGAAAGCACCATATTTCAAATATGTATTCGGGAATTTTAATAATATTCCGGTTCAAAATTTAATGAATGAAAAGATAAAGACTATTGAGCTCGGTTACAAATTCGAAAACGAAATATTATCTACCAATATAAATGGCTTTTATACCGATTGGCAAAATGTATCGATGTTATCAAATGAATACATACAATTAGAAAATAATGAGCAAACCCGTGCAATGATTAACGGATTAAATGCAGTTCATATGGGCATCGAAGCCAATGTATCGGCACGGCTTTCAAAAAACCTTAGTTTGGGAGGTGTATTGACGCTGGGTAATTATCGCTGGACAAATGACATTACGGCTCAATTATTTAATAACAACAACATTGTTGTTGATACCATTAATGTATTTGTAAAAGACTTATATGTAGGCGGAACAGCCCAGCAGCAGTTTGGAATATTTGCGAACCTAAGGGTTCTGAATACCATTCACTTAAAAGCCGAATGGTTATACTACAATAATATTTATGCAAATTTTGCCCCAACTACCCGAACAAATCCAAACGACAGAACACAACCCTACCAGTTACCCAGCTATAACATATTGAATTTATACCTCAGCATTCCATTTAATATTTTTAAGTCATCAGCCCTGCTGCAACTCAACGCTTATAATATTTTAAATGAAAATTATATTGAATGGGGTGAGGATGGTACGGACCATGATTTGGATACTTTCCGGGGCTTTTGGTCATTTGGCCGAAACTTCGATTTTATGTTAAAAATTAACTTCTAAGAAGTGCCTTAAGGCCACATTTTATAGGCTATAGTTAATCAATTAACAGAAATTATTAACATTTATTAACATATAAAATCCTGATAGACTTTTAATTGCTACCAAACGTCACAATTAATGCACCAATTGTTAACAATTTTTTAATGTCTGTACTATCCATATTTTCTACATTTATCCTTCTTACGAAAAAGTTAAATTGAAATTTAATCAACCAAAAATTAAATGCTTATGAATTTTAAAAATCTATTTGTAACCCTTGTGGTTATCATGTTATGTGGAACGGCAACTTTTGCGCAAGGCCTCATTCGAGGAGTTATTCAGGATGTAAACAGCAATGAAACCCTGATCGGAGCTACTGTTTTGATCAAAGGAACAACCATTGGTGTTACAACCAACCTTGATGGTAGTTTCTTATTGATTGCCCCTGAAGGTGAGCACACATTAATTATCAGTTATGTTGGATATGAAGATTACAACACTGACATTAGTGTAAAAGATGGATCAACATACAATGTAGGAACGATATTAATGTTATCCAGTGCAGTAGGTTTGCAGGAGATTAATGTTTTTGCCAATGTGGCGATTGACAGGAAAACACCTGTAGCTGTTTCTACACTAAATGCGGCTGAAATCACAGAAAAGCTGGGAAGCAGGGAGCTTGCCAGAAGTTTTCAATGAAACCCCTTCAGTTTATGCAGTTAAGCAAGGTGGTGGTTTTGGTGATTCACGTATTAATATTCGTGGTTTTGACCAACGCAACATTGCTATCATGGTTAATGGTATCCCGGTGAATGATATGGAAAACGGATGGGTATACTGGTCAAACTGGTCAGGATTAGGTGATGCGCTCCGCAGCATTCAGGTACAACGTGGTTTAGGTGCTTCAAAACTGGCAATCAACTCCGTAGGTGGTACGATGAACTTCATCACCAGGACAACTGATGTTAATGCAGGAGGTTCCTTCCAGGCTGAAGTAACGGATTATGGCAACACTAAATTCACATTGGCTCTTTCATCTGGTAAAACAAAAAACGGATGGGCGATTTCTTTTGTTGGTTCCAGGACATTAGGTCCCGGATATGTCGATCAAACATGTGTTGATGCCTGGTCATACTTTTTCTCCGTTTCAAAAGAATGGAAGAACCATTTACTTACTTTTACAGCAGTTGGAGCACCTCAAAAACATGGACAAAGAACCTATACCGTCGGAGAAAGCACTTTTGATAAAGTATGGCGAAAAGTACAACCAGCATTGGGGAACCTGGGACGGTAATGTTTTAATGGAACGTGAAAACAAATACCATAAACCACAACTTGCTGCAAACTGGTATTGGACTATCACTGATAAATCATTCCTTGCTACTTCTGTATATGCCAGCTTTGGTAATGGATATGGTACAGGAACACTGGACAATAGGGAAAGTATGCCACGATACAGAATTGGCAGAAACGAAAATGGACAGATTGACTGGGACGGTGTTGGTATTGAAAATGCCACATCACGAGGATACCGCTTATTTCGATAATGGCAATTATGCTGCCGGTGGTATATTATACGATGAAGCCGGAGAAGAAATCCAGGATGATACACAGTTATCGAAAAACATTTTAAGAGAATCAGTAAACGAACATACATGGTGGGGAATTATTTCAACTTTTAACCATACTTTCAAAAACAAATCCACATTAATGGTAGGTATTGATGGCCGTTCTTACGTAGGAAGACATTTCAGAAGAGTTAGAAATTTAATTGGTGGTGATTATTGGTTTGAAAGTTACTCCAATGCTGTTGAAGGAGTCGCCGGAAGAAATCAGCTCAAAAATGTCGGAGATAAAATTGCTTATGACAATGACGGTCTCGTTAGGTATGGTGGCGCATTTGCACAGTGGGAAATAACTATGGGTAATTTGTCAGTGTTTGCAGCAGGTACAGTTTCCAATACGTGGTATGGTAAAATTGACAGGTATAATTATGTAAGTAGTGAAAGTGCTCAGGTAGCTGATTTTGTTAATGCATTTGGATACAACGCCAAAGCCGGTTTAAATTTTAATATTAATGAGAAAAACAATGTTTTCTTAAACCTGGGTTATTATTCAAGGGCTCCTTACTGGGATTTTGTTTTTGTTAATTTGAATCCAAAATTCTTTGATTCCGGTTACTGAAATTCTAAATGAAAAAATATTCGGTGTTGAAATTGGATATGGATTAAGGGTAAAATGGATGGCCTTAAATGTTAACCTTTATTATACCGACTGGACAGATAAATCATATACTGACCTTTTTACTGACGCGGATGGCGATGAATTTACTGCTCCAGTTCTCGGTTTAAAAGCCACACATATGGGTGCTGAGTTAGATGCTAAATTTAAAGCAACCCGCTGGTTAGATTTCTTTGCAGTCCTGGGTCTAGGCGATTGGAAATGGAAAAATGATGTAAGTGCTGTAATTTTTGATGATAAGGGAGCTATTGTAGATACCGTTAATGTTTATGCCAGTGGCGTACCAGTTGGCGGACAACCACAAACACAAGTTGTTTTGGGAACAAAAGTCCAACCCATTAAAAAGTTATTCCTTGGTTTATCCTGGCGTTATTACGATAGAATATACAGGGATTATGATGTAACAGAAGTTGATGAGGTAGGATACGAAGCCGAACAACTTCCTAAATATGATATGGTAGATTTTAATGCCAGTTACCAATTTAAAATTGCCGGTCTAACCTCGTTTGCAGGAATGAGCATTTACAATGTGTTTGACAACGTTGTTAAAACGCAAGGTGATCGATTTGGCTATTACTGGTCATTTGGAAGGACTTTTAATTTCTCTTTGAAAGTAACATTCTAAAAAATTAGAATTGTCATTTAAAGCCCCTCATTCAGGGGCTTTTTTTTATCTTTATTCCTGCTAAAATTCATGATGATGAAAAAGTATTTGTTGATTCTCATTCCTGTTTTACTTCTCGGATTATTCTCGTGCCAAAAAGAAGAAACACCTACTCAACCCTACTTGGTTATGCTATCACTTGATGGATTTAAATGGGACTATACTGCATATGCTAACACACCAGTTCTCGATTCTCTTAAAGCATGTTGGTGTTATTGCCGAATCACTAAAACCATCATTTCCAACAAAAACTTTCCCGAATCATTATACCATTGCTACAGGACTTCACCCTGATCATCATGGTATTGTAAATAATTCTTTTTACGCACCTGATCTTGATAAATATTACCAGATTAGAGACCGGGACGCTGTTGAAAACGGTGATTTTTATGGAGGGGAACCCATCTGGGTAACTGCTGAAAAACAAAACCTTAAATCAGCAACTTTATTCTGGGTTGGTTCCGAAGCCGAGATCAAAGGATACAGGCCATCAATCTGGATGCGCTATGATCATGATCTTCCATACTTATCACGAGTTGATACTGTTTTCAAGTGGTTATCGAAACCAGAAAGCACAAGACCTCACCTGGTGATGTGGTATGTAGACGAACCTGATCATACGGGTCATGGAGATGGCCCAAATGGATTAGAAACAAAAGCTGTTATTGAAAGCCTCGATTCACTGCTTGGCTACTATTTTACAGAAATGCGAAAACTATCCATTTTCGATCAAATCAATTTTATCATTACATCTGATCACGGTATGGGTGAAACTTCAAATGACCGGGTGATTCTGATTGACCAGGTATTTGATACAGCGGATATTGTATATATGGAAGGCTGGAATCCAAATTATAATATAAAGGTGAAACCGGGCAAACTTGAAAAAGTTTATCAGCAACTCAAAAGCACTACCACATTTATTTACGATGGAAAAATGATAGCATTCCTGACAGGTTAATGTATGGAAACAATCCAAGAACACTTGACCTGACAATAGTGGCTTACCCGGGTTGGGCGCTTGCAACCACTGATCGTCCTAATATAGGTGGTGGTGCACATGGGTATGATAACGATTTCAAAGATATGCATGCCATTTTTTATGCCGCAGGCCCGGCATTCAAAAAAGGATTCGTACATCCAACATTTGAAAATATAAATATTTATCCGCTAATAACGCATGTCCTGAATTTAACCCCTGCAAAAACTGATGGCAAAATTGAAAATGTTGAAGCCATGCTAAAATAAAGTCCTATTTCTTACTGCTTCTGTTTCTTAAAAGGTGATCGGCTAAAACGAGGGCTCCCATCGCCTCAACAATAGGTACCGCGCGAGGAAGAACACATACATCATGCCGACCCTTCCCTTTCAAAGCAACTGGATTTCCTTCCTTATCAATTGATTCCTGATCTGCCATTAGTGTGGCTACCGGCTTGAATGCAACATTAAAATGTATATCCATGCCATTTGAAATTCCGCCTTGTACACCACCAGAATAATTTGTTTTCGTGATGGTTTTTTTACCTTCGGTTATAAATTGATCATTGTGTTCTGAACCTTTCATTTTTGCAGCTTCAAAACCTGATCCGATTTCAAATCCTTTAACAGCGTTGATGCTCAACATGGCTTTACCAAGATCGGCGTGTAATTTATCAAAAACCGGTTCTCCCAAACCAATTGGTACATTTTTAACAATGCAAGTTATAATACCACCAAGCGTATCACCTTGTTGTTGGGCTGTTTTAATCACTTCAATCATTTTATCTGAGGCAACAGGATCGGGGCATCTCACTGGTGATTTTTCGACATTTGAAAAATCAAGATTGGATATATCATCTCCGATACTAATAGTTGACACCTGTTTTACATAGGCAATAATTTCAATTCCATTCAACTGCAACAACATTTTTGCAAAAGCGCCTCCAACAACCCTTGAAACAGTTTCACGAGCCGAGGACCGTCCCCCACCCCGGTAATCACGGATACCATATTTTTTATCAAATGTAAAGTCAGCATGCGAGGGCCTGTAAACATTTTTAAGATGACGGTAATCATCCGAAAGCTGGTCTTTATTCCAAACTACAAATGCAATGGGTGTGCCCAGGCTCACTCCTTCGAATACACCGGAAAGGATTTCAATTTCATCATGCTCATTACGTTGACTGACCAACTCGCTTTGTCCCGGTTTTCTGCGCTGAAGATCCTTTCTAATGATATCATAGTCGATGTTTATACCTGCCGGGAAACCATCAAGAATCCCACCAATTGCTTTTCCATGCGACTCACCAAAAGTTGTCAAGCGAAGTATTTGTCCGAATGTGTTTCCTGCCATTTGAGAGGTTTAAAGTGTAAAGATAAAAAATCGCTTTGAAGCTGACTTTATAATACACTGGTCAAAAAGAGAAAAGCCCGATATACTAAATATACCGGGCTTTTTTATGTTTTGAAAAATTAATTTTCGTTGATAATTTTCATTTTGGCTTCATATGATTCAATCTCCTTTTTGGCTTTTTCGATTTTTTTCTCAAACTCCTGACGCAGTGCATCCGATTGTTTTGAACTGGAAAAGAACCCGATGTTATTTTCCCATAAAGCAACATCTTCTTTGATCTTATTAATTTTGGTCATGATGAAGTTTCGCTCTTTTCTCAAACGCCATTCCGAATCCGGATCATTTTTAAGCATTTCAACTTTATTCTTAAAACCGCTAGTCGAAAGCTCGTTTTTGTTGATATCCATCTTATCTATCAAAGCATCAATGGCTTTTCTGTATTCTAGTTGAATTTTGTCTTTTACTTTAAAAGGAACATGGCCTATTTCAATCCAGCGTCTTTGCATGCTTTTTAGAGCATCCATGTTTTTCGACTTATCATCAGAAACCTTGAATTCAGTAATTTCTTTTACAAGAGTTTGTTTGGCTTTTAGATTATCATCTTCAACTACATGAATGTTTTTAAAGAACTCCGACTTCCGGTTAAAAAATTCATCACAGGCTGTTCTGAATCTTTTCCAAACCTTATCAGATTGACGCCTTGGAACAGGCCCAATATTCTTCCAATCCTTTTGAAAGCGAATTAATTCATTGGTTGTTTTTTTCCAATCTTCACTATCTTTAATAGCCTCAGCCTGAACACAAAGGTCAATCTTCAGGTTCAGGTTATTCATTTGCTGATCTTTTACCTTACTTAAAAATTCTTTTTTTAGCTTGAAGAAGGCATCCAGGGATGCTTTAAACCTGTACCAGATTTCATCATTTTTAGCTTTATTTGCCCGTCCGATGGTTTTCCAGACTTTAAACAATTCGTTGATCTCTGCCGTTTTTTTCTGCCATTCATTTAGGCTTAATTCTTCCTGTGGCAGCATTTCTTCAGCTTTCTCACACAATGCAACTTTTGCATCATAATTGTTATCCTGTTCTTCCTGAAGATCTTTGTAGTGCTCTTTTCTGCGTTCATTTATTTTGTCAGTTGCAGCTTTAAAACGTTCCCACAATTCTTCACGATTTTCAGAAGGTACAGGTCCAATTTCCCTCCATTCATCATGATATTGCTGAAGCAATTTAAATGATCTCATGATGCTCTTTTCCAGTATAAGGTCTTCTGCTTTTTCGCAAAGTGCAATTTTCTGTTCCAAATTCTTCCTCAGGTCTAAATCGCGCAACTCTTTATTAATGCGAACCTTATCGAAGAACAATTCGACTAAAAAATGATAATTCTGCCATAAATTATTAAGTTCTCCGGCAGGGACCATTCCAATTTCTTTCCATCTTTCCTGCAACCGCTTAAACTCGTCATAGGTTTTCTTTAAAGTTTCTTCCGAATCAATAAGGGCCTTTAATTCTTCGAGGATATCATTTTTTAGCTTGAGGTTTTCGACCTTACGTCTTTCAAGTTCCTCACCGAATTTTGCTTTGCTATGTTTATACTGATTAAAAGCCTGTTTGAACCTATGTTCAAGAGGATCTTCAGTATGCTTATAATCTTCAACATTTTCTCCCCTGGCTAAATATTCCTGTAGATCTTTTTCCTTTTCCTCTTTATTCAGACGATGAAAAACCTTATTAATGTTGCCTACCTTGGCTTTGATTAACGATATGTCTTTTTCCTGAACAGTTTCTTCAAGCAATTCAACCAACTCCTGTTTATTGAGGTTATCATAATCAATACCAACACGGCCATCAACTTTTTGTTCCCCACCTGACGTTGAACTGAAATGCTCATTAAGTAAATTGATGATCTCTTTCTTTTCAGCCTTTGATATTTGTCGGCCATCTCCAGAATCAATCGCTTTGACTTTTTCTTTTTTCTTTGGTTTTTCGGCAAAGGAAGGTTGGTCATTCAGCAAATTGATAATCTCGTTTTTCAATTTACCGGTTATCTGTTTAGCAGGTTTGGCTTTTTTATCCTTTACCTTTTTCTCTGTTCCTGTTTTCACAGAAACCGATTGACCTGTTGATACTAATGCCTCAGCAATGTCTTTCTTTTCCTTATTGCTGATCTGCTTTTTTGATGTAGCCTTTTTTGTAGGTGTTTTGATCTTTTCTGTTTTTTCAACAGTTTCAGACTTCTCCTCCTGAGCATTTACAGCTTCTTCAGGATTTTGATTTGGTTCTATTTCAGAATACATATTAAGATATTTAACGTCCTGGCTAAATACAATAGCCTGGTTATAGGTTTCATTTAAACTCTAAAAAGAGCAGCAAAAATAATAATTATAGCAAAGCCTTTTCAATCAATTAACATTGTTGTAACAAGTTTAGAATTATTATCTATAAAAACGAGAACGATCATACAGGTTCCATCCAATGCTCAATAAAAAAGTGAATTTTTCGCCATCTTTTTCAAAGTAATTTACCGCCACACCTATCGGTCCAATTGCTGTATGATAAAGTAGTTGTGCATTTCCAACAACATACTGATACGAGAATGGCTTACTCAATTCAGGTATGCCGCTTTCTGTATTTTTTATTTTTTGATATGGGGCATAATAATACCCTTCCACTCTTAATTCGAGATTCTTGTATAAATCAAAAATTGTCTTAACGCCAAAGGCGCCGTAGCTATATGCTCGATAATCTTCAAGAAAAGTATTTTGCATAAGGGTGATTGGTTCAAATTGACTGGCTATTAATAAACTTGAGACATAGTTGCTTAACAATGGCTTATTTGAATAAGCGGCATCAACGGTCAGTCCAATAACAAACGGTTTAAAAACACTTAAGTACTGTTCGTAATGAATGCTTAAAAGGAAAAAATCGATGTCTTCAGTGTATTCCTCCTGACCATCAACTGTTGAACCGGGTATTGTGTGTTCATTTCCTAAATAATAATTGAAGCCCAGGTAAAACCTGCTGCCTTTCGATGCAAACTGTTTTCTGTTTAAACTACTTCGTTCGAATTCAAGATAGGGATTGATAAAATAAAAATTTGAACGGTCAGCAGTATCTGTCCTCGTAAAATAATTATCTTGATGATAAAGGTAGTTGATGTTTAAATTTGAGGCTCCCAACCTTAGAACATGAGATAAACCAACAGGTATTCCAATATTTACATCCAGGTAATTTTCATCAATTACGATGAATGCAGGTGTTTGATCTTCATAGAAATATCGGGTATTAGTAAAATAGTTTTTACGGGAAATTAAAAAATCCAGCATGACATAAAAAGGTACATTACCCTGTCGTTCATATTTGCCAATTGCAGATAATGAATTATAAAATGTACCGAAATAAGTACTTATGTTTATATGTTTACTGGTTTTACCAAGGTGCTGATAACCTATATTAACATATGCTTCATTTACCGCTGATGAACTGATTAGGCCCCCAAATTTGATGTTAAAAGGATCTGCTGCTGTGATATTAAGAGTTATATCGTACTTACCTGTTTCCTTATTCAGGCACAAGGAAGGATATACTGACCGAACATTTTCGTTAGCAAGAAGTTTGTCATATTGTTTTTTGAATGTTTTGCTATTCAGTTCATCGTCTTTTCGCTGTATTGATTTTATGAAATATTTTTTTTGTTTGTCGTTAACGCCTTCAATTTTGATCTCCCCAACTTCCAGCTTAGGTTTTTTTCGATTGAAATTTATTCGTTTCTCGTTAATTGTACCTGAGGATTCCCTTTTTGATACCAGTTTTTTCAATTGTGGCATTGATCTGATAGCTGCATGATATCCACTGTCAATATATTGCTTTACTTTCTGAAATTGAAATACACTTTCGTCGCCCGATATTGTTTCAATCATAATACCCTGTAGGGAATCAAGACTGAAATCAGCTTTCCGCATCAGCATATTTTGCAATTGCGAAAACACATCATCAGCATCCGGAGACGCGTAATTCTTTACTGCCTGACTTCCAATTACAAAATCCGGATCGAATGATTTAACGGCTACACTTACAGGGAAGTTATCCAAAATGCCACCGTCAAACAACAATTTTTCGTTGATTTTGATGGGCCTTATAAAAAAAGGAAATGTAATTGAGGCCCTGACAGCTTTAGCCAGATCACCATGTTTTAGCACCATCAATTCACTTGAATCGATATCTGTTGCAACACATCGGAATGGTACAAACAAGCTGTCGAAATTATATTCAGCAGCAGCTGATGAAGTTGCAAACAATTCCATTAGCAGATAATCCAAATCCTGGATGTTGTACATATTAAATGGAAATCGGGCATGAAGCCCTTCCTCAATGGCAAACGGTATTGTAACCCATGAAGCGTTTTCTTCATAAGTTTGAAAATAGAAATACTCCTTTTTTTTGTTACCCCTTGTAAACTCGTATAGTTCAGGATTGGAGAGCATCTGTTTTATCTCTTCAGGA
Organism: uncultured Bacteroidia bacterium; assembly: GCA_963759045.1. Taxonomy (GTDB): domain Bacteria; phylum Bacteroidota; class Bacteroidia; order Bacteroidales; family F082; genus JAADID01. The sequence continues at coordinate 99,682 of CAVWXM010000025.1, forward strand.
CTATATCCCGATGCATACAAACCACCAACAAGGGCTCCCATTGAATTCCCAACGATATAATTAATGGGGATATTGTTTTCTTCCAATGCCTGCAATACACCAATATGTGCAAAACCTTTAGCCCCTCCTCCACTAAGCACTAGTGCTACTGATTGCGGAAAAACCATTTCAGGAACCAGGAGCGTAATCAAAGTGCAAAATAGAAGTAGTCTTTGCTTCATCGAGTAAATAAAAGTTGTATCGTAGTTATGTTTAACGAAAATAGTATATAATGGCCAGTCCTAAAAAAGCCTGCTATAAAATATAACAGGCTTTTCAAGAAAATATTTTTTTAATTAAGCTTTTTTCAATGCTTGTTCAAGATCAGCAATTATATCTTCCACATTTTCAATTCCAATTGAGAACCTGATTAAGCCATCGCTTATTCCAGCATTTTCGCGCGCCTCTTTTGATAATTTAGAATGTGTCATTGATGCGGGGTGCTGGATCAATGTTTCAACTCCTCCTAAAGAAACTGCCAGAACTGACAGTTGCACATTGTCCATCACTTTTTTTCCGGCTTCTAACCCACCTTTCACACCAAAAGATATCATAGCTCCGGGGCCATCCATCTGCATCTTCCCCAATTCATATTGAGGATGCGATTTTAGTCCGGGATATAATACCCATTCAACTTTTGGATGTGACTCCAGAAACTCGGCAACTTTCGTTGCATTCTGTTGAGCCCTGTCGATACGAATAGCCAGTGTCTTTAATCCTCTTCGCGCCAGGAATGCCTGGTGGGGGTCAATATTAAAGCCCATATTTATCATCACATATTTAAGCTCCTCATAAACGGCCTTATCTTTTGCCACTACTATTCCACCAACAATATCAGCATGACCATTGATGAACTTTGTCATTGAATGCAATACGATATCAATACCAAAATCAAGTGGTTTCTGTAAGTATGGGCTACAGAAAGTGTTGTCGACACAGGTCAGAATGTTATGTTTTTTTGCCAATGCAACTGCTGCTTTTAAATCTGTTATTCCCATTGTTGGGTTTGCAGGCGTTTCAAGATATATTAGCTTAGTATTGGGTTTAATTGCTTTTTCGATTTCAGCAATATTTGTTGCATCAACAAAATCAGATTCAATACCCAGTTTTGGATATAGTTTTTCCATGATCCCGCGAGATGGGCCATATAGGGCATTGTGCCCAATCATATGATCTCCGTTACCAAGGATAGAAAGATAAACCGTATTTACTGCTGCCATGCCCGATGCTGTGGCCAGTCCGCCAAATCCATTTTCAAGTTCTGCTACAGTGTTCTCAAGATCTTCAATAGTTGGATTACCTAGTCTTGTGTAGATATAACCCTTTTCTTCCCCACTAAAAAAACGTGCGCCTTCATCAGCATTTTTAAAGCGAAATGTTGATGTTTGGTAGATAGGAGTAACAGCACTCCCCTTTTCATCAACAATTCCGCCAGCGTGAATCAATTTCGATGAAAAGCCTTTATTAGATGTATCCATTGTATAATTGGTTTTAATGAAAAAGGCATCCTTTTTTGATGCCTTATATGATTTCTTGTTTATTAGAATGGCCAGAAATTATTGTCATTCCATATTTCTTCTTTCAGGTCTTCATTTAATTTATGCAGCAAATGATGGTGTCCTTTTTCCCAGTCGGCAAGCATTTGATACATTTCCTTTTCATTAGGATCAGTTGATTCCACGGCACGACTTGAATACACATCAATAGCACGATTCTCAAAATCGATTGCAGCCGATATTGCAGCAGCTTCAAATCCAGCGGCATTAATCTCTTTCTTCACTTTTTCTGATAGAATCTCAACCACGGTATCATCTTCTTCAGGAGCCGGGTCAGTTTTTAGAAATTCTTGATGTTCATGGTAATTTTTAAATTGTTTGGTGAGGAAATCAATATGTTCATCTTCTTCCTCAGCCATCATCTCAAATATCTTTTTTGCCGATTTACTTTCGGTTTGACGGGCTGCTTGTGTATAAAATGCTTTTCCCCTTCTTTCGAGTAATATTGCAGTCTTTAAGACCTCAATCGCTTTGTCAGATTTTTCCATTACAAATCATTTTTAGTTATCAATTGGAAGTCCACAAATTTAGTATTTAATTTGCTACTAACGGGCTGTTGCTTAAATAATGGTAAATTGGTTTAAATTTGTATTTGTTCAAAATAAAGCCATTGAAAAACCACATCGAAAACATCAGAAACTTACTTTCGAATAACAATTATCCAAGCCCGGTTGACATCAAAGAATTACCTTCATCCGGCTCTGACCGCTTGTATTTCAGGGTTTTATTTACTGGAAAAAAGCCAAGGTCTTTATTAGCTGCTTTCAACCCTTCTATTAATGAAAACATTGCATGGTATTCGTATAGCACTCATTTTAAAAACATTGGGCTAAAGGTGCCTGAGATTTTTGCTAAAGACGAAAGTTATCAATATTTCCTTTTACAGGATTTAGGGGATCAGTCACTTTTTGATTTGCTCGAAAAAATATCGACCGATCAAAAAACAAAATATTACAAACAAGCCATACAAAACCTGATCAAATTCCAGGTTGAAGGGATAAAAGGGCTTGATCTTGATGTTGCTTTTCCTACAAAAGCATTTGATCGAAGATCAATTTTATGGGATCTGAATTATTTCAAATATTATTTTATCAAACCAAATAAAATTGACTTCGACGAAAATAAATTGGAAGACGATTTTAATGCTTTTGCCGACCTTTTATTAAAACCCGTTCAGGACTTTTTTTTATATCGTGATTTCCAGTCGCGAAACATCATGATCCATGATGAAGTTTTATGCTTTATTGATTTTCAGGGAGGAAGAAAAGGCCCTTTGCAGTACGATCTTGTTTCGTTGTTATACCAGGCTAAAGCAAATTTACCGGAAGCATTCAGGAAAGAGATGTATCACTTCTATTTAAGTGAACTGGAAAAGCATTTGCCGGGTAAATCAATTGAATTTGAGAAATATTATGAAATCTTTATCTATTTCAGGTTAATGCAAGTATTTGGCGCTTATGGATTTCGTGGTATTATTCAACGAAAAGGACATTTTTTGCAAAGCATTCCATATGCAATCAATAACCTAATGGGATTGCAAAGTACTAGATCGCTACCAATTGAATTCCAAAGTCTTAACCAGGTATTTAGTCAAATAATTGATCTGAAAAATCAATTTCCTAAACCATCCGAATCCAAGAAACTAACTATTCATATTGGCAGTTTCTCATTTTTAAAAACTGGTTATCCATCTGATTTTTCCAGTAATGGAGGCGGATTTGTTTTTGATTGCCGGGCATTACCAAACCCGGGTAGAATTCCCGAATTACGTAACTATACCGGTCTGGATGAACCCATTATAAACTTCCTTGAAGAGAAGCCTGAAATAGCTGATTTCTTAAATCATACCTTTCACATTGTAGACCAAAGTGTTGACAATTACCTTGAAAGAGGTTTCGATTACCTGACAATTAATTATGGTTGTACAGGAGGGAAACACCGCTCAGTTTATTCAGCTGAACAACTTAAAAAACACCTTTCAAAATATGGCGAACGTGTTGAAATAAAGTCCAAACATTTACAGATAGATGGTTAACAAAGCATTTATTTTAGCTGCCGGACTGGGGTCGAGACTTGGCAAACATTCTGAAAATAAACCAAAAGCTTTGGTTCAAATCGCAGGAAAACCCATGTTGCAAAATACAATAGAGACACTTAAGAAAGCTGGTATTTCAGAGTTCGTTATAAACATCCATCATCTCGGGCAGCAGGTAATTGACTTTCTCGAAAAACACGAGAATTTCAATGTTCAAATAACAATATCTGATGAACGTGATGAATTGCTTGACACTGGTGGAGCTTTACTAAAAGCCGCAAAGCATTTCAGAAGCGGTGAGACAATTCTTGTACATAATGTTGATGTTATATCTGAAGTGGATATCAACGTATTATATCACGATCATATTCATAAGCGGGCATTAGCTAGCCTGTGTGTTAGAAACCGGAATTCGAGCCGTGCATTATTATTTAATGATGAAATGAAGTTAATTGGTTGGAAAAATAATTCAACCAACGAATTTAAGTGGGTAAGGAAAAAGAGTGATGATTATAATCCACTTGCATTTAGCGGTATCTATATGATTAACACTGAAATTATTGATAGAATTGCTTTTACAGGTAAATTCTCAATAATTGATGCATGGCTCAAGCTCGCTTATGAAAACAACATTTACGGTTTTGTGGATTATTCGGATTACTGGTTCGACCTCGGCACTATTGAGAAAATTAAAGAAGCAGAAAACTATTTAAAAAAGAAAAATATTGGTTAAGTTTTTAGAACAAGTTGCAGATTATATTCTTAAGGATTCTGGCAACGATTTGTTGCACACAGCCATCATTCTTCCAAATAAACGTGCTGAAGTTTTTCTTAAAAACCATCTTAATAAAAGAATTAATTCCACTTTTTGGTTACCCGATTTTTTCACGGTTGATGAATTTATTGTAAGCACTTCAGGAATAATTGAACTTGAGCCAATTAACCTATACTTTGAGCTATATAAAATACATAAAAGCGTTAGCGGTAACGAGGCTCGTAGTCTTGATGATTTTCTTGCATGGGCTCCGGTTATGTTATCTGACTTCAATGACATTGATCTTTACCTTGCTGATGCCAAGGCTATATTTTCACATTTGTCAGAGGTACGTGCTATCGAAGCATGGAACCCAGGCAAACCATTAACAGATTTGCAGAAAAACTACCTGGCATTCTACAATTCGCTTCATCAGTACTATGCTGAACTCAATAAAAAACTTACTGTAAAAAGTTGTGGATACAAAGGAATGATTTATCGGAACATGCTCAGTAATATCGAAGATATTTCAAGCCTTTGGAAATGGAATCGGTTTATCCTTGTAGGGTTTAACGCGCTTTCACTCGCCGAAAGAAAAATATTTGGATACCTGCACAATCATTTTCAAGTTGATACACTATTTGACGTGGATGATTATTATTTCTCTGACGATCCATCATCAAATCAGGAGGCAGGTGCGCTAATTAAAGAGTTAGTGAAAGAATGGAAGATCGACGAGGTAAAATGGAAAACTGATTTGCTCAAAACTGATAAAAAAGAAGTTAATTTATTAGGAATTCCTAAACGGATTGGGCAGGTCAAATATGCGTCTCAAATTATTGAAAGTTGGGCTTCTGAGCATTCGAAAACCAATAGCAAAGTGCCGGCTAATGAATCTTTAATGGATACTGCCGTTGTATTAGCTGATGAAAAACTACTTATTCCATTTCTACATAGTCTGCCTCAAATTACCACCCGGGAAGGAGAGAAAATTCCTTTTAACATTACTATGGGTTATCCGCTAAAGTACAGCGCGATAATTGAATTTATTAATGAATGGTTATCGTTGTTAGATCATGCCAGTGCTAACAGGGGGGGCTTATTTCCAGTAAAAAATATCATTGTCCTTTTAAATAATGCTTTCTTTAGAAGTTGTGCTGATTTTTTCTCAAAAAATAAAACACAACAAATCATTACTTCCTTGCTTAAGAAAAATATTTCTTACATCAGCAAACAACAAATAGTTGAACTGACTGGTGAAGAAAATACAGGCGTGAATCCTCTTCTCAACCTGCTTGTTTCTATCCCTGAAAAGCCAACCGGGTTTATTGATTTGTTGATTAACTTGTTCTTACAATGTAAACCTGCAATTGAAACATCAGCTAACAACAGTCCAATTCTACGGGAACAATTTATCCTAATCCTTTCATTACTTAAAAAAATCAAGATCCTTTTTGAAAAAGAAGAACCAGAACTATCGTACAGAGCTATTGAAAAAATAATGAATCAGGTTGTGAACCGAATTGAAATTAACCTGAAAGGTGAACCGTTAACTGGTATCCAGGTTATGGGTATGCTCGAAACCAGGACTCTTGATTTTAAAAACCTGATCATATTATCAGCCAACGATGGCATTTTACCTAAAACGGAATCCATCGAATCATTTATTCCATTTGATATCAGAAGTTATTACAAGCTTCCATTACCAAAAGATAAAACAGACGTTTATGCCTACCATTTTTTCAGGCTTTTGCAGCGTACTAAAAAAGTGAACCTTATTTATAACTCTGAACCAGATGCTTTAGGTGGAGGTGAGAAAAGCCGGTTTATTTTGCAATTGGAAGAAGAACTCCATCGGGCTAATCCTGGAATAAAAATAAATCCAAAACAAATCAATATCCCGGTAGGGGATAAATCTGTAAACCAGCAAATCTCAATCAATAAAACTGCTGAAGTTTTAAAACTAATTGATCAAAGGTTTATTAAAGGATTATCGCCAACATCGCTAACTTCTTATATCAATTGCCCTTTGCAATTTTATTTTAGTTATATCATAGGACTAAAAGCCCCTGATACTCTTGAAAGCAATATTGAAGCAAATGTGATGGGAAAAGTAATTCATGGTGTTCTTGAAGATTTATATAAGCCATTTATCAAAGATATTATTGATCCGAAAACGCTTCGATTATCTGATGACGAGATTAAACAAGCTGTTCTGAAAAAGTTCAAAGAGGAATTTATAGGAGGAGATATCACGTCAGGCCAAAATCTACTGGTTGTTGAAGTGGCAATTCAGTACATCAAAAAATATTTAAAGGCAGAAATCGTTGATTTATCAAAAAGTAGCCGTGTACTTTTAAGTACGGAGGAAGAGATAGAAACCAGGATTGAATTCCAGGATAAATCAGTTAAACTAAGGGGTATAATTGATCGGACAGATCAAATAAATGAAAGTAGCCTTATTCGTATTATAGATTATAAAACAGGCAGGGTCGACAAAAAAGACCTAAAATTAGATGACTGGGAAAACTTGATCAGTGATCCCAATAAATCAAAAGCCTTTCAGATATTATTTTATTCATACTTGTTCAGCAAGAAGAAAACGATAAATCAGGTATCAGAAGCCGGAATAATAAGCATGAGAAATATTTCCAATGGATTTATAAATCTGGTATTGCCTGAAGAAATAAGTATTATGGAAAGCCTTCAACAATATGAAGAGATAGTTTTATCATTGGTTTCACAGATAGCTGATAGCAATCAGGCCTTTCGTCAAACCGAAGATGAAAAAAGATGCAGTTTCTGTGATTACAAGAACATCTGCAACCGATCTTCCAACAATATTTTTTAAATCAAATGTTCAGATTTTGTTTTAATATTGCAGTAAAATAAACCCCGGTTACTTTCGTTTACCATTCATTAAAAACAAAATAGATGAAATATTTAAGTTTTCTTGTTTTAATATCAATGCTTTTAGCAAGTTGCGCAGGAACTCAAGATAAGGAGGAAAATGCTGAAGTTAACGAGTTGGATTCAATTGCAAAACTTGAAACTGAATTATTTGATTCTGGACCTGGAAAAGTAGACAGAAAAAAAGCCATTGAGTTGATTAATTTATATACGGATTTCGCGGAAGAATACCCTGATGATTCCCTTTCACCTAAATTTTTGTACAAAGCATCTGATATTTCCATGAACCTGAGAAGACCTGTTGAAACAATACAACTATTTGATTTACTGCTATCAAGATATCCTGATTTTGATAAAACGCCAACAACGCTGTTTTTAAAAGCATTTGTATACGAAGACCAAATGCACGACCTTGAAAGAGCTAAGAAATATTACGAGGAGTTTCTTGCTAAATATCCTGATAGCGAATTTGCAGATGATGCAGAAGTTTCACTTAAGAACCTTGGTAAATCTCCTGAAGAACTGATTGAAGAATTTGAGAAGAACTCAAATTAAAAAGCCATCTCCTTTAAAAAGGTCGATGGCTTCAATTTTTCAACTTATGGGTTTTTATTAAAATCCGAATGTAAGTCCGAATCTTAAAATTGAAAGTGGGCTATAACCCAGTTCTGCAAACAATCCCAGCGTTTCTTTAAACATCATTCGTCCACCTACAAAAAATTCACCGTATGGGCTAACTTTGGCTTTACTGGAATATTCCTGTTTTGCTGGATCCCAACCCGTATACTGTGTCCAAAATCTGACTCCACCACCAACACAAGCATATGCATCATATTTGTCACTATCAAAAGCATGTACATGCCAATAAGCACGGGGTCCAACAATAACCTGATGATAATTATACTTATAACTTGTATTTGTCCATGTCCCTGACCAGTTGGAATATTTGTATTCAACAACACCTCCAAAAGATACCAATCCAATATCTCCGGTAGGTATTACACCAATCTCACCTGCGACATTAACTGATGGGATCCATCCGGCGGCATTTAATCCACCAATTCCTATTCCTGCGTTGAACAATAAGGTTCCTTTATTAAAAACGTGTTGTGCATTTAAAGTAACACCCAGCATGACGGTTAATGTCAACAAAACCAATTTTTTCATAATAATTTGATATTTAGTTATTTAGTTAATTTTATTTGGTGAATCAAAATTAAAGTTTATTTACAATTTATGAAAGAATAAAGGAAGATAAATTAATCAGTAAATCCTGAATAGAATACACCGCAGCTTAGTACATTATTGACAGCAGAATACATTGGATGAAAGGATTTAATGTACAGTTACTAAAGAGAAAAAATGGATTAATAGATTTTCATGGTGAAATTTAGAAGTCAGGCATGAGAAATAGAAAACATACGAATTTAAAATAATCAATAAAGAATAAATGTAAGGCCAATATTAGCAAATGCCGTCGGACCAACCAGGTCAGGAAAGATACTTAAGAAGCCAACCTCGGCATTTAGAGCCATATTATCAATGAAATACCATCTTCCTCCTACAAGCCCGTCCAAAGCAAAATTGAATCCTTTTGCAGATTTTGGATAATCATTTGTAGCTGTAAAAAAACTGGGCCCAATTTGTATACCCGCATAAACATCCCAGGTTCCATCTAGTCCAATAAGTTTGTTAAAATAATAATCCCCTCTTAACTGGAGTGCAATTAGACTATGATTCCACCCATCGTTATATAATCGCCATTCAACATCAATTCCAACACTTATTTCTTCAGTAAGGCCAAACTCCATTCCTGCATGAACTGGCATAATATTAGGCCCAACACTCCAAAATCCGGTACCAACATTCACACGCATTGGCAACTTGCCCATATCCTGAGCAACAAGAGATGCAATTGAAAGACACAGAATCAAAATGACAAATGATAACTTTCGTTTCATAACTATTTATTTGAATTGAAACAATAAGGTTAACCAACTAAGGGATAAACCATCAATATCTTTATACGTATTTTTGAGAATATTAACTATAATAATTGAATAAATCTGCAACTATTTAGCGTAACTAATAGCCCTGGTTTCCCGGATTACAGTTATTTTAATCTGTCCCGGGTAAGTCATTTCTTCCTGAATTTTTTTGGACAGCTCAAATGAAATTTTATCGGCATCACTATCAGAAACTTTATCAGCACCAACAATAACCCTTAACTCACGCCCGGCCTGAATAGCATAAGTTTTAACAACACCAGGATAAGTGAGAGCCATTTCTTCAAGTTTCTTTAATCGCTGGATATAGGCCTCTACAACTTCCCTTCGGGCACCAGGCCTTGCACCTGAAATGGCATCGCATACCTGCACAATTGGTGATATGAGTGTATCCATTTCAATTTCATCGTGATGCGCGCCAATGGCATTACATACATCAGGTTTTTCTTTAAACTTCTCAGCTATTTTCATACCCAGTAAAGCGTGTGGCAATTCTGCTTCATTTTCGGCAATTTTTCCAATATCATGCAGTAGGCCGGCGCGTTTGGCTTTCTTTGGGTTTAATTGCAATTCGGAAGCCATAGTGGCACTCAGGTTAGCAACTTCTATGGAGTGTGCCAATAAATTTTGTCCATAAGAAGAGCGGTATTTCATACGACCAACCAGTTTGATTAACTCGTGGTGCATATTATGAATTCCAAGGTCTATCACAGTCCTCTTTCCTGTCTCCATGATCTCTTGTTCAACTTCTTTCCTTGTTTTAGCTACAACCTCCTCGATCCGGGCTGGATGGATACGTCCATCAGTAACAAGTTTTTGAAGAGACAGTCTGGCAACTTCACGCCTGACAGGATCAAATCCAGAAAGTAAAATGGCATCAGGGCTATCGTCAATAATAATCTCGATACCAGTCATGGCTTCAAGCGCTCGGATATTCCTTCCTTCGCGGCCAATAATCCTTCCTTTGATTTCGTCATTGTCAATATTAAAAACAGTTACAGTATTTTCAATAGCATGCTCAGCAGCTGTACGTTGAATGGTTTCTACGACGATCTTTTTAGCTTTTCTGTCCGCAGTTAATTTAGCTTCATCCAAAATTTCACGTACATAAACCATGGCGTCAGCCTGGGCTTCGCCTTTTAATGATTCAATTAATTGTGATTTTGCTTCTTCTGCGGAAAGGTGAGAAATGGTTTCAAGGTGTTTAACTTGTTCCCCATGCATTCTGTCAACTTCAACTTGCTTTTTTTCAAGAATGTCTAACTGGGTATTTAAATTTGTTTTAAGGACATCAAGTTCATTATTTTTTCTTTGGCTATCTTCTAATTTTTGAGATAAACTTTGTTCACGCTGCCTGATTCTGTTTTCGGCTTTTTGAATGTTGTTATTTTTCTCTGCTATTACTTTTTCGTGTTCTGATTTTAGTTGAAGAAATTTTTCTTTTGCCTGTAATATTTTCTCCTTTTTTATGACTTCAGCTTTTTCTTTAGCCTCTTCTAAAATAATATTGCTCTTGCTTAATACTTGTTTTCTGAGGATTGTTGCTGTAAGCAAACCGCCGATTATTAACGCCAGGGCAGCAACAACGGCATAAATTAATATTTCCATATTACATCTATATTAAGGCTTGCAATTGCTTGAAAAAAATTAGCCCGCAATAATCCAGGAGTTATAGTAAACCCCGAATTATACATGCATAGGGCTGCCAGAATCGTTGGGCGTCCAACGTCCCCCACCAGCTGGCGGGGAATCCCGATAAGGTAAATAGGCCTGTCCGAAGATCCTATGAGCTTATCCCTAATGATTGTAGTGTTGAGTTTACAAACTGTGAATTACGCGGGCGTAATATCTTTACTAATTTTAAGAACGCTTTTTATTTTATAAAGATAGTGATAAATTTTCATCTATCTCCGACAATTTTTCTAACATTTCTTTATCCTTATAGGATTTTTCATCTTCTAACCGTATCGATGTTGCTACATGTTGTAACGCGATCATTGCAAACAGATCCTGTTGGTCTTTATATTCAAACGTTTTTGAATATTTTTTTATTGTTTCATTTAGTAAATCAGCGGCTCTTCTCACTAACTCTTCTTCCTCGCTATTTATTGCTATTTTATATGGCCGCCCGGCAATAAATATTTTTATATTCTGTTTTGTCTGCACTTCACCGTTACAAATTATCAATTAGTCGCTTAATACTTCGATACACAGATCAATCTCATTTATCAAATCGTCTATTTTCGTTTTGCTTTCCTCAACACCGTATTTAATTTCAAGCGTGTCTGCAAGCGAGATTTTAAATAATTCGTTTCGCTTTTCTTCTAATTCTAATGACAATGCCTTGACTTTATTTTCCAGGGCATCTATATGTTGATGTAAATCGTTGTTTTCCTTTTTCAGGCTCCCAAACTGTTCAATTAATTTCCTAACTTTATACTCAATTCCGGAAATTAATATCTGTTCATTTGCCATCTGGAAAATTCCGAATTACGGAACAAATCTAATCATTTTGATAAAACGGAACAAATAGTTAACCAAATAATTAAAAACATCGAATTTTGCCTCATGAATGAAGAACTTTTAATTTACCTCTGGCAATTTCAACTATTTGATCATAATATTTATACATCAGAAGGTGATGCGCTAACCATTATTCATCCCGGAGTTAGAAATATAAATAGTGGCCCTGATTTTTTTAATGCAAGGATAAAAGTTGGTGAGACAACCTGGGCCGGAAATGTTGAAATTCATGTAAATTCGTCTGATTGGTTTGTCCATAATCATCAGAAAGACCCTTCTTTTGATAACATTATTCTGCATGTTGTTTATCAGATAGATAAGCCTGTTTTCAGAAAAAACAAGGAAACGATCCCAACCCTTGAACTAAAAAACAAATACAGCAAAATCATATTTTCCAGATACAAATCGTTTCTAAATTCCAAAAAATGGATTCCTTGTCAGGATCAAATTGATGAGATAGCCTATTTTGATTTGATCTCTTTTTTTGATAATCTGATGGTTGAACGACTGGAATCAAGAGCTTCATCAATTGATGATGAGTTAACCATAACTCAGCAGGATTTCCGGGAAGTATTTTACAGAAAATTGCTTAGAAATTTTGGGTTTAAGGTAAATGATACAGCATTTGAGTTGCTCGCAAAATCATTGCCCATAAAAGTGCTAACTAAACATTGTAATCAACCTAAGCAGGTTGAGGCCCTACTATACGGTCAGGCAGGAATGTTATCAGGAACTTTTAAAGACCAATACCCAAAACAACTGAAAACTGAGTATGAATTTCTTAAGGACAAGTATGCATTGGAACCAATCGACCCAAAACTATGGAAATTTATGCGACTGCGACCAGCCAACTTTCCAACTATACGGATTGCTCAGTTTGCCCGGGTAATTATAAAAACAAAGGCTCAAATAACCACAATTCTTGATGCTAAGAAATTAGTTAATATAATCAACCTGTTTAATGTTGTTGCTAATAATTACTGGGAAACTCATTTTCGATTTGATACTGTTGGACAAACACGTAAAAAATCACTCGGCAAATCATCCATCGATCTATTACTGATTAATACTGTAATACCTTTTATGTTTGTTTATGGGCAACGAATTAATGATGTTAAATTGCAGGATAAGGCTTTGCTTTGGTTAGATCAGATTAAATCAGAAAACAATAACATTATCAGAAGGTTTAAAAACCTTAATATAAACGCGCAAAATGCTTTGCAATCACAAGCACTATTGCAGTTAAAAACGAACTATTGTGATAAAAAGCGTTGCCTTGAATGCAGAATTGGACATCAACTGCTTAATACGCAGTGATTGTATTAATTAAACAAAGATTGTTTTTGCTCAACGAACTTGATAACATAGATTTTCTACTTTTGTTAGGCCGAAATTACTTAAACAGAAAACGAATTGAATAACATCAGTAGAAGAAATATCATTCTTGCCGGTTTTTACCTTGTAGCAATGATCACATTTGGTGTTATTGGATTTATGGTTATTGACGATTATTCATTCGTTAACGCACTGTACATGACAGTAATAACCGTTTCAACTGTTGGTTTTAGGGAGGCACAGCCACTATCTGATGCAGGTAAAATATTTACTGCTCTTCTGATTATGGGGAGCCTGGGAGTGTTGACCTTTTTTATTACCGCTATCACTCAAAATTTATTCCAGCGACAGTTGAGTTTTTTTTACGCGGGATACAATCGAAAAAATAAAAAAAATAAAATGGAAAATCATGTTGTAGTAGTCGGATATGGTCGGAATGGAGGCCAGGTTGTAAAGGAGTTATTGACAACGGGGACAAATATTGTGGTAATTGACCAAAGTCATAACATTGTGACTAACAATATGGGCAAGCCTGTCAGATTTATTGAAGGAGATGCAACTGATGATGAAATCCTGATTAAAGCAGATATAAAAACTGCCAAGTCACTTATTTCAACTCTTCCTAATGATGCAGATAACCTATTTGTTGTTTTAACGGGAAGAGCGCTTAATCCAAACCTGAAAATCATTTCAAGGGCATCAAGTGATAGTTCTGAAAAGAAGTTGCGGATGGCTGGTGTTGATAGTATTGTGATGCCTGAACGTGTTGGTGGTGCACATATGGCAACACTGGTGGCACGACCAGATGTTGTTGAATTCCTGGAACACTTGACCATTCATGATACCCATGATGAGCAGCTAGTGGAAATCATGTCCTCTGAATTACCTTCTGAGTTTCTTAATAAACCTATAAAAGAAATTGGTATCAGGAGTAAATCAGGTGCCAATATCATCGGGTTTAAAACGACTTCAGGAGATCTAATCCTCAATCCCACGAGAGATACAAAACTCGAGGAAAACTCAAAACTATTTGTACTGGGTACGGTAAAACAAATAGAGGATATGAAGAACATTTCGATGGACTAAAAAAAGCCCCGTACGGGGCTTTCATAATTCTTAGTAATGTTTACTTTGTTCTCAGCTTTGTAACACCTTTCTTTTCATAAACATAAAGGTATTTTGCATCTTCTCTTTCCAGCCATGTTTCAGCACCTTTACGTGCTTTATACTCTTTAAAACTTAAATCAGTTAAATCATATGCAGCATAATCATCACCTGCCTGCATTAAAAGAATGTCACCGATTTGACCTGATAATTCTGACTTTTTATAAATAGAATTTTTAATAAAACCGCCATCATCCGCAGTAAATGTTGAGAGCCCCTTTTCGCCAATTACAAGAATTTTATCATCCTGGTAAGGCATAATCATTTGAGCCAGACCAACACCACCTTTTGATACCGGTACTTCGAAGTTATCACCACCCGTTTCAATATTGATTGAATAAAGTGATTTACCGCTACAAACAATATGGTTGCCGCCAACTGCAATACCGTTTGTAATTCCTTTTTTGAATTTCTCACTCTCCCATCTTAGTGATCCATCTGAAGTATTGATTGCCTGAATACCATTCGGTTTAACATTTTTATACCTGATCATACTATAATAAGCGGTATAATACTGCGTTACAATTTTATGACGTGACTGAATTTCAACCAGACCACCTATCTGTAATGCAACTACATCATCTACTACAACCATGCCCGGGATGGCCCTTGCACCTTTTATTTCATTAGAAGTCCACAACAATTTACCGGTGTGATAATCATATTTTTTAACGTACTGACTTTTTTTGCTGGCCATATCAAGTACATATATGTCATCACCTACAACAACCGGATCAGCAACTGCACCGTAAATTCCCCATTTAACAGCATCTTTAGGTGGTTTTAAAACATCAGGTGTAAAATTGAAAGCAGCTGACCATATGTTCGCACCGGTGTTGTAATCGTAAACCTGAATGCCGGCAAGACGGAGTACCACTTTGTCATCATCTAATTCAAGATCATAAACAAAATCCCTCGAAATCACCTTCCTATCTGCCCTGCCGATATAAGTATTTTCCCACAGGACTTCTCCATTTTTCATGTTGATCCTAACGATCTGGTTTTTAAAACCTGTAAAAAAAGCTACAATCCCGTTAGGAATAAAATTGACCATGGTCATTGACTGGTCATCGCTGTTATAAATATATTTACCTACAACACCCTGGAATTTACTTGTTGACCAAATTTCTTCACCGGTACGCGCTTTTATGTATACCAATTCGCTTTTTAGGGAAATGGCAAATCCATCATCTTCTGCAATATAGACAACCATGTCTTCTGTAACTTTTTGATACTTATCAGATGTCCATAATAATTTACCTGATTTTAAGTCAATGCAGGCAATTTGGTCTTTTCCGGCTTTCCTGTCGAAAAGAAAAATAACATCTGAATCCCAGAATGGAACCAGTTCATCAATCTTTTTTAGATTGGGTGCAATGGTTTTGAATTCATTTTGCCAGTATATGCTACCGTCTTTGTTACTGAACACGACCATCTCTTTCTCAGAGGCTACATAACTGTAATCGCCGGCTTCGGTATTTGTTCCTGAATGGGTATATTTTATGCCCATATCCTGTGTCCAAACCACAGGCATTTCATCCTGGGAAAAACCCAGGTTGATGAAAATAATTGCTAAAAAAGTAAAGAATAGATTTTTCATGATTTTTTTGCTTTTCCCGAAGGGATGCCTTCGGCTGAGGTTATAATTTAAATTTGAATTTATGCTGAAGACTAAAATTTTTGTCTTTCGGAAGTTTGAAATTGAATTTAAAGACTTTCACGGCATCCTTCACTTTATTTTGAGATGGAATATCACCACCTTCGTTGCCCTGCGCGAATACCGAAACTACTTTACCCCTGTCTCCAAGTGTAATTTTAAATGAATATTCACCCTTAATATTGTTTTCAACACCAAAAAGATAAAGCGTGCCTTCTGGTGCTTTCATTGCCTGGTCAAATTCCTGTTTTGCCAGCGTTTCAACTTCTTCTTTTGATTCAACCAAAGGTTTCTTTTGGGCAAACACAGTGGTTGTAATTATAATTGATAAAAAAATAATTAATAGTCTCATATTATTTAGTTTTTAGGTATAAAATTCCATTGGATTATATGGTTACCCTGAGTCATCAATACCGACTCGTTATCAGGCAGAAAAACAAACGATATTCGTGAATCCATTCCCATTATCTGATCGTCATTCTTTTCGAAAAGCCTGAAACTTTGCTGGAAACGGTATAACATTTTACCTGTCTCAAAATCGTAAATATGCAATTCAAGAAATCGATTTGATCGTGAAACCACACCGAAAAGTTTGCCATCATAACTTAATTTAAAATCGGGTTCGTAAGCAGCATTCGATGTATATCCTCTTCTTTTCGGCTCACCTGTTGTCATATCAATTACGTTAATGTACATCTGACGAGCATTTACAGTATTCTGAATTTTTTGATGAGGAATACTCAGGCAAAACAAATTGTTACCATCATTACTAAAACTCAGTTTATAAACGATGTCGTACAACTCGTTAAAAGTGTATAATTTTTTAAAAGTATTGGCATCGAATACTGAAATCTGCTGCTTGTACTTCAAGGCATTCTTCAATGATTTTTTATCACGCTGAAGTTGAGTGATATTTTTAGCATCTTCTTCGTATAACTTGTGCGAAACAGCAATTAACATTCCATCAGGGCTGATTGCAACACTATTGGTTGCTTCAACAACGGTAAATGACTTCTCATTTTTTGCTGTTACCAGGTTGATAAAACTAACCACGTCCTCACTCAAGGTAATTGCATACTTTTCATCACTTGAGATTTTTACTGAGTGATGTGCATCAAATCTTTTTACGAATTCACCTGAGCTTGCATTAATAATTTCAAAATCAACTTCTCTGTCCTTATTTGGTGCAAAGTCAGCATATTTAAGCCTGCCAAGTAGTAGATATTTTCCATTTGAAGAATATTCAATAGCCGAACCAGCATACCAATTACCTACGTCAAATTGCTTTAACACTACCTGGTTTTTCCAATCAAACAGGTAAAGAGGGTAACTCTGAACACCTGCAATAGCAAGTGTTTCAGAATCGGGAGAGAGAGCCAAACCGGAAACAAAATGTTGCACGCCGCCTATATTTATCCGATCGTAATCATAATCAGTCCCCTGCGATTTTAAAGTCATTTGGAAGGCGAATAGTACCATGAATAAACACATTAACGGTTTTTGTATAGAAAATGTAGTTTGATTTATCATTTCTGGTGGCTCAATTTAGTACTTTATTGTTTTGAATTATCATGTAATATGCTGATATATTGCATGTTTTGAGATGAATCAATATTGGATTTAGAATTTTGCACTAAAAGCTCCTTCTGTAATTGATTTATTCGTTTGTGCAGTGTTATATCCTGTGAATGAGAATGACCCACTTACTTCAGTTGCTGTCAATTTGTCAATGGTAATAGTGCCAGTTCCAATAACGCTATTTGCCAAAAATGATTGATCCTGACCTAAACCTTCAGTCCACCTCAACATATTACCTGGATCGGTTCCGTTTGGTCCTACTTTGTAAGTTCCGGTACCATTAATATTATTAATATTTAATGCACCTTGTTTGGCGTTTGAATCACTTCCGGTAACGGACAGTACACCATTTGTGTTGATCGCTTGTACTGATAAGGATGCTGACCATGCCGTGCCAGCATATTTTAAAGTCATTGTTCCATTAGAACCTGGTGGCGTTCCTGAATCCTCAGTTTTATTGCATGAAGTAACGGTAATGCCTGCGATTAAAATCATTGCGATAATTAAAAATGTTTTTGTTTTCATCTTTTCAATTTTAATGTGTTTATAATAACACAGAGCTTCGCACAGTATAATTGTTGTTAACCTCAAAGCAAATAAGGTGATAACTGCCAGAAGACTCTGTGAATATTTTGCAAGGAGTTTCTGCCTTGATTCTGTAACAACAATTACAACCACAAATTTATAATGGGAAAAGGGGATTTTAAATAGAGTATAGTTCGTAAAACCTTACGACTTTTCACGTATTTATAATGAAAAAGAGTTGCTTTTGTAATATAATTTAAGAAAGATGGATATAATTAATCCACAATTTTATTCCTGATAGCATAACTGATCAGGCCGGCAATATTATTCACTTCAAGTTTTTTCATCATATTGGTTCGATGGGTATCGACGGTCCGGTGACTGATGAATAGTTTTGCTCCAATTTCTTTATTAGAAAATCCATCTACAATCAATTTGAGGATTTCAATTTCACGATCAGTAAGATCAATCACTAATTTGTGCTTATTCGATGTTGAATTTCCAAGCAACGATAAGGTAACAGCAGGGGCAAAAACTTTATTACCCTTATAGACTTTTCTAATGGCGTTGATCATTTCTTCCTTTCCTGAATTTTTAATCAGGTAACCATCTACTCCTAATTTAATCAGGTTTTTAACCATACCACTTTCACTATGCATCGAAAGAATAATGATTTTCGGGGGGTTCGGACTTTTTTTTATCTCCCTGGCTGCATCCAGACCATTCATTACAGGCATATCAATATCCATTAATACAACATCAGTAGTTAATACTTTTAATATATCAAGTGCTTCTTTTCCGTTGTTAGCTGTGTGGACTACCTTGATATCATCCAATCCGGAAAACAAAGATGTTAATCCGTCAAGTATAATCTGGTGGTCATCAACTATTAATAATCTGATCTGTTTCATTGTACCGGTATCCTAATTGTGAAGATAGTTCCTTCACCTTCGTTACTTTCAATACTTAAACTACCATGTATCGATTGAACACGACTTTCAATATTCATTAGCCCGATTCCTTTGCTATTTTGAGATTGAGAATTAAAACCCTTCCCATTATCACTTGCTATAAATACGTAGAATTTGTTTCGTTGAATAATCTGCAGGTTAATTTGACTTGCACTCGCATGTTTTATAGCATTGGAAATAAGTTCCTGTGATATTCGAAAAAGACTTAGCTCAATATGGGCAGGGAGACGTTCAGTTATCCCAAAATGTTCCAGAGTAAAATCAATATTGTTGCTGGTAGAGCTGTAATTCAGCATGCTCTCTAGCGCGGATATCAGGCCAAATTGTTCAAGTTCTTTTGGCATCATCTGATGAGAAATGGTCCTTACTTCTACAGCAGCTCCGTCCAACATTCCTGAAAGCTTATCCAGTTTACCGAAATTTTTATGTGATTTTACGGATTCAGCCAGACCTTCCCAGTTTAGCTTAATTCCGGCAAGTGTCTGCCCCACTCCATCATGCAACTCACGTGCAATTTTTCGTCTTTCAATTTCCTGGCCTTCTAATACTGCTTTCAATTGCTCCTCGTTGTGTCTGATGATAGCTTGATCAAGCGCCTCTTTCTGCCTTTGTTTTCTTCTATAAAGAAGAAATATTGCAGCACCGGTAATGCTAATAATAACAAAAATCAATAACCAGATTTCAGTTCGACGCTGCTTCAACCTTGATTCAGATAGCTCTACCTGGCTTGCTAAAAGCTCATTTTCATGTTCTATTTTTTCAGTCTCGTATTTTGCCTGGACATCAATAATTTGTTGGCTTAACCGCATATTGTAAACAGAATCCTTCAACTTGATGTAGCGATTCGAGTAATAAAACGCGCTATCCAGTTGGTATTGTAAAGCATACATTTTGGCAATAACAAGGTAAACTGCAACTTCCTCCTCCAATACTGAAATATCACGTGCAATATTTAATCCGCGAAATAATGCTTTTGAAGCCTGTTTAAATTTACCTTGATTTGTATAAGCTTCGCCTATCTTTATCAAACTTGATGCAATTCCTTTTTTATCTCCTATTCGTTTGCGGATATCAAGTGATTCCTGAAGTAATTCAAGTGCTTTGGTATTTTGATCACGTGCGAGGTAAATATTTCCGAGATTGCTTAGCATTATACTGATACCCTCTTCATTATTGATCTTGCGGAAAGTAACCAGGGCTTTTTCATAATATTTAATCGCTGATATCGTATCTTTCTGTTTAACATACACATTGGCTATATTTCCATACGAACCGGCTTCCCCATATGCATCACCCATTTTTTTTCGATACTTAAGTGCTCGAAGATGAAACTCCATTGACTTATCAAGGTTTTCCAGATTTTGATGAACGATGGCAATATTGTTCAAGCAATAGCCAATCCAAAGGTCTTGCTTCAATGCTTCATATATTTTCAATGCTTCAATTTGGTTCTCGAGGGCATCTTTAAGCTTGCCCTGCTTTTGGTAGACAATACCCATTTTATTGTACAAACTTGCAATTCCTGCACTGTCATTAAGGTTTGACCTGATCAGCATTGATTCATTAAAAAACTCAATTGCTGACGAATACTTACCCTGGTCAATATACACTATACCCATGTCGTTCAGAGCCTGGGCAATTCCTTTCTGATAATTTAATTCTTTTGACAATTCCAATGCCTGATTGCCATAATCAAGAGCCTTTTCGGCCGAAACAAACCTGTATTCCCAACATAAGTCGCTCAACAAGATTACCTTGTTTGTATCATGTGTAGTTTGCAGCAGTAATTCGAGACTGTCAGTTAACTGGTTTGCTTTGAGGCCGGTTAAAACAAAAACGACAAAAATCAGGATCAACCCTGAATGTTTCATATCATTGTATTAATAACCGTTGTCACAAATATAATATTATAACTGTATGCAGTTGTTTGGTATTACCAATACATGATATATAGCATCATTTTATCATCGAATAAAAATTTATTTGCCAGTAATTACTAAATTCGCCATCAATATATTTACGATTTCATCATGCGGAAATTAGACCTAATTAATATATTTTTAATCATAACTATTTCCATACTTGTTTCCAGCTCTGCATGCAAAAAAGAAGAAACTATTGGAGAAGAATATACCATACCTATCGACAGCATCTTGCATCCTGATACGATAAGTGTTGGAGAAAAATTGTCAATAGAGTATTATGGTATTCTTGGGTTGAGCGATTGCTTTGCTTTTCATCGTTTTGAATTAAACTTTGATGCAGAAGACATTAATACTTATGCTATTGGACTTTATGTTGAAGATGAAGACTGTAAAGAAGATACTGCTTATCTAATTGGTGAAGAAGCTCACGTTTATGATCTCCCTGAAGGAGATTATACAATTATAGTAAATCAACCCAGAGGCACCTATCTTGAAAGCAAGGTCCATGTAAAAACAATTAATAATTAATTATGAAGAATCAATACCCTACTTTTCGAGCTTTCTTTTTAGCAGCTTTTCTCATTGGATTCGTTTCTGGTTTCGGACAATCCAATAATTTAATGAACACTCCAGGAGAACTAGCGTTTACCGTGAAAACGATTACGGATAATGGAAACTATGCACCGAAACATGTATTGGCTATATGGGTAGAAGATGAACAGGGCTTTGTTAAAACCAGAAAGTTACGCGCCAACCAGCGAAAACAATACCTTTATACCTGGAAATCTGTCTCAAATAATAATGTAGTGGATGCTGTTACCGGTGCCACAATGAGTTCACATCAAACCCATACGGTAACATGGGATTGTACTGATGTTGATGGAAATGTTGTTCCCGATGGCGATTACAACATTTATGTTGAATTTACAGAAAAACATGCACAAGGGCCTCTAACTTCGGTTACTTTCAACAAAGGAACTGATGAGCAACACCTTACTCCTCCTGATGAAGATCATTTTGTAAATATTTCCCTCGATTACATTCCTGAGACAACAATCATAACAGAAGTAACTAACAAAACACTAAATGTATATCCAAATCCAGGAAAAGACTTATTTACAATTGATTTACAATCTGATGAAACCTACGATTTTACTTTATTCAATAGTTCTGGTCAGCCTATACTGCATGAAAAAAACCAGTTAAATTCGAGTCAACTTCAAATCGATCTCAGCAATTTTGATTCAGGTATTTATTTTGTTGAAATAGACCAAAGGAACATCAAACAGGTTGCAAAAATTATCAAGCAATAGTAATTTTAAAATCATCTATTAATTCTTTTGCAATACACCTACTTTTATCATCCTGAATGCAATAAATCCTGTCCGACTTGTCTGGAGATTTTTAAATGGCTAATATACAGAGCGTAATGATTTTTCACCTTGTTCAGAATGACTGCTTTTGGAGGTTTTGCATATGTCTGCCATCATTATTCTTTGTTCTAAACGCATGTAGATGTATGGATGGTCTTTTCTATCTTTGCACCTGAAAATTACTACCAGTGGAAATTATTGATAAGCTTGAAGCGATAAAAGATCGCTACAAAGAAATTGAAAAGCAGATGAGTGATCCTTCAGCGATGGAGGATATGAAACGATTTGTTAAACTGAATAAAGACTATAAAGAACTCGAAGCAGTTGTTCAGGCCTACATTTCATATAAAAATGTATTAGCTAATATTGACAATGCCAAAGAAATACTTGAAACTGAAAAAGATCAGGAATTCAGGGCAATGGCAAAAGAAGAACTTGAAGAACTAATTCCTCAGAAAGATGAAATGGAGGAGGAAATCAGGATACTTTTAATTCCAGAAGACCCGGAGGATTCAAAAAATGCTGTCATGGAGATCAGGGCAGGTACAGGTGGTGATGAAGCCAGTATTTTCGCAGGCGATCTATTCAGAATGTACCAGAAATTTTGTGAAACCAAAGGTTGGAAATTTGATGTAATTAATGTAAACGAAGGCACGGCCGGTGGTTTTAAAGAAGTAGTGATAGAAGTTACAGGCAATGGCGTTTTTGGTTTATTAAAATTCGAATCTGGTGTTCACCGTGTACAGCGGGTTCCAAAAACCGAAACTCAGGGCAGGGTTCATACCTCTGCAGCCTCGGTGGTTGTTTTACCAGAAGCCGACGAATTTGATATTGAACTAAATGATAAAGACATCCGAAAAGACACCTTCTGTTCTTCAGGTCCGGGAGGACAATCAGTAAACACTACTTATTCAGCCATTAGGTTAACGCATATACCATCAGGTATTGTTGTAAGCTGCCAGGATGAAAAATCGCAGTTAAAAAATCTGGCAAAAGCAATGAAGGTACTCAGAACCAGGTTGTACGAACGCGAATACAATAAATACCTCGCAGAAATGTCGAGTAAGCGGAAAACAATGGTTTCAACGGGCGACCGTTCAGCAAAAATCAGGACTTACAACTGGCCCCAAGGCAGGGTAACTGATCACCGTATAAATTTGACGATGTACAATCTTCAGCAGATTATTGATGGCGATTTGGATGAAACCATTGAAAAATTACAAATTGCAGAAAACGCAGAAAGATTAAAGGAGGATTTTGCAGAATAACCCTCCCCTCTGTCAGCCACTTTGCTGACATCCGTGCCTGACGGCAGGCAGGTTCCGCAAAGGGGGAGAAAATGAAAAAAAATTAGACGGTATGAACAGAAAACAGCTTTTCGACCAGATCCAAAAGAAAAAATCTTTTCTATGTGTTGGTTTAGATAGCGATATTAATAAGATTCCACTGCATCTTTTAACTGCGGCCGATCCCATATTTGAATTTAATAAAGGTATTATAGATGCGACACATATACATACCGTAGCTTATAAACCCAACCTTGCATTTTACGAATCACAGGGTGTAAAAGGCTGGGAAAGTCTTCAAAAAACTGTTGATTATATTCGGTTGGTGTCTTCTGAATTATTCATAATTGCTGATGCTAAACGCGGAGATATCGGCAATACATCTGCCATGTATGCCAAAACATTTTTTGAAACCATGGATTTTGATGCCATTACCCTTGCACCTTATATGGGTTTGGATACAGTGTCACCTTTTCTCGCTTATGAAGGAAAGTGGTCAATCATACTTGCTTTGACTTCAAATAAAAGTGCAGCTGATTTTCAATATTTAGAAGACAAAAACAGTGGTGATAAATTATTTGAATCGGTTTTAAAGACTTCCCAAAACTGGGGAACTACTGATCAGATTATGTATGTTGTTGGAGCAACAAAAGCTAAAGCGTTGAGCGAAATTCGAAAGATTGTTCCCGATCATTTTTTATTGGTGCCAGGTGTCGGTGCTCAAGGTGGCAGTTTGAAGGAAGTAGCTAAATTCGGAATGAATGACCATTGTGGGTTATTGGTTAACTCCTCTAGAGGTATTATTTATGCTTCTTCAGGTGAGGATTTTGGAGAAATGGCA
Organism: uncultured Bacteroidia bacterium; assembly: GCA_963759045.1. GTDB lineage: Bacteria > Bacteroidota > Bacteroidia > Bacteroidales > F082 > JAADID01. The sequence goes on from CAVWXM010000025.1 coordinate 124,160, forward strand.
AAGGTGAATGCGAAGGAAATGCAAGTGGAAATGGCAACTTATTTAAGTAAGCTCACTTAACCTAAAATATAACTAAGGACAAACAATCCTCATTTATCAAAAAATCGTTTTAAGCGTATTAAATCCCCTCAATCACTTCGGTCCATCCATGAATATCTTCTACTGTACCTTCCTGGATACCCCTGAGTTGCTTATAGAGCTTGGTTGAAACCGGGCCGGCGACATCACCATATTCATAAACTTTACCGGTTGTCCGTTCTACAATTTTTTTGATGGGAGAAATGATGGCAGCAGTGCCACATGCACCAGCTTCTTCAAAAGTGGCAAGTTCTTCAAATGCAACGCGCCTGCGCTCAACAGTTAAACCAATATCTTTTGCAATCTGCTCAAGACTCATATTGGTGATAGAAGGTAAAATACTTTTTGATTGAGGTGTAATGTAAGTATTGTTTTTTATGCCGTAAAAATTAGCCGGTCCGGCCTCATCAATATATTTCTTTTCAAGTGCATCAAGAAACAACACAGAAGCAAATCCGTCTTTGTGTGCCCTGTCTGCAGGTCGCATGCTGGCTGCATAATTTCCTCCGACTTTAATGTGCCCGGTTCCCAAAGGAGCTGCCCTGTCATAGTCGCGCACAATTTCGATTGCGACAGGGGTAAAACCTTCCTTAAAATAAGGGCCAACTGGAGAAACAAAAACCATAAATGTATATTCATTTGCAGGTTTTACACCAACTTGCGGACCACTACCAAATAACAATGGACGAATATATAATGTTGCGCCGGTTCCAAAAGGTGGAATATATTTGGCATTAAGTTTAACTGTTTTCTTTACAATCTTACCAAAAAGTTCTTCAGGTACTTTGGCCATCATAATCCCATCGGCAGATTTTTGCATCCGCTTTGCATTCTCCTGCCATCTGAATAACCTGACTTTGCCGTCTGCTCCGCGATATGCTTTTAACCCTTCAAAAGCTTCCTGCCCATAATGTAAAGCAGTTGCTGCCATATGAACAGGTATAAATTCTGAATCAGTAACCTCGGGTTCCTGCCATTCACCATTTTTATAAGTTACCCTAATGTTGAAGTCGGTTTTGAAATATCCGAACGGTAAGGTACCCCAATCAATATTTAATGTTTTTTCTTGTGTAAGCATATCTAAATCTGTTTTCGTGTAATTGCTTGCTAATTTACAAAAAATAGTGGTTGGCCTATTATTAAAATAGTATATACATATCTATATATTACTGGTATATAACGTCTTATGCTATTTAAAATCTATAAAAATACGTGAATCCCTTACATAAATTTTGTAATGAATTGATTAAAAAGCAAGAACTATAATTATAACATTAACCATATATTAATGCCGGCCACTATTACTATAAACATCAGAAAGGTTATTCCATAAAAGAACAGAAACACAAGTGTTTTCCATATGGTTTTAAACCATCTTAGCTCATAAAACCTTTTTATCCAGATAATCAGTAATGATAAAAACAATACTGCGTTTACAATTTCTGTTAATGTATTATCAATTCCAAATTCGAAAATGTACATCAACGTAAATAGTATATACATGGCTGATTGTAAATGGAGAACGAATACCAGGTGCTGTATGTAAAAGGTGTTTTTAAAAAACATCAGGTAAAAGATAAGGGCAGTTAGCGGCATAAGGACGAACATACCGATGGATATATAATTAGGTAATCGTTCGTTAAACTCTTTCCTTCCTTCTTTCGAACTTAATTTTTTTAATATTTGCTGTGTTATTGATTCTACTTTGGAACTATCACTACTTGTAACCAGTGTAGTATCTCCAACTTCTACGAAATCTAATTCAACAGTATCTTGCGGATCCAGGCCAAATACAATGGGATGATTTGCCTCTTTCGGGTCCTCAGTAAATTTCACCACCTCACTATTTACAAATGATAACAAGGTAAAATAAACCAAACTGAAAATTAAATAAAGTCGGACTGGAGGAATATATGCAACTCGTTTTCCGTAAATAAACTCTTTGGTCAGTTTTCCCGGATAAAAGATGAGTAGTTTTAAAGTTCTGAATATTTTTGAATCGAGGTTAAAACTTCCAGCGAGGAATTCTTGAACAAAGTATTTAAAATCCAGTTTGTGGTCTTTGTTTTTCTGGCCACAATGCGGACAGAATTCAAAATTGTTATCAAATTCGTTTTCACAATTGGGACAAATGATATGATTTGATTTTTCAGTTGTCATAACTTTCATTAAATACCAATATCAGGAATCGACCAAAGTAATACTACAATGAATACAAGTGCCGGCAACATATTCATCACTTTAATTTTTTTTATTTCAAGAATACTTATACCGAGACCAATAAGCAGTACCCCGCCAACCGCACTTAATTCGGTCACGTAGATTACGGGAAAGAACTCCCCAAAACCCATGGCCAACAAAGTCAATCCTCCCTGGTAAATGAGCAGCGGTATTGCAGAAAAAACGACACCGATTCCTAGACCTGATGCCAGGGCTATCGATGACACACCATCCATCATCGATTTGATCATTAATAACCTTGGACTCCCTCCCATTCCTTCTTCTATTGCTCCAAGTATTGTTAAAGAGCCCATGCAATACAACAAAAAAGCGGTAAGCAATCCTTCTGTAAATTTTTCATTTTTAAACTTCAACCTGGATTTTAACCTGTCTCCCAAGTGTTCCATTCTTTGCTCCAGTTTTAAGGCCTCCCCTATAATGGCACCCAGAATTAATGCTATGATCATATGTAAAACATGCGTAGTTTCCATTGCCATTGAAAATCCAAGAAAAAGAGTAAACAGGCCAACCACCTGGAAAAATATCTTTATAAATCGGTCTGGTAATTTTTTGTTAAGGATTAGCCCAATTGAGCCACCTACAATAACTGTGATAACATTAACAATGGTTCCAAGCATAATGGCTAAGATATAAAAAACCTTTCTGAGTCTAGTTGGTGGGATAAAAGATATAAATTCCTCTGGCTTTAAATGTGGTTGTCTTAAAAGTTATGATTTTGTCATTATTAGTAGCGTAATGAATCATTAGGATACTGAACTTGAATGTTTATAGATTCTTTGTGGTTTTAGATCATCCCAACGCAAGCTTGTTTATTTTAATTGAAGCATCAGTCAGCCCAATCGAGGTTTGGAAAATACTTTATACGCTCCCCCACTTGATAATCTGGAATTATTTTACTTTCATTAATGTGCAAAAGTTCTAAAACAGATGCATCCTTAAATCCGGATCAACAGGAATAAATATATTGCCACATTTATAAATGATATGAAAAACACCAAACGTGATCCACTATATATGGTCATCATGTTAATTCCACTTATATTTATCCTGACTGCACTATTTTCGCTACCACTCAATAGTAAAACAAAGGCCGGCTAACATCGATTCATTTTCTAAACAAAAAAAGAGGAATAAATCGTTTTTAATTCATGTATTACAATATCTAATCAAATAGCTTCTGAAGATACATTTAAATAGAAAAGTTTACATTTGCCGCTTTATCAAAGTCGAGCAACTATTGTAACTGAATTGAAGGATTTTTGGACGATTTTTATTATCAAGAAATATTTAGATTAACCCATGAACAGATTTTTTTCCAAAAACAGTAAGTAAAAAGCAAGCTTCTGACAGCGGAATGGCTATCGTGCTAATCCTCATGTTAATTGGTTTTTTCACTGGAAATGTGCTCTACTACAAAATTGCAATCCCGGTTTTAGTAATGAATATGGCATTTCCAATGTTCTTTTATTATTTTGCTATTTTTTGGCTCGGGTTTTCACAAATACTAGGAACTATAGTCTCAAAAATTATTCTGAGTGTAGTATTCTTCGTTATGGTGTTACCAGTTGGATTAATTAGAAGAATGATGGGGAAAGATTCATTACAATTGAAAAAATTTAAAAAGGGTAAATCAGGTGTGATGTTACAAAGAAACCATCTATTTACCTCAGAAGATATCGTAAACCCGTTCTAAAGTTAATATTTTAAAGATGGAATTTTTTAGAGATTTATGGGCTTTTTTAAAAGTACGTAAAAAGTTCTGGCTTTTGCCAATCATCATTGTTCTTTTAATATTCGGATTACTGATCGTCCTGACATCAGGTTCTGCTATAGCACCATTTATTTATACATTATTTTAAGCGAATGTCAACAGCAATACTAGGTATATCGGCATACTATCACGATAGTGCTGCCGCATTAATTATTGATGGCGAAATTATCGCCGCAGCCCATGAAGAGCGTTTTACCAGGAAAAAGCAAGACTCCTCATTTCCAGTTAATGCAGCCAAATACGTTCTAAAAGAAGCAGGCATTGATTATGGCGATCTTTCAGCAGTAGCATTTTATGATAAACCATATATAAAATTTGAAAGACTACTAGAAACGTACCATGCATTTGCACCTCGTGGACTAAGAAGTTTTCTTTCCGCAGTACCAGTTTGGATCAAAGAAAAGCTCTTCATGAAAAAGATGCTGAAAGATGAACTTGCCAAATTAGGTGAAGGTAAGATTCCAATATTGTTTCCAGAGCATCACTTATCGCATGCCGCAAGTGCATTTTATCCTTCACCTTTTGAGGAAGCTGCAATATTAACAATTGATGGCGTAGGTGAATGGGCGACAACTACTATCGGGCACGGTAAAGGAAATGAAATTGAGATGGTTGAAGAACTGCATTTCCCTCATTCATTGGGATTACTTTACTCGGCATTTACCTATTACACAGGCTTTAGGGTGAATAGTGGCGAATATAAATTAATGGGACTAGCACCTTATGGTAATCCCAATTCAGCCCAAACCAAAGAATACAAAGACAAAATTTATTCTGAGTTGGTTGATTTACGTGAAGATGGTTCCATATTATTGAATATGAAATACTTCAATTACGCGACTGGTTTAAGAATGACCAACGATAAAAAATGGGAGTCATTGTTTGGAATTCCACCGCGTGATGCTGAGTCTGAAATTTCTCAGGAATATATGGACATGGCCCTTGCCATACAACAGGTGACTGAAGAAATTGTGATAAAACTTGCCGAAACTGCTAAAAAACTCACCAAATGTGATTACCTGGTAATGGCAGGCGGTGTTGCACTTAACAGCGTTGCCAATGGCAAATTATTGGCAACAGGATTATTCAAAGATATTTGGATTCAACCTGCTGCTGGTGATGCAGGCGGGGCACTTGGAGCTGCTTACCTGGGGTGGTATTTATGGAAAGGCGAAAAGAGAAAAGTCAACAATAAACCTGATTCAATGAAAGGAGCCTATTTAGGACCTGAATTTGGCGAATCAGAGATACTGGGTGTTGTTAGGCGATACGATGCAAAACATCAATATTTTGAAAATTTTGATGAATTGATCAAAGTTGTAGCCAAAAAAATTGCTGATGGAAATGTTGTTGGATGGTTTCAGGGCAGAATGGAATACGGACCGCGGGCACTGGGAAATCGCAGTATCCTTGGAGATTCACGTAATCCGGAAATGCAAAAAAAAATGAACCTGAAAATAAAATACCGTGAGGGTTTCAGGCCTTTTGCACCGACTGTAATTGAAGAGGATATCGAAGAATTCTTTGTATTGGACAGGCCTTCACCATATATGTTACTTGTAATTCCTGTTCAGGAAAAACGATTAAACCCTTTGCCTGATGGATATCACGAACTTCCATTATATGATCGACTTTACCATCTTCGATCGGATGTTCCCTCTATCACTCATATTGATTATTCAGCCAGGATTCAAAGTGTAAATAAGGACACCAATCCCCGTTACTGGAAGCTGATCAAAGAGTTTAAAAATCAAACCGGTTATGGTGTTATCGTCAATACAAGTTTTAATGTTAGAGGTGAACCTATAGTATGCACTCCTGATGACGGATTCAGATGTTTTATGCGTACTGAAATGGATTACCTTGTACTTGGAAATTATCTTTTTGAAAAGACAGAACAAAAAGAACTAAAAAACGATTCGAACTGGAAAGAAGAATTTAAACTTGACTAGCGCACATATCAAGTTATTAATTTACTGTTTCCCTTCTCTCTTTATTAAATATTGCCATTGCACTAATGATGATCATCTCATTAATTGAAATGCTCCTGATATTTGCCTGTTTGACTGTCCCTTGATACCACTTTGCATTGCTCTCAATATTTGAAACAATTTGAAAAATGCGATTTTTATCATTTTCCGTTAATAAATTATATTGTACCAAGGCATTTTCCAATAACATATCATTAACATTAATTCCATTCTCAACAGCACCCTGAATCATCTCTTTAGGTTGCTTTTTGATCAATTTATTTTTGTAATACTTCATTAATAAGATCTCATTGGTGGTAAGCCCTGAGAAAATTGGATCCATTCCTGATGGATCACAAACTGTTTTAAACCATACACTGTCAGCAATAATATGTTCGGCAATATACTTGGCCTTCAAATATTTTCCTTCTTCATTCAAATGACCCACATCAACAAAAAGGTCATTTTCCTTTCCTGTCATCAAGGTATCAAGCTCAACAAAAAGTGTTTTATCCTCATATTGACTTCTGATAATCCGTGAAATGTCGTTTACCTGGTCAATACCTTTTGAAGCAGAAAAATGACTTATCGAAGAATCACTCGAATGTGGTTGCGTAGTTAGAATAACGCGTATACCATTTCGTATGGCAATATCAATAATTTGCTTTATGTTACGCTCAAAAGGATTTAATTCATCAAGATTCTCAAACGCTGGCGAAACAGGTTTATTATTTATAATGTTTGTAGCTTTTCCAACAAACATCCAACTCGGCATAGATAAAACAGAGAATTTTATTTTTAACAGCCGGTAAATTACACTTATTCTTAAGGGAATTTTATCGGCTATTTCCGGCTCATGAAAATAAGTAAACGCATGTGAATAGTCGCCTTTGAAGACATTATCCGGGTAATTTCTAACCTTATTTTCATTCCAAGCATGGTGAATGATGACATAATCAGGATTAAAGTCAACTACATTAAGCATAAAATTAACCATAGTATGCGCTGAAGTCCATCCTGTAACCCCAAAATTCATCACTTCGAATTGACATGCAGACCCGACTGTTTCATTCAATATTTTTTCCATTAGAGCTGGATATCCCCTGGCTGTAGTAGATGCCCCCAATGCAGCAATCCGGATTGTTCCTTCATTTTTTTGATAAATAAAATCATCGCCTACAAATCCGAAATTATTAAATGGTTTAAAACCACCCGTTATTTCAGTCCCTACAAGTGCTTTGCTTGACTTTCCCATGTAAGAAGTGAAAGGATGCCCCCTATAGGCTAAAAATTCAGGATACGTTCTGTTGACATAATTTGCAAGCTCTTGATTTGTTTGTTTAGAAGCAAAAAGATTAACAAAAACACGGGTAGTTAATTCAGTTCCTATCAGAACAATCAAAACGAAAAAAAATAAAGCAAAATTGATCTTGTTTTTTTTACTGAATATAACAAACCATACTGAGAAGATAAAAAGGATTGTTGAAAATATCCACAAATTAGTCCGCTCGACTGGAAGTAAATCATCAACCGCTAATGTATATTCAAAAATATCAGGAAGAAGCATTAATGATGTAAAAACACCTAAAATACCTGCAATTTTTGTGAACTGCGATGCAAACTTTTTTTCATTTAATGAATCTGGCATAAGAAAATCTAATATTTTGGGTAAATGATTTATAAGTTTATGAGTCAATTCGCAAAAGTAATATGTTTAAAATAATATTGACAAAAAGACTGCTTGGCTATTGGATTTGCATAGACTAATATGAGTTGATGAAAGCGATGATTTTTTACCTTTATCGATCCTTTAAAACTCGTTATGAATGATAAATAAATCAAACCTACTTATTGCAATCATTTTCATCTCAGCACAAATGTTTTCTCAAATCAAAGCCGATCAATTTGATCCTGGAGAACTTAATTTCAGAGCATTGGGCCCATATCGGGTTGGCAGCTGGATTACCGAAATTGTGGTTCCACAAACCCATAATCCCAAATATGATTATACTTATTATATAGGTACCCGAAATGGTGGAATCTGGAAAACTGAAAACAACGGCACTACTTTTTTCCAAATTTTTGATACAGTAACAACCCCTTCTATTGGGGCTTTAGCTCTTGCTCCTTCAAACCCTGAAATTGTATGGGCCGGTACCGGGGAAGACTATAATGCAAGAAGTTCGCACAGTGGAACAGGAGTATATAAATCAATTGACGGCGGTAAAACCTGGAGCAACGAAGGACTCAATGATTCCCATCACATTTCAGTTATTATTGTCCATCCTGAGAAACCCCACATAGTTTATGTCTCCGTGATGGGACATCTTTTTACAGCTAACCAGGAAAGGGGTATTTTTAAAACATCAAATGGCGGTGAAAGCTGGGAAAGAATCTGGTTTGTTGATGAAAACACAGGTGTAATTGATCTGGTAATGGATCCTTCCAATCCTGAAATCTTATATGCGGCGGCCTATGAAAAATACAGGCTTCCATGGCATTTTGAAGCAGGTGGAGAGCAAAGTGCAATATACAAAACAACAGATGGCGGGAAAAACTGGAACAAACTTGAGAATGGATTACCGGATGGCAAACTCGGGCGTATTGGCCTGGCCATATATTCAAAGGATCCAAATATTCTTTACTCAGTGATTGAGATTTTAAAGCCTTATATCTCCGATGGAACTGAAGGTGAACAAGACATGCATATGAAACCGGTTGGTGAAGTCATTTGGGGAGATGTATATAAAACGGAAAATGGTGGAGAAGAGTGGACAAAAATGAATCACGACACCATCAATGTGGCAGACAAAGCACCTTATTCATTTAACAAGATTTATATTGACCCAGAAAATGATGATAATGTTTATGTGATATCAATGACCATGCCCAACTCTAATGATGGAGGCAAAACCTGGGACGGTATTGAATGGGGCAAAAGCAAGATATTAAACAATGTTTTTGGCGATTTCAGAACCATGTGGATTGATCCAAAAGACCCACGACATATGATGATTGGCAGCGATGGCGGATTATATGAAACCTTCGACCGAGGTATTAATTCAAATCATCTTTATCATATACCATTGGGAGAAGTCTACCATGTTTCGGTTGATATGGAAGAACCATATAACATTTATGCAGGGTTGCAAGACCATGAAGTATGGAAAGGACCGAGTAATAGCTGGAAGGGTGAAATATCTTTAGAGGACTGGTTTTTAATTGGTATGTGGGATGGTATGTATTGTCCTGTTGACCCAACTGACAGCCGATGGTTTTATACGACCACTCAATTTGGGGCTCATCAGCGCGTTGATCAGAAAAAAGCTGAACGCAAGCGTATCGAACCCAAAGCGCCAAAAGGAGATCCAAAGTACCGCTATCCATGGGACCCTCCGTTAATTATTTCTCCGCATAATCCTTCAATCCTTTATACAGGGGGGCAAATGTTGCTGCAGTCACTCGACCGGGGAGAAACATGGATCGAACTTAGCCCCGATTTAACAACAAACGATTCTATAAAAATTGCCGGTAAAGGCCATATGATGTATTGCACATTGACAACTATTTCCGAGTCGCCGAAAAAGCCTGGTTTGATATGGGTTGGAACAGATGATGGAAGAGTGCATATGACACCTGATTTTGGTAAAACCTGGAATGAGTTTACCAATACAATTTCCGAGACAGGTGTCCCCAGTGAATTTTGGACAACAAGGGTATTTGCTTCCAAGTTTGACGACAATACAGCCTATGTTTGCAAATCAGGATTCAAATTTGACGATTTTAAACCTTATGTTTTTAAAACCAATGATAAAGGTAAAACCTGGGTCAACATTGCGGTGGGCCTCCCAGATTATCCTGTAAATGTAATTATTGAGGATTTGAAAAATCCAAACCTTTTGTTCGTGGGTAATGATATCGGTATTTATTTCAGCCTTGATGCAGGGAGAATCCTGGCAAAGATATGACAGGAAATATTCCTAATGTACTCATCAAAGACCTTGTTATCCATCCGCGTGAAAATGACTTGGTCGCAGGTAGTTATGGCCGTGGTTTGTATATTACTAACCTCAATTGTTTTACAGCAAATGACGTCTGATATTTTAACTAAGGATATCCACTTTTTCGATATTCAGCCAAAACCAGTCAGCAATGTTTCAGAAGCTGCTTTTTGGGGAAATAATCGATTAATGGGCGACAGCCATCTTTTTACTCCAAACGAACCTAACGGTTTGCAATTTGACTATTGGCTAAATGAAGAATTGAAAGAAGGTCCTTTATTTTACATCTATAATGACAATGGACAACCGATAGATACCATTAATGGAACAAATAACCTGGGAATAAATTCAACAAGATGGAATACGTGGAATGAACCTCCCGGCACTTACAAAGTTTTGATGAAAGCAGGAAAAGTAGAATTGGAAAAGTACGCTGAACTTAAACCTAAGATTGTATATCCTGTTTTGAATTGGACAAGTAATAAGGATGAAAATTAAAATAAGAACATTTATGTAAAATTTTATAGTGCAGAAAAATAATATCAGAAACAGATATAAACTGATCAGCTAATTATTATAATTTTGTATTTATTACTACTTGAAATTATATATACTCAATACAGAATCAGAATTTTGTACTACTAATTCATTACTAGGTAACTCATGAGAAAAAAGCTCGTTTTTATTGTTGCTACTTTATTCTTTTCACTAATTATACTTGTAATTGGTGGGGAAATAGTAGCGAGGATCCTTTTGGATAAATATTATGTTCTGGATGAAATAAACTTAACTTACCGTTATGACGAAGAACTCGGTTGGTTCCCGGTTGAGAACAGTTCCAAACAATTTAAAGGTACTCGATTAATTAATGTACAACATAACAATAATGGCTTCAGAGATATTAATCATGGCCCAAAAGAAAAGAAAAGAATAGCCTTTTTGGGAGATTCTTTTGTGTGGGGTTATGATGTTGATTTTGGTGAGCGTTTTACAGAATACCTACAGGATAGTTTACCCAACTGGGAAATAATAAACATGGGTGTAAGTGGTTATAGTAATGACCAGGAGCTTATCCTGATTAAACAATGGTTTGATCACTTTCAACCGGATATTGTTTTTCTTGTAATTTGTGATAATGATTGGGTAGGTAACCAAACAAACAAATTATATAATTATTTTAAGCCTTATTTTTCCTTCAAAGAAAACAAACTAATAAAACAAGGGACGCCCGTTGATAAATCACTTCAGTTTTTTACCAGCAGGTATCCTAATCTACTCAAAAGCAGGCTTATCCAGGGTATTGTACAAATAACCAGACCACAAACTGTTTTTGTTGAAGATCCAACAAAAGAAATAATTTTTGAAATGAATACTTTTATTAAATCGAAAGGTGCAAGATTCATTATTGCTTATACAGACGATGACGGAATTCAAGAAGAGTGCTCGTATTGTGATTTGAGCAACATTCCATATTTATCACTTGCCAATGACTTTAGATATGATAAGTATGGATTTCATTGGACGCCTGAAGGAAATAGGTTTGTTAGTAGTAAATTGCATGATTTCCTAAAACAGGAAGGTGTTTTAAGGTAACCAAAAGCGAAGGATTAGAATCCGAACCTTTTCAATACTCGATAAAAAACCTAATTAAAATTATAAAATGAAGAGCAATACCCTGGTTGCCTATGCTTCGAAACACGGAGCAACCGCAGAAGTTGCAAAAAAAATTGGCGAAATACTCTCCAACTCCGGATTACAAGCAGATGTCCTTGATGTAAGAGATAAAGTTGATCTGTCGATTTACAAAAATGTAATTTTGGGCAGTGCTGTCTATATTGGGCAATGGCAAAAAAAAGCAGCAAAGTTTCTGAAAGATAATGAAAAAGCACTTGCTGATAAAAAGGTATGGTTGTTCTCAACCGGGCCAACCGGAGAAGGCGATCCTATTGAATTAATGAAAGGATGGAAATTCCCAGAAGGATTACAAGATATTGCCGATCGTATCAATCCTATTGATGTAAAAGTTTTTCATGGTGTTTTGGATGAGACCAGGCTCAACACATTAGAGAAAATGACGGTAAAAATGGTTAAGGCTCAATTTGGCGATTTCAGGGATTGGGAAGCCATTGAGGAATGGGCGAATGAGATTAAAAAAGTCATTGAATAATACACAATGGAAAATTTTCTACTCCTATATTTTTTCTTTTTTCCTTTAGTTGTTTTAAATAAATCAAATTAAACCATGGGGATTAATTTAATGAACCCCTCATTTATTGATAATACAAACCTGAATGTTACCGTGATCTTATGAAATCAACTGTTAAATAATTCTTAAAATTTGGCTTTAATTAACCTGGTAATTTTTAAAGTTTCCCTATATAAACACTAATGGATCAACGTTTTTGTTGGCTCATTTCCAGTTTACTGAAAAACTTTTGACAAATATTTGTATATCTTTTTTGTTACATTTGGGCACACTAAAAAATCGATTTGTAAATGAATTTACCTAATTTAAATTACGTTATTGGAAACGTAAACTCACCCGGCCAAATTAATGAGAAACAAATGGAAGCCAAAGACCCAACTCAGGTTGAAGTAGCTAATACCGCTAATTCCAATAAAGAAGAAGATAAATGGTCGATAGTACCTGCGCCCAAAGATGGTGCTGTTGTAAGTTTTCGATCTGAGAAATTCGAAACCAGCTATTTAGGAGTTGAAAGCGCTGCGTTTGCACCGCCAATCTGCAAACAAATGCAACTGAGTTTCGGCTAACAGTAGTCGGGAAAGATGGTTCTGACGATATTTATCATATTCAACCGATTGGTGGGTCACCCGATTGTGCGGAAAAATATTTAACCATGGATGACCCAAAAGGTGGAACTCAAATAACATTGTCACCAAAAATGAGTAATGATACCCATAAACAAAAATGGAAATTCAAAAATGCACCAACAGGAGATGCTGGAGCGAACTAAATAACTGAAATTAAAAACCATACTCGAAGCGATATACAGGTTAGATGGTTATTTTTTTCAAGATTAAGCGAAGTTTTTAATCTAAAAGAAGTTTCATTAAGCAAGGTTGAAAACGCATTTTTCCAAAATTTGAATGTAACTTTGGTAGATTAATCAGTTCTATTATTAACCAGATTTTCTGAATAGAATTAAATTCAAATAAATTAATAACATTAGTGCTGTTTTATGAATAGTGTAAATCGGATAATTTATCTTTTTATCATTTTATTTATAAGCGCTAACGCTAGCGCTCAATATACTGACAAACAAGCAGACAGTCTATTAAATGAGCTCTATAACAGGTCTTTTTCATCTCGCGACGAGGCTATGAAATGCTGTGTGGATCTTGAGACATTTTTTGAAAATTCAGGTGATACTTGCAAACGTATACAGGTTATTGCCAAACAGGCTTATTTTGAGCTGGGATCAGCGCAATTCAAGCAATCGCTATCTTCATTAATCAAAGCACAGAAATTATATGAAATTTCAAGCTGCGAAATTAATACAAGAATACAGGTATTACTTTCATTCTCTGACTTATATGAAGGACTAAATGATTTTGAAAAAGCTGATTCAGTTGCACTTCTTGGCATCCAATTGTTTGATCACTCTAATCCTGATAAAACCGATTTGATCAAGCTTTATATGTCAGCACATAGTGCAGCAAATTCACTTGATATTGGACTGCCCTACCTCGACACTGCCTACAATCTGGCAGTCAAGTCTAATAATCCCTATTTACAGCAAAAAATACTAATGAGCATTGGTGTCCTTTATGCCAATAATGATAATTATAAGGAAGCATCCAAATATATGCAGAGGGCAGTACCTCTGGCTAAAAAGAGAAATGCTTTGGCAACAGTAAGCGCACTTTATAATAATCTTGCAGGTTTGTCAGATAATGATGAAAAGACCTTAATGTATGTGGATTCAGCATTGCACTATGCTTATGAAGATGATAACCTGGCCGATATTCAATTGTATACTGAAAACAAAGCCTATTTCTATTCTACGCTTGGGGATTACAAAAATGGTTATCAACAACTTTGGAAAAGCATGTTGTTAAAAGACTCCTTATTGAATATAAAGAAAATAGAAGCGATCGCTGAAATGGAACATAAGTATGAAGCTGAAAAGAGGTCTAATGAAATTCAATCATTAAAATTAGAAAAGTTAAATACCGAACTTGAAAACATAAATTATAAGAGAACCCAAAATGGGCTTCTTATTGGAAGTATTTTCCTTTTAATGCTTGCCGCATTTTTTGCATATAATTTTTTAAGCGCGCGCAAAAATAGGGATAAACTGGCCAAAAAGAACGTTGAAATAGATAAAGCCCGTCAACTTTCTGATGAATTATTGCTTAATATTCTTCCTTCAGAAATTGCTCTTGAACTAAAAGAAAAAGGATCGGCTGAAGCAAGGAAGTTCGATAGGGTTTCCATCCTTTTTACCGATTTCAAAGAATTTACACAAACATCAGAAAAGCTCAGTGCTACCGAACTGGTATCAAAGATCAATTATTGCTTTAAAGGCTTTGATGAGATTATGGAAAAATACGGTATCGAAAAGATAAAAACTATTGGAGATGCATACATGGCTGCAGGGGGTCTTCCGGTTCTTACTGAGGAATCTGTTAAAAATACAGTAATGGCTGGTCTTGAAATGCAAGACTTTATTTCAAAGCGAAAACAAGAACTGGAATCAGACGGTGAAATTGCCTTCGAAATGCGTGTTGGAATCCATACCGGTCCTGTGGTAGCAGGAATTGTAGGTGTGAAAAAATTCCAATATGACCTATGGGGCGACACAGTAAATACTGCTTCCAGGATGGAAACCAACGGTAAAGTAGGTATGGTGAACATCAGCGGCGATACTTATGAGATTATTAAAAATGATCCCCTTTTCGCATTTGAAAGCAGAGGTAAAATAGAGGTAAAAGGAAAAGGAGAAATCGATATGTACTTTGTCAGTTTAATAAATAAAGCATGAGTACCCTTCAGAATCTATTCCTTTTTATCAATATAACTACTGATGCTTTCCACGTAATTTTCAAAAGCTCCAATTCCTTTTGAAGAAATCCTACAGGTTGTCAGCGGATAATTATTTCGAAAACTCTTCTTTACAAATAAATAACCTGCATCCTTCAATTTCGATATCTGCACACTCAGGTTACCCCTGGTTGCCCCCGTTTTTTCGAGCAGGAATTTAAACTCGGCATGCTCAACATTAATTAGCAGTGAGACAATGGCAAGCCGAAGTTGGTTATGTAATAATGGGTCGAGTGGTTTAAACATGATTATTCATTTCTGTATTTCAACATATAACCAGGTACAAGATATGAAACAATAATGGCTGCTGCCATCAGCAAAAGTTGCACCTCCGAATGAATTAAAAAGGCAATAATTGCAATTACCCAAGCTAATATTCCACCAATAACAAGTGGTTTAAATTTCAATATGCCGCCCGAAACAAAAGTCCCCAATGCATAAAATACAATAATAAGTGGATTTAGAATATGCCATGAAACATGGTTTATTGCACCCAATACTAATGTGATCAGGATCGAGATGATAAATCCATTCCATAGAAACATCATTGCTGTATCAACATAAGTTTTTACAGTTGCTTTTTTCCCAAGTCGATAACCATAAACGGCAGAAACCACCCCCCCTATTGTCATAAGCACTGGCCAGCCAACCCAGTGATAAGGTGTATTCGAAAATTGAATTAAACTATATTCAAGTAAACTGGCTGCTAATACAAGCCATCCCCATAAAAGGTAAAAAAAGCCGTTGTCTTTAAACCTGGATTTAGCGTTTTCAATAGCCTCTGTAATAATATTCAGGCTCATTTGTTCATCAATATGTTTTTCCATAATTTTAATTTTATGATGTAAATATGTCGCAAATATAAACTTGTTTATTATATAAACCTAATATTTTTTGATTTATTTTGATTATTTGCAAATCACTAAGAGTTATTGAAACATCCAAATTCTTTCTATCGTAAATGAATACCAGAACATAGTTACGGAATAATTGATTCTGAAATCGTTGTTAATTAACCGGGTAGTAATCGTAAAATGCATTTCAATTTTGCACAACAGCCTTAATAAATTTTTAAAATTGACAATGACATTATTTTAACACTTTAAATACAAATTAAATGAAAAAGACAATGTCAGACATCCGAATGGTTCTTTCAGGCTCCATCGGAAACGCAATGGAATGGTATGATTTCGCTGTTTACGGTTACTTTGCCAAAATATTGGCACCTTTATTTTTTCCATCAGAAGATAAGGCAGCTGCACTTATTTCAGTTTTTGGCATATTCGCTGCAGGTTTTGTTATGCGGCCTATAGGCGCTTTAATTTTTGGATACATAGGAGACAAATATGGTCGAAAAAAGGCATTGCTTCTTTCCGTAGTGCTTATGGCAATTGCTACAGCGCTTCTAGGCTTTCTGCCTACTTATGCGCAAGTTGGCGTACTTGCACCAATCTTATTGACACTACTCAGACTTATCCAGGGTGTTTCAGTCGGAGGTGAATTTACCACTTCTATTTCGTTTATTGTAGAAGTAGCACCAGCCAACCGCCGTGGGTTTTATGGCGCATGGACAACATTTAGTGTCGTTGCGGGAATCCTGTTAGGTTCGGCAGTAGGTGCTTTGGTTGAAAGCATGTTTACCACTCAGCAAATAACCGATTGGGTATGGCGTATACCATTTATTCTTGGAATTGTGCTTGGTGCTTATGGTTTATTTATGCGTAGAGATCTAAAAGAGCCCGAATCCTTCCTGAAGGCAAAAGAAGCCGGACAATTACTAAAATCACCCTTGTTGTTCGCATTAAAAAATCAATATAAAGATATCCTCCTAATTATCGGATTGCTTTGGGTATTCTCGGTAGGTTTTTATATGCCTTTTATTTACCTGCCAACATTCCTGTCAGTTGAAGAACACATTCCTCTGGCCTTTGCGCTTGATATCAATTCCATTGTAATGTTCATTTTACTGGGTCTCATCATATTAATGGGTTATCTTTCAGATAGGTACGGGAGGAAAAAAATACTCCTGTTTGGGATGGGCGGATTCCTATTATTTTCATATCCTATTTTCTATTTGCTTGGTAATACCACTCATATAGATATTTTTACGGCAATTTTGTTCTTGGCAATATTTACATCAGCACTGCAGGGGACTATACCTACATTCCTGAGCGAAAATTTTAGCACGAAAGTTCGTGTTAGCGCAATGTCGTTTAGTTACAATATTGCTTTAGCAATTTTTGGAGGAACAACCCCACTCGTTGCGACCTATTTGATAAAATTAACAGGTAATAATTTGTCACCGGGTTATTATTTAGCTTTTACTGCTTTGGTCTCGATACTATGCCTGTTAGGATTGAAAGAAACTTACAAGAAGAAGTTGGATTAATACTCAAACCATTTGACTCTCTGACAGTAAGTCCTTTACTATCATATTACATGATTATTATAGTCTGGTCATTAATGAATTAATTCTTGACGTTAACAAGAAATAATTTTATTCAATAAATCTGATTACCTGTACAATTCTGCTTGCGCAGATCTTACGAAAGTTTAGTTTTTCAAAACTGCACCCGTCGGTTGATGTTTTTTTGTATGGATATAAGTTGCGGTTAATAATAATATGCTGCCCAGAGTATAAATTGAAATATCATTTAGCAAGGCACTAATATCATGACCATATATTTCATATAAATTGCCTCCAATGAAAATACATCCGAGAATGGTTAATATTTTAACAACCGTTGAATTATCTTTAAAATGACTAATCAGATAAAGCGCAAGGGGCATTGCAAATATGAATGCATTTTTACTTGTAGCTGAAAAAAGTGGTATTAGGATAATTAATACAGACATTTCGAGTATTAAAGATTGTTTGCCTTTTTCCAATTTAAAAAACAACCAGCCAATCACCACAACAATTAATATCTGATAAATTTTCTGTGATATGCTGCTTGTTAAAACATAACTAACTGGCGTATGCCTGGCCAGAACAGAAAATATAGTATGATTAGCACTAGCTAATAATTCCTGCTTATTTGCCAACTCAATGCCAAGCTCATTAATCCAGGCTTTGTTCAGGTTAACAAATGTATCAAATGAAGGGTAAAACAGTAATGGCAATGCTATGAGCAGCAAGATGATTCCGCAGAAGTACAGCAAAGTCTTATACTTTTTTTTAATAATTAAATACGGTAAAAAGATTAACCCGAACGGCTTTATAATAATTGATACTGCCAGTAATAATGCAGATTGTATTTGTTTGTTCTTTTGTATTGTAAATATCAGAAAGACGTACAGAGTAAGTAACAGAATATTTACCTGTCCTATTGTTAATTCACTATGAACATGGATCAAAATTGTAAGCAGTGCGAAAAAAATAGCGAATTGATTAAATTCGATCTTTTCAATGCGTTCATTACAGATTTCGACATACAATTTCTTCGATACAAATCCCAACAGAAAAGTAATACCTCCCCAATATATTATCTTGGCCAACCAAAGTGGTAATATTGTAAAGGGTATAAAAAAGACACCAACAGATGGTGCATATTTATAAACATAATATTTGTCTGAAGCAATTCGGTATATCTCATCACTATTAATAATGCGCTGAGCAGTACGATAATAAACTTCGAAATCGAACATACTCCATCTTCCGGAGATTATTTCGCTCACTAAACTCAATAAACTGAAGAGGGTAAGAAATAAAATCCACCAATTTAATTTAAAGTATTGTAAATACTTCTTCATACTATTTATCTCATTTGGCCATTTTAGTTTCGATGCTGTGCATCTATTGTGATTGCAAGAATAAGCTTTTTTGTGATTACTATCTGTTACACTTGCTTATTGAATTTACATTGGAATAAGACCTATTTTTAGCCTTGTATTCAATAAAATTTTTCGATGACATTCTATCAAAGTATTGCCGATTATTACGAACACATTTTTCCACTGAACATAGACCAGGTTCATTTCATTAAAACCAGTTTTGACAACACATCAAACTTATCAGTTCTTGATATTGGTTGCGGGATCGGAAGCTTATCATTTGAACTGGCTGGTTTATTTAAAAAAGTAACAGCTATTGATCTTGACTTTGCAATGCTTGAGAAAGCCAATGAAAAAAATGACAGGGGTATTCATTTTCAAAAGTTGAATATGCTGGATATCGAAACGAAATATGGCGCAAATTCATTTGATGCCGTGGTTTGTTTTGGAAATACGCTTGTTCATTTAGATGGATCCGGGCAGGTTTTGGATTTTTTCAGGCAGGCAAAAGATGTATTAAAACAGAACGGAAAATTATTATTTCAGATCATCAATTACGATCGAGTTATCGATCAAAACATCAAAAGTCTGCCCACAATTGAAAACAATAATATTCAGTTTGTTAGAAATTATCATTACCACCCGGTTGAGAATAAAATTGGTTTTGAAACGATACTCACCAACAAGATATCTGGAGTGCAAATAAAAAATCACATAAGATTATTTCCCATAAGAAAACAAGCGCTCGCAGACCTGCTTGAAAAAGCAGGGTTTCAGCAGATCAACTTTTATGGTAATTTCAAACATTCATCACTTAGCCCGGAAAGCATCCCTCTTGTCTGTGTGGCAATTAATTAAAATATTATTTTACTGGTAATCTGCCAATAATTTTTTTGCATCCTGCTGAAAGTATACATTCCAGGGATATGGATTGTCAGCTTTGCTCGGATCCTGTTCAACTACCCAATTTAAATCGTTCAAAAACTTGTCTTTTTCACCAACTAGGTTGTATAAGTATTTCGCTCTTCCCCACCTATTTACTAAATAATTAGGACCAATATTGACCGCTTCGGTAAATTCCTGGTCGGCTCGTTCTTTACTACCTCCAAAACGCTCAGGAATTGCAATATAATACAAACCCCTTGAAAAATAATTACCACCACCCGCCCAGGTGCGATCAATTGCATCAATCCGCTCAATCATTTTGTTATTATCAATCACTATCCTGTATTCATCACCCTGCCAAGTGGGGCAAGGCATTCGCTGAAATAATAAAAGCGTGCTGTATACCAATAACCCATTGCATCAATCTGGTGAATTGTTAGTTTATCAAGGGCTTCAGTAATATCCTTACCATTTAGAACCTCAGTTTTGAATGTTGTATTGGTAGCCATTGCTTTTTCGCAGTATTTAATTGCTTCCTGGTAATGATACTTTTTATCTTTCTTCTTTTCGGCATAAGCAGCACCCATTAAAATATGATAATTGCCTATTTTCCACAAAGCATAATAATTCAAGGGATCCGTTTTGAGCACCTCCTTAAATGTTTCAATCAGTAATTCAACTTGCTCAGCCGAAGCAGCAGTACTTTCGATGGAATGCGCTCTGGCAATTAGTTGATTCTTGTCAACCTGACTTTCTTTTATCTCTACTGTATTCCAACCCGGTTCAAAAGTAGCGCATGAAGAAAGAGCGATAATAATGAACACGCCAATTAATTGGATCGAGTTTTTTAGGAAACTTTTCATTGTATTCAGTTTTAATGTGTTTTATCTTGATTAATAAATAATATCATAACCAATGTTATCCTCTCTCTTTTCAAATTTACTGGTAATTGAAAGATCAATCTTGCTCCCGTGAAATACATCTTTATAAAACGTACGTATATTGTCACTTTCATCCGCTACTTCACCAATGAAGTAGGTATGTGTAGTACCAGTAGGGGTCCTAAAACCGACCGCTTCAGTAAACTGCACATAATATGCATTTTGTGCCACAGGTGCTTCAACCACTTCACCTAATTGTTTTCCGTCTTTTGTAAATATACGCACCCCTTTTAGGTTAAAATCCTTGCGGTTACTTGTGATATAGATTTCTTTTTGAACACTCATTTTCTCAACCCAGGTACTATGTCCTTCCTGGTTTACAGCAGCCGCATTCAGAACTACATTATCAAAGATACAACCATTATGTGCAGTAAGGCCATTTTGTTGAATTATATTCTCAATATAAGAATTACCCAAACTATGAATAAACATAGAGAGTTTGTTGTCATTTGCAAACGCTGAATTAGATTTCCTGAAACTTTCAATAAAAGTCAATAAGTTTTCGAAATGACCGAGTGATTTAAGCACATTTTGTTTGGAGTTCTTAAAATTTTTAATACCATTAAAATCCGGGTCTTTTGTTGGCCAGCTAAAAACGATCACATTGATATTATGCAAATGTTGAATGTCAAAGCCACGCATCACCGCCTGCTCAAAAGTTTTACTGTCTCCATGAACAAACAAAAGCCAGTCCTCTCTAATTTTGGATATCTCATTAAGAAAAGTCTCTTGTGGTAATTGTTCTATATAAAGTGAATCCGGCTGATAAAAGATAATCTTTAAGTATTTCAGTATTGAATCACTCGAAACTTCATTTAGAAATTGATAGTTATTTTCGGTTAACGAATAAGTCCTGTTGGTGATGGTATAAATTGTTTTCCCTGTCTCAAATTCAGTCATATAAACCGACTCGATTTTCTGGGCATTTATTTGATTGTGAAGTGACAATAATAAAACAAGCAAGACTATACTTGATTTACAAAATCGAAAAGCGGTCCGAAGTTGGCAGGTTTGCATTGGAAATAAAACATCTAGGTTTTCTCAAAATTAGCAATATTATTTAAACTTTTATGCACATCCTTTGTTTAAAAATAAACTATTTTGTGAAATCATGAAAAAACTAATTCTATTCCTCCTTTCCATTTTCATTAGCGTTCAACTGCTCTTCGCTCAAAATACATTATCACAGTTAAGGATAAATGATCCTATTAACAGTCGAGAATTAGAGAATGACAGCATTTTTCCTCCAACAAACTTGCAAGCCCAAGTTAATGATAATGATGTGTTCTTAACATGGATGCCATCAGAAGATGGTCAGGGACAATGGTTAACCTATTCTGATAGTACGTTGTTCACCCTTATTGGTCTTACTGAGGGCGGAACATGGCGCATAGCTGTGCGTTGGGAACCCAATCAGATTGAACAATTTGATGGTGAGTTTCTATCAAAAGTAGAATTTATTCCTGGCTCCGATTCTGCTGAATATATGCTCAAAATCTGGAAAGGTGAATTTGCAGAAACGCTAATTTATGATCAGGAAATAGTAAACTTCACCATTTTAGAGTGGAATAAAATAATGTTGGACAATCCTTTACAAATTGATGCCTCAGAAGAATTGTGGGTAGGCATTGAAATTAATCAATCCGCTGAAGATTATCCCATTGGAAATGATGCTGGCCCTGCGGTTCAATGGTATGGTGATTTAGTTTCATTTGATGTGGGTGAATGGGCAAGTGGGGCTGATTTTGGTTTGGATTACAATTGGACACTTAGGGCCTTTATAACACAATCGAATGGTCCGGCTAACTTATTTAAAGAATTAAGTCGAGGAAACAGTACTTTGTCCAAATCATCTTTTCCTGATGCGTTTAATGTTTATCGGGATGGTGAATTATTGACAGAAGTACCAATTACAGATTTACAATATACGGATGATGAAGTTAATAATGGAATATTTACCTATGGTGTTACTGCGATTTATGATTCGATTGAAAGTGATCCGGCAACAATTGATGTGCAGATTGGCGGCCCTCAATTGATCATTGTACCCGATTCTCTTACGATAGTAATGGAAAGCAATGATAGCATCGGCCAACAAATACAATTAGTTAACCCGGGCAATGAAACATTAGCCTGGAGTATAACGGACGTTGATAATTGGATTGCTTATGAAGTATTAGAAGGTGAAATTTTACCGGGGGATTCGGTTGAACTTCAGCTCACAATCAACACCGATGCATTGAATGCCGGTATATACAGTTCAGTTACCGAATTTGAAATCAACAACCTGAATAACGCGAATCGCTATTTATTTATCAACTTAATCGTCACAGGCAACCCTGAAATTTTGTTGTCCCCTGACAGCCTTGATTTTGGCAATGTATTGGTTGAAAATGCGAGCTCACTCCAGTTCATCCTGCAAAATGCCGGTGCTGACGATTTGTTTGTTTCTGCTATTGAATCTTCGAATGAAGCATTTACTGTATATAATGATGCCTACTATTTATCACCGGGCGAAGCTGTTTTTATCAATGTAGAATTTCTTCCGGTTGATTTAATTGAATATAACGGAACCATCACGATAACCTCCAACGATCCTGATCAGCCTGAAGCAACAATCGTGTTATCAGGGACCGGCTCCCTTGCCCCGCCATTAAATTTGCAGGCTTCAGTGGAAGGACAGGTCGTTGAGCTTTCATGGCTTGATCCAACAGACGGACCCGGAACCTGGTTATATTACGGTACTGGTGTAAACAGCACGGCAATAGGTATCACCGAAGGTGCTTTGTGGTATATTGCTTCAAGATGGGATGCTTCACAGTTGATTGATTATGCAGGTAAGTATTTAACAAAGACCCGCTTATATTATTTTATCGGACAATCGGATTATACTTTGAAAATTTGGGCCAACGATAGTGCTCCTGAATTGGTCTATGAGCAGTTCATAGGCCAGCCTGATACGACTTCCTGGAATGAGATTATTCTTGATGAGCCTTTTTTAATTGATGGTCAAACTGACCTTTTGATCGGATACGAAATTAACCAGGAAGCCAATTCCTTCCCTGCAGGAGTGGATGCTGGACCATCCGTTTATGGTTATGGTGATCTTGTTAGCTTTGATGGTGTAAACTGGGACAAGCTTACTGATTTTGGTCTGGATTTCAATTGGAGTATTCAGGCATTTATTTCCGGTGAGGAAGGTCTGGTGCAAATACCAAATCCATCAACTGAACGAAATCCGGTAGCAAATTTTCAATTTCAATTATCAAATGCCAATAAAAAAGTGAGCAACAACAAAATGAGGTCAACAAATGACTTCCTGGGTTACAATATTTACCGAGATGGCAATGCGCTTAATACTGAAATTTTTACTGAAAATTCATTTACAGATACTTTAGCTGATGCAGGAACGTATAGTTATACTGTTACTGCAGTATACGACGAAGGTGAATCGCCTGCTGCCGGTCCGGTTTTCGTTACCGTCGATAGCGTTGAATTGCTGTTGCCTCAAAACTGGCAAATGATTGAAACCAACATTGAACATCAACTATTATTACCGGAAAACATGTCTGGCCACGAAAACAATATCTTACTCGCGGGCGATTATGTTGGTGTATTTTTTAAGCATGATGAACAATTAATTCTTGCTGGCATGACTTATTGGGATGGTTCAGACACGGAACTGATTGCTTTTGGTGATCACAACCTGACACCTTTAAAAGATGGCTTTCACTACCGGTGATTCACTTGTATGGGTAATTTACAGATCATCAGACGACAAGGAACATTTTGTTGAAGCTATCTACGACCAATCCATGCCTGATTTTAATGGATCTTTTAAAGAGAATGGACAGTCAGCACTTTTAGCGTTAACATTAAACACGCTTTCAATTAACGATAAGATATTTAATAAATTAAGAATATATCCGAACCCCACTGATGATGTTTTGACAATTTCCGGATTACCCATCAATTCAAGATTAAAAATCTTCTCCTTTGAAGGAAAAGAAATCCTGGAAATAAAGAAAATAGATCAAATAAATCATATCGACCTCTCCAATTTTAAAAGTGGCTTTTACTTGCTATTCGTCGAAAATGGGATGAACAGAACTGTTAAAAGGATAATCGTAAATTAAAATGGGAATATGCGCTCAAAATCATAAGGTATCTACCTTGCGAATTGTTTAATAACTCTAAACGATAAGGTTTGTTAACTTGTTGTTAAAAATTTTGTTGTCTTGTTCACAAATCCTATTTTTCTCGATTAATGGTAAATTGATAATCTATTTAATATGAGAAGTTACTACTTATTTATTTTTGCTTTCGCCTCTTTTACATTTACCCATTTAATGTCTTTTAGCCAGGGCGAACCTGCACGCATTGAAACCAAACTTGACCAGGTATATTCACAACACAACCTAAGTGGTGAAGGCACTATCATAGCCATTATCGACAGGGGTATTGATTATTATCATACTGATTTTATTGATGAAAATGGCAAAACACGCATTTTATATTTATACGATATGATCAACCAAACTGGTGCCAACGATCCTGATAATCCTTATGGTGTCGGAACAATTTTCACAGAAGAAGAAATCAATACCTCGCTTGAAACTGATGGCCCTCCCCTTTCTATGGATCGCTATGGCCACGGAATAGCAACTTCTGGTATTGCAGCCGGAAATGGGTCTGGCACTTCTGATCTGGCCTTCCAGGGAGTAGCTCCGGGCGCAAAACTGATCGTGGTAAAAGCAGTTCAAGACTATTTTCCTGCATTTGATGGGCAACCTGCACAAGACGGTTTTTATAATCCTACCTATATACCTGTAGCTTTACAATTTATTGCTGATAAAGCAGGTACTATGCCAACCGTAGCGCTATTGAATATGGGCTCCATTGGCGGTCCAACCGATGGAACAAGTACGATCGCTCGTGCTATGAATGATTTTGTTGACATAGGCCACACCTTGTTTGTGGTGTGGGTGATGATGGAGGTGCTGACAACCATGCATCCACAATTGTAAATCAGGGAGTAACAACAGAATTAAAATTTCAAAAAGGTGAGGCGGGAAACTTGAGGTTTGAACTCTGGTATAGTGAAAACGACCGTTTTGAAGTGACCATTACAAGGCCTGATAGCTCTAAAGAAGGACCCTTTCCTGCTCCTGCAACGGCAAATGATGCAGACGACCGGTTTATGAGTGGAATCAATTATTATCATCGTGGTGCAGATGTGGATTTTGCGGGTGCAACTTCAGATCGCCGACAACTCATGATTGATTTTACGGGTGCGACCGGGGAATATAAAATATCACTTACTGGAACCACGATTGATGCAGATGGAGAATTTCATGCATGTACTTAACTCTTCTACATATCATAACGACAATAAATTTTTAACACATGTGGTTGAAGGTTATGCAATAAACGATTTCGCTTCTTCTCAGAAAAAGTATATCACCAACAGATTACGTAGTTAAAAATGATTGGATTGATATGGATGGGGTTCAACGCCAGATGGTTGGTCAGGGCGACCCAGGCGAATTATGGATTGGAAGTAGTTTTGGCCCTACACAAGATGACCGCCTGGGAGTTGATTTTGCAGCCTGCGGCGAGGTACTTTATGGTGCCTATAGTCCAAACACGTGGTATAGTCATTTTCCGCATTTATTGATTCAGGGAGGTGACAACAATTACGGGATTCAAAATGCCGTAAGTGCTGCTGCTCCGCTTACCACAGGTGTTATTGCGCTAATGCTGGAGATGAATCCTGAACTGACACCTGAACAGATTAAGCAAATCCTTCAGGAAACTGCACGTACCGATAGTTTTACTGGTAATGTTCCCAACAACAAATGGGGTTATGGTAAACTGGATGCTTTGGCCGCCGTCGAAAAGGTTGAATCCCTTGGTATTTTTAATCAGTCAGAGAATAAACAAAATCTAAGCATTTATCCAAACCCGGCAAATGATCAAATAAATATTCATGTCGAAGGAAATCCAGTTATCAAAGCAGGGCAAATCATGATCATGAATAATCTCGGACAAGTGGTTATGACCGAAGCACCAAAAAACGGATAATATAAATGTTAGCCAACTTCCAATTGGAATTTATCATGTATTGATTAAAAGCGAATCGGGAATTGCTACCGGCAAATTTTTAAAATATTAATGCCAGCGGAACTTTTCTATCTTGCAGGCTGTTATGCTTTACTATAATTAGCCACTAATGCACGAATCCATTAATGAAAATAATTCATGTTGTATTCGTGTCAAAAACACTTTTCAATGAATAGACCACTAGTCTACCCCAAAACAGGAGAAGATGACAAAGACCTTCAGGAGTTAATTACCTTCTACAACGAAACACTTGGGTTTTGCCCGAACAGCATCAAGACCATGCACCACAGGCCACGCATTGCTTATGCTTTTATTGAAATGAACAAGGCTGTGATGGAAAACAAAGGCCGGGTAACAAGTGCATTAAAAAGACTAATGGCATACATCAGCAGCAATGCGGCCGGTTGCAGATATTGCCAGGCACATGCCATCAGGGCAGCCGAGCGATATGATGCCAGTGCCGAACAACTTGAAAACATCTGGGACTATAAAACCCATCCTGCTTTTTCAGAGGCAGAAAGAGCAGCGCTTGATTTTGCTTTGGCCAGTTCGGTGATTCCAAATGCAGTTAGTGATGAGATTTCTGAAGATCTTAGAAAATATTGGAATGATGGCGAAATTGTGGAAATGCTTGGTGTAATGGCATTGTTTGGCTACCTTAACCGGTGGAACGATTCAATGGGTACTGAAATGGAAAGTGGTGCAATTGAATCTGGCAGGCAATACCTTGCTAAAGAAGGCTGGACAGTTGGCAAACATCAATATGAATAACACTCACAAAATGATTATGAAAAAAACAAGCTTTCTTGCAATTATACTATTTATCGCTATAAATACCATTACGGGCCAAGCGATCAACATCAATGAAATGGACGTGTTGATTGGTAATAATTGGAAAGGTGATCTTACTTATCTGGATTATTCGAGTAATGAAGAAGTTTCAATTTCTGTCGAAATGGAAGTTATAAAAGTCAAAGCTGGTGTTTATGAAATTGCTTATTCTTATCCAAATGAACCAAATGCAAATAGCAAATCAAAGATTAAAATAACTGATGATGGAAAGATCATCGCAGGTAATCAAATAACTTCTACCTCAAAAAACAAAGATGGATCGCTAATGGTGCATGCAATCAGCCATGGGAAAGACAATGGTAAAAAGGCAACTTTTTACTATACCTATATGATCGGTTCAAACCTTTTTTCAGCCAAGAAATCAGTTGAATATGAGCATGATGAAAGAAAGTTTATAAGAAACGTTTATCAGTTCAGCAGATGATCTGAAAAATGACAATTAAGCATTTACTCTTTTATAAACCTGCCTTATAGTGGTTTTCTATTGATCCGAAACAGCGCAACTGTTGGTGCTGATTTTCGTACAACCGGTTAACAATAAATTATTTAACCATGAGAAAACCATTACTCCTCATCATTATATCATTGATCATCTCTTGTTCTTTATTGGGGCAGACGACTCAATTGACTTTTACAGGAATCAATAATATGGATTGGACCCAATTAGATAGCATAAGAATTATCAATCGTACACTGGGTGGCGATACTGTTTTGGTATGGCCTGATACACTTGCATCATTTGGTGGAACAGTGGGTATCAACCAATATAGCAATTCATTAAATCAATTCAGGGTATTTCAAAATTACCCGAACCCTATTAAACTAAATTCTACTCTCACAATTTATATACCCGAAAATGGTGAAGTTTCAATGGTTGTAATGGATATTATGGGCAGGCAACAACTTAAAACATCAAAGATGCTTGACGAAGGCTTTCATTCCTTTGCTTTAACACCAGGTAGTGAAGATATGTATTTCATTACGGTTCAATTCATGAATCAAAGAAACAGTATTAGGTTAACCAGTCTTGCAAATAGTACCCATAGTAAATTTGGTATAGTATACATCGGTAAAACAAATGAATACGCCAGGTTTAAATCCGCTAAATCAATATCCTTGTTTGAGTATATACCAGGTAATGAGTTGTTGTATGTTGGTTACTCAGGTGGAGTTCAATCCGGTATACTTCATATACCTGAAATAGAAGAATCATACACTTTCCAATTTGCATCAAATATTCCATGCCCCGATGTACCGACATTGGAATATGGTGGCCAATTATACAACACTGTTCAAATAATGAGCCAGTGCTGGTTAAAAGAAAACCTGAACATTGGAACAATGATCCTGAATACTGAGGTTCCTGCAAACAATTCAGTAATTGAAAAATACTGCCTTGAAAATGAAGTAGACAGTTGCACACTTTATGGTGGTTATTACCGGTGGGAGGAATTAATTCAATACAATGCTCAAAATCACCAGGGAATTTGTCCGGATGGCTGGCATGTAGCAACTGATGAAGACTGGAAAATACTGGAAGGTGCTGTTGATAGCCAATATGGAATCGGCACAAATGAATGGGACGATAACAACAACCGGGGATTTGATGCAGGATTGCACATAAAGAGTGCATACTTCTGGCATAATGGTGGAAATGGTATTGACCAATACGGCTTCAATATATTACCAACAGGTTATAAAAATGCAGGCGAGTCCTTTTACAACCAGTATCGGGAAACATACTTCTGGACATCAACTGAAAGCAATAATGACAATGCCTGGCACAGGTATTTTGGTTATTCCTCCAATCGCATAAAGCGAGCAGATAATTACGAAAAGGAACGAGGATTTAATGTAAGATGCATTAAAGACTAAACTGAAATAAACATAAATCTTGAACCCGACTGAACAAGTCGGGTTTTTTTTTGTTTAATGAAACGATAATATAATTTAACGTTGTTTAAGACTTTATGTTGAAAGGAATGTTGTACTTTTTCGACTACTAAATTCAAAATCAACAAATTTTAATTAAAAACAAAAACATGAAAACAATAAAAACATTATTTGCGACATTAATGATCCTGGCGACTGTTGGACTTTTTGCCCAGGAAATGAAAGTAGACACTAAAAAATCTACTCTTAAATGGCATGGTGAAAAAGTAACCGGAGAACATTTTGGCACCATCAACATTAAAGAAGGAATGCTCGTTTGGAAAAACGATAAAATAACAACCGGTGAGTTTACCATCGATATGGCAAGTATTACCAATACTGATCTTGAAGATCCTGGCTATAATGCCAAACTCGTTGGTCACTTAAAAAGTGATGATTTTTTTGGCGTCGAAAAATACCCGACTGCAAAACTTGAAATTAAAAGTAGCGGCAAATTCGAAAATAACAAAGCCACTGTAAAGGCACATTTGACCATTAAAGAAACTACGCTTCCAATTGAGTTTGAAGCACAAAAAGATGGCAATTGGTTTATGGCTGAAATAGTTGTTGATCGGTCAAAATATGATGTGCGTTACGGTTCAGGTTCATTTTTTGATAACCTGGGTGATAAAACCATTTATGATGATTTTACCATGACAGTAAAAATTGCTACCATGAATGCTAAAACAGCTGATTTATAATATATTTATTTCAAAAGCAAAACCGACCCCGAAAATCAGGGTCGGTTTTTTTTATGCTTATTTTTACCAAACCGTAGATTATGAAGCTTTTCACCTTTTTGATTGACATAAGCATACTTATTGCAGGATACAATACTGAAGACTCAGAAGTCATTGATTTGATAACACAAAAATAACTGTTACCGGAAATAAATCATAAAACCTAACCTTATCCAGGGAAATAATCAGATAATGAATATATTCAATGAACATATAACAAGTTGTAATTCATTCAAAAAAACAGTCAATGAAAAAGAAACTAGTAATAATATTTACTACTATTATTTTAATTCTTATAAGCTGCAATAATTATGGATAAAACACGAAATAAAATTTGGTTTCAAGAATCAACTATGATTGAGCTGCAATATTGAGGATATTAACAAATCATTGAATAATATTGGCGAGCACTACAAGGAACTAATAAGTGTGTATCCTGGAATGACAACAGTTGAACTAATTGAACAAGGGAAGGACTATGTGACAATAAAAACGAATGAAGGTACTATGAAAAGAACCAACATTTCGGTCGATACATCAGAAGATAAAATATTAGTCGAGTTTGATGAAGAATATATAACGAGTAAGATAACAACCAATTCTCATTTTGTGGAAAAATTTGAAGCGAAAAATGACAATATAGAACTCAATATTGAGATTAGCAATCTTGTAGCTCCAGGTTTTTTGGGGTTCTTCCTGCGTAATTTTGGAAGTAAAAATATTGGGAATGGATTTCTTGATTCGTATAGAGAAAATATTTGAAAAATAACGAATTACAAACTTAGATGTGTATAGTGCATAGCTAACCTGCGGGTTAGCTACGACACCATACACTCAACGATGGAGCACATTCTGCAACCCGCCCACCGGACGGGCAGGAAGCTAACTTTTTCTCTCCATCCGCCAAGGGGCGGATTCCCATTGCTAAATCCTGATATCTAAAAAAGCGTTTGCACAATGCCTAAGTCTAATTGGATGATCACCACTTTTTTAATACCTTCGTTCTCATTGTGGAACTACCTCCGCCCGACTGGATGCCTGTGCCTTAACTATTCGGTTAGGGATTCATCCATTCGGATAGGTTTAGTTCTGCTGTTGATTAGAATCCTAGGGTGCATTCTCTAACTAATTTACCTCGTGAGGATATGCTGTTTTGCGATTCTGAAACCTGAGAATTGTATCTTTTACAATTACGCCTTTATCAATATTTATTGCATTCTTAATGGTGTCATTTTGCTTCCAGCTTTCCCGGCCACTTATCACGGATGGAAGATGCACAATCAATGCAGCTGAAATGGACCTTGATGCACTTTCCCAAAAATAACTAGGTGTATGATCAACCGCATAGTAATCAATCTTATCAATTGCTATAATTGGGTTTTTAAAAGTTGTAGGCTTAGCAAAATAAAATCCCATTCCTTCATCACAACTCACATCTATAATTAATGAACCGGGCCTGAGACTGGATTTTTCATCCTCGTTAACATAATTGATAGGATCATCCGTATCCTGATAGGTTCCATTAATTATTATTTCAGATTCATTGATCAAATCCAATAATGGCCTTTCTGATCCGTCATGTTCAACTACTATCAATCGTGGCTCGTTTTCTTTTCCTTTTCTAATTCTTACATAATGCACGTCAAGCACTTCTTCTCTTACCTCATGATCTGGTCT
Source organism: uncultured Bacteroidia bacterium (assembly GCA_963759045.1). Taxonomy (GTDB): domain Bacteria; phylum Bacteroidota; class Bacteroidia; order Bacteroidales; family F082; genus JAADID01. Next base: position 156,210 of record CAVWXM010000025.1, read on the forward strand.
TTGTATACAGATCGTGATGTCTCTGAAGCCATGTGCTTTCAATGCATAGATGGCTCCCCGGCTGACTGCACCAAAACTAAATATGATTACCTTTCTTTGATTTCCGTAATGACCGTCAATTCCCTTCAGTTGGAGTGCATGTATAACGGCACTATAGCCGGCCATTTCATTGTTTTTATAAAAAGTATGCCTGCCGATTTGTCCATTAGGTCCCCACACATACATATCTTCGAATGCAATCAAGGTCTGTTTTTTGTCAATGGCTGTTTGAGTAATCTCCATTTGCTGAGCACAGTGTGGATATCCCCATAATATACCGCCTTCTTTCAGTTCCTCTAAATCAGACAAGATGGGTTTTGCAATAATAGCTGACCCAATATCGGATAATATTTCACTACGTGTAGCTATCCCTCCGGTTAGGTCACGTATTTCTTCATCATCTATATTGAAAGGAGCGCCATAACCTTTCTCAAAAATGAGTTGTCGGCGAATGTGTTCTGGAAGTCTTTTTAAATGCTCAGGATGGATAGGAACACGTCTTTCGTCCTCTTTTTTTGAAGTTCCAATAACTCCCATTGTTAATAAAGTCATATAATTCTCTTTTTAGATGGTACGGATTGCAGATTAATGAGAAAGGCAAAGCGTAAGTATAAGATTCCTAGTAGAGGGTTACTATCAGGTAACCAGACATTAAGTGATCACCAGAGTTACATTAATCAAACTATAATTTTGAAAGTGAACCTTAGAAATTCGTAAAAGTTCTTTGAAGGGATGATTAATATTGACGGATAAATAATCCAGCCGCAAAGATACTTTTTTAATTTAACATGCTCTTAATAAAGCCTCAAGGTAGTTCTAGATCAAACTTTCAGCTATGAAATATAAAAACAGAAAATGCAGGAAACGAGGCAAATAACAAAAAGGTGGTCGTTGGTTGCTTGATATGCAGATCAGATCAATTGTTTCCAGCTAATTGGATAATCACCACTTTTTTAATATCTTCGTTATCATTGTGGAACTATGTTTAGCTCCACTGTTAGGCGCAAGCAGGAGCAACCGTGCAACCAATAAATTTAACCGATAATAAGATAAAACAACTTGATAGCCAACGCACAATGCAATAGTGTTCCAGCCAGTCCCACAATCGTCTCTTCGCTTTTACACACTTGTTTTTTTTCCTATTCTTTTCAAGAACGGTATCTAAACTTCCTGATTACTGGATCTGATTTTTAAAAATTTTCATTATTTTAGATTGATGCTAAAAACAAAACTAAACAAGCCAAATCCTACTTCTAAACTTATATTTAGAAAGGAGCTAATAGACAAACTAGAAACCGGGAAGCATAAAAAGTTGGCCTTGGTTTCAGCTCCTGCAGGATATGGAAAAAGCACTCTAATAAGTCAATGGATAGACCAAAACGACTTCCCACATTCATGGTATTCGCTCGATAAATCAGACAATGATATAAATAGTTTCTTAAAATATACGATTGCAGGTATTCAGTCTGTAAATAAAAACATTGGAGCAGAGGCAATAAAACTAATGGGATCGATCAGCAATCCTTCTTTCGAAACCATTGCCACACATATTATCAACGATCTGTACGAGATACAGGAGCATTTTTATATCATATTCGACGATTATCATTTAATAGAAAACCAGCAAATCAACATGCTTATTTCTTTCCTGCTTGATAACCTACCTGACAATATTCAAATAGTACTAATTACTCGTTCAGACCCTTCAATTCCTTTAGCACGTTTAAGAAGTCAACAATTGGTTACTGATATTCGATTATCTGATTTATGCTTTAATGCAAATAATGTTTATGACTTCTTTAAAAAGTGTTTGAATATCAATTTGTCTATTGACGATGCACAAAGTCTTGAAACTAAAACAGAAGGATGGATTGCCGGTTTGCAACTTACAGGTTTATCGCTTCAGGGCAAAGAAGATGTTAGTGAATTTGTAAATAAACTAAAGGGAGATAATCGCTACATCATGGATTATCTTATCGAAGAAGTTCTGCAGCAACATTCTCAGGAGATAAGAGATTTTCTATTGTGCACCTCCATTTTGAATCAATTTAATGCATCCCTGTGTAATCATATACTTAACATACAAAACGGACAGGAAATAATTGAACAACTGGAACGGAAGAATATGTTTATTATTCCTTTGGATAATGAGCGAAATTGGTTCCGTTATCATCACTTGTTTGCCAGTTTGCTTCAGCACCGCATGGGAGTAAAGCTCAAGGATAGAATTCCCGAACTTCATGCCAATTCCAGCCAATGGTTTGAAAACAACAACCAGCTTGTTCTTGCCCTGGAGCATGCTCTTGCAGCAGGAGATAAAGAAAAGGCCTTAAAGCTTTTTGCAGGAACAATTGACCATCTTTGGGAAACATCTCAATTTGGTCAAATAATTAAATTCGGGGGAATGTTCACCCTTGAGGAGGTTGTTGAAAATTCAGAAACCTGTTTTGTATACTTTTGGGTTTTGTTTGAGTCGGGTATTATAGAACGAGCTGAACTTTTAATTGATAAGTTAAGGAACAAAACAAAGGAAAAAGCAGAATTAGCCAGGGTTTATGTTTGCCTGAACAACCTGAAAGCATTTACAGGAGATATTGAATCTGCTTATGAATATTCCGAACTGGCAACCCAGTATATTTCTGAAGATGATGTTTGGTGGAATGGTCTGGCATTTTTATCGCAGGGAGAATCTCATTTATTAAGGTTGGAGCTTTCTAAAAGTCTTCAATCATTTAAGAGAACAGCACAAATAACTTCAGCAGCCAATATCTTGTATTTAAAGATGATATCTCAGGCCAGGGCGTCGTATGTTTTGTGGATAATGGGCAAGTATTCTGAGGCTTATTCTTTAAATAAGGATTTGTTGGAAAACTTTAAAGCCAAAACCGCTGATTTTCCGGGAATTGAACTATTATCAGCAATATTATATTGTCTTGTAGGAAGTTATCAGGTAGCGCTAAACCATATTGAAGAGGGACTTCAAAATGCAATACATGGATATGAATTATCTAAAAAAACAAACAACGGCGGCTTTATTGCGAGTTGTATGCTAATGCTTGCGAATGCTTATTTTTATGCAGGAGAATACGTAAAGGCAATAAACCATATCGAAGCCCTGGATGCCTTGCCTTATAAAAATGCTATGAAGTTTGTATGCATTTTGTCTGATTCCCTGAGAAGCAAGTTGTATCTTTTAACAAATAATCAAGATAAATTAAAGGCCCTGTATCAAAGGATCATTAAATCAGATGAAAATCATGCATTTGAAACCTTTGGGTATAATATGCATAAAGCAAGGTGTCTGATAGTACAGGGAATGCATATTGAAGCTATTGAGCTATTGCAGGAAATGGCGAAGATATCTAAATGGCAAAGAAGCATATGGTTTACTTACCGAAGTAAATCTATTACAAGCCAGGGCGCATTTCTTAATACAGGAACAAGAAAAGGCAATTGAATCATTAACAACTGCAATCCGTCGAACTCAAAACTTTGGTTTAATAAGAATGTATATCAATGAAGGAGAAGAGATAGAGATTTTATTGAAAGAAATAAAAAGATTAAAAATTCATACAACAAATAAGCAATTTGATTCGATTGATATTGAGTATATAAATAGAATACTTAGCGTGTTTCAAAAAGGAAAACCGCTTGCCCAAAATAATTCCTGATGAAGAGCTAAGTAGCCGGGAACTGGACACATTGAAACTTATTGCAGAAAACCTGACTAATCAGGAAATTGCAGAGGCTCTTTACGTTTCAATAAATACGGTTAAAACTCATGTAAGAAATATCTTGTTAAAACTTGAAGCAAAAAACAGAAATGAAGCTGTTTTAAAAGCCAAAGAAAAAGGGATGTTGCGCTAAAACACAAAACCCCTTTGCCTCATAAAAATCATCCTTCCAAATCATCCTCAGGGATGATTTTTTTTTGCCCTGCTTCTCCGGTACTTTGTCAAAGATTTTTAAACAAACAGCAATGTCTGAAAAAATTGAAATAAAAATAGAGGGACACCTTGATGAATACTGGAAAGACTGGTTCGATGGTGTTGAAATCAGTTATGAAGGAAATATAACTGTTTTGATCTGTGATAATAAAGATCAGGCTTATGTCCATGGAATTCTGAACCAAATTCGGGACTTAAACCTAAAACTTATATCAGTAAATTCTTATAAAGAAATCAAATAATCTTAGAAATCATGAAAAGACAAATACCTTAGAAGACGAATATCTTATATTTCATTTTTCTTGTTTCCGGCCACATTTGTCTATTTTTCACCTTATGTGATTGTAGATGCCAGTACAAAAGGAATTATTATGCGGAAGCTTTTTTATGTTCATACTGCTTTTTATTGGATCATTGTTTTTTGGCAGAGCCTTTTGTTCATGGGCATGCGCATTAGGAGGTGCACAAGAAATGATGTCTCCGCTAAAAAAGAAGTTTGCTATAAAAGGAAAAATAATTAAGTGGCTTATTTGGGCTCCCTGGATTATCGCAATCATTGTTGTTGCAATACGTAAAGGGGGGTATCAGGAAATAGATCCAATCTATAGAACAAACCATGGTTTCTCTCTCGGAAGTATATACACATCCATTGCTTATTTGGCAGTTCTGGCTCTGATACTCATACTTTATTTCACAGTTGGTAAAAGGTCTTTTTGCAGACACGTTTGTTGGATTGCCCCTTTTATGATTTTAGGAAGAAGAATTCAAAACCTATTAAAAACCCCATCTCTAAAATTAGTCAAAACAGATAATGCCTGTATTGATTGTAACAGGTGCACAAAAAATTGTTTGATGGGGCTTGATGTTGAGAATATGATTAAAACCAATGAAATGGAAAATTCTGAATGTATTCTTTGTGGAAACTGCGCTGATGTATGTCGCAAAGGATGCATAGAATTAAAGTTTAAATAATCTGGGTAAAAAGAAATTAAGTAAAAGTCAAAGATTAAGCACGAACGTAAAATAATTATTTATAACTTAAAATTAATCATTATGAACAATCAGGAATCCCAGCAAACAGCTCGGAAAAAGGCAAAAGCAAAAGTTGAATTTCGAATTCATCTGATAAATTACATCGCTGTAAATACATTACTTGCAATTATTAACTTAACTCTAACTCCCGGATATATATGGTTCAAGTGGCCTCTTTTAGGATGGGGGATTGGTATTATTCTTCATGCTTTAAGTGTCTATTATTTAGGAACATCAAGTATTAAAGAGCGAATGATTGAAGAACAGATGAAAAAAGAAAATTAAATCAAGTAATGAAACTATCTAAAACAGGAGGCAAAAATGAAACGAAGCGTAACGAAATAATTATTAGATACACACGACAATGATTATTTTGTTATGCGTAGTTCCATCTGACCTTTGAAAAACAAAAAATAAACAGATGAAAATAATTGCAATTTGTGGTAGCCCACGCCAGGGAAATACTTATTCGGTTCTTAATGTTATAAAAGAAAGTTTCCCGGATATCGATTACAAAATATTTATGCTAAAAGACATGAATTTTGAAATGTGCAAGGGATGTTATAGTTGTGTTCTTCGGGGTGAAGAGAAATGCCCGTTAAAAGATGACCGGGATATGCTTATCCAAGAAATGTTGGAAGCCGATGGCGTTATATTCTCATCGCCGGCTCATTCACACATGGTTTCCACCCTTATGAAAAACTTCTTTGACCGATTTGGATTTATGGCCCACAGGCCTCGATTCTTCGACAAGTTTGCTATGTCCCTTACTACAGGATCGGGATACGGAGCAGAATTTGCAATTCAGTACATGGATAAAATGGCGGCTATTTTTGGATTTAATGTGGTACCATCCCTGGATTTAAATGTAAGACCCGGCAATGTAAAAGAAGAGGAAAAGCAATTCAATAAAAAAAAGACCATTGAGGCGTTTAAAGTTTTAATATCCCGTATTGAGAAAGGAACAAGGACTAAACCAACAATGAAGTTTTTGGTCCCGTTTCATATTTTTAAACTTGTTTCTGAGCTTGATCCCAAATTGTTTAGTGCCGATTATGAATACTATAAGGACAAAAAGGATTTCTTTTACTATACTAGGATCAATCCTCTTAAAACAATGATCGCTAAAAAAGTAGCCAGGAAAACAATTTTGGGATAATGAAGTATTCAAAAAGATTCTTGTAATATGAAGTATTCAAAAATGCTTAAAGAACAATTCCCAGATATTACGCTTAATATTGAGGACTTATTTCATTTGGAAACTTTCCAAATCAAATACTTGCCTGAGCGTGTGCCCGAAAAAGAATTTTCTGTATTACTACGTGCAAACTCATGTATTCAGCGGTTTTTGGCAACCAAAGATGCTACTATAAAGGATTTTATAAATGAGGTGCTAAAAAAAAATAGAGAGATAAGTGATAAAAAAGCAATAGATGAACTCAGTCAGGAATTATTATGGGAAATTGCTGACCTTATAGTTTACAACAAATACCCGGAAATATATGACGACAAAATAGATTTCCCATGGAAGATTGATGAGATAATTAATAAAGAATCACTTACAGGAAAAGTCGTGGCCGATGTTGGTGCTGGTTCGGGAATGCTTGCATTTCTATTGGCAAAATATGCAGAAACTGTATACGCCATTGAACCAATTTCCAGCTTTAGGACATTCATCCGAAATAAAGCTGCTAAAGAAAATTACAGTAATGTTTTTGCAATTGATGATTTTCTTGATTCAATTCCATTCCCGAAAAATTCACTTAACATTTTATTTACTTCCAATGCAATTGGATGGAATATTGATAAAGAGCTTCAAGAAATTGAAAGAGTTGTAAAACCAAACGGGCAGGTTATTCATATTATGAGAGTCAAAGAAAGCGTAATTGAAAATCCTATTCATGATAAACTTATTTCTGCTGACTGGAAGTATGATTTTTTTAAAAATAAGCATAAAAGCGGGCTGAAACTTAAATATATAAAATCTTTATGGGGAAATGCAAATTGCACGAAACGCTAACAATTAGGTATCAAACACACCGCTGCAGGGGAACCCACTATGTTTGTGCCTGGTGCTATAGACGAACGGTAAGAAATATTTGACTGGATAAAAAAAGATTAATAAAAATATACATCCACACAGCATACAATATTAAATGTTATTAAATCAAATCCTGAAAGAAAATATAGTGAAGAAAAATATAATAAAATACGACAGACTGATCATCTATTATTTTTCAGGCACAGGAAATGCAAGAAATGCTTCTTTATGGATATTGAAAATAGCAGAAGCACATGGTTTAAAAACGCAATTAATAAATATCGACAGGTTTGAAAAAATTAAACAACCCGATATATCAGGAAAAATATTAATCGGTTTTTGTTCTCCAACCCATGGCTTTAATTTGCCACCCATTGTATTGGGTTTCATCAGAAAATTCCCGAAAGTAAAAAATACGGATGCATTTATTTTGAACACACGGGCCGGTATGAAATTGCACAAATTTTTTGTGCCAGGTCTGAGTGGTATGGCTCAAATATTACCTGCAATTATTTTAAGATTAAAAGGATTTAAAATTATTGGAATGCAGCCTTTAGATTTGCCATCAAACTGGTTGATTCTGCATCCCGGATTAAAAGAAAAGGTTGCAAATTCAATTTACCTTCGTTGCAACAAGATTGTTGATCAATTTGCATTAAAACTAATCTCCGGTAAAAAAAGTTATAAGGCATTATTGTCACTACCCATTGATATTGCTTTGTTGCCAATTTCATTTGGCTATTATTTTATAGCACGTTTCTTCTTAGCAAAAACATTAATTGCTACCGATAATTGTAACAATTGTGAAAAATGTGTTACTCAGTGTCCTGTTGGTGCAATATCTATGGTAAGAGACCGTCCGTTTTGGTCATATAATTGCGAAAGCTGCATGCGCTGTGTAAATGCATGTAATCAAAGA
>CAVWXM010000026.1:0-66715 GCA_963759045.1 uncultured Bacteroidia bacterium
ATCGAATATTCACCGGTTATTCTTGAACATTTCGATAATGGAAACATGGATTTTTTCATGAATGAACACATTCATCCGATGGGTTGGTCACCGCTTGCCTTCGGACAATTATTTAATCCAAAAGATGAGAAAAGTTCAAGAATTGCTGCAAAGCTTCATGAAATAGCTGAAGAGCTGAATATTTCAATTGACACGCTTATTTATGCCTGGATACTTTATCATCCGGCAAAAGTGATACCCATTGTTGGTTCGGGTAAAATAGACCGGTTAAAGAAAGCAGTTGACGCGCTTGATGTGCAGATAACAAGAGAACAATGGTATGAAATATACAATGCGTCACGAGGTTGCCAACTTCCATAAAACAACATGGTTAAGGTTATTAACATTGTACATTACAAAGCAGGTGATTATGGCCTATTGATAGACCTATGGGAACGATCGGGTTTGCCATATAAACCCAAAGGACGGGATAGCCTGGAAAGTATTGAGAAAGAAGTAGGGCTGGACTCCAACCAATTTTTATTTGCCATATTGAATGGAAAGGCTGTTGGATCGATACTGGTAACGCATGATGGCAGAAAAGGGTGGATAAACAGGGTAGCTGTTGTGCCTGAATTAGGAAAAGAGGTATTGCGAAAAAACTTGTCGATGCAGCAGAAGAATGGCTCGACTCAAAAGGCATCGGTATTTATGCCTGCCAGATTGAAGCTTATAACAATGAATCATTTGAAGTTTTCAGGAAAATGGGATACATCCCTTTTGAAGGAATTCATTATTTGACAAAAAGAAAATCTCCTGAAATATAAAGAATAAAGAAAATTCTTAAAGTTGACTATCTCCGTGGCTGAGCCAGGGAGTATTATGCCAACTTCGGCGAAAGAAGCCGAAAATCGAATTTTCTTTATTTCACCCCACTGTCCGTTCTTCGACTGACATCTCCCCTGAAATTCAGGGGAGAATATACGGAGCCCCGAGGCAAAGCCTCGAGGAATTATTTGATTAAATTCCGGCTTTGGCTTTTAGGCCTGCCACCCATTTTGTAGCACGTTCCACGGTCAGTTCTTCCTGGCTGTCTTCATCAAGTGCCAGTCCGAAAAACATGTCACCAGCATAACCATCGGAATCAGTAAAGTCGTAACCTTCAATGGGCCATTCGCCAATGATAGTGGCCTTTGTCTTCTGCATTTCAGCTTTGAAAATACCAAGTGCATCAACATAATGATCGGGATATAAAACCTGGTCGCCCAGACCAAAAAAAGCAACGTATTTTCCTGTGAAATCAATATTTTCAACCGCTTCAAAAAACCGGCTCCATTCGTTATCATCTTTTACATCCATCCAAACTTCAGCACCTACCGTTGCTGCTCCAAGGATGATTAACTGGTAATTCGTAATGGAATTAACATGAAATGATTTTAAATCAAACAAATCAATTTCGTCAGGTGAAAATACACCAGCTACTTTTTTTGCAGCACGTTCAACATTTCCGCCTGTACCCCAGTAAATTAATGCGACTTTTTTCTTCATAGCAGTCAATTTTTAATCGCGTAAAGGTAAAATTTATTGTACAATTTTTGATTCACCTGAAATTTTTTCTTCGACATGTTTATCAAATTGTTCATTAGATAAGACTGGCTGAAACAAATGACTCTTTAATTAATAAATACATGGCAATTATATCAGTAAAAACGGCAAGAATAAGAAATGAAAAAAGTAGAAATTCAGACAATGGCTGGTTTGAAACTCCTCGCAGAAAGCTGATGATGTACCTCAATGGAATCTTTATTTTTCAATACGCATCAAGATGCCTATTCCCGGCAGGAATGTGAGGGGTGCAAAAATGATACCTATTTCAGTAACACTCATTTTGCTTTATTTGTAAGTAATACATCCGTAAAGAAATTATTTGAGTCAGTAAAGTATTGATTAAGCTCAAAACCCTGCCCTTCAGCCAACGATCGTAGTTCTTCCGGACTATATTTTTTTGACACTTCTGTATGTATCCTTTCGCCTTTTTCGAATTGGAATTCCATATCCAGTTCTTCAAAATATATTTCCTGATCAAAAAGCGATTCAATAAAGCTCAGCATTTCGCCGGTCTCTTTCTCGTAATGTGCCAGGTGTTTAAATTGCCTGATGTCAAACGCCGCACCCAGTTCACGATTCATCCTGGAAAGGAGATTCAAATTAAAAGCAGCGGTTATGCCTTGTGAATCATCGTAGGCTAATTGAATGATGCGGGGATCTTTTTTCAGATCAACACCCAAAAGCAGCATATCACCTGGTTTGCAATTGTTCGACATTTCCTGTATAAAAACCTCAGCCTCATCAAGATGAAAATTACCAATGTTTGAACCAAGGAATAGCACCACGTTTCTTCTGTCGTTCAACTTATTCATTTGTTTTAAGGCCTCAAAATATTCGCAATGAAGCGCATGAAACAAAAGTGGCGGGAACATTCCTTTCAGACTAATCCCAAGTTCAGTTAAAATATTCTTGGAAATATCAACCGGGTAATAAGTAAATTCAGCATTTTGCTCAAGTAAATATTTTAAAAGCAGTTTGGTTTTATAACCGTCGCCAGCTCCTAATTCGATCAAATTAAACGGTTCATCAAATGCTTTTATCGCATTGCAAATCTTATCATATTGCTCATCAAATATTTCATGCTCGGCATCTGTCAAATAATACTCGGGCATATGCATAATTTGCTGGAATAAACGGTCGCCTTCGGCATCGTAAAAATATTTTGATGAAATTGATTTTGGTTTTTTTCCAAAACCATGGATAACATCTTTTGCAAATTGGGTTAATGTTGTATTTGTTGTTTCCATTGTTTGTTTATTATCCCCCGTGGGGCACTGAAATCCGGGGCAACTGATGAATTGGTAATTGAAATAGGATTACTATTATTTTACCAATCGTATTCCTGTATATTGCCATCGCTCCCAGGGATGAAAAAAATTGCGGTATGTTTTCCGGCTATGTCCGGGTGTTGTAACTAATGATGCGCCTCGTAAAACCATCTGGCTTATCATAAACTTACCATTGTATTCACCTACCGCTCCATCAGCTTTGCGATAGCCTGGATAGGGCAAATAAGCACTATTTGTCCATTCCCATCTTTTCCCCCATTCAAATTTATCTGATGCAACTTCCCACTCAAATTCGGTAGGTAACCGCATCCCTTTCCATTCTGCAAATGCAAATGCCTCATAAAAACTGATGTGCTTGACGCATTGGCGAGGTTCAACAGGTATTAAACCTTTCAAGGTATAATTCATCCATTGTCCATCTTTTTTCATCCAATACAGCGGGGTATTCACATCATTTTCATTAAGCCATTTCCAGCCTTCATCGTGCCATAAGTTGAAATTCTGGTAACCATTGTCTTCAATGAAATCGATGTATTCAGCATTGGTAATTAGGCGATCAGCAATTTCAAATTCGTGGATATATGTTTTGTGCCTGTTTAGCTCATTATCATAACAAAACCCGTCACCTTTAAATCCTATTTCGAATACCCCTTCATTTACTTTTACAAATTCTATTTCTGTATTTTCGTTGCTTTCCAAAAAAGGCAGGTCACCGTTATATGCCGGAAAAAATGGATCTAAACTGGAAGAATATTTCAAATCAGTCCAAAATAATTCCTGGTGTTGCTGCTCATGCTGGATTCCCAATTCAATTAAATCCAAAATATCCTCATTAATATTACTTTTTAAGAAATTGACCATGGCCTGGTTTACAAATTCCCGGTAGGCATATACGTCAGAAACCAATGGTCGGCTAAGGTCGCCCCTCTTATTTCGCAGAATTCTATCTCCGGCATTGTTGTAGTATGAGTTGAATATAAAAGGGAAGTCGGGATTGTACAATTTGTAGTTTTTGTCAAATTGCATCAAAATAAAAACTTCGAAAAACCAGGTTGTATGCCCAAGGCTCCACTTAGGCGGACTTACGAATTCAACTGGTTGTGCAAGATATTCTTCGGTTGCAAGGGGTTTGAAAATTTGTTCTGTATACGCTCTGGTTTGGTTAAATTTTTCGGCAATTAAATGCATACGGTCTTATTCTCAATAAATATGATAATTAAATTGACAAACGCAAAAATAGGTATAATAGAACGTTCAACATTTGAAATCCTTACACTTTGATGTATTCCTTGTCTTGTACTTGAGTATTTTTGTAAATTACTTTTTAAAACGTAGGACTTTGAATGAATTTTTTGTCTTAGGCGGTTTTATCATCCTGATCTTGATCTTACTCATGATAGATCTAGGTGCTTTCCATAAAAAAGACCATGAGGTAGGATTTAAAGAGGCATTGGGCTGGACATCCGTCTGGGTTTTACTTGCACTGGCTACATGGCTGTTCATTTACTTCTTTGGTGAAAAAATTCATGGCCCCTCCAATTTTGAAGCGTTACGCGATTTGGTCAGTAAATATGCTCATCCCATCAATTTAATTGAAGGCGATTTTGATGCTTCTTTGGCTGTATACAGGAAAAATCTCGCACTCGAATACTTAACAGGATATGTTGTAGAGTACTCGCTTTCCATTGATAACATTTTTGTGATTGTGATGATTTTTTATTCGTTTGGGGTAGAAAGAAAATATTATCACCGGGTTTTGTTCTGGGGTATATTGGGGGCAATCGTCATGCGGTTTTTCTTTATTTTCATCAGTGCTGCACTGATACAGCAGTTCGACTGGATATTAGTATTATTTGGATTATTACTCATATTTACCGGCATCAAAATGTATCTTGAGCGGAATAAAGATCAACGAATTGATACCAATAAACACCCGGTTATAAAATTTACATCACGCTTTTTTGCAGTAGACAATGAGTATGTCGGGCCAAAATTTTTTCTCAGAAAAAATGGAAAATTATATATTACCAGCTTATTTGTAGTATTACTTGTTATTGAGTTTTCGGATGTGATTTTTGCAGTGGATTCGGTGCCTGCTATTTTTTCAATCACCAAAGATCCGTACATCGTCTACTTTTCAAACATATTTGCAATTATCGGTTTGCGATCTTTGTTCTTTTTATTGATCAATGTCCTTGAAAAGTTTCGCTTTTTGCATATTGGCCTATCAGTTTTACTCACTTTTGTGGGTGTAAAAATGATCACACATTATTTTCACCTTTTTGAAATCAATACCTTACAATCGCTTTTAATCATTTTAGGAATTATTGTTGTAAGTATATTGGCTTCGATTCTTATACCGACAAGAGAGAAAATATCTCCTAAGTAAAGCTTGAAACAACTAGTTTAATAAGCAAGGACGCTTCTTCTCCTGTATTAAAAATTATAAATAAAACCCTAATCTTGGAGTATATGGAATAGTGGGGTTTTGGAGTAGTATTATAGTTATTGGCTCTTCCAATGCTCCATTACTCCAACATTCAGAATAAGTCAGCGTTACTTTCCGTATCAAATTAACATCAAGCAAAAAACTTTAAATTAAACTATCTCTAAAATAAGACTCCAGTAACGACTGAGCTGCCTGGTATGGTGTGATTTGCGCATCAAGAATTTGCTGTTCAAACGCTTTCAGTTTTTGTTTTATTTCAGGATTATCGAAAAATCGATTGCTTAAGCTTTGCCTGATGCTGTTGTATAAAATATGTATGGATTGTTCCTGGCGGTTCTGGTTAAAATAATTATTCTCTTTGGTAAGCTTGAGATAGGCTTCAATTTCGCCCATGATTTCGGTCAGTCCTTTATTATATAATGAAGAAGCCGTCAGTACTTTTGGAGACCATTCACTTGGTAACAAAGGGAAAAGGTGTAAAGCATTTTCATATTCTCTTTTAGCAAGCTCCGCCTTTTTAATATTGTCACCATCTGCTTTGTTAATCACGATCAGGTCAGCCATTTCCATGATGCCCCTTTTGATGCCCTGTAGTTCATCGCCACCGCCTGCAATCATTAACAACATGAAAAAGTCAACAATTTGTGATACCGCGGTTTCCGACTGACCTACACCAACTGTTTCAATAATGATCATATCAAATCCTGCAGCTTCACATAAAATTACAGCTTCGCGGGTTGCCCTGGCCACTCCTCCCAATGTGCCCGAACTTGCTGATGGCCTGATAAACGCATTGGGGTTAACACTCAGGCTTTCCATCCGGGTTTTGTCGCCAAGAATACTGCCTTTTGATCGCTGGCTGCTAGGGTCAATTGCCAATACAGCTATTTTGTGTTTTCTTTCAATCAGGTAAATTCCAAAAGCTTCAATAAATGTACTTTTCCCTGCGCCCGGTACTCCGGTAATCCCAAGCCTGGTTGATTTCCCTGAATAGGGAAGACATCGGTTAACCAGCTCGCGTGCAATCTCCTGGTCGTCACTTCGGGCACTTTCAATTAAGGTAATACCACGCGATAACAACGTCCTGTTTCCTGACAATATCCCCTCAAGTATTTCATCAACGGTTAATTTCCCCTTTTTAAATTTATCCAGGCCTCCTGATAATGCCGGATTGACTTGTGAGGGCTGGTCAATGCCTTTTTGGACGTTAAGGGCGGAATTTTTATTTTTTTTCTGTTCTTCCATGCTGGTTGCAACAAAGATAATTGTTCTTATGAAGTAATGGAAAAATGGAAGGTGTTGTTCAAAACAGCAATTTGCAGTATTTTTGTTTTTCAACTCTCCGTAGCTCAGTTGGCAGAGCAGCTGACTCTTAATCAGCGGGTCGAAGGTTCGAGCCCTTCCGGGGAGACAAAACAACATGATTCATTAAAAAAGCACCTCAAATTGAATAATGAAGTGCTTATAATATTTTTTCAGATTACTGCTTAATTAGTAAGTTATCGGGTATCCGAACTTTTCAGTATCTTCTTCAAGCACAACTCTTTCTGACTTTGGAATTTTAGATCGTGAAGAAAATTGTAATTCGTTATATTTTTTCACGTAATACGGAATCAGTATCAAATCGGCAACAAGCCATAGTACACTCCTAAAGCAGGTAATCCAATGGCAAAAATCCCTAAATTCCTATAAAAGAATTCAACTTGAGGTAACATGACAAGTGGTAACCATGCAAATAGTAACAACCACAATAATACCTGGCTGGTCCATTTACCAAGATATGCATGGTGCGATCCTAAAAGAAACCAAAAACGATAAGCCAATTTATCAGATTTGGTGTTAACATAGCCGGAAGATTTGTAGTAAAGTTTCACGATGTTTAGTTTTAATTGATATTTCGATTTGACGTTAGAACCTGTTGTGGTTCACAATTTAGTTCGTATACGGAAGATTTAATTTTTTGTTGCTGATTGATAAAAAAAAGGCTGCAGTTCTCCAACTGCAGCCTTAGTCGCTTTCAACACAGCCCCTGCGCTTCCAGCTATGGAATAACTCTCGGCTAATAAATCACAGTATTTGACAACTAAAAGGGCTGTTCCCAAACACTGTTTTTCTTAATCTCTTTTGTTCTCTCAGTGATTAATTACTAACCGATTGTTATTATTTTTTAATGATCCTTCCCGTGTGGTTATTTATCCTGTAGATATACATACCCTGATCCAAATGAGAAAGATTTATTTTTATTTCGTCTTCAAATTGTGTTTCTAATACCTGGCTTCCAAGTATATCATATATTCTTAAAGTATTTTGACCTGCTGACTTAATGTTCACAAAATCATTAACCGGGTTTGGATAAATATGTTGGTTGATGTCCTTTTCTGGCTCAATGCCAACTGTTCCAACATAAATATCAAGCTCTACCCAATCACCTACACAACCATTTTCAACTGATTCGAGCATTTTCACAAAACCGTAACCTGTTGCTCCCCAATGCACGGTAACAGTATTTTGGGTTGTCTCAATTATATTTCCGCCCTCAACATCAAATTGGTAGTTATGACCTTCAATAAAGGCTACAGAGTACAGGGCAATTTCAAATTCTTGAACATATTGGGGTCCAACAATATCTGATAGCAGTTCATCAACAATCAATAAGGCATTTTCACTGGTATCAGCACCAAAATCATTGGTAACTATGCACCTGTAATTTGCTTCATCTTCAAACTGCGCATAAGATATAACATAGATACTGTCATTTGCATCCTCAATATTCTCATCATCCTTTTGCCATTGGTAAATGAATTCCGGAATACCGGATACCTGAACCGTAAAACTCAAACTGTCATTAAGACACACGCTTTGACTCTCAGGGTTTAAGATGAAATTCACCATAGTACCTTCTCCGTATACCAATATTTGTAAAGTAACGGTATCGCCCAGGCAACCAAGTGTATTTGCCTCAACCATATGAATATATGAAATACCCGGTGTATCCCAAATAACCAAAACACTGGTATCGGTACTTTCAAGCAGTACGCCATCTGCGATATAAAATTCATAGTCATGTCCTTGTACAGGACTAACACTATATTCAATGGTATCATTTGTATTTACTGAGCTGGCACCAATAATTTCAGATGGATCAACCTCATCAATATCAAGTAAGGCTATTTCGCTGGTATCAGATCCTAAACTATTTGTTACGATACATCTGTATTCGCCTTCGTTATCAAATATAACAGAAGGAATCGTCAAGATACTGGTGGTATCAGTTGCAATTACTTTACCATCCAATTGCCATTGATAACTGAGTTCCGATGTTCCTGCTGCTATTACCTCGAAAGCTACACTATCTTCATAGCAAACGGTTTGACTAACAGGCTGCATTAAGAAAAATGGCAGAACATCACCAACGATAATTAATTGTGAAATGGTATCACCATAACAACCGTTTAAGTTTGATTCTAATACTTTTACATAACCAACAGTATCTGCACCCCATTCTACACTTATTGTGCTATCAGTAGTTTCCAATATATTTCCAGCCTCAACAAAAAAGTCATATTGATGTCCTGATGTGTATTCGACTGTATACAAAATTGTATCGTAATTTGCTACTTCAGAATCCCCTGATAATTCAGATGGAGAGAAATAATCAACTGTTAGAATTGCAATATCTGACGTATCGGCACCTACCTCATTTGAAACAATACATCGATATTCACCATCATCATCAATAGTTGCCGATTCTATATTCAATATATTGTTTGTTTCGCCCACCACATCAACTTCGTTTAATTGCCATTGATAAAGAAGTTCTGATGATCCTTCAGCAAACACTTCAAAAATTACACTGGATGAATTACATACAGATTGACTAATGGGATGTGTCAGAATAAATGGTGCAACATCGCCGATGATAACCATTTGAGATACGGTATCACCGTAACATCCGCTTGTATTTGATTCAACCATTTGTATATATCCTACCACATTGGAACCCCATTCAACCCTTGCTGAGCTATCAGTAGTTTCTAATATTATACCCTGATCAACAAAAAACTCATAAGCATGGCCATCAGTAGTTTCAACAGTATAAAGCGCTGTGTCATTATTTTCAACTTCCTGAGGTCCTATTATTGTACTTGGAAATACATAGTCAATGATTAATACTGCAATGTCTGTCGTATCAGAACCAGTATCATTAGATACAATACACCTATAATTCCCGGCATCATCTGCCACAACTGATTGAATGATACAAATACTGTCGTTTTCATCCTGAAGATCAATGCCATCTTTTTGCCATTGGTATTGTAATTCTCCATCTGCGACTGCCTCAATGATGAAACCAGTTGAATCTCCCAAACATACAGTTTGATCAATTGGTTGTAAATTTATTACTGGTGATTCCTGTGCATTAATAGTCAACGCTATTAATAGTAATGGAATGAGTAAAAGTGAATAATGTGATTTCATAAGCCATAAATGTTTTCCATGACCAGATTGTACGTGAAATTCAATCGAAAAGTTACAGGATAATCAAATAAAATATTGTGCTCAATCAATCAATAATAAACATATTGATATAAATGCATTTTATTGCAGATCGATGATTTATCAGCAAGATTTATTAATGTTTTGATTACTAAGAGGGTTGGAATAAAGAAAGGGAGAATAGTGAAAGTAGGTATTACTCGGACAAAGGATTATTGGTGGACTTATTAAAATATTCATTCACCATAAAAATGCTTGTTACAATAACATAAATAATGTACAATAGCGGCATTAAAATGAACAGAAACATTTCCAATAAAAACCCTAACGCTTTCTTCATGATCATAATTTAATGAATAAGTACTATTCATTAAATAATCTGGTTTGTGTTTAAATGGGTAAAGTTGTCTCATGTTAAATTATGCTGTATTCGACAATCATCATATATAATTACAAGAATCAAACCAAAGGTTGTTAAGATTTTGGAATTTTGATGTGATAATGTTAATTTACAAAGGCCTGCGTAAAAGCAGGCCTCGTATGAAAAGTTTTGTTAAGTATATATTTTACAGATCTGACCAGGATCTGACACATTCTCTGTAAAAATATACGCTAATGAAAAAAAAAGGTTGTGTTTATCAGTTAATTAACAAATATAATACGGAGGTTAAATTTGAATGAAAACATTAAACCTTTGATTTACCAGCTTGTGCAAGCCATATCATACCAATTGTGGCCGATATTAAGGAAGCAGCCATAATCCCTACCTTGGCTATTTGTTTATATGAGTCATCATCAAAGGCTAACTCTGAAATAAACATGGACATGGTAAAACCTATACCTGCTAAAAAAGAAACGCCAAATATGTGATTCCAACTGACTCCTTCGGGTAAACTTGCTAATTTCAATTTCACCATTAGTTTCGAAAACAATGAAATCCCAAGGAATTTTCCGATCACCAGGCCAACTGTTATTCCTATTGAAATGGGGTGGAGTAGCATTTCAAGTATGTTGCCTTCAATATGAACCCCTGCATTTGCCAATGCAAAAAGTGGTAGAATAAAATAAGTTGATACAGGATGCATGGCATGTTCCAATCGTTGCAAAGGTGTATGTGCTTTTTCATTCAACACTTCAATATCAGAAAGTATGTGTGCTTGTTCCTTGGTAAGTAAGCTAACTTCGTTGGGTGTTTTCTCTTTAAATCGTTTTGTGAGTGTTGTAAGTCGGTTAACATAAGCTCTTTCACTTATTTTAGTTCTGGCAGGTATCGTTAGGGCAATTAATACGCCTGCAATGGTAGCATGAACTCCAGAGAAAATGAAAGCCGTCCAAACACCTAAAAATCCTACCAGTCCATAAAACAAAGTGCGTCTTACACCCATATAGTTGGCAATCATCAGAATTACCAGGAATCCACCACCGTATATTAAATCAATAATACTGATTGATTCAGTATAAAAGAAGGCGATCACCAACACAGCTCCCAGGTCATCAGCTATTGCAAGGGCAGTTAAAAATATCTTCAAACTAATGGGAACACGTTTTCCCAGCATAGCCAGCAATCCAAGTGCGAAAGCAATATCGGTTGCCATTGGTATTCCCCAACCACTTATATATTCTGGATATTTTACAGCAACAGCAACATACAACAAAGCTGGTACAACCATTCCGCCAACAGCTGCTGCAATAGGTAATGAAGCTTTCTTTATGGAGGAAAGCTCACCGCCCATGATTTCGCGCTTAATTTCCAGCCCCACTGTAAAAAAGAACAGTGCCATTAATCCATCGTTTATCCAGTGATGGGTTGAGGCAACCAGATTAATTTTACCCCATACATAACCAACTTTAAGTTCATGCCAGATAAAATGATAGGAATCGTACCAGGCTGAATTTGCCCAGATCATTGCGGCTATTGCGCTGAATATCAGTATAACGCCACCTATCGATTCTTCATTTATATATTTATTTATTCCGTATGCTTCCAAAGGCTTGTTTTTCATAAATCAAAATATAAAATGAGGTTGACAAAAATAACAGAAATAGATTTTGCAAACTTGCAAACCAGAAATGATGTCGGGGTGGGGAGATTCGAACTCCCGGCCTCTACGTCCCGAACGTAGCGCGCTAACCGGACTGCGCCACACCCCGTTTACAAATAGGTTGTCAAAATTAAACATCCTGTTCAACATTTCAAACTATCTTTACAGCAAATAAAGATTGAATCTTTATTGCAATAAAACTCAAATAAAAACAAATTTATGATTGAAAAGTTTACAGCATACAACCCAACAAGATTGCACTTCGGTATTAATATTATAAACCAACTTGGCCAAAAAACTTTAAAATATGGTTCAAAAGTTTTGCTGATATATGGACAGGGTTCAGTTAAAAAATATGGATATTACGACAAGGTTATCAATCAACTTAACCAGTCAGGGCTGCAAATTGTAGAATATGGTGGTATTAAACCAAACCCGGTAATTGGGGATGTAAGGAATGCGGCTGATATGGGCATCAAAGAAAATGTTGATGTTATTGTTGCGTTAGGCGGTGGAAGTGTAATTGATTCTGCCAAGATCATTTCAATATCAATTGCTTCAGGCTTTGATGGGTGGGACATTATGACCAGAAAAGTTAAACCATTAAAATCCATTCCTTTGATTTGTGTTTTAACACTGGCGGCTACGGGAACTGAAATGAATGCTGCAGCTGTGGTTCAAAACCATGAATCGAAAGAAAAAATAGGATATGTCAATGAATTAATGTTTCCAAGAGAATCATTTCTCGATCCAACATTCACACTTACTGTTCCAAAAAATTATACTGCCTATGGCATTGTTGATTTAATAGCCCATGCACTTGAAGCTTATTTTGGTGAGGGCGAGCCCGGTTTAACTGACCGCATTACTTTCGAAATTATTAAAGATGCCATGCATTGGGGGCCTCAACTACTTAATGACCTTGATAATGTTGATCTGCGCGCAAACATTATGTTAGATGCCACCCTTGCATTAAACGGACTAACACAATATGGTAAAAAAGGTGGCGACTGGGGTGTTCATGCCATCGGGCATGAACTTTCGCTTCTTTATGATTTACCGCATGGTGCTACTTTAAGTATCGCCTATATCGCCTGGTTGACTTTACAAAAAGATCGCATTGCTGATCGAATCATAAAACTTGGCCAAAATTTATTTGGAGTAACCAATGCTGATGAAACCATCGACCAACTCAGCATGTTTTTTATGAAAGTAGGTTCACCGGTTAAACTATCTGAAACAGGCATCAAGGTTGATCAAATAAAAACCATCCTGAACCAATTTAACCGAAACAAAGTATCAGGTATGCATCATGATTTAAACAATGCTGATCGCGAGTTGCTAATTGATTTTATGCAATAAAAAAGATAAATGAGCACAAAAGACCGTTTTATAAAACACTATGAAAAGGGTTACATGCCCTGGGCACATCCTGATCCTGATTTTAACCTTCGTAATATTGTCAAGCAATATGACATTAAACCTTGCAAAACACTCGAGATTGGATGTGGTACAGGTACCGATGCCATCTGGTTGGCAGA
Source organism: uncultured Bacteroidia bacterium (assembly GCA_963759045.1). Lineage (GTDB taxonomy): Bacteria > Bacteroidota > Bacteroidia > Bacteroidales > F082 > JAADID01. The sequence continues at coordinate 13,406 of CAVWXM010000026.1, forward strand.
ACAGGGTTTTGAAGTAACTGCTATAGATGTTTCACCTGTTGCCATTGAAATTGCAATGACTAATGCCAAAAAAGTCAATGCTGATTGTCATTTCAGGGTAAAGGATTTTTTAACGAAAAGTCTCGGCAATACACCCTTTGATTTTGCATTTGACCGTGGATATTTTCATTCATTTAATTCAGGCCACCGAAGAAAAATAATCGCACAAAAAATTGCTAAAAATCTTAATGAAGGTGGTTTTTGGCTATCATTAATTGGAAGTGCTGATAGCTCTCCCCGTAAATCCGGCCCTCCAATGCGTTCTGCTAAAAATATTATTACTGCTGTGGAACCTTTCTTTGAAATACTGTTAATGAAAACCAGCGTCTTCGGAAATGAACAGGAAACCCCTCCAAAAAATTGGGTTTTCCTGATGAAAAAGCGAGCTTAATTCATTTTTAAAAATTTATCAACAATTCCGGTGCAACCTTTCTGTATAGCTTAGTGTCATTCAATTATAAATATGGAGGTAATTTTATATATTGCAGGGAAATATTAGGTTCTACATTTAGTAGAAACATTGCCCCTGCATGAACTTTGACAGAACCTTCATAAAGAAATTGAAGTCAGGTGACACAAAGACGCAAAAAGCTTTTTATCAGCATCTTGCGCCTAAAATGTATGGTATCTGTTTACGTTTTTCAAACAGCCGAACCGAAGCTGATGACATTTTACAGGAAGGATTCATCAGGATATTTAATCACCTTAAAGACTTCAGAGGAGAGGGTTCTTTAGAAGGATGGGTTAGACGAACAATTGTAAATACGGCAATAAATTTTTATAAAAAAAGAATAAAGCAAGGGATATCGACAAGTTCTGATTATTTAATCGAAGGAATTGAAGACAAAAATGACATTATTGAAAAAATGGCTGCTGATGAGTTACTTAAAGTGATTCAACAATTACCAGATGGTTACAGAACCGTTTTTAATTTGAGTGTTATTGAAGGTTATTCGCACAAAGAGATAGCAGATATGCTTGAAATATCAGAAAATACATCGAAATCACAACTTTCAAGGGCTCGGGTAGCACTTCAAAAAATGCTTGAATCAATAAAAAAGAAGGAAAACATTGAGTAACACCCATACAAATAGCGACGCATTATTAAAACAGAAGTTTGAAAACTTTGCCCCTGTTCCGCCAGCTCAAATTTGGAATGGTATAGCAGCAGGTATAGTTGCCAGTCCATCGTTTATAGCGCTTTACTGGAAGAGTATCGCTGCTGCTGTTGCAATTTTGGCAATTGTATCAACAGGAATATGGTACTATTCTTCTGATAACTCTGAAATTACTGAGCAACCGGTAATCAGTGAAACGGATAGCTTGCAAACGGATGATGAAAAATCTGATGTCGACAACAAGGTTGATATTATCGGTGATACAGGAATAAGTGTTGAAGCTCAAGAACAAAATGAAAAAACTGAATTGAATCTGGCAAATGAATCAAATGAAACTATTCAAAACACGATAAATAATTCTGCTGATTCAAAGGCTAAAGAAATAACGCAATCAATTAAAAATCAGGAATCAGATAGAAATGCTGGAACCGAATCTGATAAACCGAAAGAAGTTCAATCAATAAAGGACAATAATGTCTTGGTTGTTAGTCACCCGGATGATGCTGACAATGCCGAAAAGGATGATAATGTTTTGCTAGTTAGTTACCCGTATGACGAAGACAATGCTGAAAATGAATTGAACAAATCAAACAATATAACACTCGGTGAAATAAGTGTATTAACAAAATCAAGTATTGACAGTAAGGATCTTTCCCAATATTCAGGTGAGGAAGCACAAGATATTCAGGCAACCCAATCTGAAGGATTAATGGAAGGTGGAATTCAAGACTTCGTATTTAAAGAGCAAAAATGGTCAATCGGTTTTTATTTTACTCCCGAGGTCATGTTGAATAATTTTGACTCGGTTGAGATGTTAACCAATTACTCATTTGGAATTGAACCAACTTATTTAATCAATAAACACCTATTTGTCAGATTTGGTATAGGCGCTTCATATTCACGTGATCGTGGTTTTGCAAAACTTGATTATACCAGTAATGATTTATTGGGCTCTTATGAATATGTGTACGACGTTACCTTTGACAGTATTGAAGGACAGGTTGTCCCAACCTATCATACCACAACTGCTGAAGTTTGGGATACAGTCAGGCACCTTGAAATCAATACTATTACCAACAACTATGTTTACCTTCAGGCACCCGTTTTATTCGGTTACTATAGTTCAAAAAGTAAATTCAACTGGTATTTTTATGGTGGTCCAGCCATCAATTTTATGATAAATAAACAAATTGAGGAACCGCTTGATGACATCAATGCAGTTGACATCAATAACCTTCAAAATGAATTGCCTGAACGTTCGCCATATTATTTCCAATTATGGCTTGGTGCAGGAATTGAATATAAAGCAGGAAGAAATCTGGGTATCTCACTCGAACCCAATTACAGATATTATTTTAACAATGTATTCAAAACGGCTCCGTACAGTAATTCCGGTTTGTCCGGATTATCTTTACGTGTAGGCCTGGTATATACTATTCAATAAATAGGAAAGTATGAAAAAATATTTACGACTACAGAAATTTAAATCGCTGATTATGCTGGTCATTATCCTGATGACCACCTCAGCAATTTTTGCTTTTGATGATGATAATTACATCCTCATCACTGGCCAGGTGAGCAATACCGAATTTGGTAATCCACTGGAAGATCATTTTGTATACATCAAAAGTGAGTCAGTAGCATTTAGCTCAAACTTTTATTTTAAAACACTAACTACTGATGAAAATGGTTTTTTCTACGACACCATTTCAACGCAGGTAAATTATGGTTCACTTGAAATATACACCTTTGACAATGAGGAAAACAAGGAATCGGAAACCCTTCACTTCAGGTTTTTCGATTTTACAAATAGCAATACTTTCCTTATAAACTTTCATGTATATATGCCTCATCAAACCCCGATTTTGCAAGCAAAGTTCAGGGTAATTAAAAAAATGACCGGAGATAAATTCAGGTTTAAATTTGTAGATGAAACACAAAACGATCATATTTTGAGTTGGCATTGGGATTTTGGAGATGGTAATTCATCATCTTTAGCTGATCCTGAGCACATCTATTCCAATTATGGAATGTATAAAGTTAAATTAACTGTTGTTTCCATGATTAATGGAAATGAAGTAACCAGTTATATTTCCAAATATGTTTTTATTCCACTTGTAAATTATTACCACATAGGTGGACATTGTTATAGCGAATATTTTCCAATTGATGTTGGCAATGCTTACCTCTACACAATAGATGAAAATAATTTATTAACACCTTTTGATACCACCACTTTTGATGAGTTTGGCTTTTATTATTTTTACCAGGTTCCTGAAGGAACTTATTGTGTAAAGACCCAACCTGATGTGACGTCTCAGTTTTATGGTGATTGGATTCCGACTTATTATGGAAATTCTGAGTTTTGGAAAGACGCTGAAGTAATTGATTTAAACCATACCGATTATACTTACCATGTTAACCTTGTGAAATCAATTGGTATACCACCTGGTAATGGTGAAATAGCTGGAAAAATAACTTTTACAAGTTCTGAAAAAGATGAAATAAACTATCCCTCATCTGGCGTTGATATTTATTTGCTCGATGCAAACAATCAGCCTTTAGGTTGCCAATATACAGTTGAAGATAATTATTTTAGTTTTGAAAATTTAGCGATAGGGTCTTATTGGATTTATCCCGAATTAGCTGGTTTTACGTTGGAAAAACAAAAAATTCAATTAACAAATATAATTCCTGTGATTCAGGATGTTGAAATATTGATTAACACTGATGCTGTTTATTTAATATTTCCTGACCAGGCCGACCTCGAAGACAATTTCGCAAGCGCCGCTTATCCAAACCCTGCAACTTCTCAAGTTTCTTTTGAATTTAATGCTAAAAACAGCAAGGATTTAACATTAGAAGTAGTTGATTTGAATGGCCGGGTGGTTATCACTGAAACATTGAACCTTAATAGTGGTTTGAATAAAAATACCATTCAAACATCTAGTTTGACAAATGGGTTCTATTTTTTAAGATTGTCAGCAAACGATTTTTCAAGGGAACAAAAAATAATGATCAGCAGGTAGCGATTATTTGAATCCCCATTTTACACCATCTTTTGTGTCTTTGATCTGGATATTTAATTTATTCAAATCATCTCTTATTTGATCAGAAGTATTGTAATCTTTATTGTCTTTTGCGTTTTTGCGGATTTTCAAAATCGTATCCATCAGGTAATTTATTAACTGGCTGTCGTCATTACTTTCATCAATACGTAATCCAAATAAATCAAACAAATAGGTTTGCATTAATGATTTTGCAAAAGAAATATCTTCACTGGTCAGCTTTTCTTTCCCATCATTCACCTGGTTTAATAACCTGGAAAGATCGAACAAATGAGCCAGAACAATTGGTGTGTTAAAATCATCATTAAGTGCATCAGTACAAAGCTTATCAAACCTTCTTACATCAATACTTGATATGTCTGAAGCTACCAATTCGTTAAGCATCGAGAAAGTATCTGTCAATTTACTCAATCCTTTTTCAGCTGCCTGCAATGCTTCATTCGAAAAATCAAGTGTGCTGCGATAATGCGCCTGAAGCATAAAAAACCGAATAGTCATTGGTGCGTAAGCCTGTTGAAGCGCTTCATGATTCCCGCTAAAAAACTCATCGAGTGTGATGAAGTTATTTAACGATTTCCCCATTTTCTGACCATTGATAGTAATCATGTTGTTGTGCATCCAGTAATTCACCTGATCATGTCCGGTAATGGCATTTGACTGGGCAATTTCACATTCATGATGTGGAAAAAGTAAATCCATTCCTCCGCCATGAATATCAAATCTCTCACCTAAGTATCTTGCTCCCATAACCGAGCATTCAAGGTGCCACCCGGGAAATCCATCACTCCAGGGTGATGGCCAGCGCATGATATGCCGATCATCTGCCTTTTTCCAAAGTGCAAAATCAAAACTGTTTTTTTTATCTTCTTTACCTGCCAGCGACCTGGTATACTCAAGGAGGTCTTCTATTTTCCTTCCTGATAATTTTCCATAGTTGTATTCCTTGTTATACTTTTCAACATCAAAATACACTGATCCATCCTTTTCATAAGCATATCCTTTTTCAAGTAATGCTTTCACCATCTGAATCTGCTCCAATATATGTCCGGTTGCAGTAGGTTCAATACTGGGATGCAAAACATTTAGCTGATCCATATTTGAATGGTAGCGGTCAGTATAGTATTTGACTACTTCCATTGGCTCCAGTTCTTCAAGCCTGGCTTTTTTGGTCACCTTGTCTTCTCCTTCATCCGCGTCATTTTCCAAATGACCAACATCTGTAATATTACGAACATACCTTACTTTATATCCTAGGTGTTTCAAATACCTGTATACAATATCAAAAGTAATGGCAGGACGCGCATGCCCCAAATGTGCATCTCCATATGCAGTAGGACCACAAACATACAAGCCAACAAAATTTGGTGTTAATGATTTAAACTCTTCTTTTGTCCGACTCAGTGTATTGTATATAAATAGTTTGTTTTCCATCCGGATGATATTTGAAATGCAAAATTAGTAAATCTAAATGCAGTGTTATTGAATGATTGTGCAAAAAGAAAGATAATGAATCTTGCTATGATTGAACTATAGATTTTTTACAAAACACCGTCGCCTTTTATGCTGAATATGGTCGTAGTTCTTCCAGTGTGTAGCTCCTTTAAGGTTAGATTCAAACATGCCAGTTGTTTCAACATATTTTATACCTGCATCGATCATTGATTTTTGAAGTTCATTGATCAATATGGCAGGCAAGCCAAGTTTTTGGTAATGAGGATCAACACCTGTTAAAAGCAAGTCCATTTCTTCGGGGTTTTTCAATGCTTTTGTAATATGAAGAAACCCAAACGGAAATAGCGAACCATTTGCTTTTTTCATGGCTTTTGACAGACTGGGTAATCCAACAATAAAGGCAACTAACTGGCCTTCTTTTTTAATCACAACAACATATTGTGGCTGTAAAACTTCAATATATTTTTTGGTTGAAAAGGTGATCATATCATCAGAAAATGGGGCTACATATGGTAGCTCGGCGAAAGCACTATTTAAAAGGTGAAGCACATCATACATATACTCCTTTAGCTCACCTTTCGTTTTTAAATGAATGATCTCAAGATGGTTACGTTTTTTTATAATTTCTGCAAGCCGTTGTGCCTTTTCAGGTACCTCTTCTATTTTCAACCTGAATTCAACCCAGTCTTCTTCCTTATCATAACCAAGCCTTTCAAAATGATCTTTATAATAAGGGAAGTGCATAACAGAGGCAATGGATGGCAGGTATTCAAAACCTTCAATCAACAATCCCTGGTTGTCGAAATTGGTAAAGCCAAGAGGACCATGAACTGCCTTCATCCCCTTTTCTTTCAACCAATTTTCAGCTTTTTTAAACAAGCTATCCGATACCTCTTTAACATCAATAAATTCAACCCTCGAAATGCGTCCCATTTCTTTACCAATCTTTTTGTTGTAATCATGGTTAATGATGGCTCCAATCCGCCCCACACATTTTTTTCCATCCCAGGCTGACCAAAATTTGGCATCACAAAACTTGTAAGCAGGGTTTGAGTCAGGAATGAGCATTTTGTATTCTTCTTTTTTGATTGGAGGAATCCAGTTTTCGTTTGTTTTATAAAGTTCAAATGGAAATTGAACAAATTCCTTTACATCACCTGATGAAACAACTTCCTTAACCTGAATCATAAATGTGGGTTTATTGGTAGAAGCAGCAAAGTTAAGTTTTTGCTGTTACTTTTTTGACAAATCGTCAATAAATCAGCCACTCTGTAATAACTGTTTTAATACATTTGCACACGCAAAAAGCGTCGTACGGTGTCGAAGGCGATAGAATATAAAAATAATCTCTGCTATGGAAAGAATCCTAATTATTGGAAGTTCAGGACAAATTGGATCTGAACTTGTTCTCGCATTAAGAAAAAAATATGGTAGTAATAATGTATTTGCCACCGATATTAAAAACCCAACAGATGAAATAAAAAACGGGGGACCATTCCAAATTCTTGATGTCCTTGATTATAAAAATCTTTTGCATTTCCTGGTCAGACACAATATAACCCAGGTTTATAATCTTGCTGCTGTTTTATCCGGCAATGCTGAAAAAATTCCTCTTCAGGCCTGGGATATCAATATGAAAGCATTAATGAACACGCTTCAGGCAGCTACACAATCGGATGCGAAGAAACTATTTTGGCCAAGTTCAATAGCAGTATTCGGACCAACAACTCCCCGGCAAAATACACCACAGCTAACTGTAATGGAGCCAAATACAGTTTATGGAATTTCGAAACTGGCAGGTGAACGCTGGGGCGAATACTATCATGATAAGTATGGTGTTGATTTCAGAAGTGTACGCTATCCCGGATTAATCAGCTATAAAACAGAACCAGGCGGCGGAACTACAGATTATGCAGTTGAGATTTATTTTGAAGCCATCAAAAAAGCCCGCTATAAATGCTTTGTTAAAAAGGAAACGGCATTGCCGATGATGTTTATGGATGATGCCATTGAGAACACCATTAAATTAATGAATGCTGATAGCAGTCAATTGTCCTTGCGTTCAAGCTATAATATGGCTGGTATTTCTTTCACTGCAGAGGAACTGGCCGCCTCCATCAAAAAAAGAATTCCGAATTTCAAGATTACATACAAGCCCGATTTCAGGCAAAACATTGCTGATTCGTGGCCGGCAAGTATTGATGATAGTGTTGCCCAAAAAGATTGGGGAATGAAAACGATATATGATATTGAGAAAATGACGGATGTCATGCTGGAAAAAGTTGGTGAAAAATTGAAAAACTAATTTCCAATAACTTTTTTCATAATTCGATAACTGCAATCTGTTCTTAAAAAAGTAAATCATTACTTTAGCCATCTATGGCATCAGGAGAAGAAAAATACAATCGGCGAAGGTTAAATACCTCTTACCTTACTTCAATTATTAGCATTACCCTTGTTTTGTTTACATTAGGCTTCTTAGGACTAATCGTTATCAATGCAACCGTTTTATCAAATTACATCAAAGAGAACATTGGGTTCGAAATCATTATGAAACAAGAAGCTCATGAAGCTGATATTGTTTACCTCCAAAAAATTCTTGATGCTAAAAAATATGTAAAATCAACCGAGTATATTACCAAAGAAGAAGCTATTCAGCAGCTTTCTGATGTATTGGGAGAAGACTTTACCGGATTCCTGGGAGAAGAAGACAACCCTTTATTGCCTTCTATTGATGTACGTTTTAATGCCGATTGGGCAAATAGCGACAGCCTCAGTTCAATTGAGGAATTTATATTAAGCCATAAAGGTGTAAAAGAAGTGTATTACCAAAAATCGCTTGTTCATCTCATCAATAAAAATTTAAGACGAATCAGTTTCTTTTTGTTAAGCATCAGTATCCTATTGCTTATTATAACAATTGCACTAATCAACAACACCATCAGGCTTTCTGTTTATTCAAAGCGTTTTATCATCAGGAGTATGCAACTGGTGGGAGCTACAAGGGGATTTATCAGAAGACCTTTTATGTACCGAAGTGTTTTACAGGGCCTAATAAGCGCCATTCTTGCCCTCGTTTTTCTGACAGGGGTGATTATGGTGATCTGGAAAAACTTGCCCGAATTGCAAACAATTACTGATCCAACAATGCTATTAATCCTTTATGTGTTTGTTATTATAATAGGTATTTTGGTTTCTGGAATTTCCACTTTTATTGTTGTAAATAAATATCTGAGGCTAAAACCTGATAAGCTTTACGGATAATAATTATTGTTAATTGATGTTAAGTATATGCGAAACATTAATGTGAAAGTCAATGGGTTTGAATATTTTACTTTAATTTGCCAAAAATTGTGAATGTATGACAACAAATAAAACTCAGAACAAAACGGAAGAGGGACCAAGATTTGCTTTTGAGAAGCAGAATTATATTCTTGTAATTGTTGGATTGGTTGTTTTGGCTATTGGATTTTTATTGCTTATTGGCGGAGGTAGTGAGGATTATGCCGTCTTTAACGATTCACTATTTAATTTTCAACGTCTGACCCTGGCTCCAATCCTCATCCTGGCAGGGTATGTTATTGAGATCTTTGCCATCATGAAGTTACCCCGGTCAAAATCCTAATTTAATATTTTCAATGAGTTGGCTCGAAGCATTGATCCTTGGCCTTGTTCAGGGACTTACCGAATTTTTACCTGTTAGCAGTAGTGGCCATCTCGAACTTGGCAAGGCTTTATTTAATCTTCAACTTGCAGCAACCGACAGCCTGACCTTTGATGTTATTGTACATGGAGGAACTGCGCTAAGCACGCTTGTTGTATTCAGAAATGATATATTACAAATTTTGAAAGGCACTTTTGAGTTTAAATGGAATGCTGAAACAAAGTTTGTAACCTACATAATTATCTCCATGATCCCGGCAGCAATTATAGGTATTGCTTTTGAAGATCAAATAACGCAACTTTTTGATGGCCAGGTACTATTGGTCGGGTTCATGTTGATCATTACAAGCATCCTATTGTTCATCGCTGACTATGCCAGGAATACTGTAAAATCAGTTGGCGCACTTGATGCATTTATCATTGGTATAGCGCAGGCTGTTGCAATCTTACCTGGTATGAGCCGGTCAGGGGCAACGATTTCTACCTCTGTTCTTTTGGGTATTGACAGGGAAAAAGCAGCCAGATTTTCATTTTTAATGGTTCTTCCATTAATTATTGGAAAAATGATACTGGATGTAAAAACCATTTATGAAACCGGCGGCAATGGAATGGATATCAGCATTCTAAATCTTGTTATTGGTTTTACCGCAGCATTTATTGCCGGTTTATTTGCCTGTAAGTGGATGATTTCGCTTGTAAAACATGCCAAATTAAAGTATTTCGCTTATTACTGTTTTGCCATTGGTGCTACAGTAGTTATTTATATAATTATTTGATTTTATGTCTTATACAGGTGATGATTTCCTGAACGGACAGGTATTGCTCATTGACAAACCCCTGAACTGGACATCGTTTGATGTAGTGAATTTTTTAAGGTCGTTTATCAGAAAAGTTTACGGACTGAAAAAATTGAAAGTTGGTCACGCAGGCACATTAGATCCACTGGCTACAGGCTTGCTGATTATTTGTACAGGGAAAAAAACCAAAGAAATTGAAGCATACCAGGGCATGGACAAAGTATATATTGGTAGCATGATCCTTGGCGCAACAACACCTTCCTACGACAAGGAAACTCAGCCTGATCATTTTTTTGATTATTCAAAGATCACTAAAAAAGATCTTAGAAATGCTTTAAAACAGTTCATTGGTGAGATTGAACAAATTCCACCAATTTATTCTGCAGTAAAAATTGATGGCAAAAGGGCTTTCGATTATGCGCGGAAGAATCAGGATGTTCACATTAAATCCAGAACGGTAACCATCAATGAATTCTCACTACTAAATATTGATTTGCCTAACGTAGATTTTGCTATTAGTTGTAGCAAAGGAACTTACATTCGTTCATTAGTGAATGATTTTGGTCAGGCATTAAACAATGGTGCATACCTTTCCGCTTTGCGCAGAACACAAATAGGTGATTACAAGGTTAAAAATGCTTATGGTATCGAAGGGTTTAAAAAATTAATTCTGGATCAAACTATAGATTAGCTTAATTAATTCTCTCAAATTCAGCATAATATTTCGTCTAATCCTTGACTTTTTGCCCTATTTTCCGTACTTTTGCCCGCTTTTTAATTTAAGATAGGAGAAAACACTTTCTTCTGAAGTTTGTTATCATTTTGTAAATCAAGGCACTTTAATAAATGAAATTATCACAATTTAAATTCGATCTTCCCAGTAACCTCATAGCAAGCCGTCCTCATGAAAACCGTGACGAATCGAAAATGATGGTTATTAACCGGAAAGAGCAAACTATAGAACATAAATCTTTCAAAGACGTACTCAGTTATTTTCAAGATGGTGATGTGTTTGTGATCAACAACACCAAAGTTTTTCCAGCAAGATTATATGGCGAGAAAGAGAAAACCGGAGCTAAAATTGAAGTCTTCCTTCTTCGCGAATTAAACCGTGAAAGCCGTCTTTGGGATGTGTTAGTAGATCCAGCCAGAAAAATAAGGATTGGTAATAAGCTTTATTTTGGAGAAGATGAATCCCTGGTTGCTGAAGTCATTGACAATACCACATCCAGAGGTCGGACCTTAAGGTTTTTATTTGATGGCCCATATGAAGAATTCAAACGTACTTTACAGGAACTTGGTGAAACTCCGCTGCCAAAAATCCACGACAGGCCTATTGAACCTGAAGATGAAGAACGATATCAAACTATTTATGCCAAACACGAAGGAGCAGTAGCAGCGCCAACCGCCGGGATGCATTTCTCAAGAGAGTTGATGAAACGGTTGGAAATATTAGGTGTACATTTTGCTGAAATTACTTTGCATGCCGGACTTGGAAATTTCAGACCTATAGAAGTAGAGGATCTTACAAAACATAAAGTTGATTCTGAGGAAATGTTCATAACCCAAAAAACCTCAGATATTATCAACAAAGCCTTTAGTCGAAAACGTCTTGTTTGTGCTGTTGGCACAACAAGCATGAAAGCACTTGAAAGTGGTGTTTCGATAACCGGTAAAATTAAACCTTTCAAAGGTTGGACGAATAAGTTTATTTTTCCTCCTTACGAATTCAAGACAGCAAATTCGATGATCACCAATTTCCATATGCCTATGTCGCCCATGTATATGATGGTATCTGCCTACCTTGGTTATGATTTTACCAAGAAAGTGTATAAAGAAGCGATCAAAAACAAATACAAATTTTTTACATATGGCGATGCTATGCTGATCATATAAAGAAAAAGATATCGAAATACTTTGATTCACGCTTTCAAATGAAAGCGTGAATTTTTTGTTTTATAGTTACTCCATATATTTCTAATTCAGTATTTTTACGGAAAGACTATCAAGTCATGGAAAAGTATATCCTGATTGTTGCGGGCGGTAAAGGTTTACGGATGAACAGCGAAATTCCAAAGCAACTTACTGAAATTAAAGGTAAACCATTACTGATGTGGACTTTCGAGGCTTTTAATTTCCTGAAGCAAAAAGCCCGCTTTATTCTGGTGCTTAATGCTGATCTAATTGGTGAATGGAATCGATTGTGCCATGAACATCATTTTAATTTTCATCATGAAATTGTTGAAGGCGGACCTAGGCGGTTTCATTCAGTGAAACGCGGTCTTAGTCTTGTGCCAAATAATTCGGTTGTTGCAATCCATGATTCGGTAAGGCCTCTGGTGTCAGAAAAGGTCATCAGAGAAAGTTTTGCTGTTGCTGAACGAAAAGGTAATGCTATTGCTGCTATTTCTATAAACGATTCTATTCGAGAAACAGATGCTTCAATAAACTGGAGTGTTGACAGGAACAGGTACAAAATTATTCAAACACCCCAAACTTTTGTTTCTGATAAAATCAAGCGGGCATATTTACAAAGCTATCATGAAAAGTTTACAGATGATGCTTCGGTGCTTGAAGCCACAGGCGAAAAAATAAATATTGTAGAAGGCAACCATGAGAATATTAAAATAACAACGCCCAATGATCTTGTTTATGCTGCCGCACTTCTAAACAGCGATAATATTATCTTGGATTAATAACGATTTTTTACCTCAAACTTTTTCTTCCTTTCCATTCATATTGAAAAAACAGGCCAATCAAGCTTGATATGACTATATAAAATGGATAGATAAATTCTAAAACCGGCAAAAAAAACATCAGTTTTCTTCGGTTGACAAAGCCCGTAAATTCATAAAGTAAAGGGATGTCGATCAATAATTTAAAAATAACAAATAAGCCGAAAATAATAACCATCCATGTTTGTATGAAACCCGCAAGAAATGTCGTCACCAGCATCAAATTGAAACAGAAAACTGTGAAGGCTACAATTAGTGCCCAGGCTGATTTATAACCTTTCGCCTTAGATGCCCATCTGATTCGTTGATTTAAAAAGTCAGAAACTGTCCCCGGAGCATGTGTATGAACTATAGCCTCCGGATCTCTTATAAAACAAATGTGTCCTGAACCCTTGGTTTTCATAACTTTGTGAATTAAAAAAACATCATCACCAGAAGCATATTGTTCACCATCTTTTGATTTCATACTGCTAAATACTTCTTGTGAAAAAGCAAGGTTGGCACCATTCGCCATAAAGGGCATTCCTATCCCGGTAGATCCGGCACCTGAAGCCACAAGACTCATAAATTCCAATGAAAATATATTTTCAATTAATCGGTCAGTTTTGTGATAAATTACGGGGGCAATGATAACGGGTGATTTGGTTGCCTGAAAAAATGCCACAAGTTTGTTTAACCATTGGATTCCCATTTCGCAATCGCCATCTGTTGTAACTATTAACTCCCCACTTGCAACATCAATTCCCTGTTTAAGTGCTTGCTTTTTCCCCTCCCCGGCAGCCTCTAATAACCTGATATTAATCGAACTATTAAGTAAAATAAAATTTTCAATTACTTTCCTTGTTTCATCTTCTGAATGATCATCGACAATAATTACCTCAAAATTTGAAGCAGGATAATCCTGGTTGACTAAACATTTTAATAATTTGAGGAGGTTGGTTTCCTCGTTACGAACAGCAATAACAATGCTCACAGAAACTAAAGGTTGTTCGATAGCACCATTAAACCGTTTTGTTCGGAACCACCCAACAGTAATTGCAAGCATGACCAAGAAATAGGCTGATGCTGAAATGACCAATAACCAATATATGATGCTAATTGCCATTGTATCTTCTGAAAAAACGTAAACTGTAAACAAAAATTACGCCGAGTACAGCAGGTAAAGCCAGGTTAATCAGCCACAATATGGAAGTAGCAGATAAAACACCTAAGTCGCTGTTCTGACCCCATAATCCTAAAGGTTCCAGGTACAATGCAAACACATATAAACTAACTGAACCGCGAACACCAAGTTCGGTTAGTGCAATGGTTGGAATAATGGTCATAAGCAGATAAATTAATCCGATTAATACAATTGCAGAATAGTAATTTACCGGAACCTGGAAAGCCCTGAGCAAAAGATAAAACTGAAAGGAAAAAACCACATATCTTAGTCCGCTGATCAACAGAACCATTAATAAATTCTTTGAATCATAAAGCATAAATACCTCTGTATATTTTTTAATCCTGACATAAAAACGTCCGCTAATGCGTTTTGAAATGTCAGTAAAAGAGGCAAAGTTGAGATAAGCAAATATTGAGATTAATATCATGATAAGAATCCCAAACACCAGCCCTGAATATACCCAGATATTCATTTGTACATCCATATCCCAGTACCAGGGAAAGAAAAATAAAACTGCAAGGCTACCATAAATAAGGGTGGTTAGTAATTGTGAAACACTGCCAATAATAGTTACCAGAACGGCCTGCATCCTGTTAGCCGTTTTCAATACAAAAACACGTCCCAGGTAATCACCAATCCGGTTAGGCATAAACATACTGACCGAAATACCTGTAAGTACAGCTTTGGTAGACGTCCAGACTGATACATTTTCAAGTTTACTGATCAGGTATTTCCATTTAAGGGCTTCAAGTAATTGATTTACTGGGAATAATAAAATTGCAAGCCCCAGGTTCAGATAGAAATATCTGGATTTTGAAATAGAAGGGATAAATTCAATGATCGACGCAAGGTCTTTCCGATAAAAAACCTGGTCGTAAATAAAATAAAGTGTGAGTAAAACGATGCTGAGCCTTATCAGGATGTTGTACGATTTGCTTAATTTTGTTTTGTCCATCAAATTACTGGCAATTGAATTCCGATCGCATCATTCTGGGTATTGATCCCGGCACAAACATCATGGGTTATGGATTGATCCACCAAAAAGGCAGGAAAATCCAACTGATTTCCATGGGTATTTTAAAGCTTGGAAAATACAGCAACCATGCGTTAAAATTAAAAAAGATTTTCGAACGCACTTTAGGCCTGATCGAAGAATACAATCCGGATGAAATGGCGCTTGAAGCCCCGTTTTACGGTAAAAACGTTCAATCAATGCTGAAACTGGGCAGGGCGCAGGGTGTAGCAATGGCTGCTGGTTTGTATAAAGACTTACCTATTTTTGAATATTCACCAAAAAAAATCAAACAATCTATCACAGGTAATGGTAATGCCTCAAAAGAACAGGTGGCAGCTATGCTTGCAACGCTGGTTGAGTTTACTGAAGAGCCTAAATTTTTAGATGCAACTGATGGACTGGCAGCAGCCGTTTGTCATTATTTTCAGGGTGGCAAAATTGATACCGGCAAATCATACGATAGTTGGAAAGGTTTTTTGAAAGATAACCCGGACCGGACTACCCGGTAAATGACCAAATCTTTTTTCATATCGATTTGTTAAATATATGTGAAATACCTTAATATGTATTGACAAAGCATTTGTTATTGATTACTTTTCACAATTCTAACCAATAACTAAGAATCATGAAAAAATTTCTGATGTTTGTTTTTCTTGCTATTATTTTTACTTCGTGTGATGATGAGGTTACTGTTTATCCTATTGCAGAAATAAGCGGTGTTGAATGGTGTCAATATGAAATTACCAAAATTAATACGTCCTCTGCAAACCTATTTGTAGGTGCAAAAATATGTATTCCTTGTGTTGATGACAGAACCAGTTGCCCTGATTATACTCGCTTTGTTTGGGGTGCTTACGATATGAGCGTTAAACGTGTAACTACTTATTGTAGCTCATGTTCGAGTAGCAATTATTTTGAGGTGGGGGCTGTTTTGTAGGTATTAATTCACCAAAACTAATTTCCTTTAATCAACATAATTTCTCATTTGTCCCCCTTGAGGGGGACTAAAGGGGGTGGAGGTTAAATTCTGAACTTGCAACAAAAAAATGGACATTAAGTTAAGTCATTCCACCAATTCAAAATCGAGTTGCTTTTGCTCAAGATTGACTTTTTTCACCAGCACATTTACCTTATCACCCAATTGGTAAACATTGCCATGCTGCTTGCCGATGATGCGGTAATTGTCTTCGTCAAAATAGTAATAGTCGTCTTTCAACTCGTTGAAACGGATGAGCCCTTCTGCCTTGCTATCAATCAACTCAACAAAAATGCCCCACTTGCTCACACCCGAAATAAGACCCTCGAAAACCTGCCCAATCTTATCCATTAAAAATTCAACCTGTTTGTATTTAACGGATGCCCTTTCGGCTTCAACCGCCTTGCGCTCCATTTCAGATGAATGTTTGCATTTTTCTTCAATATCATCTTTTTTCACAGAGGGTTTTCCTTCAAGATAACGTTCCAGTAATCGGTGCGCCATCAAGTCAGGATAGCGGCGAATAGGAGATGTAAAATGTGAATAATGCCTGAATGATAGCCCGTAATGCCCGATATTATCTGTTGAATAATAGGCCTTTGCCATGGTTCGAATGGCAATGGTTTCGATCATATGCTCCTCTCCTTTTCCATGAATATCACGAAACAGTTTGTTATAGGATTGTGCCAGTGTTTGATGCGAACTGATGTTTAACGAATAGCCCAGTTTTTTCAGAAACTGAACAAAGGTGTTCAACTTTTCAGGATTAGGCTCATCATGAACGCGATACACAAAAGTTTTGGGTGATTTACCCTTGCCCGGCAATCCAATCAACTCAGCTACTTTTTTATTAGCCAGCAGCATAAATTCTTCAATCAGGTGATTGGCTTCCTTTTGTTCCTTGATATAGGTTTCGATGGGTTTGCCATTTTCATCCAGTTTAAATTTCACCTCTTCCGATCCAAAGTTGATAGCGCCGCTTTTAAAACGGATATCACGCATAATACTGGCCAGATTATGCAACGTCATGATGTTTTCAACATAGTCGCCTTCGCCGGTTTCAATAATCTGTTGGGCATCTTCATAAGCAAATCGCCTGTCTGAAAGAATGACTGTTTTTCCAAACCAGCTATCAAGCACTTCTGCTTTTTCGTTCATTTTAAACACTGCAGAAAAAGTCAGTTTCTCCTCGTTCGGACGAAGTGAACAAACGCCGTTCGATAATTTTTCAGGAAGCATTGGTATTACCCTGTCAACCAAATATATTGAAGTTGCCCTATCGAATGCTTCTGCATCAATGGGTGAGCCGGGTTTAACATAATGTGAAACATCAGCAATGTGCACACCCACTTCCCAGGTGTTGTCTTTCAGTTTTTTTAACGACAGTGCGTCATCAAAATCCTTGGCATCAAAGGGGTCGATGGTAATGGTCCAGGTGTCTCTGAAATCGCGTCGCTTTTTTATCTCTGGTTCTATTCCTGCCTGAATTTTCTCAGCTACCTTTTCAACTGACTTTGGGAACGAAATTGGGAAATTATGATCGGCTAGTATTGATTTCATTTCAACATCATTGTTCCCGGGCATACCCAAAACCTCGACAATCTGACCAAACGGATTGTTTGAATGTTCAGGCCAATCCGTAATTTTAGCCAGCACTTTCAAACCATTTGTAGCATCACCAACAGCAGATTTCGGAATAAAAATATCGTATGGCATATTGTTGCTATCCGGGATGACAAACCCAAAATTCTTTGATAATTCCAATCTGCCAACAAATATTTCTTTTCTTCTTTCAAGAATTTCAACCACCTGGCCCTCTGTTTTATGGCCCTTTCTTTTAGGAAAAAGCAAGACCTTAACATGGTCGGTATGCAGGGCATGATTTACATTGTTCGAATCAATAAAAACATCGTCGCCTCCTTCGTCTGAAGTTACATAGGCTTTACCGGTACTTTTCAGATCGACAGTACCGGTAATATATTTCTGTTTATTGGCTAACTCTTTTAAAACTTCTGAGTTCAAAGTATATTTTCCAGGTTTTACTTCAGTAAGTTCGCCGGCCTGTGCAAGTTCCTGCAAGAGGATAAGCAGGTTGTCGCGGGTAGCTTTATCCCTGATTCCAATCAGGCTTCCTATTTGTTTATAATTGTATGCCCGAAAAGGATTGTCAGAAAAAACACTGAGTACAATTCCTGCCAGAGCACCTTTTGGTCTGCGGGTTCTTCTTTTCTTTTTTGTCATAACTTAAATTCCTTTTGGAATGGATTGAATGAGTTGTTTAGTATAATCAGTTTTTGGGTTTTTATACACTTCATCGGCATCTCCTTCTTCAACAATTTTGCCATCTTTCATTACCATGATACGATCCGACATATATCGAACAACCGAAAGGTCGTGAGAAATAAAAATGTAAGTAAAACCAAATTCTTTTTTCAGGTCGTTGAGCAGATTAAGCACCTTTGCCTGCACCGAAACATCAAGTGCAGAAACGGCTTCATCGCAGATGATAAATCTAGGATTCAATGCCAGGGTCCTTGCAATAACAATCCTTTGCCGCTGGCCGCCTGAGAATTCATGAGGATACCTGTGAAAATGTTCGGCTTTCAAACCAACTTTTTCGAGCAGTTCAAATACCTTTAGTTTTCTCTCTTTATTGTTTCTGTGAAGTCCATGAACTTTCATCGGTTCCAATATTGCGTTTCCGATACCTAGTCGTGGGTTGAGGGATGAATAAGGATCCTGGAAAACGATATTGATATTTTTCCGTTCCCGTTTCAAGTTTTGATGATTCAGCTTTAAAACATCTTGCTCTTCAAATAATATTTTGCCACTATCCGGTTCAACCAGTCGAAGTATGGTTCGCCCAAGTGTGGTTTTCCCACAACCTGATTCGCCAACCAAACCAAGTGTTTCTCCTGGATAAACATCGAGGGTTACCTTATCCACGGCACGAACAAACTCTTTTACTTTACCAAACAATGGTTTTTTAAGTACAAATTTTTTCTCCAGTTCTTCTACCCTTATCAATGGCTTTGTATCATAAAGTATGCGATGCCTTTTGTTCCGGTTTTCACTGGTTTCAATATTAATGTGGTTTGAATCGATTGAATTATTTTGCATAAATTCATCCACAGTTGTCAGCTTTTCTGGTCTTCCGTTAAGTGGTGGCCTGCATGCAAGTAAACCTTTTGTGTAAGGATGTTTCGGTTTGGTAAATACTGTTTTAATATCGCCCTGCTCAACCAACTTGCCTTTATACATAATCGCAACTCGATTTGCAATTTCAGAAACTACACCCAGGTCATGGCTGATAAAAAGCAGGCTCATATTATAGGTGTTCTGTAGTTCTTTTAACAATAAAACAATCTCTTTTTGTACGGTCACATCAAGCGCGGTGGTAGGTTCATCGGCAATTAAAAGGTCAGGCTTATTTGCAATAGCCATGGCAATCATTACCCTTTGTTTTTGTCCTCCTGATATTTGATGAGGATAAGCATTGTAAATATATTCAGGTCGGGGTAGTTTAACCTGGTTAAACAATTCAATAACATGCTTTTTTGCTACTTTTTTTGAAAGACTTTGATGAACCATCATGCTTTCTGCAACCTGTTTTCCACAAAGCATAACCGGATTTAAGGAGGTCATTGGTTCCTGGAAGATCATGGCAATTTTATTACCCCTGAGTTTTCTCATTTCATCAAACGAGTATTTCAGGATATTTGTGCCGTTGAAAACAATTTTCCCGGTTTTAATCCTTGCCTGTTTTTGAAGCAATTGCATAATTGCAAGCGCTGTTACTGATTTGCCCGAACCTGATTCCCCAACCAATCCAAGAGTAGCTCCTTTCTCCAGTTGAAACGACACCTGGTCAACAGCCCTGACTTGATCAGTTTTTGATCCAAATTCAATACTTAAATTTTCAACGCTGAGCAATAGCATTTGAGGTGATAATGTATTTCAAAAGTAGTTAATTCTAAAACGAAGTTGTATTTATAGTGAACTATTCTGATTTTCAAATGTTCTATAATTCATTACACAAATAGTTTCATTTTAACATTACATTAACATATTGTGTTAAATAACTGCTAATATTTAAAAATTAACAAATCTTCCATGCTTGTGAATTTATATTTGACCTCTTATTTATACATGAATTAAACAAATTTGAATTATGAACAAACTACTATCAATCTCATTAATACTATTAAGCGGGTCAATTCTATTTATTTCTTCTTGTAAAAATGAGGCAACTCCTGATCCATCTTATACATTAACTCAAGCAGACTTAAATAAATCTACTCAAACACAGGAATTAAATGTTACAGGGGTAAAATATGGTGCTGACGTCAGTATTGCACACAATGGTCAACCAATATCTCCAAGTGAAACTTATCGGGATATTTATTCGAGTATTGGTCCAAATGGAGATATTGCCCTTGGAACTATTTTTACAAAGAAAACCTATATGAAGAATGCTGATGGCAGCCAGGGAGCATTGCTCGTAACATTTGCCATGGCTAAACGTGAATCAGGATATTATGCCAATGGTGGTGATTGGGAATATGTTGTGATGCCAAATGATGGTACAAACGATTACAACACAAACCCAAATGGCACTTTGCCTCCTGAGAGCGCAACTGATATGCGAGGCCAGTTAGCAAATTGTGCATCATGTCATGCCAAGGCCTCTTCTACAGATTATATGTTTTCTCGTGGAAGTGTTCCAGCATTTATTGCAACTCAGGATCAACTGAACGCAGCAGTGAATCCTGAGGATTTGAATATAACCGGAACCAAATATGGTGAAGATGTTAGCATACCACATAATGGGCAACCTCTATCTCCTGACTCAACCTACAGGGACATTTATTCAAATATTCTTGCACAAGAAAACATCGATGTAGGAACTATATTCACAAAAGGAACGTTTATGAAACATGCTGATGGGTCAAGAGGCCCTTTACAGGTAACTTTTGCCATGATTAAGCGTGAAGAAGGATACTATCCGGCAGGTGGTGATTTTGAGTATGTTATGATGCCTAATGACGGATCAAACGATTATATCGTAAATCCCAATGGTACGTTGCCACCTGAAAGTGCAACAGAAATGCGCGGACAACTAGCAAATTGTGCTTCATGCCACGAAAAGGCTCCACAATTTGTTTTTGCCAGAATCGCTTTAAAATAAAGATCTTTTTCATAGTGTGTTTGTTTGGGTTTGACGGTCGGCTTCTCAAAAGCTGGCCGTCTGTTTTTTATCATATTATTCAGTATCTTAGAGGCAGTTTCTCTACAATATTGACCAATGCAACCGAAAGCCTGGCTGAATGACATACTGAACCTTTTCTATCCACATATTTGCTATGCCTGTGGTGATTCACTTACTAATCAGGAAAATATTATTTGCTTATCGTGTGAATTAAAATTACCACGAACAGGTTTTCATTTACATGATGATAACCCGATTGCCCGTGTTTTTTGGGGCAGGGTACAACTTCAGGCTGCCACATCTTTTCTGTTTTTTAATAAAGGAGGTCATGTTCAGGAACTGATACATGCCTTAAAATATAAAGGTAAAACAGAAACCGGAGTTTACCTTGGGAAACTGTTTGGTATGGATTTGAAAAACAGTCCTTTTTATCAAAATATTGATGTTGTCATCCCTGTTCCATTGCATCCAAAAAAATTTCATAAAAGAGGATTTAACCAAAGCGAGACCATTGCAAAAGGCATTAGTCAGTCTCTTGGAATTGACATTGACCATGAGCATTTTATCAGGCTGGTCAATACCGATTCACAGACGAAAAAGTCAAGGTATAACCGTTGGGAAAATGTAAAAGGAGTATTTGGCATAACCGATGAGAAGAAACTAAACGGTAAACATATATTACTGGTAGATGACGTGCTAACAACTGGGGCTACTTTGGAAGCTTGCACATCGGTATTGCTCAATATTGAAAACACCAAAGTTAGTGTAGCTACTCTTGCATATGCTCAGGTTTAGGTGGTATGGTGTCCATATGCCTGTTTAGCTTACGCATCAGTACATTATAATCTTTACGGTTTTTTATGAGTTGCCGTTGTAGACGTGCATCTCTGTTTAATAAATCATAAAGCATTTGAGTTGGCCCCTTAAAACCAGTAGGTACAGCAGGTCGGTATAATAATTCAGTCCCTTCCCAGTCAGGATAAAACTGGTCGAGGTTAAGTGGTTCCATACCGACTACTATTTGTTTAAAAGTCTCATAATCATAGAAAGCACGGATTAATATTTCGTTGATCATAATCGTATCCTTTTCCATTAAAATTGGGAAGTCTTCATTGATTTGACTCATTACAGAATCATCTATATACAATACTCTTGATCCAAAACCAATGGAAGTAAACAATACCGAATCGTATGGATTCACATACATTTTAAACTTGCCGTTATCGTTACTGATCGAACCCCAATGATTATTCTTGCTTATAATGTGGGTATTTTTTATCGGTAAAAGGCTGTCGCTTGACAACACTTGCCCCTCTAATACAATAAAATCAGGAAGTGAATCTTGTGCATTTAATAGTATCGATGATGATATCAACAATATAAAAGCATATAGAGTGCTGACTAGAAGATGCTTAGAAAAGGACTTAAGCAGATTATATTTCCCTACTATTAGTAAAATCGAATATATATTTTAAATTAGCAACCAAAAGATAAAAATGCACATTTGTTACTATCAAAAACGTTAAAATTATGAAAAAAACAATCTTACTTTTCTCCCTGCTAATCGTTACAATTTTAACCTTTGGACAAACCCTCCCCAACAATAGTTTTGAAACCTGGGAATCAAACCCTTTCCCAAGTTATGAAGAACCGGTACCATGGAATACAGCGAATCCATTTACTGCTTTAGCAGGAGCTGTTACGGTTACAAAAAGCGAAGATGCAAACAGCGGTGAATTTGCGGCAAGACTGGAAACTATTGAAATAAATGTTGGACAAACTTTCCAGGCACCTGGATTGCTAACTTTTGCTGATTTCAATATTGATTTCGTTACATTAGATTTTAGCTTTAGTGGAGGTCTTTTTCTTCAAGACAGGGTGAGTAAGCTGATGGGTAAATATAAATACACAGCAGCTGAAAATGATTCTGCATCGGTATTAATATACTGTTTCAGTCATCCCGAAGGTGAAGATATGGATACCATTGGACTGGGCATCACTTTTTTACACGATGCAACAGAATGGACCGACTTTTCAGTAGATATGTTTTATTTGAGCCCTGCTACACCAGACACTTTTAATGTGTTAATCATGTCAACCGGATCTTTTGAAATTGGTAATATGCCTCCTGGATCTGTTATGTTGGTTGATGATATTACCATTGAAACAACAGTAGGTACAATTGAAAACTCTGAAGTTGAACAAGCCAAAGTTTATCCAATCCCTGCAAACGACAAGCTTAGCTTTGAACTTGAAGAAAGAAATGATTATACACTGAAAATATTTGACATCAACGGTCGTATGATTAAGGAAGTAGCTTTTAGCGGTAGTTCGACCAGCACAAATATTAGTAACATATCCGAAGGCGTCTATACTTATCGTATACTTGACAAACAAGGCTTACGTTATGCAGGCTCTTTTGTAAAGCAATAAATATTATTTACATATAAACCCCTTGGTGAATGAGACGCACTTATCTCAGTAAAGCATTATTTGTGTTGCTTTCCATTGTTTTGTCAATTGGATTAATTGCACAGGAAACAAAAGAAAAAACAGAAAAGAAAGAGAAGAAACAGAAAAAGGAAGCTTCTGAGAAAACAGAAAAGATAAAGACAGGCTGGAACTTTGGCGGCCTTCCTGTTGTTTCTTACGATTCTGACCTGGGTTTACAACTTGGCGCACTCGTAAATGCCTACAATTATGGAGATGGGAGCCGGTATCCAACCTATAACCATTCGTTATACCTTGAGGGCTCATGGTTCCTGAAAGGAAGTGGTATTTTTCGGTTTTACTATGATTCCGACAGACTGATAAAAGGTATCAGAACATCTCTTGATGTGAGTTATATCCCCGACCGTACCTACAAATTCTTTGGCTTCAATGGTTACGAGTCTGTTTATAATTATGACTGGGAAGATGACAGCCAGCCAGATTCAATCTATAAATCACGGGTATTTTACCGGATGAACCGCAAATTTTTCAGAACGAAAATTGATTTTCAGGGGCAAATTATTGAAAATAAATTAAGGTGGCTGGCCGGTGCTGATTTTTATAATATAAGCACTGGTATTGTTGATGTAGACCATTTGAATAAAGGAAAATCTGACAGTGATACTTTAGACAGCAGTATAAAAGGATTATATGAAAAATATGCAGACTGGGGCATCATCCCTCAGTCGGAAGTTGCAGGTGGAATGTTTACAGCCATTAAACTCGGGATCGTATTTGACAGCCGTGACAATGAGCCTAATCCAAATCGTGGTATCTGGACAGAGCTACTTTTAGTGGGAGCTCCAAAGATTTTCTCAAATATGGATAACGGTTTTTCAAAACTGGCCATTACACACCGTCAATATTTCACCTTTATAAAAGATCATTTGACCTTTGCATACCGCCTCGGCATGCAGGTTAACCTGGCAGGACATACCCCTTATTACGCCCAGGGTATTATGTATTATTCGAAAATGGCCGGAGCCTACAATGAAGGTCTTGGGGGCGCAAAAACCATCCGTGGCATCCAGCGAAACAGGGTAGTTGGCGATGGATTTGTTTTTGGTAATTTTGAACTGCGATGGAAAGTCGTAAAATTTTTCTGGCTGAACCAAAATTTTTATGTTGCTTTAAGTGGTTTCTTCGATACGGGTAGGGATATTCAATATATTGATGTAGAAGAACAGGCCAATAAAATCAATGACGGTTTAAGTCAGGAAGATCCAGACTATGTCAACCTGGATGACTACTTCAAATTTGGTGCAGAAACTTTTCATAATTCAGTTGGGGCAGGATTGCATATTGCCATGAATCAAAATTTCATACTTGCTGTTGATTATGGGCTTGCGTTGGATAAACAAGATGGTAAGTCAGGTATCTATGTTGGATTGAACTTCCTGTTTTAAAATCAGAAATACGCCAGTGTGTGAGCCAGCAACACACCAAGATAATTGCCAATGGCATAGCCGATAATCCCGACCGTTAAACCGGAAATGATAATTTCCTTATTTCGTAAAGCCCCGGCTACCACAGGAACAAATGGTGGTGAACAGGTAAGTGCTGTTGATACGATGATCACGTTGTCGGCATCAACTTTAAACAGGGCAGCAAGTGCAATATGAATAATAAATGAACCCATGTAAACCAAAATTACCCAGTAAAAAATATGTATATGCGACATGGAAAAGTGACGAAGGTCAGCCATGGATGCCACAACAATACTGAATATTAGTATGAAGTACATCCCGTAATCAAAGGTCTTTTCAATTCGGTTGATCTTTGGGATAAGCGATGCCAAAATGCTTAAAGTGGTGATGCCTAAAATAACGATCATCATTTGTAAATCTTTCCTGAACAACTCGCCCAAACCTGCACTTAACCCAACGATAATAATAGCCACTCCAATCGCTGCAAGATTTGGAATTAAATAAGGCTTATTAACAGGATTAAAAAAAGATTTCTTTTTGTTCTCGTTAAAATCAGCCACAACTTCATTCAAATCAATTTCTTTATTCTTATAGGCCGGTAATATCTTTAGTAATAACTTTTGGGCGACAGTCATAACGAAAAATAAAAATACCGCACCGATAATCAGGTCATAGGTATGAGTTAATATATAAGTAAGTGTATCAACATCCAGCGCTTTTTGAATTGAAGCCAGGTTTGGCGTACCTCCTGAATACACACCGGTCATCATACCGGCTACCTTCCACGAGTCTGCAATCTGATCTTTGAAAAGAAAATATCCAACAATAATTGGAATAATAACCGAAACGAGGCCAAGGAACAAAGACAAAAAAGTTGTACCAGCCACTTTAAACCAACGCCTTACATTTAACGAAAACAACAACAGCGGCAATGCAAAAGCTATTGCAAGAGTAGTTATCAGGTCCTGAATATGATAAATATGAAAATAGCGTACATCATCTGCAGTAATTGTGCCTGCAGCAAATAATTCCTGCACATATTTATTGTTCAGAATAATATTTTTGTTGGTGGTTAACTCAACCATAGCCTGGCTGGCTTCAGGCATGATCCCGATATTTCCAAGGATTAACCCAATAAGATAGGCAACAACTACCGCCCCCATTTTCTGGACGAAAGCATATTTATAACAAAGGTAGTTGATCAGTAAAGGAGCAAGAAGATAAAAGAGAATAAGAGCAATGGTGGAAATCATACAATCGCTGAATGTAAATCCAAAAATAACGAAATATTCGAAAGTCAGAGTTTAGATGCCAGCACTGTTGTTTTCTTGTATTTCTTAACATTGCCATTCAGGTCGAAAACCTGGATAAAAAATATATAAATACCAACCGATGCCTTGGTATTATCATCCTGAATGCCATCCCAGTTCACCGCCCCTTCTGTACCAAGGTATTGGTTATTTACAAGTTTTCTCACAAGGTTACCACCCGAATTAAACACATTCGCTGTCATCATATATCCTGGTTGATCAAAAGTGTAATTGATGCTTACAACATCATTGTATCCATCATTATCGGGTGAAAATATTTCGGGTTCAATAGTAATTTCTTCCACAAATCCACCCTCTTTAATAAATTGCGAGTTTTGATAGGCTGGTGTTCCAAAACCAACCGCTTCTGCTGCCGAATGCCAATTATTCTTGTCGTTCGTTGGGTTATCAAATGAGGCTCGCTCAAGCGACACACCATCAACATAATTGAGCAAGGGGTATTGCATATCCTCCGAGTAATCAAACGCATCGATCAACACTTGTTTTTGATTAATTAACAGGCATGTCCCCTCATCGTTATTATAGGCAGGAAAAGGTTCAACTTTTAGAAATCCATTTGGATTTTCGGTAAGGTATTGCGATTTAACTGTCTCAGGCGATGAGCTCAGCAAAAGATAGACCCCCGGAACCAAAAGCATTTGCTGATCTGATATTGTATAATGCAAAGTATCGGGTGGATTAGGTGGACTTGTTTTTACTGTTCCTATTTGCAAAAGGCTCAGGTCAATCACTTTGTCTGACCGGTTATAAATTTCCACGTAATCCACACCATTTGTCCATGGATTGAACAGGATTTCATTGATTATTATGTCGTTTTCAACAGCATCATCACCAAGTCCGAATGAAATGGTAGTATCATTTTCAGGATGCTGACCAATACAATTTGCAACTGTATTTAGTACTGTTAACTGATAGATTACGCCCGATAAAAAAGTTTGTCCAAAATACAATTCGATGGTTCCGGGTTGGCCTTCGATTGAAAAGGTTTCCTGTGGATTTCCTATGTCATGATCTACTATATAATGCACAACATCGGTCATGCTGGTTGCATCCATTGCCTGGTTAAAATATAAACGCAGGAGGTTATCGGCAACCATCTCTATTCGATCGACTTTTGGCGTCAGAACTATATTGCTATACACAGAATTAATTGCTCCGGGAGTACCTCCTTTGCTGTCTTCTGATGCTTGCCAGTTGTCGCCCTGCGAACAAATGTTATTTGGGTTGATTTGTTCCAATGTCCATCCCCCATCTTCTTTATCAGGGTCTTTGTACCAATCATCCTGATAACTTACCATTGAAATAGTATTTCCTTCCTTATCAGTCAGGGTGATGGTTTGACCTGTATTCGTTAGTGAGAAACTACTAAAACCATAAAAAGAACCATAAGCTGACAGATCGGTTTCCGCATCTTCATGAGCAACAATGAGATAGCCGTTTGGTAAAATCTGTGCCGGGCCAAATATTTTTTCCGATGAGCCGATGGTTAGCATCCAGTCAGTTAGATCAATTGTATTATTGGTTTGGTTATATAACTCCAGAAATTCATGGTCAGGTAAACCAACTTCCGGTGATGGATCAGCCATGATTTCGTTAATCACCACATCGAAGGCTTTTGGTTGGTAGTATAAAAATCCGATTTCCTGTGTTAGCATCTCATTGCCTGCAAGATCCTGAACATTTGATACACTTAAAGTGTAATTCGATTCTGTTTCAAAATGATTTGAAAAACTGATCATCACTTCAGAAGAATTGCTTTGGTTTAGTTCAGCATTATTAGGTATTCCGATGCCCTGGTCAACAACATAATTGGTGGTTGTTTCTGCACTGATCTGATCAAGTGGTTCACTAAATCCCAACAACAAAGTGGAGTCAGATAAAACGCTAACTGCTAATATTTCAGGAGGTTCGGTATCAATGATTTCAGGCCCAACATACACATCATCAAAATACATTTTGGTGCTGTTGCTGCTGGTGTACAAGCAATAAAACCCAAAATATGATGTGCTTGAAAACGAGTCATCGGTTCCTTCTGCCTCGAGCTGAAAATTCTCTCCGCCATTCGGATCAACAAAAACCTGCCAGAATCCTTCGGTTGTTCGTTTTACTTTTAACCTGATTGTAAATGAAGATGCAATCATCCCCTCTGTTCCACGGCATATCGAAGTCAGATTTTCACCGTCCTGTTTAAACAACTCAATGGCATCAACGCTCCCCGATTCACCCAATTGAACAAAATACCCATTAAGTGGTAAATTTAAATCAGCCTGGTCACTCACTAAATAAATTCGGGCATTGTTATTTGCCGAAGGGCTGAATGAAAGTTTTACCCAACACCGCCATTCAACATCCGAGACCATCGAATTTCCGGTAAGCAGATAAGCACTGGATGCTGCAGTATCATACAATTGTAGCTGACTAGATGAATTGATAATAAATTTTTCCTGTAAACCCGTCCATGCAGGATTTTGGGTAAAATCACCATCTTTAAAATCATCATTTACCTGTGCCAAAAGAAAGGCCGGGAATAACAAAAGCAGCAGGTAAAACGTTTTCATTTTTTATACTTTTGCTGTTAACAAGTTTTGGATAGGTAAATATAGTAAAAATGAAAATTGCTGTTGTAGGTGCAACCGGTTTGGTTGGAAGAGAAATGCTTAAAGTAATGGAAGAAAGAAAATTTCCAGTTACTGAACTTCTTCCTGTTGCCTCCCAAAAATCTATAGGTAAAAAAATTTCTTTCAATCAAAAAGAATTTCCTGTGATGTCATTACAGGAGGCGGTGGATTTGGCACCCAAATTTGCCATTTTTTCAGCTGGGGCAAACATATCACTTGAATGGGTACCAAGATTTGCTGATGCAGGATCTATCGTTATTGATAATTCATCGGCCTGGCGAATGGATGACAATGTACCTCTCATTGTTCCAGAGATCAATGGTAAAATGTTAAAGAAATCTGACAAGATCATTGCCAATCCTAATTGTTCAACCATACAGATGGTGCTGGCCTTATCGCCGCTTCATAACAGGTATAAGATAATACGTGTGGTTGTTTCTACATATCAATCGGTGAGTGGAAGTGGTGCGAAAGCAGTCAAACAGCTATTATCAGAACGCGAAGGAAAACCGGTTGAAAAATTTTATCCACATCAAATTGATATGAATGTGATTCCTCACGGTGGAGAATTTTCAGATGATGATTATACAACTGAAGAAATAAAACTGGTAAAAGAAACCCAAAAGATACTTGATCAAAATATTAAAGTAACTGCCACTGTGGTCAGGGTGCCAGTGATGGGAGGACATTCAGAGTCGGTTAATGTTGAATTTGAAAATGAATTTGAATTATTTGACGTAAAAAGGCTGTTGGGCTTTATGCCGGGCCTTGTTGTATTTGATATGCCTGAAGGAAATATGTATCCAATGCCTTTATTAAGCCAGGGCAAGGACGAAGTTTTTGTCGGTCGTATTCGTCGGGATCTGTCACAGCCCAAAACATTAAATCTCTGGGTTGTAGCTGACAATCTGCGCAAAGGTGCTGCGACAAATGCGGTTCAAATTGCTGAATACATGATCAAAAACCAATTAGTTACTACTTAATAATATTATCAGAAAAATATAATCTTGAAAATATATAACTGCATAAAAGACTTTGAACCCATTGATAACACCATTGTAACCATTGGCACTTTTGATGGTGTGCACCTTGGCCACCAGGCTATTTTTAACAAAATGAAAGAGGATGCACAAAAAGTGAAAGGTTATACCGTTGTAATAACTTTTTATCCGCATCCGCGAATTGTACTCGGGTTAGACAGCGAAGACCTTAGGTTTATCAATACACAGGCGAAAAAAATCAATCGCATTGAAGAGGCAGGTATTGATTTCCTTGTTATTATTCCATTCAACAAGGAGTTTGCTGCATTGTCGTCAAAAGAATTTATTACCGACTTTGTTGTGAAAAAGGTTAAGCCCATCAAGATTGTTACAGGATTCGATCATCATTTTGGAAAGGACAGGGAAGGAAGTTTTGAATTGCTCGTTGAGATGGGTGAACAGTTCGGTTTTGAGGTCGAAAAAATTAATGCTTTACTTGTTAATGATGTTAAGGTGAGCTCAACCCGAATCCGAAATTTACTGGAATCAGGTAAGATTAAAGTCGCAAACACTTTTTTGGGTTACGAATATTCAATAACAGGTAAAGTGGTAAAAGGCCAGTCCATTGGTCATGGAATAGGTTTTCCAACGGCCAATATTGAAGTTTCGGATGAGTACAAATTAATTGCTGCAGTTGGTGTTTATGCATGCCGGGTGGAGTTTATGGGTAAATTTTACAAAGGCATGAGCAACATTGGGTTCAGGCCAACCATCGACCACGGAGACCTCACAATTGAAGTTCATATTTTTGATTTTAATCAGCAGATTTACAGTGAAGAGATTACCATTTATTTCGTTGACCGGATGCGTGACGAACATAAATTTGGCAACATTGATGCGTTAAAAGATCAGTTGACTAAAGATCGGGAGCAGGCATTGAAGATATTGTGAATCTTTCTTCAAAAATACCCTGTCATATCGAGGTAAGTTTTTCCGACAACTGAGGAATTGCGACGAGATATCTCCCGGGAACAAGACTTTCGCTTAGGGGATTTCTCAGTCGTACCTCCTTCGAAATGACAACCTTTTTTGCACCATCCTGTCATATCGAAGGAAGTGGAGCGCAGCGAAACGATGAGATATCCCCCGGGTAAACCTTTCGCTTAGGATATTTCTCACATTCCCTCTGTTTGGTTCAAAACAACAGCGGGTATTTACTTCCTCCCATAATCAGCCGGAATCTCTCCCCAGTTCCGGGTATCCCATTTCAGTATTTTGTTATCGTACTTATTCGCTTTCAACCAGGCAACAGCCTTATCCAGGGCATGAAATAATTTAGCATTTTTCGCTGTGCGTTCCAACTTGGTATTTACACGTTTATTTCTTACCCATGCCAATGCTGTTCTCGAATCGGTATAAATGGGATAATCAAGCTTGTTCTTTTTTAAAAAGGCAATTCCCAGCACAATGGCAAGGAATTCACCAATATTAACTGTTCCCATTTCGTAAGGTCCTCGGGCAAATATGGGTGTTTCTGTGGCAGTAAAAACACCACGGTATTCCAAAATTCCAGGGTTCCCTTTACAGGCTGCATCGACAGAAATACTTTTAAGAATTGGCTTTTCTTTGGTAGTCAATTTGTCAAGATCCTTTTTGCCTTTGCGATCTTTGATGGTTTCGTAAGACTGGTTAAAAGCATCTTCCGCTTCTTCCTTTGAAGCAAATGATTTGTATTTGGCGCCCTCATATCCAACTACTTGTTTTTTGCACGCATCCCAGCTGGTGTAAATGCCGGGCTTAAGTCCCTGCCAAACAACATAGTATTTTTGTTTTGCACCTTTTTTTGACATGGAACAAAAGTATAATTTTTATCCTGTCATTTCGAGCAAAGCGAGATATCTCCTGTGAGCAAACTTTTCTCTAAGGGTATTCCTTCTCGGCCTCCAGCATCAAACGGTATTAGAGCTTTTACCGGGGAGATTTCTCACGCTCCCTCTGGTCGGTTCGAAATGACAGCAAGTTTTATTAATTTTATTCTATGTCACGTCAACACAATTATTTCGTTTATATGATGACCAATCAACATAGAAATGTTTTATATACAGGTGTTACAAATGATCTGGAAAGAAGAGTTTACGAATCATGAGAATGGAATGATTGAAGGATATACAAAGAAGTACAATTGTCATTACTTAATTTATTATGAGCATTTTACAAATATTACTGATGCGATTGAAAGAGAAAAAGAGATAAAAAAATGGAGGCGTGAGAAAAAGGATAGGTTGATTAATTCATTTAATTACAATTGGCGATTTTTGAATACTGAAATTGAAAATATTTAATAATCCCTGTCATATCGAGGAAAGCTTTTCCGACAACGGAGGAATTGCGGCGAGATATCTCCCGGGAACAAGACTTTCGCTTAGGGGATTCCCGCCTAATTCTTGCTTGCATCATTGTCCTTCAGCCTCACTTGAAATGACAGCCGTTTGTCGGGGAGATTTCTCAGTTGTTCCTTCATCGAAATGACAAGCTTTTCATTATTTTTGCAAACCAAATATTTTGTCATGAAACGCATTTTATTGTTAATTATCCTTCCGGTCGTATTTATTACTTCATGCGATGATGCTGTGGTGTTTAAGCAATACAACAAAATGGAAAACCTCAATTGGAACCGTTTCGATTACCAGGTGTTTGAAGTGGATGTTGAAAAAGACGAACTGCTCGACTTTTACCTTGCGTTCAGGCATCACACCGATTTCCCTTTTGACAAATTATGGGTAAACGTTACGTTTTACACACCTGATGGTGCCACCCGCTCACGCGATTACGATTTCGACCTGAAAGATGAAAATGGAAAATGGCTGGCTGATGGGCTGGGTGATTTATGGGATATCGATTTTCCTATCCGTAAAGAAATGCAATTTAATAAAAGCGGCATATGTAAAGTGCGTATTGAAAACATCCACTCAAAATACGATATGCCGGGAGTGATTGAAATTGGCCTTATTGTAAAGAAAAGCGAAAAATAGGAGCTCAACCAAAATCCGTTACAACAAAACCGTTATGTATAAACAATTTGGCGTTAAGAACTTTCCTTGGAATCTCTTGTTTTTCGCTATTTAATACATAGATTTGACTCGCAGAGTAATTAGTTTTATGATGCGACCGGTTAATGCGGCCGGTTTAAGGAATCATTAGACTGGGTTAAAATTCGAATATTTGAAGGGTTGCTTTATAAGTAGCCCTTCTTTTCTATTGCCAAAAACCTCCTCAATTGTTAATAGTTTCACGATAATGTTAATAATAAGGCAACCATTTATTAAAGCCTGCTAAATATCATAAAGTATTTTTGAAAGTTGGTTTTATTCCGTAATTACCTAATGAAATTTTATTACTTATTTAATAAACATGCTATGAAAAAAATTACTTTATTAATTGCACTATTGTTTACTTATAGTGCTTTTTTATTAAATGCTCAAACCTCTATTTGGAACGAGGATTTTGATGACAATACGCAGTATAACGTCACCTTAGGTGCTGAAGGAAATGACGGAACAGCTGATTATTTTCAAAGGACAGATGGTTCTAATATAAATAAGACCTATACAGGAAAAATAGGTACATATTTTTTTGCTGGACAAGATATTGATGATACAGGTTGGCCAGGAAGTGCAAACCCTTCAGAACTTACATGGACTAGTATAAGTAGCATAAGTAGTTATACAAGCTTACAATTTAAAGGATATTTTGCATCAACAGCTACTGCAAAAATTGATGATAATGATTATCTTCATGTCCAATACAGAATTGATGCAGGCTCATGGACAGACCTTATTTGGTTTGAAAATGATGGAACCCAATACAACACTTATTTCCTTGAAGATACAGATTTTGATGGGACTGGAGATGGAACTCAATTAACAGGAACCTTTGTTCAATTTACTAAAGATATAACTGGAACGGGTTCAACACTCGAATTAAGATTTACAGCTGCCGCTAATTCGGGTGATGAAGATTTTGCGATAGATTATTTTGAAGTTCTAGGAACTGCTCCTGGTGGTGTTGATAACCCAACTGATTTTGTCTCCACTACTGCAGATGCTGACCAAATTGACCTTAGCTGGACAGAAAATGCTAATAGCGATGCAGTATTAGTAGCAATTAACACCACTGCTATTACAGGTGCTCCGGTAGATGGTACAACCTACACAGATGGAGATTTACTATCAGACGGAAGTGAAGTCATATACAATGGCACCGCCGAAATGCATAATGAAACAAGCTTAACAAGTGATACCAGATATTACTTTGCCGCCTGGTCAGTTGATGGTTCAATTAATTATTCAAGTGGAATTTCAGCTGATACAACAACTTATGCCTCTGAACCAACAACAGATGCTACTTCCCCTACAGCAACTGCAAACAGTACTTCAGAAATTACTGTTGGATGGACAGACGGCACAAAAGTTCCAGGTAATTACCTCATAAAAGGTAGTGATGTTGGATATGGAAGTATTACCGATCCGGCTGATGGCTCTCCTGAAGCAAATGGAACACTTGTTCAAAACGTGGCAGCAGGAAATGGTTCATTTCAATTTACCGATTTAACGCCAAGCACAACTTATTATTTTAAAATATATCCTTATAATGGGGACAATGGTTCGATAAATTATAAAACTAACACCCCTGCGCAAACAAGCACGGCAACACAGGATCCAACCGGTGCTTCCGCTGGAGATATTGTAATAACCGAAGTTATACAAAATCCTAATGATGTAAGTGATACTTATGGTGAGTGGTTTGAGGTTTTTAATACTACCGCCTCAGATATTGATATAGAGGGTTGGGTAATTAGTGACGCTGGAACTGAAAGCCATACTATTAACAATGGAGGTGCTTTAAATGTCCCTGCTGGAGGATTTTTAATCTTGGGTAGAGATGATGGCTCAGTTAATAATAATGGAGGTGCACCTGTTGATTATCAATATGCTGATATATTTTTAGGTAACTCAGATGATGAATTAATTCTAACTTCTGATGAATCCGTTGAAATTGACAGAATTGAATGGGACGGCGGACCAAACTGGCCGGACCCAACAGGTGCTTCAATGACGTATATAGGCTTTGCTTCTGAGGACAACAATGTTGGTTCAAAATGGATAACAGCAGTTGTGCGGGAAAACAATTACACGAATCCGCTTACCACAGAAACTGATTTTGGCTCACCTAAATCAAATGGCTTATTCCAGAATATAATCACTACAACTACATGGACAGGTATCGGTAACTGGAGTGAAGGAAACGGTGTTGGAAACAGTAACTGGAGTAATGGTTCGCCGGGTTCACAAGTTGATGTTACTATTGATGGCAGCTGTAGCTGTTGATCTAGCACTTTCAACTCCTGCTCAAACAAAAGATCTGGAATTATTATCAGATGCAGCTTTAAATGTTGAAGTAGGTATGGGGCTTGATTGTAATGGTGATCTTACAGTTGTCTCTGCGGAATCAAGGGCAGCAGCAGCATTTACGATTGAAAGTGATGCAACAGGAAATGGTTCTGTAATCAGTCGAAGGAACGTTTAACAGGCTCTGCGTCACGTTGAAAGATATTTCGTTGGTTACTCTGAGGCGCGGATGATGGTTGGCATACTATTGCGAGCCCGGTTGATATGATGAATGTTGGTGGTTCTGATTTTGATCCAGGAGCTACTGATGACCTATATCAATGGGATGAGGCAAATAATGTTTGGGACAATTATAAAAATAATGGTTGGGATCTTTCACAATTTTATTCTAGTGAAGGGTTACTTAAGTAGCATATGAAACTGCAGACGTTCATTTGATTTTGTATGGTTTACCTTTGAATACTGGATGTTGATCTTTCTCCGTTATCCTACACCCAGCAGAAGGAAACGGATGGAATTTACTTGGTAATCCATTTACCTCTGCGATTGAATGGGGAACAGTTGACTGGGCATTATCAAATGTTGAGGCCTTCAGCTCACATTTGGAATGATCCATGCAGGTAATTATCAATTAATCAGCACCGGTGGTGTTATTCCTTCAACCAATGGTTTCTTTGTAAAAGCATCTGACGCAACAAATAGCATCACCATTCCTGCTTCAGCTCGTTTCATGATTCACAAAACAACTATAAAAATGGAACTGGCAGCATACGATGATGAAACCTTATTTGTGACAGTAAATAATGATGCGAATAATTATTATGATCAAAATAGAATTGGTTTTAATGCTGAAGCTACTAATGGTTATGACCTCTTATTTGACGCACATAAATTGTTCGGAAAGGCGACTGCTCCCCAATTATGGACTACGATAGATGGTGAATCTTTGCTCAAAATTATTTTGCACATACTGGTGCAGAAGTTTACCTGTTCATTTATACTTCAGGGCAGGAGTAAACGGAACTTACCATATCAATGCTGAAGGATTAAATAGTTTTTACCAGGAAACTGATATCTTCCTTGAAGATCTATTAATGGATAAGATCATTGATTTGAATGAGCAGTCGATGTATACATTCACCGCAACCACCGATGATGATGAAGCACGCTTTATTCTTCACTTCTATGGTGTTACCAGTACTGGTGATATACCAATAAGTGATGATGCTAAAATTTATGCTTACCAAAACACAGTTTATGTTCAGCTAAACGAATCAGTCAACCAGCACTTACCAGGTTGATGTTATAAATATGGTTGGTCAGCAGATCTATTCCAATGAATTCGTTTCTGGTGGATTAAACAGTTTTAAACTCAACGAAAAACCGGGTGTTTATTTTGTTCGCTTGCGGGCTGAAAACAAAACTATGGTTCAAAAAGTAATGATTAGATAATAACCCAAAAAATATAGAAACATGAAAAATTTAAAAATCATATTGGCAGGCATTTTCTTACTCTTTTTATCATTAGGCGTTTTTGCGCAAGGAAATCCTCCTGATCCACCGGATGGGCATGGTGAAGAAACTGACCAGGATGCTGGTGGTCAGGCTCCGATTGGTGCCGGCACCTTACTTTTAATTGGTTTGGGTGTGGCTTATGGCGGAAAAAAGGTTTATGAATTAAGGAAATCGTAAGCTTATTGATGTAACTTGATTTATGCAAGGCCTTATTAAGGTCATGCAAAAAAGCTGCCCGTTGGGGCAGCTTTATTTTTTTTATACCCCCTGTCATTTCGCGGGGAGCCTTTCCTGCGAAAGAAGGATTGGAATTAATTGTCAAAGGGAGCAAAAACTAACAGTACCGCCCATTAATTTGCTTATTTCTAACACAAATTTGATGTTATCTTCCCAGGACAACCGCTTTAATCCCCACTAAGATCCATTATATCAAACCTTTACTTTTCTTATTTAAAAACACCCTAATTAATATGATTTATCTCATAAAATGGGGCTTTTTTTAAATTTGTTAAGTAGGGTTATTCTTTTGAAATTTTTAATGACCAGATTATAAATTCACCAAACAAACAGTTATGAAAAAAATTACGCTTTTATTTATTTTTATTGCGTTTACAGCATCAAGCTATGCGCAGGTTCTTCCTGACAATTGGACAGGGGATACTGATATTGATACTTATCAGGAAAGTATCAATATTCACAGTGGTACCTATTCCTGTAAAGTTGACGTAAACTCTGGAGCACAGGCTAATACTGATATGCGCCACGATGAAGTTAGTGTTAGCGCTGGCGATACCTATACTTACTCTTTTTGGGTATGGTCAAGTACATATGTGCAGGCACGTGTTGTTTTGGAATGGACAGGTGCATCTGCTAGTTATGGTAATTTCAGTAATGCTGGAACATCTGATTTTGAACTGCTTTCTCAAACAGGTACGGTTCCAACTGGTGCTACCGGAGTAAAAGTTGGTTTGCGCTTTTATGATATAACAGGATTCACTGCACCTGAAACACAATATGTTGATGACTTCACGTTTGAGTCACCAACTGGCACTCCTTTAACAGTTACAAATGGAGATATGGAAAGCTGGCCTGTGGGAACTCCACCGGTGATTGCCAATATAATTGCATCTCCCCAATTTCCAACTTCAGCTCAAACAGTTAGTGTTTCGGCAGATCTTACAGATGATGATGGTACAGTTTCAAGTGCTGCTTTGAACTGGGGAACATCAGCAGGTTCATTGACAAACAGCATTAACATGACAGTGTCCAGTGGAGATACTTATACCACCGATTCAGATATTCCAGCAGATGTTGATGGAACTACTATTTACTATGAAGTTGTTGTCACCGATAACGATGCAAATTCAGTAACATCAGATGTCCAACAATATTTAATTCATGACGCTAAGACTGCTACCCTACCTTATGCTGAAGACTTTACAGTCGGATATGGCGATTTATTTCCAGCCAACGTTGCAGGTAAGAATCTTTGGGATGCTTCCAGCGGATATGCTTTCGCAAATGGATATGGTGGCGATAATCCTGAAGAAGACTGGTTGATTTTACCAGGAATTGATCTGGATAGTTATGTATTTGCAGTAATGAATTTTGACACGTATTGGCAATATGGAAATGATGATGCGGATAATTATTTGAAATTAATGTATTCAGTGGATTATTCAGGAGAAGGAGATCCGACAACGGCAACCTGGACAGAAATAACAACCTGGACAAAACCGGCAACGGCAACAACCTGGACATCATCAGGCGATGTTGATTTATCTTCAATTTCGGGGACTTCAGTTCATCTTGCATTTAAGTATTATTCTACAGCAGCAGCAAGGGCCTGGAGAGTAGATAATATTTCCATTTTTGAAAATGGTGTGGGTACTACTACTTTACCATACATCGAATCATTTGATACAGATTTAAACGGTTGCTATACATACAGCGTTTCTGGAGACAGCGAAACCTGGTTTTGGAGCTCTCCGGGAGACGCTGATTGTTACGGAAATGATAGCGGTGACACAGAAGAAGACTGGCTGGTAATGCAGGGTATTAATTTTGATAATTATACAGATGAATTAATGTCTTTTAGAACCATTTTCGTTTATGAAGCGAACGGATGACGAAACCGACCATTACCTTAAATTGTTTTATTCTTCTGATTACACGGGAACAGGTGACCCAACAGAAGCCACCTGGACGGAAATGCCTTTCACCCATCCAACGGGTCAAAATAGCTGGGCATCTTCAGGTATTCTTGATGTTTCTTCACTAACAGGAACGGTTTATTTTGCCTTTGTTTACAGGTACACAGATACCTACCGTTACTGGGCCGTAGATGATTTTTCAGTTTATGAAGATATGGTTGATATTACCTTCCAGGTGGATATGCAAAATGAATCAATATCTGCTGATGGTGTTTATTTAGTTGGGGATTTCAGTCCTGATTATCCTGACTGGGATTTAGGCGATTTGCCAATGGACGATACTGATGGCGATCTTATCTATACAATAACACTTACCCTTGAGACAAACCGCGATTATCAATTCAAATATGTAAATGGACTTATTTGGGATGATGCAGAGAATCCACCATCTGTATGCACAGCAGAAGGAAATTCGAACCGTGTTCTTACAACAAGTATTACTGATGCTACACTTGATTTGGTTTGTTACGGATTATGTTCCGATTGCACCCCTGATAATTATGATATAACATTCAGGGTAGATATGCAAAATGAAACAGTTTCAGGAGATGGAGTTTACCTTGCTGGTACATTCACTAATTGGGGAACCAATGCTGAAGTTATGTCAAATACAAGTGGTACAATTTGGGAAGTAACAATCTCATTGCCTGAATTATCAGACCAGGAATATAAATTCGTTAATGGTGATCCAAATACAGGTGGAACATGGGAAAGTCTAAGCAATCGTCAGCTAAGTGTTCCTTCCACAAACACAACGCTCGCTTTGGTTTGTTTTAATAATGCATGTTCTCTACCACAACTAATCATT
Source organism: uncultured Bacteroidia bacterium (assembly GCA_963759045.1). Classification (GTDB taxonomy): domain Bacteria; phylum Bacteroidota; class Bacteroidia; order Bacteroidales; family F082; genus JAADID01. The sequence goes on from CAVWXM010000026.1 coordinate 53,433, forward strand.
TCTGAAGTTGGTTTACCTTATGATAACAATACTGTTCAGTTTATTGAGCTTTATAATGCAGATGTCGGTACGATTGATTTTGATTCAGATATCTGGTATTTATGCAGACAAAGTAATGGTGGTTCGACATGGCTTGATGTTCAGTTGTTAGGCTCGATAGGTGCTGGTAGCAGTTATACCAACGGCTGGAATGAAGCAGCATTCAATACACTATATGCTCCCTTAACTTTAGACCAGGAAAGTAATATTATGTATGTTGCTGGAGGAGATGATGGCTTATTCTTGTATTATGGAGGTGATCACACGACAGGTATTTTGGTAGATGCTTACGGTGTAATTAACGAAGATGGAACCGGAACGCCATGGGAGTATCTTGGTACCAAAGCTGTTCGCCTTCGTTGGGTAGATACCCCGAGTGCCACATGGCAATCGTGGGAATGGGATATTCCTGAAATTGCAGGTTCGGACCAAACTACGCCTGGTGAGCATAAATCAGATGTTACCTGGCAGGGAACAACAGATAATTTGTGGTATACGAAAGGTAACAACTGGAGCGGAACCTAATGGGTACATTCCCGATGCTTCATTTAATGTAACCGTTCCAGATGTGGTTAACCCACCTTACATCTGGGGTCCGTCAGTTTGTAATAACCTCGCCATAAATACCAATGCTATGGTTGGTGTAGGTGCAACTACCTTTGATATTTATGGAGATCTTGTTGTAAATACAGGCGGAGAATTTACCCTTGGCGCAGATGCTGCACAAAATGCCTCGGTAATTGTGCATGGTTCTGCAACAGGTGAAGCCAATGTTGAGAGGGTAATACAGGGTTGGAATGAAGGAGCAAACAATGGCTGGCACAACTTATCATCGCCGGTAAACAATATGGTTATTGCGGCATCCAGCTTTGACCCCGGTCCTAATGATGACCTCTACCAATGGGATGAAGCAAGCAATACCTGGGAAAATTTCAAACAAGGCCATTTTACAATGTTCGTAAATGGGAGAGGATATTTGAATGCCTTTGAATTTTCGGGCACCAAAAATTTTGTTGGTACGCTTAACACTGATGATGTTGCTATTTCAGGATTAACAAAAGATGACGGAGGGTTTCATTTACTAGGAAATCCGTTTGCATCTGCCCTGAGTTGGGATAATGGAAACTGGAACTTATCGAATATTGGAGCTGTGGCTCAAATTTGGGATGAATCGAACAACAGCTATGCTCAACTATCTGCTTTTGGAACTATTCCTCCAACCAACGGATTCTTTGTAGAGGTTGCCGCTGCACCTGGTAGCCTTACAATTCCAAAATATGCCAGATTTCACGACATAGTTGATAATTACAAACAGACAGAAATGGCTGAAATGGTGGAAACACTCGATCTAAGATTAACCAACGACGAAAATGGTTTTTATGATGTTTGCCGGGTTGGGTTTAAAGATGATGCTACTGAAGATTGGGACATGCAGTATGATGCTCACAAACTATTTGGAGGAAGCGGAACTTCGCAACTGTGGTCTGTTTTGGATGATGAGCATTTCGTTTATAATTTCATTCCTTACGTTTTTGAATCTTATCAACTTCCTGTTTATTTCAAAGCAGGAGTTAATGCCACTCATACAATCAGTGTTGAAGGACTTGAAAGCTTTTACAGTAATAGCGAAATTTATCTTGAAGATCTGTTTGCAAACGAAATCATCAACTTAAACAATCAGCAACAATATTCTTTTGCTGCAACAACAAATGATGATGAGACACGCTTTATCCTTCACTTTAATGGGGTGACAAGTACTGGCGACACACCGGACACTGAAATGGGCAAAATTTATGCTTATCGGAATACCGTTTATGTTCAGTTAAACGAAGTGCTTACAGATGCTTACCAGGTTCAAGTAATCAATATAGTTGGTCAGCAGGTATATGCAAACGAATTTGCGCAGGGTGGTTTGAACAGTTTTAAACTCAATGAAAAACCGGGCATTTATTTCGTTCGATTGCACGCCGAAAACAAAACCATGGTTCAAAAAGTAATGATCAGTCAATAACCCAAAAAATATAGAAACATGAAAAATTTTAAAATCATATTAGCAAGTTTATTCTTAATATTTATGTCATTTGGTGTTCTAGCTCAAGATCCACCAGATCCACCGGATGGGCATGGTGAAGAAACAGATCAGGATCCGGGCGGTCAGGCACCAATTGGCGCCGGCACACTATTACTTATTGGTTTGGGTGCTGCTTATGGCGGAAAGAAAGTGTATGATTTAAGGAAATCGTAAGCATCCAGAAATCCACTTAGAATGACTTTTGCAGGTCATGAAATCCAATAAAAAAAGCTGCTCGTTTGAGCAGCTTTTTAGTTATTGTCGTTTAACTCAGAGGAGAGCAGCAGCACGACGAAGGCGTCGGAACACGAAGGTTACTCGGGGATTGCCACATAGTACCTCCTTTGTCGGCACTATTCGCTATTGAACCTGGGAATTTACTTCAACTCAAAGGTTGTATGCCCGATGTTTTTATCACCTTCAAATAAATCAACATGATAGAGGCCAAGCTGTAGCTCCTGTGTATCACGAATATTATACCTGACACAAACATCAATGGCTTCATTCTGATAGTTAATATTTTTCACTTCGGAAAATTGCAATACCTCATCATTATGAACAAATGTAAACTGCTCCCCACGGCCTTTGGCCAGAATCTCTTTATCAGGCTGCGCAATGCGGATATAAATGGTTCTTTCACCAGGTTCGGTAATGGTATTTTCACCAACAGTAAAACACACCCTGATTCGTTTTGTGCGACGAACTTTATCTGTTTCTATTTCTTTACCGCTGCCTTTTACATAAGCGGCAATGCCTTCCAGGTTATAAATGCCTAAAAACGATGCTTCATCCACTTTCTCTTCCAGTTCGCCTTTCACTTTCTCGAGGCTTTTATATTTGCGCTCGCCTATCTTGATCTCCTCTTTCATCTCCATATTCTCCAAAGTCAATACTTCATTGATCACCACTATGGAATCCATTTTACGTACATAACCCTGAGCAATTTTCTGGAGGCTGGTTAATTTTTTCTGAACTTTATAATAATCCCATTTATAATTCAGCAATTGTTTAATCTCTTTTGCATTGGCCTGGAAAACGCTGTCCATTGCAACCAACGAATCTGATACTTCACCGTAAGCTTGTTTTGTCAGCACATGCTCATTGATAATTGAATCAAGCTCACGCTCCAATTCAAACTTTTGAACTTCTTTTTCTGTACGTAAGGTTTTTACTTCACTTTTAACAGATAAAAGCCAGAATGACAAGCCAATTATGCCAAGGGCTAATATAGCCAATACAATATACATCCACTTGTTTGAGTTAGGTTGTGGAGGTGCTACAACTTTTTCCTGATTTTTATTTTCCATGGTCAATTGTTTTTTGCAAAGTTAATTACATTGGTTACCAAATGCAAAATTACGGCTTTTAATACCGTTATAATAACTTCAAAATATATATAATTATTTCTCAGGGACTTTATATTTTTCAGGCGCATCATTGGTGATGATTTTTAACCACTCTTCAGGATAACCAATTGAGTTGATCCTGAAGGCAGAATCCTTAACATAACCATCGTTATATTTAGTAACCAGTTGATTTCCAAGGTTAACCCACTGTTTGTGAATCATCAGTCCAGCGTCGTTGGTATAAGTATTCAGAAATTTAATCCGTTGTTCTTTTTCCATATCCAATGTTGCTCGTTCAATGGATGCCTGCTTTTTAACAAACTGCTTTTCAATTTTTCGCTGAACACTTTGAATATCCTTCACAATATCCATATACCGGATATTGGCATAATTTGCTGCGAAATTAAATGCCCACCATGCTGATTCACTGGAATAATGATTGATATCACCGATAGCAAATGGTTCAGGAATGGAAGTCGCCTGGCAATAAATCGGAAAATAGCATGAAGTATAGGTGTCGTCAACACCATACCATGCTACGCCGCCAATTTCATTGGGTAAATAGTTTCTGAGTTGAGCAACATATGAAAATGCTGTGTTGTAGGTCGATACTGGTCGCTCAAATGTATATTTGGCTGAATCATTTTGCCAATCCAGGGGTCTTGGTCTGTTTGGGTTTCCAAATGGTCCGGCTGCAATACCCTTTGTCATATCAAAATTAGTTCCTTCATAGTGATCCCTGACAAGTGAAAACACATCCAGTGTTGATAATTTTTCATCGGGTTTAATATATAATGGATATCGCTCATCTGTCAAATTTCGGTGATAATCAGATGACAATTTCATAGAAGGAGCAACTCGTCTGAAAATACTCCACACCCTTGATTCGCTATACTTCAGGTGTTGAGGGTTGGCTGGATCATATGCCTGATTAAAACGAAACGGTTCACCTGATTCAGGACTATAAAAACCTTTTTCGACAGCCAACGAAACAACATTTTCAGAATACAGGCATTTATCAGGATCGTTCAAAGGAAATGTCCCAATACGGGAGTGATTGGCATGCGCGGTTATGGTTCCGTCAGGAATTTTAATGGCTACCCATGCCGCACTACCTTTGCCCCCTGTTCCAATCATTTCGAGGAGCCAGGCTTCGTTGGGGTCAGCTATCGAAATCGACTCTCCTTCGCTACCATAACCATACATGTCAACAAGTGAAGTAATGACTTCAATAGCTTCACGTGCAGTTTTTGCCCTTTGTAAAGCGAGATACATCAGTTCCCAGTATTTCAATGGCAGGGTTTTATCCCAAAGTTCCTCTCTGCCAACGAATGTTGATTCGCCAACAGCCAGCTGATGTTCGTTCATCAGAAACCCAATGACGGCATTTGTATGTGGAACCTGGTGGATTTTATAGTCAATCCCCGACATACTTGTGATGGTTAATGAATCATCAAGTTGGTGATCCTGGGCAGGTGTAATGTCCAGATGATAAAGCCATTCGCCATCATTCAGATAAACCAGGTAGGTGGCACTATCAGCTGAAGCACCCTTTGTAACAATAAGGTTAGTGCATGCAAAAAATGATTTTGATAGCAATAATAATGCAAAAATCAGGCTTGTATTTCTCATCATTCAGTATATACAAAAATGGGCGCAGCACTGCTACGCCCAATAAACTAAACCTTTTTATTTTTTAGTGACCGCTTCCTATCACTTTTAATTTATCACCGGTTTGTGTGGCAATTTGTCTGTATTTATCAGGACTATAGCCCGGTTGGTCTAAGTTTGGTGTAACATATAAATAGCCTTCGGGTATTTCCCTTTTTGTTTTAATGTTACCGTCCATAAACTTCATAAACAACTGTACATATAAGTTCTTCCAGGTTTTAAATGTGCGCTCGCCTATACTGCTAGAATAGTTAGTCAGGTATTCAACAGCCATATCTTTGTTGGTTTCATATAATGATTTGGCGGCTGCATCAGTTGCTGTTGTCATATCAACAAATTCCTGTTCAAGTTTTTGCTGCGCTGCTTTCACATCAGGGTGGATATAGCTATAACGGGTGTAGGCAAAATTCTGAACCTGGTTAAAAATCCAGAATCCTGAAGTTTCTGACCATTCCATCATTGCACCGTTTCCAGTTTCGAAATTATAAGGCACTTTAGTAATTGATGAATACATCGGCATATAAACCGAACCAGATGCATCATCAACGCCCCACCAGATAATGCCACCCACGGCATCAGGCAACCAGTTGCGTGATTGTGTTACAAAAGAAAATCCCGTTTGTTGGGTTGCAGTAGCACGCTCGTTGCAATATGTAACGCTATCCACTTGCCAGGTTAATGGTCTCCAGCGGTAAGGTACTTTGTAAGGGCCAGCACCCACATCCTGTGACATATCTAATTCAGTATTTTCAAGGTGATCGCGCATAAAAGCCATCATGTCCTGTACAGAAACTTTTTTATTTGCCTTTACCCACAATGGCATGCGGTTAGAAGCAAAATTTTCAGGTGTTAATGGTTCACCTTCAACATGCGGTTTTGGATGTTTAATGTGGCCTTTTACATAATCCCATGTTTCATCCATGCCATCAGATACTTTGTTGAACATCGTCCATACCCTGATTTCACAAAATCTTGCACCGCCAAAACCAACAGGCGCATAAACATCTGAAAAACTGAAATTTTTATCAGGACCTTTATAGAAATTACTTTCTTTCGCAAAGCTGATTACATCTTCAGCATAAACGCAGGTGATATCTTTATTGTAAACTTTATCAATATCCTTACTGGTTATTGAGGTTTTACCATCAGCCAGAGGGAAAGTGGTAATGCGTGCCTGGTTAGCATGTCCTGAAACGTAGCCATCAGGAATTAAAAGTGCCACCCATACTGCACCTTTGTTGCCAACACCTTTGCCAATAAAATCCATGATCCATACTTCATCTTTATCAGCAATGCTAAATGATTCACCTGAACTATAATAGCCATACTCTGTAACAAGTTCATGCATGATTTTTATGGCATCGCGTGCTGATGTTGCCCTTTGAAGGGTTATGTAAATCAGGCTACCGTAATCAACGATAGCAGTGGTGTCCACTAAACCATCCCTACCACCGTATGTTGTTTCACCAATAGCAACCTGGTTTTCATTCATATTACCAACAACATTGTAAGTCTTTGCCGCTTGAGCAATTTTACCCAGCCATTTTCCGGTATCCCATTCATACACATCCATCATAGTACCTTCAGCCCATTCACCGGCAGGCCAATGATACAACTCACCATATAAAACATGCGAATCGGCAGCATAAGTAATCATTGTTGAACCATCAAAAGAAGCACCTTTGGTTACCAAATAATTTGTACATGCTTTACCATTATTGGTAAAAGCTACAATCATCATCAAAGCCATTAAAAGGCTAATCACTTTAAATTTCATAAATCTATCTTTAAGGGTTGAATCAAAATCATTTAAGGAGCACAAAAATAATAGATTTCGGGGAATAAAAATCCCTTTTTCCATCAAGTTAACAAAAGAAAACCACCGATAAATCAGTGGTCCGTTTTAAGATTATTTCTTTACTTTGTGGTAAACTTCATCCTGTGCAAATTCCCATATACAAAAAATCAGCAGCTTTTATTACACAGCATAAACTGCAACCTATAGTTGATGTATTGATCTTTGTGATCATCATTGTTTTTTTTCACAAACTATGGTGGGATTGGGGATTAAAGGATTTATTGCTAAACTATTTCTCGTTTGCCGAATTAGAACAGTTTATGGCGCACCAGGTGTTTTTGCCAAGCGCCTGGTTTGTTGAGCATATTATTGGGTATGATATAAAAACACTCAACAATACTTTATATTTTCCTAATAACGGTTACATTGCCGTTAACGGAAGCTGCTCGGGATTAAAGCAATTTTACCAATGGATGTTTTTGATGGTTTTGTTTCCGGGGCCCTGGAAACAAAAATTATGGTACATCCCGCTTGGGTTAATTGTAATCCACCTGACCAATATTTTCAGGATCATTGCTCTTTCAGTAATTGTGATGGAATGGCCACAATATTGGACTTTCAGCCACGACTGGATACTTCGTCCTTTCTTTTATGTAGTAATTTTCGTAATGTGGGTGATATGGGAGGAGAAATTCAGGCACAAAAAGGTAAAGCATGTTGCTAATAAATCCGCTTAGCGATTGATGGTCCGATAGCATCAACAAACCAGGCAGGTAAATGTTTCCAGACTGTTGATGCCCACATCATCTTTTTAACTTTAGCCGGTCCGGGACAATTTGTGCTAAAAAATAAGTAAACCTCATCTGTAGGCCACTGCATTTTGTATTTATGTGTACCGCTTCCAATGCTGCTTCTTCCCATCGAATAGGTGTGTACCTTTTTATCAGCAGCACTTTTTATCATTTCCCAATGTAAAAGATAGCTAACATAATATGCGTTGTAGTTTGTTAATGTTGAAAACCATGTGTTTTCATAGTATCCATCATACCACATCGAAAAAGCAGCGCCTACAGGCAAATGATCCTTGTAAGCGACAAACATTTCAGCATAAATTCCTGGGGAAGTTTGCAATGCTTCAAAAAATTGTTTCCCGAGGGTGGGAGATCCTTTTTGGTGCATATTTCTGTTATATACATTGGCAAAATCTGCGGATAACTCTTCTTTACCCTTTATAATCGTGATTCCTGATTTAGATGCTTTCCTGATCTTTCGCCTGATATCTGGTTTAAAGAATTCAATTTCTATTTTTTCAATATCATTGAGCTTGATAATATTCACAACTTTATCAGCCTGTGTGGTACTGTAAAGCGAATCAGTGCTTCGAACTTCAATTTTGGGATCATCAAGTCCCGGCCTGTCAATTAACTTAAGGTAATCTGCTTCGTAAAAACCGGGTTGCAACTGGTCAGCCCTTAATGATGCTACCAGCTTTTCAATAAGTATTGGATTAACGCTGCTCTTCTTATCAGTAAACCAGTGTATTCCGCCGTAAGAAAAATGTGGTAAACTAATGTAGACCCGCCCTGCTTTTACAGTACTGAACAAACCTTCAACCTTGTTCCCTTTTTTCAGGAAAAAGTAATAAGCTGATAGCTTAAGAAAATTTTGATAGAAATAGAATAAGGCAGGATTATCAGCAATGGTCATCCCTCTGGGATGTTCTGATGTAAAATCATTCCATTTTCGTATAGCATCGTCTGTATGTATTTGACGAAACATTTTTATTGCTGTTCTGTTAAGGAGTGCAATACGAAAATACTAAATAATAAAAGAATGAAATGGGAATTGAATCGGTATGGGGAAAGGGAGGCAGAAATTTAGAAATCGTAGTAAAAATTACCGAGTGATGTTCTGAGCCCAATATGGAAATAGGAGGTGAGTATGGTTTGTTCTTCATTGCGTGAAGTACGGTTGGTATATCCAATAGCTATATTCAGGTTGTAAGCAGGGTTGATTAAATAACTAATAGTAATATCGTTATAAATAACCGTAGTATTTAAACCCTGGCCATTGTAAATGCCATAATCATCTACTCGTGTATCGTAGGACTTATAGATATCTTTTCCAAAATTCAAGGTGTCATAATCAGACACCATATTGGGCATACTGGAATTCGTAATTAATAAAAAATCGTTTGTAATTGTATTTGATAAAATTAACCGACTCCCAGAAGTTTCCACCCATTGGGTGTGCCAAAGCAGCATTATAATGACCATAATTTTTTATTGAGGATTGATGGGAATAAGTATATGGTCTTGCCCAATTAAACTCTGTTTGGAAGTATAAGTTTTTGATATTAAACACATTGAAAGATTTAAACCCAAGTTGCCAGGCAAACTTGTTTCCCCACCAACCTTCGCCACCTGTAACTTCAGCCAATTTGAACTCATCAAATATTAGTTGTCCGTAAAATGTGCTGTGTTTACCAACAACATAACTGGCATTTATTCCAATCAGTGCATTATCAGGTGAACCATTTGAGAACTCCACTGGCCTTAAAAAGATAATCGGGCTTAAATAGCCAAACTCGAAACCCCTGTAACCTGTGCTATCCTGTGCCTGCCAGACTATGGTTTCAAAAATACCAATACTGAATCGTTTTGTAGCGGCCCAGGTCAGGTAATGTGATGTAGTCCATTTTTTCTGATAGCCTAAATCATCACTGATCTTAAACCGGATATCCATGAGCTGAGAATACAAAACCATATATTTAATATGCCAGAATTCAGCTTCAATTTTCAGGAAGGGATAATTAAAAGCATTATCCGAAAGCAATAATGACCGATAGCCATCGCCAATGAAATTTTTTCCATAACCCAATTGAAAATCAAAATACTGGCCTGCATTAAAAGCGATGTAGGCGCTGGAATTTGAATAATCAAAACCACCATCACCAAAACTTCTCACTTTACCCTGTCCGGGCACAACGGAGGTTTGTCGAATATTGGTGTCAAGATAATTCACAAACTTAGCCTGGTTTTCATAGAAGTTGGTGTAAAAAGCAAATCCCTTTCCAATTTCGCCTTTCGCTTCAAAACCACGTGTATTTACCCACAATGATTCTTTATCGTTTGTTTCATAACCAACATCGAAATTCATCAGCGGGTTGACCGCAAACCAGAAATTTTTCCGGTATAAGGGTAATGATATCATCATTCAGGAATTTATCCCAGGCTTTTTGCTTCCATTTCTTTTCAATGGTTCGATCAAGACGATATAGTTGTTTAACCGAATCATAATTTGTGACTTGTTCCAATCTTCCGACTTTCCAGGATTGGACAGATGTGTGAAATCGTGTTTTTGAAGAATATGCTTCCTGTTCAATATTTCTGTTATAATCACGATTGAGGTAGGTGTATATGTTTTGAGAGATCAGCGAAACAGGTGTAATCAGTAGCAATACAAAGAGGTAAAATATATTGTTCTTTTTGATCATTTAGATGTTAATTTATAATTAACAGGCTCATTATTCGTTTCATTCAATTGTGAACGAAGGTTGGCAATTCTCAAATACAATTCTGGTTTCAACTCAGTTGGCTCCAGCGCTTCACTCGGAGTTGAACGATTATTAATTATTTACGTATAGTTGCCTGCCTTTGCCGAATCCGCCAATTGGCGGAGCAGGCAGGCGAGCGCTATGAAATGGAGTGTGGCAATCTCCGCTGAATAATTCTTAACATAATTCAGGATTGTTCAGCCTTCTTTCTTTTCTGAATCAAATAATAAGGAATAAAGGATACTACTGTAGCTAATCCTAACAAAATCAATGTTAACTGATAAATTCTGAGATCAGAAAGTAAGATTGCAATGGCAATAAAAACAACATTGACTGACAATATGATAAATGTTGTTTTTTTATGGCTACCTGTTAAATCAACCAGGTAGTGGTGCACATGTTCCCGATCTGCGCTAAATGGCGACCTGCCATGCATTAAACGAACTATAGAAACACGCACGGTATCATAAATAGGGACTATCAAAATACCGATTGATACTGCTGGTGCTGCGACAATCCTAAATGGAGCCTCTCCCATTGATCCATTCAAATCATTAAATTTAATTGCAAAAATGGCCATGACAAACCCAAGAAGCAGACTGCCAATATCGCCCATAAAAATTTTATGCTTACTTGAATATACATTAAACCAGAAAAAAGCAATCAGCGATCCGATCATTGCACAAGCAACAATAGCCAGTTGGAGATAACCAGAAATATAAAACCAGGTACCAAACACCAGGCTGGCAATAATCCCGATACCAGCAGCCAGACCGTCAATTCCATCTATCAGGTTAAAGGCATTTACAATAGCAATGATGACAAAAATGCTTAAGCAGATCACTTCCATAATAACCAATATCAGTAATGCCAAATAAACCATATAAACCATTTAAGTCGAATTCCTCCTAAATCAATAATGATGGTTGCGGCAAACAATTGGGCAATAAACTTGGTCATTGGAGTAACAAATATCACATCATCCTTCAAACCAATAAAAAACACTACGATAATACCTGCAATAACATATTGGATATAAGGTATATCAGGTATATAAAGAAAAATCATGATGGAGGTGATGAAGCCTGCAAAAATGGCCATCCCACCCAATGTAGGTGTTTGTTCAGTATGGGAGGCCCGGGTATTGGGTTCATCATACAAATGCTTGATGCGGGCAACATCAACCAGCGAAGGAATGGAAATATAAGTAACGATAAATGCGAATATCAGGCTATAAAGTGGTATCAGGCTAGGATAGTAAAACAGGTATTGCATTTTTTAGCAGATTGTTCTTTGGTTTTTACAAATGTAAAATAAAAGCTATTGTATTAATCCAATAATTTCTATTCATCTTCTTTCAAATTATACACCCTTGCCTTATTCCAGTCAAACTGCCTGATCGCTTCTTTCATGGTTTCAAATGGAAACTCATTAACCAGCTTTTCAAGTTTTAACCGTGAACTGTTGGTGCCAACCCGGTATCGTAATTTGATGAGAGCTGTGGTTATTCAAAAACTTATGAATACTGTTATCAAAATCACGTGGATGAAAATAGGCCATTTCATAATCAGATGATTTAGAACAATTTTTGCACAAAGATGTATGGATATACCCTGAAGTATCCACTGCCACTATAAATAACATGTTTCCCGAAAAAATTAAACGTTCTTGTTGGAAACTCTCTTATTTCAAATCCATCTCCTTTTAAAATAAAAGGTTCGTTTGGAATCCTGCCCCGGAAACCCATGTGCAGGCCTGATTTAAATGAACTGTCATTTTCAATTCCTAATTCATTTAATATTTCAAAAGCCCAAAGCGTACTTTTATCCATTGAGAAACCGGGAGCACGATAGGTATTAATTTTATCTACCTGTCAGGTTTTCAAGTACATCAATTACCTTTTTTGAATCTTCCAGGAAAGTTTTTGGGGTAAGGTTTTTGACCTTGTTGTGTAAAAAGGAGTGCGCTGCAACCTCATGTCCTTTTGAGTGAATAGTTTTAATTAATCCCGGATACTTTTCAGCTACCCAGCCCATGCAAAAAAAAGTGGCTTTTAATTGATGTTGTATCCAAAAAATCAAGCACCCATTCAGTATTTTGCTCGACCCTGTTAGATAATCCATTCCATAAATCCGGCTGATTTTCATAGGCAGGATGAAAAATATGGAACCAGTCTTCTATATCGAAGGAGAGAATATACATGGTGTTTTATTATGTAAGGTTTATAGGTTTTTCCTTTTAAAGGGAGCGTTGTGCGAATTGAAAGATAGTTGTGTTGGTTTTACTCCTCCAATCTTCGGGCGCCCCTTGCAGAAGTATCTCCCCCTGCCCCCTCCAGAGGGGGATATTATTGTTTCAGCTGATCATTCAGTTTTATTCATGTCCCCCGCTGGCGGGGGTTAGGGGGTGGAGCGCCTCGAATTCTTCCACAAATCCTAACAATACTCGTTCAACATTCTTCAATATCCTGCAAAATATCCTCGTCATTAAAGCGAAGTACAGTAAACCCAATTTCTTCAAGTTTTTTCTGCCTGATTAAATCATTGTTCTGTACTTCTTCATCCCAATGTGTAATTCCATCTACCTCAATTACCAGCATCAAGTCAGTACACATGAAATCAACGATATAATTTAATACCGGCCTTTGCCTTCTGAATTGATAGCCATTTAATTTTCTTGCCCTTAATACATACTTCCATAAACAGGCTTCCGCCTTTGTCATGTCTTTACGAAGCTTATTGGCATAGGTTTGGAGATTTTTGTTATAGTGGTAGTTGTTTGATTTGTTAGCTGGTTGCATTT
>CAVWXM010000027.1:0-6256 GCA_963759045.1 uncultured Bacteroidia bacterium
TAATGGAACTGTAGTTATAGCGGTTAATCATAAAGGTTATAAAGACTATGGCGGGCTTGTAGTCCTTCAGCATCAAGAAGATGGCATCACTTTTTATACACTATACGGCCATCAATCACCTGAAAGTATTAAAAAATTAAAAATAGGTGACCGAATTGCTAAAGGAGATCAGATTTCGGTACTTGGATCTCATAAAGAAAATGGTAATTGGGGAACGCATCTTCATTTTCAGATCATGCTCGATATGCTGGGTTTTCAGGAAGATTTTCCAGGTGTATGCTATCCAAAACAAAAAGCTGTTTGGGCAGGCATTTGCCCTGATCCGAATTGGTTGTTTAAAGATAAAAACCTTCACGCTCCATCCACAAAATCTTCAAGAGAGATTATTGATTTCAGAAAAAATCATCTCGGAAAAAGCCTGAGTTTATCATTCAAAAAGCCATTATTAATGGTACGTGGGGAAGGTGCTTACCTGTTAGACGAAACAGGGCGAAAATATCTTGATACTGTAAACAATGTTGCACATGTTGGTCATGAGCATCCCAGAGTTGTTCAGGCAGGGCAAAAACAAATGTCTATACTGAATACAAATACACGATACCTGCATCAGAACATCAATGAGTTTGCTGCGGAATTATTGGCAACTTTTCCACCTGAATTATCGGTTGTTCATTTTGTCAATTCCGGAAGTGAAGCCAATGAACTGGCATTACGTATGGTTAAAACCTATACCAGTCAAAAAGACATTATCGCTGTTGAAGCTGGTTATCATGGAAATACCAGGGGCTTGTATTGATATTAGTTCCTATAAATTTGATGGAAAAGGTGGTAAAGGTGCACCGGAACATACACATATCGTTCCCATTCCTGATGTTTTCAGGGGGAGATATCGCGGTGACAATACCGGATCAATGTATGCCTCACATATCCAGGAACAAATCAATTATATTCATTCGCAGGGTAGAAATGTTGCTGCCTTTATCTGCGAAAGCATCATCAGTTGTGGTGGTCAAATTGAACTGCCTGAAAATTATTTGAAGTTAGCATATGAGTATGTTCATAAAAATGGTGGCTTATGCATTGCTGATGAAGTACAGGTAGGCTGTGGCAGGGTGGGCAAAACCTTTTGGGCTTTCCAGCTTCATGATGTGATTCCTGATATAGTTACCATTGGCAAACCCATTGGAAATGGTCATCCATTAGCTGCAGTGGTTTGTACAAGGGAAGTTGCTGATGCATTTGCTAGCGGAATGGAATACTTTAACACCTTCGGTGGTAACCCGGTTTCGTGTGCTATTGGCAAAGAAGTGCTTTCGGTAATCAAAGATGAAAAATTACAGGAACATGCTTTGGTTGTGGGAAAATATTTGAAAGATGAACTGTTTAAACTCCAGGTGACCCATCCTATTATTGGAGATGTGAGGGGGCAGGGTCTTTTCCTTGGTTTTGAATTAACTGATTCAGAAAAACATCCTCTCGGGGATAAAGCAGATTACCTTGCAAACAGGATGAAAGACCTGGGCATCCTAATGAGCACTGATGGCCCTGATCACAATGTCCTTAAAATCAAACCGCCGATGGTTTTTTCAAAAGAAAATGCTGATGAGCTGATTATGCGATTAAAACAGGTTTTAAAGGAAGACTTCATGCAATTGTAAAATAGTATTTAAAATTTATATTCAAATTTATTATTTATAGAGTGGTAGGTATTATTACCAAATCTATGCTGAAGTAGAATGCTTCATTTCTACCAGATAAAACTGCCCTCAATTGATCACCATAAGAAAAATGCCACCATTTGTTTGGATAATTTTCAAATCCCTCACTTTACATAGTCCAAAATAAAAACCAGCTATTTTTTAAAGCTTCATTTTCTGTGAGAGTACAAGATACTTTTTTATTTTATTTTTCATAATAATCAGTAAATACTGTTTCAGAAATATCATTCGAAGATGGTACCCATAAACAATTGTTCTTTTGTATCAATAACATCTTCAAAATCTTTTTTATGCTTAAAATTTATTTTAGTTGTATAAATCTCTTTTGCTTTTGCTCTGTTTAAATCCAGACTCGGGATTTCCTTGTATCTGGAATCCATGTTTTTGATGATTAAATATTTAGAGTAGAATTATGCAATTACGCTCTTGTCAATATAATTAGAATTAAGAACACTTAACGTTCCCATATAATTCAAATTAAATTTAATAAAATCGCCCACTTTATAATTTTTTTTATTAATGCCAAGATCCAGAACAATCATATCAGAACTTGCTCCAGCAAATTTTAAATCTTTATCAACTGGCATAATATTCTTAATATCAATATCAAGTAGCCCAATGTCAAGAATGCCACGGTATGAGGTCTGACCTATTTCTTCCTCATTAATATCTATCGATTCACCGGCGACGTTGGTTCCTAATTCTCCAGTAGGAACTTTTGGTTTTTCATGCAATTCAATTATTTGAGCAAATAACCTGAATACATCCTGTTTCATGCCTTTTATAGGTTTCCCGTTAATAAGATTATTTCCAAAAAATAGTGTTTCCCCGATTCTGAAATGATTATTACCTTTAGGCACCATCTTTTTCATAAGCAATGGGATTGTAACAGAAGAACCAGCAGTAACCCAACGTATCTTTTTTTGAAATGTAGCTTCAATAAGTTGTTCATATAAACTCAACTGGATTAATTTATCATGAGAAGGCATTACCCCACTCAGGCAATTAAGGTTGGTTCCAAGCCCAATGACTTCGATATTGGGCAATTTAAAAACATTTCCATAAAAACCCATCAATTCATCACCCATAACTCCTTCTCTAAGGTCACCCATTTCAACCATAATGATGATCTTATGTGTTGTTTGTTTTATGGTTGCTTCTTGTGAAATCAACCTGATGGTTTCAAATTCAGTGTTAAAACTAACATCAGCATACTTAACCAGAGATTTAATAACTCTTTTTGCCGGAGGTTTAATGTAAACTGTTTGCACCTCGGGATTAATGGATTTGATAGTTTTAAGGTTTGAAATCCTTGAATCGTGGATTTCTTTTACACCGAGACTGAGCAATTCGGTCAGAAAAGCTTTATTTCCGCATAATAGTTTAGATACAACACCCCACTCTTTATTTGTTTTTAAAAATAAACGGTTTAAGAAGTTATAATTGTGTTTTAACCTTTCGGAATAAAGTTCAATATATGCCATAATTAATTTGTTATTATCCTGTTGATTCTTTCGGGCAATCTTACCAGTAATTCGTAATTAACTTCATTGCTTATTTCGCTGAAAGAAGCTACTGTTATTTCTAAATCACCTTGCTTTCCTATTAAAACTACTTCATCTCCTTTTTTTACATCTGGCATTAATGTGACATCGGCAATAAGCATATTCATATTAACCATACCTATCACACCCACTCGTTGCCCATGAATTAGCACTCTTCCCAGATTGCTAAGCGTTCTGTTAAAACCATGTGAATAGCCTACCGGAATTATGGCTATTAGTTTTTCTTCTTGCGCCAGGTAAGTATTACCATAGTTTATAAACTCACCAGCCATTACTTTTTTCGTTACCATAACCTGACTTTTCCATGATATAATTCTATTAAGCGGGTCAGTACGATCGGCTTTTTTTAAGACATACTGAATAAATGTTTCAGTAGTTGGCCAGTAACCGTATTGTGCAATACCAATCCTAACCATATCCATCCTGGTTTTAGGATAGCTTAAAGCTGCTGCTGAACAAGCTGTATGTCTGCACTTTGGCTTAAATCCCAGTTTAATAATTGTTTTATAGATTTTGTTGAATTTGCTAATTTGGCGTTTAACTCTTACATAATTTGCAACGCTCTCGGCTCCTGCAAAATGAGTACAAATGCCTTCCAGAGAATAGCTGTTTGGATTCCCAATAAGCTTATTCAGAACATAATCAAGAGATTCAATAGATAAACCGGTCCGGTTCATACCAGTTTCAATTTCGAGATGTATTTTGGCTTTTTTCTTTAGTTTCTTTGAAATGGAAATTGCTTTATCCAATCGTTCTGAATCAAAAATCCAGAAGCTGATTTCATTGTTAATAGCCCATTGCAATTCCTCTTCATCCAGCCAACCCATTACCATGATTTCAGAATTGTTTACAGTAGATTTGAAGACCCGGAAAGCTTCATCACCACTAAAAACAGAAAAATGATCAATTCCTGCCTCTTCAGCAAGTGGAACAAATTGTTCAATCCCATGGCCATATGCATTTCCTTTGATGACAGATGAAAAACGAATATTTTCTCCCAGAATTTCTTTAAGGAAGCTAATATTATTTTTTAGTGCAGATTTGCTTAATTCCAGAACAGAAGTAGTTTTAAACATTAATCGTGATTTAGAATAGATTCGTAAATACGTTTAAACAAGCCAACCCCGGTTTGAATAAGCTCATCCGGAAAATCAAAATCGGGGTTGTGCAAGGCAGGTTGACTAACCCCAGACCCCAAACCAATTAAGGCCCCAGGGTACTTTTCAGTAAAATGGCCAAAATCTTCTGACCATTTAAATGGGTTGTTAATTAAAGTGTTGTTCAGATTACCATTAGCGCATGAATCTTTAACAATTTGTGCACATAAAGGATTATTTATTGTAGCAGGGAAAACCTCTTCATATGCTATGTTTAAAGTTAGTTTTTCTTTCCCTGCTATTCGCTTTACTAATGTTTCAAGTTCCTTTTTTAAGGAATGCATATCATCATTCCGATAACTTCTAAGTGTTAGGTGGACAATGCCTTCTCCGGGCGAAGTACCATAAGCGAGGTTTCCTAACCTGAAATGTACTGGCGTGATTAAAATGAAATCATTAAACCGATTTATATCGGATAATAAGTCGTTGATAGATAGCATTATTTTTGCGATACCCTGACCAGGATTAATACCATTTTCAGGTTCAGCTGCATGAGATGATTTTCCTTTAAGTTTAATTGCCATTCCCGATGAAGCAGCAGCGAAATGTTTATCTGATAAGAGAATCTGGTGCAATGGATATCCCGGAACGTTATGGATGGCAAAAATATAGTCTGGTTCAATTTTTTTAAAAACAGGATCTGTGATTATATTATACGCCCCTTTCCCTGTTTCTTCGTTGGGTTGGAACAACAGAATTACCCTCCCTTTGCGCGGACGAGCCAGTTTTAAATGATAACCTAAACCAGCAACCATTGCCATATGTCCGTCATGTCCGCATAAATGAGCTTTACCATGAAAAGTGGAGCTATATTTGATTTTGCTTTTTTCCTGGATAGGCAAAGCATCCAATTCGCAGCGAAACATCACGGTAGGACCTGGTTCTTTTCCTTTGAATTCAGCGATTAATCCATAGCCTCCGATATTATTATATAGCTGATCTGGATGAAATTGATGAAGAAAGTTTGTTATTCGTTTTGCAGTTTCTGATTCCTCACCTGAAATCTCAGGATGTTTATGCAATGCATGCCTGAGTTTAATTAATTCCATCATGTTTTTACTTTCTTTCATAATAAAATCTATTTCCTTCTTTTCAATCTCATCTCCAGGTAAGGGTTTTCAAAACCCACCTTTTCATATAGATGTCTCGCAGGATTATGAGGCTCAACATGTAATGCAACGTCTCCCTTTGTGTAATACATAGATTCATTCATCAATTTTTTTCCAAGACCTTTGCCCCGCATATCGCGATGAACAGCAATATAAACCAAAATATTTTCGGGTATATACCCCTTCATTCCTGTCTGGTTCATTACTACCATACCTTTAATCTCATCATCTTCAGTAGCTGTTAAAACAAATCCACCTGCCATTGGTGCCGAGGTTAAAGCATACTCGATAGCATTAAGAATAGCCTTTTTCGAATCACCAAATTCATCCAGATGTTTGTATAAAAAATTAACAAACTTTTGTTTTTCCATTGTCGTTAATATGTCGACCGGGGAATAATGATTAAATTTCATATTTTTTGATATTTGTATTATATTTATAATGTATTATTAAATAAATTATTGAAGCTAAAGCAATTCCAAATACATTTGCAGCTACTCCATAAGGAAGCTCGGATTCAAAAAACGAGAGTAAAATTGTTGTTGATCCACCAGCCAACATTGACAAGATAGCTGCTAGGGTGTTTGGTTTTTTAAAAATCAACATTGCAAGCACCGGAATTAGCAAGCCTGAAACCATAATAGCATAAGAGTACAACATGAGTTGTAGAACACCTTCCATTTTCAATGCAATACCAACGGCAAAAA
>CAVWXM010000028.1:0-52500 GCA_963759045.1 uncultured Bacteroidia bacterium
GTTCTGGGTGGGAATAATAATAACCCTTTTTCTTTTGCTTCTCTCGGATCAACAACTACCTCGTAAGGTTCGTAGCTAACTTTAATCAGTTTCCTCGCTTTGCGGGTAGTCAATTCGTCTTTTGCCACAATCAGCGCAATAGGTTGACCCTGGTAGTGGACTTCTGACTCTGCAAAAAGGGGTTCATCCAGAAGAATACCACCTATTGATTTTCACCAGGAACGTCAGGTGCAGTAATTATTTTTTCAACACCTTCAAGTGTTTTAGCATTTTCCAGATTAATGCTCAATATTTTCCCATGTGCAATTTCAGAGCCATAAGCTATCGCATACAAAGTTCCTTCCTGAATAGGAATATCATCAAGGTAAACCGATCTTCCGGTTACATGACTTATGGCGTCGATGTTGTTCATGTTCTTGCTTGATGGGTTAAATCGGTTTAGCGATATTTTTCCCGGAAACAGTTCGATGAAATGGGCAAATATCAATTGCCGAATTAAAAGTCTTTTGTATTCAGCATTTCCTCTTGCGGATATCGTTGATTGGCGATATTTCTTCCTGGGCCATTGCATTGGCTTTGATCACAATATCAGCATTGATATTTTTCCCTTCCAAAAAACATGAAGTTTTTTCCAAATAAAGCGGCACCGGGCTATACCCCCGGCAGAAAGGTGAGCGTGCCGTATTTCATTATTTTCAATAGTAAGTTTAATGGCCGTATTTACACTGGCAATATCCAAATAATGGCGTTTACTTACTTTCTCAAAATTAAAATGATCAAACTTTCCCGGAAGTTGGAACTCAATAGCGTTAATTAACTCGTTTTCATGTAAGGTCGATCTTCTTATAGTCAAGAAAGAAGTCTCTTAGCTTTCACTTTTATTTCTGCTTTTGACAAGATTAGTTCAGCATCAAGAGCGAGAAAGAATATACTTAAGTCACCTATTGGTGATGCGTTGACAAAATTACCGGCAATAGTGCCCATATTACGAATGGGTGTTGATGAGATCAGCTTAAAATGCTTGTTTAGGTTTGGAAAATATTTTTGCAGAACTGCCGACTCCATAATATCGGTCGCCGTTGCAAAACCTTTAATCGTGCAGACATTATTGTCATTTATACTAATCTTGTCATTGAATTTGCTTTCTGGAGCAAAAGTTAAATCTTCATCAAACAATTTATCAGGTATTTGAACATACAAGTCAGTTCCCCCACCGACAATAATATTTGATGCACTTTTGTAACTGGTAGGCGTTGAATATTTTTTAACTGCCCATTGATACCGAGAAAGTATTCAGGTAGAAAATCATTTTTCACTAACCAGCTAACAATCTCCGAAGAAGGGATTTTCTTTTTAAGTTCGACTAACTCGGCAGCGGTACGCACAATTGATTTATAACCGGTACATCGACAAATATTGCCATCAATGGCTGCAATTGCTATTTCAATATCACTTTTACCTTCATTTAATAGAAATGCAGTGAGGGAGATAGCAAAACCAGGAGTGCAAAACCCACATTGTGTTCCATTGTGTTCAACTAGGGCTTGCTGAACCGGTGATAGCTGTTCTTGATTCAAACCCTCAATTGTAACGATATGCTTCCCATGAACATTACCAAGTGGAGTTAGACATGAAACAATGGTTTTATATTTAACAAAACCATTATCCAGTTGACCTTCAATAACAGTACATGCGCCACAGTCACCCTCACGACAGCCGATTTTTGTTCCTTTCAGGTTTTCCTTATACCTGATAAAATCGAGGAGCGTTATTCCCCCAGGCTTGTTTGTTTTGATTAATTCATCGTTCAGGATAAAACTGATCATCCTTCAAATTTAGGAAAATAGCACCAATCAGTCAGCGAAAAGGAAGATATTTTTTCAGATATTTGAGAAATATCTCAGGCTATCTTCAAACCATTTATTGTTTTCTTGTCAGGTTCCAAAAGGATAACCGGATCATTACCATTTACTACTCCAAGTACCAGGCATTCCGATATAAAATCAGCAATTTGTTTTGGTGGAAAATTAACCACTGCAATGATTTGTTTGTTTAAAAGATCACTTTTTGAGTATAGTTCAGTGATTTGTGCGCTGCTTTGTTTGATACCCAGTTCACCAAAATCAATCTTTAGTTTGTAGGCTGGTTTTCGGGCTTTTGGGAAATCAGTTACTTCAATGATGGTTCCAACCCTCATATCTACTTTTTCAAAATCGTTCCAGGAGATCATACCGGTTATAGTTATCGGTTAATAGTTAAAAGTTCCCTTTGAAGTTTTAATAGTTAATTTCTTGCCAGATGAATCTACACATCTGCCAATAATTTGGGCATCAACACCAAACGATTCAGAAATTGAAATCAGTTCAATTGCAACATTTTCCGAAACATACAATTCCATCCGGTGCCCCATATTAAATACTTTGTACATCTCTTTCCAATCAGTTCCTGATTGTTCCTGAATCATTTTAAAGAGAGGAGGAGTAGGGAATAAATTGTCCTTGATGATGTGAAGTTTGTCAACAAAATGCAAAACTTTGGTTTGCGCACCACCACTGCAGTGGATCATCCCATGGATTTGATCCCGTTTATTTTTTAATATCTCTTTTATAATCGGTGCGTAAGTCCGGGTTGGTGCCAGAACCATTTTGCCCACATTTACACTGGTTACTTCTGTTGAGTCTGTCAACTTTTTAATTTCCGGAATAAACCAGATCAGAAGGAACAGATGGATCAAAACTTTCCGGGTATTTCTCACCCAAATATTTTGCAAAAACATCATGACGTGCAGAAGTTAGTCCATTGCTGCCCATTCCGCCATTGTATTCGTCTTCATAAGTTGCCTGCCCAAATGATGAGAGGCCAACAATTACATCACCTGGTTGAATGTTGTTTTCAATAATCTCTGATCGTTTAACACGCGCAGTAACAGTTGAATCAACAATAATTGTTCTTACCAGGTCACCAACATCAGCAGTTTCGCCTCCGGTTAAGTAACATATTGACACCTAAATCTCTCATTTTTTGAAGAAATTCTTCGGTACCATTAATAATGGCTGCAATCACTTCACCCGGAATTAGGTTTTTATTTCGGCCAATAGTTGATGACAAAAGAATGTCATCGGTAACACCAACACAAAGCAAATCATCGGTATTCATTACAATAGCATCCTGGGCAATGCCTTTCCAAACTGATAGATCACCTGTTTCTTTCCAATACAAATAAGCCAATGAAGATTTTGTACCTGCACCATCGGCATGCATTATGTTGCAGTATTCTGGATCATTACCAAGAATATCAGGAATGACTTTACAAAATGCATTTGGGAATAATCCTTTGTCAAGATTTTTTATAGCAGCATGAACATCCTCTTTTGAAGCAGAAACTCCACGCTGATCATATCTGGACTGATTAGTCAATCGTCAGGGTTTTTGTTTTCGTGTTATACTTATAACTTCCGAACTGTTTTAATAATCTGTCACCAAACACAAGGCTGTAACGGAGTTTATGACTTACGATCAGTTGAATATCATTAACCGACTTATTTGCAACGTTAATGTCTTTAAAGTTAATGATAGCACGGTCGGCTATGGTATTATCTGCAAGTACCTGCTCAGGATCTCCTTCAAAATCATCTTTGCTGATGGCACCCCATTTCAACAAATCAAGTGCTTTGTCGAGTGATATCATTCCGTCAGAACCTTTATCGAAAGCAAATTCCTCATTGTAACCATTAATAATACAGGTGGTAATATAAATCCCCGTTTTTGGCTCTTCCTTGAAAATGATGGTGTTATCATCTGGATTGATTAAAATGTTTACATCAGCCAGATCTATATTGGTTGATTGAGGAACATAATCTTTTCGCAATACCCTGAATTCACTTCTTCGATTCAATTGGTGAGCAGCTTCTTTTTCATTATTTGAACTAAGCGAATTGATGAAATCATCATCTAAAGTTGTTCCTTCAACAAATAAATATCCATCACGGATAACATCTTTTTTAAGGCTCAATGGAACATGCTCTCCATAACCTTTGGCAACAAGCCTCTGCGGTTCAATGCCTCTGATTATCAAATAATCAACAACTGATTGCGCTCTTCTTTGCGACAGAATGTCGTTCTTTTCATCAGTATCTCTTGTATCGGTATGTGAAGCTAACTCAATCACAAGGCTTGGATTATCGCGTAAAGTTTGAATTAATCCCTGCAAGGAATCCTGGTATTGTGGTTTTAAATCCCATTTAGCCAGATCATATAGAATTTCAGGAAGAACAACTGGCTCTTCAGGAATTGGTACCAGAATAAAATCTTTTTCAAAATCTTTGCTGAATTCAACACCAACAGTAGTTAATGAGCCTTTGCTGTTCAGATAGTTTGGCTTTGCTACAACAACCTCAAAAGTGGTATTGGGTTCCATTTGGCTTGTGCCAAATGCGTAAAAACCGTTCTCATTCGTCATGGTTGTTACTGACAATCCATTTGACCCGACCAATTTAACGGATGCATTTTCAACAAACATTAAAGTCCTGTCATCTTTAACTGTTCCTGATAAGGTAAATTGCAAAGGTGGTTCAATAAAATACCAGATATCTTCTTGTCCTCTTGTCCCTTTGCGGTTTGAACTCAAATATCCATATTCTTCTTCGGGATGAAATACAACCCCAAAATCATCCACAGTAGAATTCATCGGAAATTTCAGGTTTTGGGGTTCACCCCAATTACCCGAGGTATCAACTGTTGTCACAAAAATATCAAGTCCTCCCATCCCGCCATGCCCGTCTGAAGCGAAGAAAAGCGTTGTGTCATTGCGCAAAAACGGGAACATTTCATCACCAGGCGTATTGACAACTTCTCCAAGGTTCATAGGCCTTCTGAATTCATCGCTTTTGTTGTCTCTGGTAGTTACCCATATGTCCTTACCTCCGGTGCCACCTTTTCGGTCGGCAGAAAAGTATAAGATTAATTCACCCTCGCTTATGGTAGGTTGTCCGATGGTTGAAAGTGTATCCACACCTTTAATTTCAACCATCTCCGGGTCACCCCAGTTCCGACCAGTCCTTCTTGATTTAAAAATCTGGCAACCTGATTCTTTGTTTGGATCGTTTGAACAGCGGGTAAAATAAATGGTGTTGAAATCACTATTTATAGTGGCTGAACCTTCGTTGGCATCGGTGTTTATGGTTTCTGTCTTATCCATCAGTACCGGAGCACTCCATTCATTCTTTCGGTCCAGCTTCGCTGTCCATAAGTCAGAAAAGTTTTGGTTGGTCCATTGATCTGTTTCTTTTCCTGTTGATCCTTCACGAGATGAAGTAAATATAAGTTCGTTGTAATTATCACTGGTAAAAGTTGGTGCAAAATCCGATTCGCGGGAATTGATTTTTTTAACATTCGTCACTTCATATTTAGAAGGGTTTTCAATCCATTCGGGAATCAGTTCAGTTGCCTCGGCACCTTTCTTTCCCCTTGGATCATCCGGAACCCTTTCTGCATAAGCATTGTATTGAATAATGGCTTCTGCATAGTCTTCATTAATTTTAAGCATCTCTGCATAGCGAAGCAAAACCTCCGGATTTCGTTTATCCCATCCATTGGCTACCAATCGTTTATAGGAAGCTTCGGCTCTTTTGTAGTTACTGGTTAAGCGGTAACAAACAGCAAGTTGTGCTGTAATGCGGTTCTTTTCTTCTTTGTTCTTTTTAACCTTGGTGTAGGCCTTTTTGTATTTGTCGATGGCATCAGCATATTGTTGCTTGCTAAAAGCCTCATCAGCACTTTTAGCCGGGTTTCGCTGGCCAAAAACCACAACAGGTATTAGTATTACTAAGAATACTATTGAAATTTTGTGAAGCATAGTGTTCATCGATGGTAAATTGTTGCTCCTGTTTTGCTTCATTTAACGTTATAAGTATAAATTTATTTGATGTCCTCTGTAGTTTCTGTCTCGTTTATTTCCAGGTCTTTTTCAACCTGTGTCTTGTATTCGGCCAGCTTCTTTTCTCTTTCTTGCCTATCGGCTTCGCGATTGATTTCGGTTTTTATGTCTTCTGAGGCCCTCTTTATTTCATTGATAAATTTACCCAACCCCCTTGCCATTTCCGGTATTTTGCTTGGGCCGAAAATCAGGAAGACAGCAATGATTATTAACAGAATTTCTCCCGAACCAAAATCAAAAAAAAGTAAGCTCAAAGCCTTATTTTTTAGTGAAAAGCAAAATTAACAAAAAATGTGCCGCATATATACCAATAGAAAGATGAAGCATGAATATATGGATATAATAAATAACAAAAAAGGCTGTTCCTTTTTGAAACAGCCTCTTTGAGAATATCATTTTGAAACTACTTTTTCTTTTTCTTTCGTGTATTTGTTTTCTCAGCCTTGGCTTTCAGCTCTTTTTCCTGTTTGTCGCCACCAAGCAAATCATATGCAATCGGGCTGGCTGTAAACAATGAGGAATAAGTACCGATCAAAACACCAATTAACAAGGCAAATACAAAACCGCGAATGACCTCTCCACCCAGGAAGAAAATAACAAGCAATACAACAATCGTAGTACCTGATGTGTTAATTGTTCTGGCAAGTGTACTATTCAAACCGTTATTGATGTTATCCTTTAGGCTATGTTTTGGAAATAGCTTAGTGTATTCACGAATACGGTCGAAGATAATCACGGTATCATTAATTGAATAACCGATAATTGTCAGAATAGCAGCAATAAAGGCCTGGTCGACTTCCATACTAAATGGTAAGATGCCATAAAATAGCGAGAACATACCCATTGTAATTAATGAATCATGGAACAGCGCAATAACACCGGAAACACCATATTGCCATCTTTTAAATCGGATAGCGATATAAATGAAGATAATAAGAAGAGCAAAACCAATTGCAAAATAAGCTCTGTTTCGAATATCGTAAGCGATAGTTGGTCCAATTTTTTGTGAACTCAAAATGCCGAGTAACTTATTTTCTCCCTCTGTATCAGAAGAGAAATCTTTGTAGACAATATCATTATTATATTCACCTTTTAAGCCATTGTAAAGTTTAGTCTGAATCAGTGAATCTACTTTCGGATCATCATCTTCAATGAGGTATTTGGTGGTTACCTTTATCTGACTGTTTGGACCGAAAGTTTTAACCTCCGGCATAACATTTTCAAACTCAACAGTAAGTGCCTGTCGAATATTTTCGGTGTTTACATCCTGGTCAAAACGAATAACGTAAGTACGCCCTCCAGTAAAATCAATACCGAAATTAAGTCCTTTTGTAAACAACGATCCCAAACTAACAATGATCAATATGCCAGAGAAAATATAAGCTTTCTTGCGCATGCCTATGAATTTGAATTGGGCATTGGCAAGAACGTTTGCAGTCCATTTGTTCGAGAAATTTACAGTCATGTTCTTGTTTAACATGGTTGTAAAAATCAACCTTGAAATGAAAATGGCTGTAAATAATGAAGAGAGCAAACCAATAATCAGTGTGGTTGCAAAACCCTGAACAGGACCAGTACCGAATATGTATAAAACAATACCTGTTAACAGGGTAGTTACGTTTCCATCAATAATAGCAGAATAAGCGTTTTTGTAACCATCGGTGATAGCAAGTCGCAGTCCTTTGCCGGCTCGAACCTCCTCTTTAATACGTTCAAAGATAATTACGTTAGCATCCACGGCCATACCCAGTGTAAGTACGATACCTGCCATACCAGGTAGGGTAAGTACAGCGCCGAGTGAGGCAAGTACACCAAATAAGAAGAAGATATTGGCTAAAAGAGCAATATTAGCAACCATACCTGCACGGTTATAGTAAACGATCATATAAGCCAATACAAGAATAAAGGCCAGGATGAACGAATTCATTCCAGCATTTACCGCTTCACGTCCTAATGACGGACCAACTACTGCTTCCTCAACTATACTCGCCGGAGCAGGAAGTTTACCAGCTTTTAGAATGTTTGCAAGGTCTTGTGCTTCCTCGACAGTCATCCCACCACCTGAGATGGTTGAACGCCCACTTGGAATTTCATCATTTACATTAGGATATGAATAAACATAGCCATCAAGTACAATTGCAATTTGACGGCCAATATTTTCACCAGTTAATCTTTTCCAGATTTTGGCTCCCTGTGAATTCATCTGAAGGTCAACAGTTACACGTCCGTTTTGGTCATAATCCTGACGAGCATCAACAATCATCTCACCGCCCATGGCAGAACTTCCATCGCGAGCACTTGTTTTCAGTGCTACGAGGTCAAGTAAATCAGGACGTGTTGGATCAGGTTTAACTGTCCATGCCAGTATCATATCCCTAGGGAAAATATCTTTTACTTTTTTCAGCATGTTATTGATGCGTGCAGTATCCTTAATAGCAGCAAAACCAACTCTTGCAACCTGTCCGGGATACATTTGTCCGTTTTCCTGAACATACGATGGCATCAGGTATGCATACAATGGATATTTTTTGGCATATTCATCAAACGAAAGATCATCCTGACTTACACCAGTTGTATCACTTTCAATCTGGTCAATCAATGACTTAGTGGTATCCTGAACACCTTCCAAAAGACTATTCTCTCCAGATTCATCTTTCGTTGTTTCTGGTTGTTCAGACTCGGTTTGATTGTTGCTTGTTTCAGTTGAAGTTTCAACACCTTCTTCTGGAATATCATCAACAGCAGCTTGTGCACTTAATTTAGCATTTGCTTCATCAAAAAACTGGAAAAGTTCAGAAAAATTATAGGTTTCCCAGAACTCGAGTTTTGCTGTACCCTGAAGCAATTTTCTTACACGATCAGGATCTTTAATTCCGGGAAGTTCGATAAGGATTCTGCCGCTGGTTGCCAACTTTTGAATGTTTGGTTGTGCAACACCAAAACGGTCGATACGTGTTCTTAAGATTTCAAATGAACGGTCGATAGCTCCATCTGCTTCTTCATAAATTACGGAGAGTACTTCTTCATTTGTTGAAGTTGTTGAGATGCCTTTATCTTTAAATTCATAAAGGAAAATAGAAGCCAGCCTGGCATTTGGGTCAATTTCCTGGAATGATTCGCCGAAAAGCGTAACAAAATCTTTACCACTATTTTTTTGTTTTTCCCGGGCCAGTTGCATGGCTTCAACAAAAACAGGATCTTCACTTTTTCCTGATAGTGCATTGATAATGTCGTATACTGAGACTTCCAGTACCACGTTCATACCACCTTTCAGGTCGAGACCTAAATTCAGTTCTCTTTCTTTACATTCTTTGTAGGTATATTCATCGATTAGGATGTTATAAATAACAGTATTGGCAATGCTGTCAATATAATAACTCTCACGAGCTTTGGCAACAGAATCCATTAAATATCCCCTAAGCACTTCATCACCCTTGGCGAGTTCATCGGCCTGTCTTTGCGCTGCATCGTTTACTGCATAATGTTCGGCTTTGCTTTCCATTCTGCTTGTAGCAATAGTAAAACTAAGCTGATACAAACAAACTAAAGCAAAAGCAATGGCAAAAAACGTAATCGCTCCTCTATTTTGCATTTGGTCTTAAATATTAAGGTTTTACTTCAAAAATTTGAGGGTGCAAAGGTAAAATATTATTTGAATAATTAAATTCCTTTTTTCGATAATTATGGTTAGTAGATAAGAAATATATCGAATTGAAAAAGAAACCTTTAGCGATGTTTAAAAACAATACTTAAAGCATTTGTTGAAATTGAAAGCATGACCTGTTCGTTTGCAAATAGACATACTTATTCAATTTTTAGAAAAGCCAGTGATGTACCCTGAACATTTTTAAGATTCGCAAATACCCCACCTTTTAAATAAAACTCATTGAGGGCTTTAATCACTTCATACCATCCGTAATCGTGCCAGATGATAACCCCTTTTTTGTTTCTTAATAACTTCATTGCAGCCAGGGTGTCACTAATTACATATTCGTATGTATGTGAGCCATCAATAAAAACCAGGTCAATGTTGTTTTCAAATTTGCTGTAATCATATTGTGCAGAATCAGCATAAATCTGGGTAATCCTATTTCCAGCATCTGTTCCAAAAAACCTGATTCCTGATTGATTTTTATTGATAAATTCTAAGTCACCGGTTTTTACCCTGAATTTGGTTTTTGCTATTTCTTGTTTTGGTAAGTCGAGTGTATAGATTTCTGCTTGAGGAGCGTTTAGTGCCATATTCAGTGTTGTGCGCCCATCAAAAGTGCCTATTTCAAAAATTGTTTTCGGTTTATAATACTTTACAATTTTTGAAATATATTGTAATTCTGTAAAAGAAACATTGCCGTTTTTAAGTTCAGCTTCTGCAATTTTCGGTTCAGAATGATCTGTAATTGAATCGATAGTTACTTCAGGTATAATTTTTTTTGGTTCTTCTTTAAATTTTGAATTTTTGTGCGATTTTATTGTGCTCACTAATTGTTTTTTAGATAATAAGTAACTTATTCGCTTCAGCCAGTAATTCTTCATTGGGTTTAGTTTGGTGCAAAATAAATCAAAAAACAAAAACGAAATAAATTGTTTCGCTTGCTAAAACCGTTGTGTTAAATTGGCGTAGATTCGGTTGTAGGTGTAGGAATTTTCAAAAGAGCCTTCATAGTAAACGGAAAAAGAGAGTTTCTTATAAATACTCCACGAAAGGTTAACTTCAGCTATGTTTTGAACTGATTGAATATCAGATGTTGAATAATCATAATTTACATTTCTATAAGCAATACCAGCGTACAACTTACCCGGTACAATATCTCGTGAAAAGCCAACACTTAAAACTCTACCACTTAAGTAGCTTGTTTGCAAGAAGGTGGCTGAGATAGTAGCTGAGATATTCAATGTTGGAATCCGGCTATATGTTAGATAAGCATTTAAATTCATGGTTGGTTTAGGATCGTCTTTACGATAACGATAACCAGTGGTAATACCAATCGACATATACTTAATTGGCCTGTAATTTATGTTAAACCTGAATCCCTGTAATGCTTCTGAATTCGTCAATCTTTCAATAAAGTTTTTGTAGGTTTCATAATAAATTACATTTTTTCGGTTGCTGTAAGAGAGCGTTAATGACAATTGTCGGATAACCCTGTACCTGAGAGACAAGTAAAGGTTAGTCAGGTTAAAAGTGTTTTGTTGGTCTAATTTTGTTGAGTCAGATTGATCAACCAATGCCTTGTATAAATCAAATTCAATGGTGCCAAAAAAGAACATGTTTTTTATCAGGCTATTGGCATGCTGGAGATATAAAAACCTACGATCTGTATTCCATTCATTCATTTGCTGTACAAAGGCAAGCGTAGTTTGCATATTTCCATTTTTCCCTTGATAATCCTGGCCAATAAAAGCCCCGAACTGAAACAAATTGAAATCATAACTATAGTTGGTGTAATCTGGTCTTGATCCTGCTATCGCTCCTATAAAAATGGTTTTAAACTTTTTCTCAAACTGCAAACCATCTACAGCCCCTATATTGCTGATCTTTGAATTGATCTTCCGCCCGAAAATAAGCCTGGTATTTTCGTTGAACTCGTATTTTACAGAAAGGTTATAAATTTTTAAACCATTAAATATGTCCTTCGTTATTTCGTTCCAGTTGTCATTTTTATGGACGAAAGACATGTAAGTTTCAATCGAAAATTTTGAATTTCCAAGATTTTTGCCATTGAATGAAAATGTATATCGCATCCGTTGCGAATTGTTTGCAGGGGTATTTGAGAAATTGGTGTACGATGATATTGATATTCTTCCGCCAATATCCTGTTGTGGTTTTTTATCTTTAGAGTCCTCCTTAATTTTGCCTTCCTGAATGGTATCTTTCAAAGATTTATTTAAAATGGATGATGAAATCGTAATTAACTCCTTAGCTTCTTCTATATCAGCTTGCATAGCAAGCTTACGTTTGAAAGTGATCAGATCGGAAACAGACAGTTTTGCGTTTGAAAGAGGAATACATACACAGGAGATTGATGACATATTTTTAACTTCCAAAGCAGGTAGCAGTTTGCCGTCCTGTTTTATGAAAAGTGTATCACCGGTTGAAATGCCTTCTGTTGAAGTAAATTTAACATATACACTTTGCGAAGTTACATAAGACACCTTGCCTTCAATGTATTGATCCTCAGATTGACCTTTCAGCCAGAATCCAAAAAAAATCAAGATGATCAGCAAGTTTATCTTTTTCATCTTGCTGGCTTTAATCTGGTTTCATTTGAATCATTATTCTGCTTTTATCGCCTTCCCCGTTGGGATGGCAATCGAGGCATGCCATACTCTCGTAAACATAGTCATCTACTTCACTATGATCATCATCAGTTTCTCCTTGCTCGTGACATCCTAGACAACTAAATACTGAATAATTGCTCGGATTGATATGACAATCAATACATGAATTCCATTCATCCTGATGTTCACCACTATAAATTGGAAAGTACAGGTTGTCATGATCAAATGTAGATGGCTCCCATGCATTTTCAGTATGGCATAATTCACATTCGGTTGGAAATTGAGCAGCAAGGTGTGCAGGATCATTTGTCTGGTTATAATCATCTTCATGACAGCCAAAACATGTATTTGGTGTGTTATTGTAATCGCCATCATGACAGGTAGCACAATCACCTGAAATGGCTGCATGAGCTCCATTTAATGGATAATAATTATCATGAATCTGGAATAAGGCAGGTTCCCAATCTGGTATGGTTGTATGGCAATCGTCACACGTAAAAGGTAGATTTAGTGTAACATGATCAGGATTTACCGACTCGTTGTAATCATTTGTATGACAACCGTAACAATCAATTGGTGTATTGTTATAATCACCATCATGGCATGAAGCACAATCATCAGCTATTGTATTATGTGCACCAGTTAGTGCATAATAGTCATCGTGCACTGGAAATAGTGCAGGTTCCCAGTTAGGGATAGTTGTGTGGCAGTCATCACAAACCGTTGGAAAATTTAACGTTAGGTGATTTGGATTTGTTGATTCATTATAATTGCTGATATGACATTCGTTGCATGAAACGGGCGTATTGTTATAATCCCCATCATGGCAGGACATACAATCGACAGAAGTATGTGCGCCTGTTAATGTATAATAATCATCATGATTTGGAAATAATGCTGGTTCCCAATCAGGGATAGTTGTGTGGCAGTCATCACATATATTTGGAATGTTAATCTCCAGGTGATCCGGGTTTGTAGATTCATTGTATTGATCAGTATGGCAATCAAAGCAAAATGTCGTTGTTCCAGTGTAGCCATCTTCATGACAATCCAAACAATTCACCGTAATATGTGCTCCTGTCAACGGAAAATTTGTCAAATCATGATTCAACCCATCATCTGCATCTCCCGTTGGGTGACATACATAGCAAGCTTCGCTATTGTATGAATACCCGCCAACTCCTTCATGCTCATCATCTGTATCGGCCTGGTTATGTTCATGACAGTCAATACAACTGAATACTACATAATTATTAGGAGTTGTATGACATTCGATACAACTTGCCCATTCATTGTTATGCTTTCCGGAATATATAGGGAAGTATTCCCCATCATGATCAAAAGTAGAGGGTTCCCAGGCGTTTTCAGAGTGGCAGGTTTCACAATCGGTTGAAAATCCTGCTGCATCATGCGGAGGATCAGTAGTTTGGTTGTATTCTTCTAAATGGCAGCCAACACATGTATTTGGAGTACTGGTGTAATCGCCATTATGGCAGGTATTGCAGTCGCTGGCTATTGTAGCATGCGCACCTAAAAGTGCATAGTAGTCATTGTGGTTTGGAAATTCTGCTGGTTTCCATTCCGGACTGGTAGTATGGCAAATATCACAAACATCTGACAAACCAATTTCATTATGATTCGGATTCGTGGTTTCATTAAAATCATTGTTATGGCAACCTACACAACTTAGGGGGGTGTTGTTGTAATCACCCTCATGACAAGAAAAACAATCATTAGCAATAGTCGCATGCGCACCTGACAAAAAGTAATAATCATTATGGTTATCAAACGTAGCCGGAATCCATTCAGGAGCAGTGGTATGGCATGTTTCGCATTCCGTAACTATGCCAATTTCAATATGATTTGGATTTGTTGATTGGTTAAAATCGTTGGTATGACAATTATAACAAACAGTAGTTGTTCCTTGATATCCATCAGTATGGCAACTTGCGCATTCTACAATTGTGTGTGCACCTGTTAATGGAAAAGCTGATTGGTTATGATCAAATCCTCCTTCTGCCTCCCCAATTGGATGACACTCAAGGCAAGCAACACTATTGTATATGTAGCCACCAATTCCTTCATGTTCATCATCCATATCAGCCTGGTTATGGTCATGGCAGCTAATACACGTAAAGGATGCATATAATTCGACGGATCGGTATGGCATTCAGCACAACTAATCCATTCATCTTTATGTTCACCTGAATAAACAGGAAAAAATTGTGCATCGTGTTGTTTGAACTCTGCTGGTTTCCAACCTGGTTTCGTGCTATGACATTCTGCACAGCTCACCGATATATCAGCTGCAGTATGGTTCGGGTTCACTGTTGCGTTATAATCTGGTTGGTGACATGAAAAGCAATCGGCCGATATATCTGAATAATCCGCGCCTGTATGACACTGTTTACAATCGTTAATTGCATGTCCTTCCGTTAAAGGAAAAGATGCATGATTAAAATTTGAACCTGTCCATGCAAACACATTCATATTATGACATTCAATACAATTCGTCGAAAATCCACCCTGAACATGATTTGGGTTTGTAGTTGCATTATAATCTGCCTGGTGGCAATCAATGCATTCAATACCTTGCGGTTCAAATTTTAATAGAGATGCCGATGGATGACATTGTTGACAATCAGCTGTTGCATGTGCTCCAACCAAGTGGAAAGCGGCCTTGGCGGTGGATATCAATTATGTTATCAACGATCCATGATTTTGGTGTATGACATCTTTCGCAGTCAAAACCAACTGTTTGGTAATGCATATCAGTATGGCACGACATACATTCAGATGCAGCTTTCGAAAATACAAGCGAAGTATGGCACATTTTACAATCAATTGTCCGATGCTGGCCTTCTAAAGAAAAGCTTGTAGAGTCATGATTAAAAATGTATGTTCCTTTTATCATTTTCCAACCACTCGGATTATGACAATCATCACAATTAAATGTCAAATCGTCTCCGTGAGGCGATTGAGAAAACAAGCACACGGAAACCAATAACAGCAATATAATTAATGACAGGTTTCGCATTTGAAATCTTTAAATTTATATTGAATATATGTAGTTTGTTCCGAATTCACAGGTTTATGACATTTATAACATTCAACATCCTTGTGTTTTCCATCCAATTTGAACTGAGCAGCATTATGGTCAAATTTACTTGCATGCCAATTCATTGTTTCATGGCATTTGGTACAATCGGTAAAACCATTATTATCAAATTGTTTTGCATGAATATCAGAATGGCATTGCTCGCAATCAGTTGATAAGCCTGCGAATTGCTGTACGGTTTCATTGTTAATTGTTTTAAAATGGCATGCCCGGCATCCTGGTTTTAAGTGTCCTCCATCAAGTTTAAATTTAGTTTGGGAATGGTTAAAGGTGGTTATTTCATTCCAGGTATTTACATCATGGCAGTTTTCACATAAAGCATCGGGATAGTACTTTGAGCTCATATACGGCTGGTGAATATCCTGATGACAATCAATGCATTTTTCCCCGATGTTTCTGAAACTCCATTTCTCTTCTTTTTTGTGACAGGCAAAACATGGAGTAGCAAGATGTGCTCCTTGCAATTGAAATTTACTTTTGTTGTGATCTTCGATTGAAAAATTCGACTCTTTAAAACTCCTGTTGTTATGGCAATTAATGCAATCAGGTTTAGATTCATTTTTTACGAACTGATTGTTATGGTAATCATCATGGCAGTCTGCACATCGTTTATGCCTGATAGGATCAGTATATTTTGTTTTGTGACAGGCTGAACATTCCAGGTATAGATGTTGGCCTTCAAGTTTAAAAGCGGTTGTGTTATGATCAAAATTGCTTAATCCTTTAATCATATGAAATGATTTTTCAGTATGGCACTTTGCACAATCCTGACCAAATTTGTTGTTATGGATATCCTGATGACAATTGTTACAACTTGCAAATTCAATCCCTTTAAAAACCTGAAAAGTAGTTCCGTTCCGTGTTTCCAATTGATGACATTTTACACATTCAACTTCCTTGTGTTTACCTGACAACTTAAACCTGGCATCGTTGTGGTCAAATTTTAAAGCCGGCTTAAATGCATCAAAACCATGGCAATTTGTGCATGAAATTGACATTGTATTTTGGTGGTAATCGTCATGACAGCTTAAGCACTTTTGATCCAGTCCTAAATATGTATATTCCTTTTTCGCTATTTCTTTATCCGTAATGAAATCCGTTTTGTGACAGTTTTTGCAATCCTGTTTCAGATGTGCACCCATTAATTCATACCCGGTTAACCTATGATCGAATTGTTGTGTGTCAAACCGGATCATTTGAAAGTTTCTGCCATGATGATCACTATGGCAAACGATACATTCCTTGCCAGCAATTTCGGTGGAAGCATGGTAACCTTTTTGTTGCTCAATTCTAATTTTTAATTCTGTATGACAGGCAAGGCATTTATCGTTTGAAACCTTTTCTCCAAGTATATGGCATTGGGTGCAATTGGATAAACCCTCCAAATGTGAGTGCGCTTTCGATAAATCTCCTGGCGATAATTGAGCGAATACAGGATGCCCATAGAAGTTGATTAAAACAATTAAAATTCCAAAAATGTATTTTATTGATTTGCTCAAGACGGATTGTTATAATTAATGTTTTAGTATAGCCTCCCCAAATTTAGTTGTAATTTTTAAACCGATTTTTTCCAGGAATTGAGTTGGTAATTCACCACCTGCAAAAATGTACACCAAATCATTTTGTTTTGAAAAAGTTTCTTTGTTTTTATTTTCACGAATAATTACTAGATCTTTTTTGATTTCGACCAACTCCGTGTTCATCAAAACTACTATTTTGTTATTGTCGATGGCCTCTTTAATTCTTTCACTGTTCTTTGGTTTTATACGTGAAAAGACATCCTTTCGATAAGAAAGTGTCACCTTATTTTGATCTGTAAGTAGCAAGGCTGATTCAATTGCCGAATCACCACCACCAACGACCATGATATTCTTCCCGTTAATATTTTCTGGCTCAAGTAGCCGATATGCAACCTTTTCAATGTCCTCTCCTGGAATATTTAGTTTTCTTGGTGTTCCTCGTCTGCCGATTGAAAGAAGGATATTGGCAGCAGAATATTCCATGCCCGTCAATGTTTTAAGATTGAAATGTGCATTCGTCTTAACAATTGATTCCACTTTATTTTGTTCAACAATCTTGATTTCATTTTTTTGAAGTACATCCTTCCATAAATCAATTAATTCGGTTTTGCTGGTTTCAAACAATTTGACTTTTCCATACAGCGGAAGATCCATTGGTGATGTCATCACAATTTTTGACCTGGGAAATGAAAAAACTGTACCTCCGAGGGTATCCTGGTCTAATGTAAGTGTTTTAAGATTGTGTTTTTTTGCTGTTAATGATGCAGAAATTCCAGCCGGACCAGCACCCACGACAATAAGGTCGTAATCAGCAATATGATCTTTTTTGCGTGATTTAACAATGTTTTCAACAGCTTGTCGTCCTTGCTCAACGGCATTTTTAATTAAGCCCATACCGCCAAGTTCGCCTGCAATGAAAATCCCAGGAATATTGGTTTCGAAGGTTTGATCAATATGCGGAAGATCAACACCTCTTTTCTCGGTTCCTATAAATAAAGAAATTGCGTCGGTAGGGCAGGCATGAAAACAGGCGCCGTGCCCAATACATTGTGATGCATTAATTGTTGTGGCTTTACCATTAACAATACCAAGGATATCTTTTTCAGGGCAGGCCGCAATGCAGGCGCCTGTTTTTATACAACTTCCCCGGTCAACTACCGGATGAAGTGAGACAGGCTCATATAAACCTTCAATTTTTGCTTTTGCGATTTTCTCTTTAACCCTGTTTGATTCACGTTTTTGTTTCCGCAGGTAAATTATTACAATGACCAGACAAAAAATGATCACTCCGCCATAAATCAATATGTTTTCAATAATTATTTCCATTTTTAAAAAATCCAACTATAACCAAATACTATTGTAACCACAACATGTATTACCATAATAATTAACATAACCAGCGCAAATGGAAGGTGTGCTACATGCCAGTATTTAAATAAATTAACCATCGTTTGCAAACGGTCAATTTTCCGGTTAAGGGAAATTTCACTTTTTACAAGTTTAAGTACTTTTCTTGTTTGAGATCGTGATAAATGGTTTGATTTAAGTGCCTCTTTAACCTTTCTAATACTATTTCTGTCTTCTTTATATTTTTTAAATAAACGAACAATCGCGTTCGAATGGTATATTCCAATTTTCTTTTTGGTTGAATCAATGATGGTTTCATAACTGTCTTCGTCAAGATTATAATCGTTTTTAAGCATATTGCCAATGTCTGACTTCATGCTTTGAATCTCATCAAGACCTAGTTCACGCCCTTCAATTGACCTTGGTATTTGGATATAAATGAATCGTCCAATAATTCCGCTTAAAAACACAGCGACCATACTCCAGAAACTTATGGATACAATACCTCCAAATTTAAAAGAAGTATGAAATAAAACCAAGATTGGGCCAAGTGTACACAGGAAAATATGAAACTCAAGCCAGTGTTTCAACTTGCCAAGCCTTGACCAGGATCTAAATCGTTTTCTGGCCATATATATAGAAACACCGATAATCATGAACAATGTGCCTGCAATGCCTATCCCATGTCCTATAATTCCGCTGGGTTTTAGTAATTTGTGATCTGTCTGGTAAAAACGTTCTTCAAGGGAAGTGCGATAATAGTCAGAACCATAATAGCTCAATGAA
The DNA here is from genome assembly GCA_963759045.1 of uncultured Bacteroidia bacterium. GTDB lineage: Bacteria > Bacteroidota > Bacteroidia > Bacteroidales > F082 > JAADID01. Next base: position 18,986 of record CAVWXM010000028.1, read on the forward strand.
ATAAACACCATTACTACTATAATGGACATAACTGTGATATATATTCTATGGGCTAATCTTGTCATTAACCAAATATAGGATAGGAAGTTTTTAATTAAAGTATATTCATATTCTGTATTATATTGCAAAACTTACCATTGAGCGGTTGCAATAACTACTTGATCAAAGAAAACGAAAATAATTGAAATAAGAGTAATCGAATTGTTTTTATCAGAAAAGTAAGCAATAATTCAGGTTGTTACCATTACTTCTGCCTTAACCATTTCCACATCACGGCATAGTTCACTTTTTGGCCATACATTAAAATGCCTGTACGATAAATTTTACCTGCAAGCCAGGTGGTAAAAATGAATCCAAGAATCAATAATCCTCCTGAAGCAATTAGCTGTTCAACAGGAACACCAAACGGAATGCGCATCATCATTGTGATAGGGGAGGTAAATGGGATCATGGATAACCAGATGGCGAGGTTGCTGTCCGGTTGGTTGACTATAACTCCTGACATCATCACAGCAAAAACAAGTGGAATAGAAACAGGTAACATAAACTGCTGGCTGTCGGCGTCATGGTCAACTGCCCCGCCAATTGCAGCAAAAAGTGATGCATACAATAAATAGCCTCCAAGGAAATAGAAGATGAAACTCATGATCATGGCTCCAAGGTTAATGCTATTGATGATTTCGAAAGCCTTGGTCATCTGCCCTGCATCAATAGATTGTGTTGTTTCAATAATCTGGCTTTGTTGTCCCATCATTCCCATACTTGACGGGTCAAGGCCAATGATACTTTGGAAAACCACCAGGATAAATCCTGTCAGTAATATCCATAGAAGAAACTGGGTAAGACCAACCATTGCGATACCCACTATTTTACCCATCATCAATTGAAAAGGTTTTACCGAGGAAATGATCACTTCAACAATTCGGTTTTGTTTTTCTTCCATCACACCTTTCAGCACCTGGGCTCCAAACATGAATATAAAGAAATAGATCATGATGCCTGCGAAAATGGCAATACCTACTTCTACTTCGGTATAACTCTCTTTTTCAGCACCATCATCTTCGACCCGAATGGTAGAAAGGTTTATATCAGCTTTTGCAGATTTAATCACTTCCGGATCAATACCCTGAGCCTTCAGTTTTTCATCTTCAACCACCTGTTTCATCACCGATTTAACATAGGAAGTCACATTCAATCCGGGTTGTTTTGTTGAGAATAATTGTGCATTAACCGGAAGGCTTAATTGTGTTAAAGGAATATAAAGTAGTAGGTCTCCTTTTTTGTATAGTGCTTTATCTTTTTCATTGTCCAGGTCTTCGTAAACATAGTAAAATGTAAGATTCTCCTGGTCTTTAAACTTCTCGAAATATAAACCGGTTTCATCTAAAACAGCAACACGTTTTTCACCGGTCTCGCTCCATTCTGATAAAAGGGCAGGAAGTATAATCATTGCTGCAATTAAAAGGGACCAAGTATGGTCATGATGATAAATGACTTCTTCTTGACTCGGGTCAGATATTCCCGTAATATTATTAACCGTACTTTATTCATCGGTTTGTTTCATTTACTTGATGAATAAAAATATCATTGACAGAGGGTAATATCTCATGAAATTCCACAACTTCAACCTGTTGCATTATATATTTCAGTAATTCATTGGATGAAGTAGTTTCAAGTAATTTGACTTTTGCAACACGTTCTCCATTCTTTTGAATAGACTCAACAAGTTCAAACTGACTGTCATCGAATAATATATCTTTTGGTGACCTGTACCCAACCTCAAATATGTGTGATTTAAAGCGGTTTTTAATCTCATGAATTTCTCCGGACAGGATCATCTTGCTGTTGTTAATCAGGGCAATATGATCGCACAATTCTTCAACCGAAGCCATATTATGTGTTGAAAAAATAATGGTGGCTCCATCATCTCTCAGTTTGATGATTTCGTCTTTGAGCAAGTTTACATTAATTGGATCGAATCCGCTAAAAGGTTCATCGAAAATCAGAAGTTTGGGCTCGTGTAAAACAGTAACTATAAATTGCACCTTTTGTGCCATGCCTTTTGACAACTCTTCAACTTTCTTATTCCACCACGAGCCGATTTCAAACTTATCAAACCATTCTTTCAAGCTTTTTATGGCATCCCTTTTCGAAAGTCCTTTAAGCTGGGCAAGGTAAACAGCCTGTTCACCCACTTTCATTTTTTTATAAAGGCCGCGTTCTTCAGGTAAATAACCAATATGCCTGATATCAGATTGTTTTATTGGGCTCCCATTAAGCAATACCTCACCCTCATCAAGAGAGATGATCATATTAATGATGCGGATCAGGGTAGTTTTACCCGCACCATTGGGCCCAAGTAAGCCAAAGATGCTCTGGTTACCTACTTCAAGCGATACTTGATCAAGCGCTTTATGGTTGGTAAACTTTTTTGAAACTTGTATAGCTTGCAGTGCGTGCATGTATTGATTTATGAGAAAAACTCCCGCATCCGGTCAAAATAACTTTTATCTTTTGATGTTGGATTGGGTTTAAAGTTTGGTGAAACTTTAAGTTTTTCAAGTATCGTTTTTTCTTCTTTACTAAGTGATCTTGGCGTCCATACGTTCACGTTGACAAGTATGTCACCACGGCTATACCCATTCACGTCAGGAAGCCCTTTTCCTTTTAACCTAAGCACTTTTCCACCCTGTGTGCCTGGCGCTATTTTTATCCTGGCTTTACCATCAACAGTTGGAATATCATTGCTTGTACCCAATGCAGCATCTGCAAAATTGACATAAAGATCATAAAGGAGATTGTTGCCATCACGTATCAATTCAGGATGATTTTCCTCTTCAATCACAACCAATAAATCACCGGGTACACCTCCTCTGGCTGCGGCATTTCCCTTACCGCTAATAGAAAGTTGCATGCCTTCCGCAACACCTGCCGGGATTTTAAAAGTAACAACTTCTTCACCTTTTACAATACCATTGCCATGGCATGTATTACATTTATTGGTAATAACCTCGCCATCGCCTCCGCATTGCGGACAAGTCGATGCGGTTTGCATTTGACCCAGGAAAGTATTTGTTACCTGTGTTACCTGACCGCGACCGTGACATGTAGAACATGTTGATTTTGAACTGCCACTTTCGGCACCAGTATTTTTACAGGCACTGCAGCCAACGTATTTATTTAATTTAATTTTCTTTTCGGTGCCAGTTGCTATTTCACTCAGTTTGAGCTTTACTTTTACCCTCAGGTTTGAACCCCTGTTTACCCTTCTTCTTCCACCTGAACTGCGGCCTCCGAAAGCATCTCCGAATCCGCCAAATCCACTAAAATGACCTCCAAAGATATCACCAAATGCCGAAAATATATCATCCACATTACTGAAATGGCTTGCACCGCCACCTGCAGCCCCACCAACGCCAGCATGGCCAAACTGGTCGTAACGACTACGTTTGTTATTGTCGCTTAACACCTCATATGCCTCTGCTGCTTCTTTAAATTTTTCTTCAGACTCTTTGTCGTCAGGATTTTTATCGGGATGGTATTTTAAAGCCATCTTGCGATAAGCTTTTTTTAACTCATCGGTAGTAGCGTTTTTCGAAACGCCCAATACATCGTAATAATCTCGTTTGCTCATAAATTTTGATCCTTCGCTTCCGCTGAATTATTGTCCGACTACCACCTTGGCATGCCTGATAATTGTTCCGTTAAGTAAATATCCTTTCTGAGTTACATCAATCACTTTGCCTTTTAAATCATCTGATGGTGCAGGGATTTGTGTTATTGCATCATGCCAGTCAGTATCAAATTCTTTCCCCATTGAATCCATTGGTTCAAGACCTTTTTGACTCAAAAAATTATTTAATTTACTGCTTATAAGCTCAATACCCTTAATGGTTTCATCATCTACCTTTTGATCCCTGAATGCTTCCAATGCCCTGTCAAAATCATCCACCACTGGCAGTAAGCCCTCAATAACACTTCTAGAAGCAGTTTTTATCAGTTCCAATTTCTCGGTATTTGTACGTTTACGGTAGTTATCAAAATCAGAAAATAGCCGAAGGAATTTATCATTTAATTCAGCGTTTTGAATTTTCAATTCCTCAATTGTTTCATCCTTCGTTTTTTTCTTTTGCTTCTTTTCTTTTACTTCTTCCTTTCCTGTGGTCTCTTTTACTTCTGAATCAGCGCTTTGTTCCTGACCATTTTCCAGTTTTATATCCTCTGTATTTTTACTTTTCTTCTTTACCATTTTAATAATAATTAAAGCTCAATTTGAATAACAAATTATTTGCCAATTCGCAAAAACGGTCATATTGGCAGCGTTAAAAAACATGTTTAATTCTTAGGGTAAGTGACGAAATTATATTCTCTCAATCTTTGCACTGAGTAATTTCAATCGCTCATCAATGTTTTGGTAGCCTCTATCAATTTGTTCGATATTCTCTATAATGCTTTCACCCTGTGCTGACATGGCTGCAATAAGTAAAGCAACACCAGCACGTATATCGGGCGAACTCATTTTGATTCCACGCAACGGCGATTCATGATTTAAACCAATTACTGTTGCACGATGGGGATCGCAAAGAATAATACGTGCTCCCATATCAATTAGTTTATCCACGAAGAATAAACGGCTTTCGAACATTTTCTGATGAATGAGCACACTACCTTTTGCCTGGGTAGCCACAACTAAAACGATACTGATTAGGTCGGGAGTGAAACCCGGCCAGGGAGCATCATCAATTTTCATGATGGATCCATCAATAAAGGTCTCTATAACATATTCCTCTTTGGCGGGTACAAAAATGTCATTTCCTTTTTGTTCGATGGTAACACCTAGTTTCCTGAAAACATCGGGTATCATACCAAGGTTTTGTAAGTCAACATTTTTTATAGTAAGAGAAGATTGTGTCATGGCGGCGAGGCCAATAAAACTACCCACTTCTATCATATCGGCAAGCATTGTATGGGTAGTTCCATTTAATTGTTCAACCCCTTCAACGGATAACAAGTTTGATCCAATACCTGTAATCTTAGCACCCATCCTGTTTAGCATTTTGCTTAACTGCACAATATATGGTTCGCTTGCTGCATTGAAAATAGTAGTCTTGCCTTTCGCTTTTACAGCTGCCATGATTATATTAGCCGTGCCGGTAACAGAGGCTTCTTCGAGAAGCATATAATTACCTCTTAAATCAGGGGCGGAGATATCATAACTCTTTTCATCCTCGTTGTATTGAAACTTTGCACCAAGTTTTTGCAATCCTAGAAAATGTGTATCCAACCTTCGTCGACCTATTTTATCTCCACCTGGTTGTGGAAGATAGGCGGTTCCAAATCTGGCCAATAATGGACCAATCAACATCACGCTTCCCCTGATGCTGGTTGCCTTTTTGTAATATTCCGGAGTTTTAACATAATCAAGGTTGATGTTTTCGGCCTTAAAAACATATTGATTTGATGCTGTTTTAGTAACCTTTACACCAAGTCCTTCCAATAAATCAATTAACCTGTTTACATCCAATATGTCCGGCACATTATTAATAGTCACTTCCTCTGGAGTCAGAAGCACTGCACACAGTATTTGTAGGGCTTCGTTTTTTGCGCCCTGAGGAATAATTTCGCCTGACAACTTATTACCACCATAAATTTTGAATGAGCCCATAATAAATCAGAATTTTATTTTTTGCTGGATTAGTTTCAAATATTTTAAATCAGTCTTTAATAATTAATTGATTTTATGGAGTGTTGGATTAATGGGGTGATTCAGTTAGGTGTTGTGATTACGTTTTCCAATTCTCCAATACTCCTCCTGGCAGTAACTATAAAAACGATGCTAATTTATTAGGTCGTTTGTCAATATCGAATTACAACCAACGAATACAATAGTAAATAAACGAAAAAACAACCAGTTTATGGTTGTTCATTCGCTATTGTTTTACACCGTTACCGGTTGATTTCTTTTAGTTAGTATTTTCTAGGACCGTAACCTTTTCTTCTGCCGCCGCTGTCTTTTCCTTTTGATGAGAATTTTTTCTTTTTAGGCTTGTTACGGGCAAGGATATCACCGGTTGCTGTTAGCGTTGCTTCATCCTGTAATACCAGTTTACCTTTTGACATTTCCAAAAGGTGAGCTGCAATTGTATCATCATTTACGCTTTCCCTGTTCCAGTTGAGATAAGATTTTTTAAGGTGATTTGCAATGGTATGTATCAAGGCATCTTTTTCAGGACCTTCTTCATATTCTATGGCCTTTTGAATAATTCCATGAATATTTTTGCCATAATGCCTGTATTTGATATTAACATCGCTATAAGCAATCTTATCAGGTTTTTTGAATAATTCTTCTTCGGTAGGAGCTGGGAATGGTCCATCTACATCAAGGCGAAAGCCTGAAATAATATGCATATGATCCCACAAAGTGCGCTGATAATCAGATGATTCCTTAACTCCGGGATTAAGATGCGACATAATACTGACAATTGCATATGCAGTTCTGGTCCGTTTTTCTCTGTCTTCAATATTTACAGTATTATCGATCATCTTCTGAACGTTCCTGCCATATTCCGAAATCTTTAATATCCCGCGCTGCGTGTTGTACTCCATGATGTTAATTTGTGAAAATAAACTTTTAAAGGAATGAATTATTGTGCAAAAATAGTAAAATTACATTTAGTATATATTGAATTACTGACAGATACTTTATTTAAGCTATTAATTATGAAAGTATCTTCAACTTTGCAAACCGAAGCAATAGGTTTTTGTTGCCGATGGTTTTAAAAAATACAGTTGCTTTTTTGTTTGGCCCGTTTCCCTCTACAGCCACCACTTTTCCTTTTCCAAATTTTGGATGTTCCACAGCCATACCAGTTTGAAGTCCACTTGTATCAGATGCTTCAAAATTAACAGCATCAGCAGTTTTTGTTGGAGACTGCGAAGAACTACCAAGGCTTTTAAAATTTTTATCTAAAGTGCGTTTCTCAACCTTCCTAAAATCGGGTAATGTGTTAATTCTGGCTTTCTTGGGTTTGTCAATGAGGTCTTCATCAACTTCTTCAAGGAAACGACTTGGTTCGGTTATGGTAAATTGACCCCAGCGGTAGCGGCTTTCGGCATGTGATAAAGTCACTTTTTCCATTGCCCGGGTTAAGGCAACATAAAACAAACGACGTTCTTCTTCCAGGTCGGTTCTTGTACTAATCGATTGTATGGATGGAAAAAGATTTTCTTCCAATCCAACGATATAAACATAAGGAAATTCTAAACCTTTGGCCGCATGTATGCTCATCAACGCGACCTTGTTGGTGTCGTCATCATCCTTATCAGCATCGGTTAATAAAGCCACATCCTGCATAAATTCATCCAATGTGCCCTGGTGAGAGAGGTCACCTTCGTTTTGTTCGGCTCCTTTTTCTACAAATTCTTTGATGGCATTGAGCAATTCTTCAATATTCTCAACCCTGTTGATACCTTCCGGGGTATCTTCTTCACGATACATCCTAAGTATACCTGATGAGTTTGCAATATGTTGTGCCACTTCAAAGGCATCTTTCTTTTTTACTTCCGCAGCAAAACTTTTGATCATGGTGCCAAAATTTTCCAGTTTTGCAAGGGTACCCGAGTTCAGTTTTACACCACATTTAAGCGGGTTGTTTACAACTTCCCATAAACTAACATTTGTGTGCATCAGCAGCTACGGTAATTTTTTCAATGGTTGTTTTACCGATTCCTCGCGGAGGATTATTGATAGTCCTCTGCAAAGCATCTTCATCGTTGTGGTTGATGGTAAGACGGATGTAGGAAAGTAAATCTTTTATTTCTTTTCGACTGTAAAACGACAGGCCACTATAAATCCTGTATGGAATATTTTGTTTTCGAAGTGCTTCTTCAATTGAACGCGATTGAGCGTTGGTTCGGTATAGAACTGCAAAAGCATCATTGTTGAGTTGGTTGTTCATCTTGGTTTCGAAGATGGAGTTAGCAACTAATGTTCCTTCTTCATTATCCGATGTCGCCTTGATAAATCCAATTTTCGAACCTTCAATATTATCTGTCCAAACCGTTTTATGGATCTGATCTTTATTATAAGTAATAACTTTATTAGCTGCTGAAACGATATTTTTTGTTGAGCGATAATTTTGCTCGAGTTTAAAAAGTTTAAAATCAGGGTAATCCTTTCTGAAGTTCAGAATGTTTCCGATATGTGCCCCACGAAAAGCATAGATGCTTTGGGCATCATCACCTACAACACAGATGTTTTCTAACCTTGCCGCTAGTCTGTTTAAAATTAAATATTGTGCATGGTTTGTATCCTGGTACTCATCTACCAGCACATACTTAAATTTCATCTGGTATTTATAAAGCACTTCGCCAAAATCCCGGAAAAGGATGTAAGTATTGAATAGCAGATCGTCAAAGTCCATGGCATCGGCTCGTTTCAAACGTGCTTCATAGCTTTTGTATATGTCTTTGATTAATGGTTTTCGTGCACTTTCATCAGCTGATAATAAATCTGGATTGTTGGAATATGATTCAGCATTGATCAGGTTTGATTTGGCCATCGATATCCGATGTGCAACATATGAATATGAATAAACTTTGGTGTCCAGTTCCTTCTCTTTGATGATCTGCCTGATTAACCTTTTACTGTCATCGGAATCATAAATGGTAAAGTTGGATGGATAACCTAAATGATGGCCTTCGATGCGTAAAATCCGCGCAAATATGGAGTGAAAGGTGCCCATCCATACATTCTTACCTTGATTATCACCAATCAACCGGATTACTCTTTCTTTCATTTCCCTTGCCGCTTTATTTGTAAAAGTGAGGGCAAGCACGTTAAAGGGGTCAATACCATTTGCCAATAAGTAAGCAATGCGATATGTTAGCACACGGGTTTTTCCGGAACCAGCTCCTGCTATTACCATTACGGGTCCTTCAGTACTTACAACAGCATCGTGTTGCTCCTTATTTAATTCGTTTAAAAAATCGTACACGGCATATTCCTTTCGCCCCGCAAAAGTATTAATATTGATTAAAAACCGGCTTTCATCTTCTTGATGTTACTAACATAAAATAAGGAAGAATCTAAGAGATAATGATATCTGTTTTTAGTTAATTTTGATTTTCAGCCAATTCGATGAAGCAGAAAGAAAATCATTATATCATACTACTCGGGTTTATTATTTTATGTGGTCTTGTTTTGCGATTTTGGAACTTCTTTAACATACCATTCACTTTTGATGAATTAAGTGCAATGGGTCGTACCACATTCGAGAGTTTCCATGAAATGATAAGGATTGGTGTTGTGGAAAGAGACTCACACCCGGCAGGAATTCAAACGTTCCTTTATTATTGGTCAATGCTTTTTGGCGAAAGGGAATGGGTTATTAAATTGCCTTTTATTATTGCCGGTATTGCATCAATTTATCTTTCTTATCGGATTGGTGAAATCTGGTTTGGTAAAACAACTGCAATGATAACTGCTGCTTATGTTGCCAGTTTGCAGTTATTTGTTATGTACAGTCAAATTGCCAGGCCTTATATAAGCGGTTTGTTTTTTACAATGTTTGCTGTATTATTTTGGAGCAAGTATTTCTTTAAATCATCGAATCCAAAATACTTGGCTGGCTTCGTATTGTTCTCAGCATTGGCTGCGTACAATCATTATTTTAGTTTATTATTCATTACAGTTTTAGGCTTTACCGGGCTTATTTTAGTTCATCGAAAAAACATTATCCCTTATATAATAAGCGGGGTGTTGATTCTGGTTTTATACCTTCCTCATTTATCCATCCTGTTTGCGCAAGCTGAAAAAGGAACGATTGGTGGATGGCTTGGTGCACCCGGACCTTATTTTATTATTGATTTTTTTTATTGGCTATTTCATTACTCCTATATATCAATCGCAGTTTTTCTGATCGTATTATTTATTGGTTTGATCATTAAAAAGACTGCGTTTCAAATTGAATTTCAAAACAAGAAAAGATTACTGTTGATATTGTGGTTGCTACCGGCACCTATATTTGGGTATGTTTACTCGTTAAATATAGAGCCTATCCTTCAAAATTCATTACTTATTTTTAGTACTCCCTATTTATTTATACTACTGTTTTCGTATGTTGGTGAATGGAAGTTTAAACATCTTGGAATTGCTGTTATTGTTATACTATTGGTAAACATATTTTCCCTTGTTTTTACCAGGGATTATTATAAGGTATTCTATCATCAGCCTTTCGACCAGCTTATTAAAAATGCGATAAAGCTGGAATCCAAACATGAAAATGATGTCATGATAATGAATGATTATATACCTTATTATACAAGCTACTATTTCAGGAAGTATAATAAAACGATCCCATTTTTTACAACCAGAAACACTGATATCACTATTGAAGGTTTCAAACAAAGGGTTTCTGAAACAAATCAAAGTTATATCATTACATCGGGGCTAAATGATATTTATTTTCAAATCATTAAAGAGCAATTTCCATATTGGATTGGTTATGAACATGGTTTTACATATGAGCAATATACGTTTTCAAAAAAAATAAGTAATGATACACTTAGTAGACTATTAATTGCTCACACCAATTTTACTGATGAATCATCACAATGGCAATTTGACAAATCCCACTTGAGATTTGATCAGCTTGCAGATGAGCATTTTTATCTTTTCCAGGAAGGTGAGGAATATGGTCCTAAACTTGAGATGCCTTTGAAGGATTTAATCACTGATATCTATTGGGTCGTTGATGTTGAAATTGAACTGATGACTGATGATCCTGAAAAGAAAACCGTAATTGTGGGAGAAATAAAAAGAAATGAAGATATCATACATTGGCAGGGTTCAGCAATATCCGAATTTGGGATAGTTAACAATAGCTGGCAAAAAGCATTTATGACTGTTGATATTCAAAAAGCCATGAAAGATCAAAATCAGGTTGGCGATCAAATGCTGAGGATTTACATTTGGAACCGTGATAAAAAAGAATTTCAGATAAAAAAAATTAGTGTTTACCTTCGACCAGGAAATCCTGAAAGATATTCGCTTTAATGCGCAAGTTCTCCCTGATAATACATTGGGGCACCGGGTCCAAGCGGCCAGCCAAAATATACCCAAACAATGAGTAGCAAAGACCACAATATAAAGAAAACAAATGTATAGGGTAGCATTGTGGAAATGATGGTTCCAATACTTGCTTTTTCATCATATTTCTGGTAGAACGCTATAATGAGTGCGAAAAAACTCATCATTGGTGAAATCAGGTTAGTTACACTATCACCAATACGGTAAACAACTTGTGATAATTCAGGCGAGTAGCCCAACTCCATAAATAGGGGTATAAAAACAGGAGCCATTATTGCCCATTTGGCAGAAGCACTCCCCATGGCCATATTTATCGATCCGGCAAGTATAATGAACATTATTAATAGAGGTATGGTGCCAATATTGATACTCTCCAGGAAGATGGCACCATTTATTGCAAGTATTTCCCCAAGATGGCTCCATTTAAAATAAGCAACAAACTGAGCAGCAAAAAATACAAGGACAATATATGCTGCCAGGGTTTTAATGGCTCCACTCATTCCTTTAATTACATCATCGTCGTTTTTAAACTTTCCTGAAGCAAATCCATAAGCTATTCCACTTGCGGCTGAGAATATAAAAAGCAGCGCAATTACACCTTTTATAACGGGTGATTTAAGTACACTCTCTCCAGCGATACGTAAAAATCCATTTTCAGGAATTGTTCCAATAAGTACAATTGCTGTGAGTACGATGGTAACAATACCTGCCCATTTAAGGCCGTTCTTTTCTTCTTTATTGAGTTTTTTTATTTCTTCGGGTTTTTCGGAGCCTTCATATTCACCAAGTCTGGGAGCTACTATTTTTTCTGTTACAAATGTTCCTGCAAATGCAATAAGAAATGTTGAAACAACCATGAAATAATAGTTGGCAGTTGGATTTACTTCATAAGTTGGATCTATAATTCGGGCTGCTTCTTGCGATAAACCTGCTAATAGTGGATCGATTGTACCCAGGATTAAATTAGCACTAAAACCACCTGACACGCCTGCGAAAGCAGCTGCCATGCCAACCAATGGGTTTCTGCCCAGAGAAAGAAAAATGGTTCCTGCTAAAGGAATTAATAATACATAACCGATATCACTGGCCGTGTTGCTAATCACACCGGCAAAAACAAGGACAAAGGTCATCATTCGTTTTGGAGATGATAGAACCAGTAGCCTGATGATCGCACCAATCAATCCACTGCTTTCGGCAATTCCAATACCGAGCATAGCAACGATAACAATTCCAAGAGGAGCGAAGTCAGTAAAATTTCGAACCATTTCCAGCATAATACGGTGTAGCCCATCTCTCGACAATAGATTAATGGGTTTGATTGCTTCACCGGTGCTGGGATGAATAGCTGTCCAGTCAAAATACCAGGCAATCCCTGAAAGGAATAGCACGGCAAGTGCGAAAATTGCGAATAAAGTGGCTGGATTTGGCAAAGCATTTCCAACCTTTTCGGTCATATTTAAAAATCGGTCGAATAAATTGTACTTCTTGAGCATAAAATATTATGATGAATTATTGAAAAGAGAGTTGCCAAATATATCGTATTTCTTAGTTTTCAGAAATTTTTTTTTGAAAAGTGATCTTGGCTTTTTATAGTGAGCTATAAAAGATGAAAAAAGTATAATTATTTTTTAATTCACTTGTAGGTTATTTAAAAAATGTTTTTACCTTTGCAGCCCGTTTTAGCAGGGTAGTATTAAACCTACTGAAACAGTTGTAGTTAAGGGGGCCTGACAAGGTAAAACGTTATAGGTCTCAACACAGCTCAAAGTTCAATAAAAACAGAGTTGTGTTGTTTTAAGGTCGAAAGACCATTACCCTCCTTGTCAAAATTCCCTGAAATTATAACAGAAAATGGTTCATTGTAAAGAATTTATACTTTTGCGCCCGCTAAATTTTTAGGGCGACAGGAAAAAATAAAGATCAATATGCCGACTATACAACAGTTAGTAAGAAAAGGACGCAAGAAACTTGTTGATAAAAGCAAGTCTCCTGCATTAGATGCTTGTCCACAACGTCGCGGTGTTTGTGTAAGGGTTTATACAACTACACCAAAGAAGCCTAATTCAGCTATGCGTAAAGTAGCAAGGGTAAGGTTAACAAACCATAAAGAGGTGAATGCATATATTCCTGGTGAAGGACATAATCTGCAGGAACACTCCATCGTGATGATCCGTGGAGGGCGTGTTAAAGATTTACCTGGTGTTCGTTATCACATCATCCGTGGTGCTCTTGGATACATCAGGTGTTGAAGGACGTACACAACGTCGTTCAAAATACGGAACAAAACGTCCTAAGAAATAAATTGTTGAATAGCATAAGTTCGATATAAAATGAGAAAATCAAAACCGAAAAAACGAATTATTCTTCCTGATCCAAAGTACAATGATATTTTGGTGACCAAATTTGTAAACAACATTATGATGGCTGGGAAGAAGAGTATTGCCTACAACATTTTCTATGAAGCAATGGATATTGTTGCAGAAAAATTAGGAGAAGATCCTGTTGAAATTTGGAAAAAAGCACTTGCTAATGTAACTCCAGCCGTGGAGGTAAGAAGTCGTCGTATCGGTGGAGCTACCTTCCAAATTCCTGCTGAAATCCGTCAGGGACGTAAAGTATCAATTGGCATGAAAAACTTGATCGGTTTTTCACGGAAGCGTCACGAAAAAACAATGGGGCAAAAATTAGCTGGCGAAATTATGGCAGCTTATAAAGATGAAGGTTCTGCTTTCAAGAAAAAAGAAGATACACATAGAATGGCAGAAGCTAATAAAGCTTTTTCCCATTTCAGATTTTAATTAGATAATAACAACAATATATAATAGGTAATAATTAAATGGCAGTCCAGTCAAACATAACTAACAAATTGAACCGCAATCGCAATATTGGGATTATGGCTCATATCGATGCTGGTAAGACTACCACCACTGAGCGTATCTTGTATTATACAGGAATAAAGCTATCAAGATTGGTGAGGTTCACGATGGTGCTGCCACTATGGATTGGATGGTTCAGGAGCAGGAAAGAGGCATTACCATTACTTCTGCTGCAACTACTGTTTATTGGGACCTTTTCGATAAAAAATATAAAATCAATATTATTGATACCCCAGGTCACGTTGACTTTACTGTTGAAGTTGAGCGTTCATTAAGAGTACTTGATGGTGCAGTTGCACTCTTCTGTGCAGTAGGTGGTGTTGAACCGCAATCAGAGACTGTTTGGCGTCAGGCTGATAAATATAAGGTACCTCGTATCAGTTTTGTAAATAAGATGGACAGGTCGGGTGCTGATTTCTTTGCAGTTGTTGAGCAAATGAAAAAACGATTAGGTGCTAATCCGGTACCTATTCAAATACCTATTGGTGCTGAAGAAGATTTTGTAGGAATTGTTGACCTTGTAAAAGATAAGGCATTTGTTTGGGATGATACTGATAAAGGCGTAACAATTCGTGAAATTCCAATTCCTGCAGATCTAGAAGAGGTTGCACAGGAATACCGCATGAAAATTATCGAAGGTGTTGCAGAGGAAAGGGATGATCTTTTCGAGAAATTCATGGAAGATCCACATTCTATCACCGAGGAAGAAATGATCGATGTGATTCGTACATCAACCTTAAATATGGAAATCACACCTGTTATGTGTGGTTCTGCTTTTAAGAATAAGGGTGTTCAAATGTTACTCAATGCCATAATCGAGTTTCTCCCCAGTCCTTTAGATGTTGATGCTGTTAAAGGGATCAATCCAAAGAATGATCAGGAAGTTATTAGAAAAGCTGATCCGGGTGATCATTTTAGTGCACTTGCATTTAAAATTGCAACCGATCCATTTGTTGGGCGTCTGTGTTTCTTTAGAGTTTATTCAGGTACATTGAAAGCCGGTTCATATGTTTATAATGTATCAACAGGAAAAAAGGAGCGAATCAGCCGTATTATGCAAATGCATGCCAATAAGCAGGAACCTCTGGAGTTTATTGAAGCAGGTGATATAGGTGCAGCTGTAGGTTTTAAACTAATTCGTACTGGCGACACATTGTGCGATGAAAAACACCAGGTAATTCTTGAGTCTATTACTTTCCCTGAGCCGGTTATTAGTATTGCAATTGAGCCAAAAACCCAGAAGGATATTGATAAAATGTCGCAGGCATTAGCAAAACTTGCTGAGGAGGATCCGACATTTAAAGTTAAAACTGATGAAGATTCAGGTCAGACGATCATATCAGGAATGGGAGAATTACACTTGGATATTCTGATTGACAGGATGAAGCGTGAATTCAATGTTGAGGCAACGATCGGACAACCACAGGTTGCTTATAAAGAAGCGCTGGTTGGAAATATTGAATATAAAGAAGTATACAAAAAACAAACTGGTGGTAGAGGTAAATTTGCCGATATCCAGTTTGAATTAGGACCTACTGATAATGGTGAAGAAGGACTAGAGTTCATCGATGAAGTCAGAGGTGGAAATATACCAAAAGAATATATTCCTTCTGTAAAGAAAGGATTTGAGGCTGCCATGCAGAATGGAGTTTTAGCTGGTTTCCAGGTTGATAGTATGAAGGTCAGGTTATTTGACGGATCATTTCATGCTGTGGATTCTGATCAGCTGGCATTTGAGATGGCCGCTAAGATTGGTTTCAAAAATGCAGCTCGTAAAATAAAATCTGTATTGCTCGAGCCTATTATGAAAGTGGAAGTTGTTACACCTGATGATTATTTAGGTGATATCACCGGAGACTTAAACAGGCGTCGTGCGATATTGGAAGATGTTACTGCAAAAGTGGGATTCCAGATTATCAAAGCAAAAGTGCCGCTTGTCAGAGATGTTTGGTTATGTGACTACTTTACGTACATTATCATCAGGACGGGCTACATCAACCATGGAATTCAACAGTTATCAGGCAGCACCTGATTCAGTTGCAGATGAAGTGGTAAAGAAAATAACTGGTTAAGAAAGTAAAAGATATTATTAGCTAATAAACAAATAATAAAGTGAGCCAAAGAATTAGAATTAAACTAAAATCGTACGATCATAATCTGGTTGATAAATCAGCTGAAAAGATCGTAAAAGCGGTGAAATCGACAGGAGCAGTTGTAAGTGGTCCTATTCCTTTGCCGACTCACAAAAAAGTGTTTACTGTTAATCGTTCAACTTTTGTAAACAAAAAAGCACGTGAACAATTTGAATTAAGCACTTTTAAAAGACTGATGGATGTATATAATTCATCATCAAAAACAATCGATTCTTTGATGAAACTGGAATTACCCAGCGGTGTTGAAGTTGAAATCAAAGTTTAATAAACGGCTAAAGATTTATAATCATGTCAGGATTATTAGGTAAAAAAATAGGGATGACCAGCATCTTCGACGAGAATGGAAAAAATATTCCATGTACCGTTATCGAAGCTGGGCCTTGTGTTGTAACCCAGGTTAGAACAAAAAAAGTTGATGGCTACGAGGCAATCCAATTGGCTTTTGAAGACAAAAAGGAGAAACACACCACCAAAGCTGAAATGGGGCATTTTACAAAAGCGAAAACTGCACCTAAGAGATATATGGCTGAGTTTTCACGTTTTGAAGATAAGAAACATTTTGGTGAAACACTAACAGTTGAGGTATTTCAGGAAGGCGAGTATGTTGATGTTGTGGGAACTTCAAAAGGAAAAGGATTTCAGGGTGTTGTAAAGCGTTACAATTTCCGCGGTGTAAATGATGCAACTCATGGCCAGCACAACAGATTACGTGCTCCTGGTTCAATTGGTGCATCATCTTATCCTTCCAGGGTATTTAAAGGTATGCGCATGGCAGGTCGTACAGGTGGAGATCGGGTTAAATTAATCAATCTCCAGGTAATGAAGATTATTCCTGAAAAAAATGTGATTGTTGTAAAAGGAGCGGTTCCCGGTCCTAATAATTCATTAGTAATTGTAGAAAGATGGAGCTAGTAGTTCATAATATAAAAGGCGAAGCAACCTCGAAAAAGGTTAAGCTTGACGATTCTATTTTTGGAATTGAACCCAACGACCATGCCATCTATTTGGATGCAAAACAATATATGGCAACGCAGCGTCAGGGAACCCACGATTCAAGAGAAAGAAGCGATATCGTGGGCAGCCGCAGAAAAATCAAACGTCAAAAAGGAACTGGAACTGCACGTTTTGGTGACATCAAGAATCCTATTTTCCGTGGTGGTGGTAGAGTTTTCGGCCCACACCCGCGCGATTACCGTTTTAAACTGAACAAGAAAACAAAAAAGCTTGCTCGTTTTTCAGCACTTAGTTATAAAGCCAAAGATGCCGGTATCATGGTAATCGAAGACTTTAAACTTGAAAATCCAAAAACAAAAGATTACAAGCAAATTCTTGATAGTTTAAAACTTGATAATCAAAAGACATTATTAGTGTTAAGTGAAAATGACAGCAACATTTATTTGTCAGCAAGAAATTTACAAAAGACAAAAGTTACAAAAGCTGATTCATTAAATACTTACGAAATTTTAAATGCGAACAAAATTGTGTTTCTTGAGAGTTCATTGAAGTCTTTCGAAGCAATGTTCACAAATAAATAATTCTGAAATAAGATGGGTATCATTATAAAACCGGTTATTACAGAGAAGATGACTGATAAGGGCGAAAAGCTCAACCAGTTTGGGTTCATCGTTGACAATCGTGCCAACAAGCTGCAGATTAAATCTGAAGTGGAAGAATTATACGGCGTAGAAGTATTGTCAATAAATACGATGAATTATTCAGGTAAAACTAAATCACGAAATACCAAAACTGGAATAATTTCAGGTAAAACTAAAGCCTTCAAAAAAGCTATCGTGACTTTGGCAGAAGGTGAATCAATTGATTTTTTTAGCAATATTTAAAGATGGCTCTAAAAAAATATAAACCGACAACACCGGGACAGCGTTTTAAGATAATAAGCGCGTTTGACGATATTACTGCCAACAGGCCTGAAAAAAGTCTTGTAGCAGGTAAGCATTCGAATGGTGGACGAAACAATGAAGGAAAAATGACAATCCGCAACATAGGTGGTGGTCATAAAAAGAAGTACAGAATTATCGACTTCAAACGTGATAAAGAGGGAGTTCCCGGAAAGGTGAAAACCATTGAGTATGATCCAAACCGTACTGCTCGTATCGCATTGATCTATTATGCAGATGGTGAGAAACGATATATTATTGCACCTCATGGTTTGAAAGTAGACCAGGAAATTACAGCTGGTAAAGGTGTAGCCCCTGAAATTGGAAATGCAATGTACTTGAGCGAAATACCTTTTGGTACTGTCATTCATAACATCGAGTTGCGTCCGGGACAGGGTGCAAAAATGGCAAGAAGTGCTGGATCATATGCTCAGTTGATGACAAGAGAAGGAAAGTTTGCAATTTTAAAAATGCCATCAGGCGAAACCCGAATGATTTTGCAAACATGTAAAGCTACTATCGGAATGGTTTCAAATGGTGACCATAGCACTTGAAAGATCTGGTAAAGCTGGCCGTAATCGCTGGTTAGGTCGTCGTCCACGTGTACGTGGTGTAGCGATGAACCCGGTAGATCACCCAATGGGTGGTGGTGAAGGCAGAGCTTCAGGTGGACACCCACGATCACGCAAGGGATTACCAGCAAAAGGATATCAGAACGCGTTCTAAGAAAAAAGCTTCGAACAAGTATATTATTGAAAGAAGAAAAAAATAATTTGATCGTTAAGACGAACTGATATGAGCCGTTCATTAAAAAAAGGACCATATATCCATATAAAACTCGAGAAAAAGGTTATGGCTAATGTGGATTCAGGAAAAAAAACTGTGATTAAAACCTGGTCGAGGGCATCAATGATTTCTCCTGAATTTGTAGGTCAGACAATTGCAGTTCATAATGGAAACAAATTTATCCCTGTATACATTACTGAAAATATGGTAGGACATAAATTGGGTGAATTTGCGCCAACACGAATATTCAGTGGACACGCAGGTAAAAAGAATAAAGGAAAATAAATAAATCGAAATGTTGAAAAATGGGATCTAGAAAACATAATACGTGCAGAGCAGAATAAAGAAGTCCAAGAAAACTCATTATGTTGCTAAACTTGAACAATGTCCCAACATCACCTCGTAAAATGAGACTTGTGGCTGACTTGGTTCGCGGTATGGATGTTGACAAAGCATTCATATGTATTAAAGTATTCACCAAAAGAAGCAGCAAAAAGGTTGTACAAATTATTGCTTTCTGCCATCGCAAACTGGAAAGCAAAAAATGAAGGTGCAAGGTTGAAGAAAATCAACTTTATATCAAAGAAATTATTGTTGACAGCGGAAGAATGTTGAAAAGAATTCAACCGGCTCCTCAAGGGCAGGGCACACCGGATCCGAAAACGTTCGAATCATGTTACTTTAAAAATAGGTAACAGGACGCAAGTTGAAGAAGCAGTTGTTAATGAAACTGAAAATAAGCGAATAATAATGGGACAAAAAACAAATCCAATAGGGCTTAGGCTTAGGAATCATCAAAGGATGGGATTCAAACTGGTACGGTGGAAAAGACTTCTCCAGCAAGCTTATTGAAGACGATAAAATCAGAAAGTATCTGAATGCCCGTCTGGCAAAAGCCGGTGTTTCGAAGATCATTATTGAACGAACACTTAAACTTGTTACTGTTACCATTAATACTGCCCGTCCGGGTATCATTATTGGAAAAGGTGGTCAGAAGTTGATAAACTGAAAGAAGAGCTTAAGAAATTAACAGGTAAAGAGGTTCAGATTAATATTTCTGAAATTAAGAGACCTGAATTGGATGCGATATTGTTGCAACCAACATTGCTAAACAAATTGAAGGAAGGATTTCATTCCGTCGTGCGATTAAAACATCCATTGCTTCCAGTATGCGAATAGGTGCTGAAGGAATTAAAGTGTTTATTTCGGGTCGTTTGGGTGGTGCTGAAATGGCACGAACAGAAATTTATAAAGAAGGACGTATTCCTTTGCATACTTTACGAGCTGATATTGATTATGCATTGGTTGAAGCACATACTACTTATGGTAGGATTGGTATTAAAGTTTGGATTTGTAAAGGCGAAATATATGGTAAACCAGAGCTTGTTCCAACAACTATAGGTGGAGGAAAACAACAACGCGGACCAGGTGGACCAAAAGGTGGTGGATCAAGACAGAAGAAGAAGATAAGGAACAGCTTTTGTAAATTATATAATTTAAACAGGCATGTTACAACCAAAGAAAACAAAATTCAGAAAACAGCAAAAAGGCCGAATGAAAGGTAATGCCCAACGCGGAAATCAACTGGCATTCGGATCATTCGGAATTAAAACGCTTGAAGAAGCATGGATTACCGGACGTCAAATAGAAGCTGCTCGTCAGGCTGTTACTCGTTATATGAAACGTGAAGGTCAGATTTGGATTCGAATATTTCCGGATAAACCGGTTACCAAGAAACCAGCTGAGGTACGTATGGGAAAAGGTAAAGGTGCTCCTGAATATTTCGTAGCAAGGGTAACTCCGGGTCGAATCATGTTTGAAGCTGAAGGTGTACCACTCGAAGTTGCAAAAGAAGCAATGAGACTTGCAGCACAAAAATTACCTGTTACCACAAAGTTTGTTGTTAGACGAGACTATCGAAGAAGAAAATTAGAAAATAATGAAACAGGACGTAATAAAAGAGTTAAGTACAGCCGACATCGTTGAAAGGCTTGAAGAGGAGCGAAAGCATCTCGTTCGCCTTAAGCTGAATCATGCTGTTTCTCCTTTGGAAAATCCGCATCAGATCGGTACAAATCGCAAAACCATTGCCAGGCTTGAAACGGAATTAAGGAAAAGACAAATTGAAGAAAATAACACTAAGTAACCAATAATAATGGAAAAAAGGAATCTTAGAAAAGAAAGAATCGGGCTTGTTGTTAGCAACAAAATGGAAAAATCCATTACTGTTCAAATCGAGCGTAAGTACAGACATCCTATTTACGGTAAATTCGTGAGAAAGACCAACAAATTTATTGCTCACGATGAAAAAAACGATTGCAATATCGGTGATACCGTTCGGATCATGGAAACCAGACCATTGAGCAAGACAAAGAATTGGAGATTAGTAGAAATTATTGAAAGAGCTAAATAATCATGATACAACAAGAATCAAGACTTGCAGTAGCTGATAATAGTGGAGCCAAAGAAGTGCTTTGCATCCGGGTTCTGGGAGGAACAAAAAAGCGTTATGCTTCTATTGGTGACAAGATTGTTGTTTCTGTGAAGAGCGCAATGCCTTCAGGAAACATAAAAAAAGGTACAGTTTCTAAAGCTGTAGTCGTTCGAACAAGAAAAGAAGTACAGACGACCTGATGGATCTTATATCCGCTTCGACGATAATGCAGTTGTACTTCTGAACACAACAGGCGAAATGATCGGAACCCGTATTTTTGGACCTGTTGCCAGAGAACTTCGTGAGAAACAGTATATGAAAATTGTTTCACTAGCACCTGAGGTGCTTTAATAGTAGAAAGAATATTAGTTATGGCTAAGTTACATATAAAAAAAGGGGATAATGTAATGGTGATTGCCGGAAACCATAAAGGGCAATCGGTCGTATCCTTTTTGTTGATGCTGAAAAATACAGAGCTATCGTGGAAGGTGTGAATATGATTTCAAAACACACCAAGCCAAATGCTGATAATCCAAAAGGTGGTATCATTAAACAAGAAGCAGGCGTACATATATCAAACCTTAAGGTAGTTGATAAATCTGGTAAACCAACACGAGTTGGACGTAAAACGGATGAAAAAACTGGCAAATTAGTTCGTTATTCAAAAAATACAGGGGAGGTAATTAAGTAATGAAATATCAACCAAGATTACATAAAGAAATATAACGAGGAAATTGTTCCTGCTCTTACCAAGAACAGTTTGAGTACAAAAGTCAGTAATGCAAGTTCCTAAGTTGACAAAAATCGCTATCAATCAGGGAATTGGTGATGCGCATTGCTGATAAAAAGTTAATTGATATTGGATTGCTGAAATGACCGCTATTACAGGTCAGAAAGCTGTGCCTACCAATTTCAAAAAGCGATATTTCTAACTTTAAGTTGAGAAAAGGAATGCCAATTGGTGTTCGTGTAACCTTAGAGGTGATAAAATGTATGAATTTCTTGATCGATTAATATCTGTTGCATTCCACGTGTACGTGACTTCAGGGGAATTAATGACAAAGGATTTGATGGTCGTGGAAATTATTCATTTGGTGTACCTGAACAAATGATTTTTCCTGAAATCGATATCGATAAAGTGACAAAAATCAATGGTATGGATATTACCATTGTTACTTCAGCAAAAACTGATCAAGAAGCATTTGCTTTGCTGAAAGAATTTGGATTACCATTTAAAAATCAAAAAAAAAACAATAACTATGGCAAAAGAATCAATGAAAGCGCGTGAGGGCAAAAGAGCAAAAATGGTTGAGAAATATGCTGAGAAACGAGCAGCCTTAAAAGCCGCAGGTGATTATGATGGACTTCAGAAACTTCCACGAAATGCATCTCCTGTTCGTCTTGCACAACCGTTGCAAACTAACAGGCAGACCAAAAGGATATATGCGTCAGTTTGGAGTTTCACGTATTAATTTCAGGGAAATGGCATTAAAAGGTTTAATTCCAGGTGTTAAAAAAGCCAGTTGGTAATAATATTAAAAAGTAATATTAGATGAAAACAGATCCAATTGCAGATTATTTAACAAGAATTCGAAATGCTGTATGCGCAAATCACAGAATGGTTGAAATTCCTGCTTCCAATATGAAAAAGGATATCACTAAAATTCTTTTTGAAAAAGGATACATCCTAAACTATAAATTTGAAGATGATGCATCAGCTCAGGGTAATATTAAAATTGCTTTGAAATATCATCCTGTTACGAAAATATCAGCCATTAATAAAATTGAAAGCGTGTTTCAAGTCCAGGATTACGAAAATATGTAAACGCAAGATGAATTACCTCGTGTTTTAAATGGACTTGGAGTAGCTATAATTTCTACTTCACAAGGTGTTATGACAGATAAAGAAGCGCGTAATCTGAATATAGGTGGTGAAGTAATTTGTTATGTAAGTTAATAATAGAATAGAACGCAATGTCACGAATAGGAAAATTACCGATCACAATACCTGAGGGTGTAGAAATAAAAGTTTCAGATACCAACATGGTTACTGTAAAAGGTAAATTGGGTGAATTGGAACAACAAGTTGATCCTGCTATAAAAATTAAACATTGAGGATGGTAAGCCTTGTTTTAGAGCGTGCAACCGAAAGCAAAGATCATAAATCAAAACATGGTCTTTACCGTTCATTAATCACTAATATGGTACAGGGTGTAACAGAAGGTTTCAATACTGTTCAGGAATTGGTTGGTGTTGGTTATAAAGCTGAGGCAAAAGGCCAGGTACTTGATCTGTCATTAGGTTATTCTCACCACATTATATTTGCAATTCCACCTGAAATTAAGATTGAAACAATAACTGAAAGAGGTAAGAATCCTACTGATCACAATGCATTCAATTGATAAGCAATTGATTGGACAGGTAGCAGCAAAAATCAGATCAATCCGAAAACCAGAACCTTATAAAGGAAAAGGTGTTAAATTCCAGGGTGAAGTGCTCAGGAAGAAAGCTGGTAAAGCTGCTGCTGAGAAGTAAAATTGTTAATAATACTATAACAGAAAAAATCCTATAGAAATGGGAATAAAGAATAAAAAAGCAATATAGAAGACTCAAGATCAAAATGAGGATCCGGAAGACCATGAATGGTACTGCTGAAAGACCACGTATGTCTGTTTACAGAAGCAATAAGCAGATTTATGTTCAGTTGATTGACGATCAGAACGGTACAGACACTTGGCTTCTGCATCATCAAAGGAAAAAGGATTCTGATGACAAAGGAAATAAAATTGAACAGGCTGAAAAAGTTGGAAAACTTATTGCCGAAAAAGCAAAAAGCGCTGGAATTGAAAACGTGGTATTTCGACAGAAATGGTTATTTATATCATGGCAGAGTGAAAACGCTTGGCTGAAGCTGCCAGAGAAGGTGGACTTAAATTTTAATGAATTATGGCAAACGCAAATGTAAAAAGAGTAAAATCCAGTGATATTGAATTTAAAGACAGACTGGTTAGTATCCAACGAGTTACTAAAGTAACCAAAGGAGGACGAACATTTAGTTTTTCAGCAATTGTTGTTGTTGGAAATGAAAATGGTGTTGTTGGATATGGACTTGGAAAAGCAAAAGAAGTAACTTCAGCAATTGCCAAAGGAATTGATGATGCAAAGAAAAATTTGATTAAAGTTCCTGTATCTAAATGGAACAATACCTCATGAACAAGACAGGTAAATATAGTGGAGCCAGGGTTTTTATTAAACCAGCTGCTCCTGGTACAGGTGTAATTGCTGGTGGTGCTATGCGTGCTGTTCTTGAGAGTGTTGGAATAAAAGATGTTTTGGCAAAATCAAAAGGTTCTTCAAATCCACACTAAGTTGTTAAAGCAACCATTGATGCATTTGTTACAAATGAGAGATCCTTATACAATTGCACAACTACGAGGAGTTGAATTAGATACAGTTTTTAACGGATAATAATTAAACGATATGAAATGAGAAAAGTTAAAATTACACAAGTAAGAAGTGCAATTGAACAGGCCAAAACGTCAAAAGACTAACACTTGATAGCACTTGGCATTAAAAAAATTGAATCAGACCAAGGAAATGGAAGCTAACACCTCAGGTTTTGGGAATGATTGATAAAGTAAAACATTTATTGAAGGTAGAAGAAATTTAATAACATAATAAAGATAAGATGGATTTAAGTAATCTTAAACCTGCAAAAGGTTCAGCTAAGAACAGAAAAAGAATTGGTCGAGGACAAGGTTCAGGACATGGTGGAACATCTACAAAAGGTCATAAAGGAGCCAAATCAAGATCAGGTTATAAACGTAAAATTGGTTTTGAAGGTGGTCAAATGCCTTTATACCGACGAGTTCCTAAATTTGGTTTTAAAAATATTAATCGGGTTGAATACAGAGGAATTAATTTGAGTACCTTACAAAAATTAGCTGAAGAAAAAAAGCTTAAGATATTGACATCAGGAAGTTTTAATCGAAAATGGATTGGTTCAATAAGAACGATCTGATTAAAATTCTGGGTACGAGGTGAATTAAAAGCAAAACTTGAAGTTACAGCTCATGCTTTTTCAAAAACAGCAATTGCAGCAATTGAAGCACAAGGCGGAACTGCCACAAAAATTTAATTTTAGATGAAAAAATTAATCGAGACAATAAGGAATATTTATAAGATTGAGGATCTCCGGAACAGGATCCTTTATACTCTTGGTATTATTCTTATCTATCGTTTAGGATCATTTGTTGTATTTCCTGGTGTTGATCCTCATCATGTTATCTGATCTGCAACAATCAAGGTAGTGATGGTTTAATGGGATTGCTTAATATGTTTTCAGGAGGTGCATTTTCAAATGCATCAATTTTTGCATTAGGTATTATGCCTTATATTTCTGCTTCTATTGTTATCCAGTTATTGGGTATGGCAATTCCATATTTCCAGAAACTACAGACAAGAAGGTGAAAGTGGAAGAAGAAAAATTAATCAGATTACCACGGTATTTAACTGTAATTATTGTGGCTTTCCAATCACCTGCATATATTGCCAATGTTGTTTCAGCAATTACCTGCAGAAGCGATTACACCATTTGATCCTGCAGTAACTTCTCCACCATTTTATTTTTGGATGTCATCAATCAATTATCTTGATTGCAGGTACCATGTTTGTTATGTGGTTAGGTGAAAAAATTACTGATAAAGGAATTGGAAATGGTATTTCACTAATCATTATGATTGGTATTATTGCTCAGTTTCCCATTGTCATTGGTTCAGGAATTTATTTCAAGAATGGAAGAACATGGTGGTGGATTGGTATACTTCTGTACTGGAAATAGTTATCTTGATCTTTGTTATCCTGTTTACAATTTTATTGGTTCAGGGAACACGAAGAGTTCCTGTTCAGTATGCAAAAAGAATTGTTGGAAACAAACAATATGGTGGTGTTCGTCAATATATTCCTTTAAAAGTAAATGCTGCTGGTGTAATGCCTATTATTTTTGCTCAGGCAATTATGTTTTTACCCATTACATTGGCAGGTTTTGCTGATTCAGAAGCCTTGTCAGGATTTGCAGCTGCATTTGCAGACTATACATGGATTCTGGTATAATTTTACATTCTTTATAATGATTATTCTCTTTACCTATTTCTATACAGCTATTACAATTAATCCAAATCAAATGGCTGATGATATGAAGAAGAATGGTGGATTTATTCCTGGTGTTAAACCAGGTAAAAAAACAGCAGAATTTTTAGATAATATAATGTCAAGAATTACATTACCAGGATCAATATTTCTTGGATTTGTAGCCATTATGCCTGCATTTGCAATGCTTAGTTGGTGTAAATCAGTCAGTTTGCGCAGTTTTATGGAGGAACATCCTTATTGATTTTGGTAGGTGTTGTTTTTGATACACTTGCAACAAATTGAAAGTCATTTGTTAATGCGTCATTATGATGGATTAACGAAATCGGGAAGAATTAAAGGTAGGTCAGCATTTAGCATGTAAATCATATGTTAAGCTTCTGATGATACATTATAAGACAGAGGAAGAAATTGAATTAATACAGAGAAAGTTCTTTACTTGTTGGAAAAACATTAGCTGAAGTAGCCAAAATATCAGACCTGGTGTTACAACCCTGGAACTTGATAAGATAGCTGAAACGTTTATTCGAGATAATGGTGCAGTTCCAGGATTTAAAGGTTATAATGGATTTCCTGCTACACTTTGTATTTCAGTAAATGATGAAGTGGTTCATGGAATTCCTCGGAGACCGGATTTAAAAGATGGAGATATTGTATCAGTTGATTGTGGAACGTTTATAGAATGGATTTTATGGTGATTCAGCCTATACTTTTCCAGTTGGTGAAGTAGATGAGGAAATACTAAAACTTGCTTGAGCGAACCAAAGAATCGCTTTACCTTGGCAATTGAAAAAGCAATTGCTGGAAAAAGAATTGGTGATATTGGATATGCAATTCAACAATTATGCTGAAGGATTTGGTTATTCAGTGGTTCGAGAATTGGTAGGACATGGATTTGGAAGAAATTTGCATGAAAAACCGGAAGTCCAAATTATGGAAGACGAGGAACAGGAACGAAATTAAAAGAAGGAATGGTATTGGCAATTGAACCAATGATTAACCTTGGACGAAAAGAAGTTATTCAGGATAAGGATGGATGGACAATACGAACAGCCGATTCGAAACCTTCAGCTCATTTTGAGCACGATGTAGCGATTCGAAATGGAAAAGCTGATATTTTATCAACATTTGAATATATTGAAGAAGTATTAAAAAGAAAATAGTCATAATATGGCAAAACAACCATCAATAGAACAAGATGGAACAGTGATTGAATCACTAGGTAATGCAATGTTTCGTGTTGAATTGGAAAATGGGCATGTAATTACAGCTCATATTTCTGGTAAAATGCGTATGCATTACATTAAAATTTTACCTGGTGATAAAGTTAAAGCTTGAAATGTCGCCATATGATTTGACAAAAGGAAGAATAACATTTAGATATAAATAATGCCACAATGAAAGTTAGAGCATCAATAAAAAAAAGAACTGCGGATTGCAAAATTGTTCGACGAAAAGGAAGGTTGTACGTTATTAATAAAAAGAATCCTAAGTTTAAACAAAGACAAGGATAATCAGGCAACTGATATTAAACAATAAAAAGTATAATTATGGCTAGAATTGCTGGAATTGATATACCAAAAAAAAAAAGAGGTGAAATTGCATTGACCTACATCTATGGAATTGGCAGAAGTACAGCACAAAAGATCTTAACTGAAGCTGATATTGATTGGAGTAAAAAAGTCCAAGACTGGACTGATGATGAGCAAAACAGTATCCGTACCATTATTGGCGATACGTTTAAAGTGGAAGGTGAACTTCGTTCGGAAATTCAAATGAATATCAAGCGATTGCATGGATATTGGTTCTTACCGAGGAATCCGTCATCGTATTGGACTTCCTCTACGAGGACAGCAAACCAAGAACAATGCCCGAACCCGAAAAGGTCGAAAGAAAACTGTTGCTAACAAGAAAAAAGCTGCTAAATAGTAAATAAGTCAAGTAATATCATAATCGATGGCAAAAAGAACCAGAAGTACAAAAAAAAGAGTTGTTAAAGTTGAACCTTCCGGAAAGGCATATATCCATGCTTCTTTCAATAACATTATTATTTCATTGACCAATAATGCTGGACAGGTAATTTCATGGGCATCATGCAGGTAAAATGGGATTTAGAGGATCTAAAAAGAATACTCCTTATGCAGCTCAGATGGCAGCAGAAGATTGCTCGAAAGTAGCATATGATCTTGGTTTACGAAAAGTAAAAGTTTATGTAAAAGGCCTGGTGCTGGAAGGGAATCTGCTATCCGTACAATTCATTCTGCAGGTATTGAAGTAACTGAAATTATTGATGTAACACCATTGCCACATAATGGATGTCGTCCACCAAAAAGAAGAAGAGTATAACCTTAACAACTCATTCGTTAATCGACAAATAATATAAAAATGGCAAGATATATAGGACCAAAATCAAAAATAGCAAGAAAATTTGGAGAACCAATTTTCGGACCTGACAAATTCCTTGAGAAGAAGAATTATCCTCCTGGACAGCATGGCGCTATGAAAAAGCGTAGAAAGCAATCAGAATATGGAATTCAGCTTCAGGAAAAGCAAAAAGCAAAATATACTTATGGTATTTTGGAAAAGCAATTCCGTAATGTGTTTGAAAAAGCTTCAAGAAAAAAAGGTATTACTGGTGAAAACTTATTAAAGCTTATTGAATCACGTTTAGATAATGTTGTATTCAGAATGGGAATTGCACCTACAAGAGCAGGGGCAAGTCAATTGGTTTCACACCGTCATATTACTGTAAATGGCAATGTTGTTAATATTCCATCTTATTCAGTTAAAGAAGGTGATATTGTTGGCGTTCGTGAAAAATCAAAAAGTCTTGTTGCCATCACTGATTCATTGCATAACCGGAAAACTTTCTCTTGGATTGAGTGGGACGAAGATAAACTACAAGGAAAATTCCTTAATTATCCTCAACGTGAAGAAATTCCGGAGAACATTAAAGAACAACTTATTGTTGAACTTTACAGTAAGTAGTAAATAATTGATCATTCGAAACTAAAAGTACAAAGAATATTATGGCAATATTAGCATTTCAGAAGCCTGATAAAGTTATCATGAATGAAGCCAATGATTTTAGCGGATCATTCGAATTTCGTCCGCTGGAACCAGGTTTTGGTATTACA
Source organism: uncultured Bacteroidia bacterium (assembly GCA_963759045.1). Taxonomy (GTDB): domain Bacteria; phylum Bacteroidota; class Bacteroidia; order Bacteroidales; family F082; genus JAADID01. The sequence continues at coordinate 48,504 of CAVWXM010000028.1, forward strand.
ATTGGTAATGCTTTGAGAAGAATTTTACTTTCATCACTTGAAGGTTATGCAATTACAAATATCAAGATTGAAGGAATAGATCATGAATTCTCAACAATCAAAGGAGTTGTTGAGGATGTTACCGAAATTATTCTAAACCTGAAAAAAATTCGCTTTAAACAGCAAATCAATAACGAATCCAGTGAAAAGGTAAATATCGTAATTGGTGATCAGGAGGTTTTTAAAGCCGGTGATATTAATAAATTCCTCTCTGTTTTTCAGGTATTGAATCCTGATGAGGTAATTTGCCATCTGGACCCATCGGTTAAATTGAGTATGGAGCTTACCATTAATAAAGGTAGAGGATATGTCCCGGCTGAAGAGAATAAAGATCCAAATGCTCTTGTCGGTACAGTTGCAATCGACTCAATTCACACACCAATTAAAAATGTGAAATACCATATCGAGAACTACAGGGTTGAGCAAAAAACTGACTACGAAAAGTTATTGATCGATATTCAGACTGATGGATCAATTCATCCAAAGGATGCGTTGAAAGAAGCTGCTAAAATTCTCATTCATCACTTCATGTTATTTTCAGATGAGAAAATTACACTTGAAGTTGAAGAGAGATCAGTAACTGAAGAGTTTGATGAAAACACACTTCACATTCGTCAGTTATTGAAAACAAAACTTGTTGATATGGATCTTTCAGTTCGTGCTTTGAATTGCCTTAAAGCTGCCGATGTGGAAACACTTGGAGAATTGGTTGCATACAATAGAAATGATTTATTGAAATTCAGGAATTTTGGTAAAAAATCACTTGCGGAACTTGATGAATTGGTCAATACCAAAGGACTTGAGTTCGGTATGAACATAGCAAAATATAAATTAGATAAGGATTAAGAGAGATGAGACACAGAAAGAGTTTTAACCACTTGGGAAGAACAAGTTCACACAGAAAGGCCATGTTGTCGAATATGGCAGCTTCTCTTATTTTACATAAAAGGATTAATACCACAGTTGCAAAAGCTAAAGCATTAAGAGGTTATGTTGAGCCATTGATTACCAAAGCAAAGGACAATACCACTCATTCACGCAGGGTTGTGTTTAGTTATCTGCAGGATAAGATGCTGTGACTGAATTATTCAGGGAAGTTTCAGCAAAAGTCGGTGACCGCCCAGGTGGATATACACGTATTATCAAACTTGGTAATCGTCTTGGTGATAATGCTGATATGGCAATGATCGAATTGGTTGATTTCAATGAAATTTTGATTTCTGAAAAATCAGCTAAGAAAACAAAAACTAGCCGAAGACGTCGTGGTGGTAAAAAGCAAACTGAAGAGAAAACAACTCCGGTTGCAGCTGCCGAGATGGAAGCTAAAGAAGAGGTTGTTGAAGAAGTAAAAGAAAAAACTGAAACTAAGGCTGAAGAGCCTGAAGCTAAAGTTGAGGTAAAAGAAAAAAAACCAGTTGCTAAAGAAGAATCTCCTGCTGAAGAACTAAAAACTGAGGTAAAGGAAGAAGAGCCAAAAAAAGAAGCAGTGGCTAAAAAACCAACAAGGAAAAAGAAAGAAACCAAAAAAGATAGTGACGAAAAAACTGACGAGGGGAAAGAAAAGGAAGATAAATAGTTTTTTCGTTCATTATTGTTATAAAAGGATGAAACCATTTGGTTCCATCCTTTTTCTTTTTACATCAATTTCGTTCCTTCGAAATGTGGGGATTCAATTTGAAATAATGCTGCAATACTTATAGTCATATCAATATAAATTAAAAATAGATAAGCACGAACTTTTACGATCATCCATTTTCACAATGGGTTCCAATTTATTGTCTAGAAAGTCTACTGATAATTTACAGGAAAATTTAAAATTGGGGTATGACATACAAACAAACTTCATAAGATTTTTAATACTTTAGCGCCTCATTAAAAAACAGAACTATTATGAGCCAAATAGCTAATATTCATGCAAGACAGATATTGGATTCCAGAGGTAACCCAACCATTGAAGTAGATGTTTTTACCGATACAGGAGTTATCGGACGTGCTGCTGTACCATCAGGTGCCTCAACAGGAGTTCATGAAGCTGTTGAACTAAGAGATGGCGACAAAGCCGTTTATCTGGGAAAAGGTGTACTAAATGCTGTACAAAATGTAAATAGCGTACTTGCCGAAGAACTTCAAGGTTTTTATGTTAGCGAGCAGGTAGATATTGACAATCGTATGATTGAATTGGATGGAACGCCAAATAAAGCTAATCTTGGTGCCAATGCAATTCTGGGTGTTTCCCTGGCTGTAGCTCATGCAGCTGCGCAGGAAACAAATCAGTTCTTATTTAGATATGTTGGAGGAGTTAATGCCAAAACACTTCCTATCCCAATGATGAATATTCTTAATGGAGGATCACATGCTGATAATAGTATCGATTTTCAGGAGTTTATGATCATGCCTGTTGGTGCTGACAATTTTAGTCATGCATTGCGAATGGGAGCTGAAGTATTTCATAACCTGAAAGCTGTACTTAAAAAAGGCGGGCATTCAACCAATGTAGGTGACGAAGGTGGTTTTGCTCCAAATTTGAAATCAAATGAGGAAGCCATTAAAGTTGTATTAGAAGCAATTGATAAGGCTGGTTATAAAGCTGGCGAAGATATTTATATCGCACTTGATCCGGCTTCTTCTGAATATTATGTAGCTGAAGAAAATGTATATCATTTAAAATGGTCAACAGGCGACAAATTAACCCCTGGTGAGATGGTTGATTATTGGAATGACTGGGTGAAAAAATATCCCATCATTTCTATTGAAGATGGAATGGCAGAGGACGATTGGGATGGCTGGAAGAAAATGACCGATATGATGGGGAATAAAATTCAACTTGTTGGAGATGATTTATTTGTCACAAATACTGACCGTCTCAAGAAAGGTATTGATGGAGGTTATGGAAACTCTATTCTTATTAAGGTAAATCAGATTGGAACTTTAACAGAAACCATAAATGCTGTTGAAATGGCAACCAGGAATGGATACACCTCAGTAATGAGTCATCGTTCAGGCGAGACTGAGGATACGACGATTGCTGATTTAGCGGTAGCATTAAACACTGGTTTGATTAAAACCGGATCGGCAAGTCGTTCTGATAGGATTGCAAAATATAATCAACTTTTAAGGATTGAGGAAATTTTAGGCGATTCTGCTGTTTACTTAGGAAAAGATTTTCGGTTCATTAAGTAAACTGTATCAAATATAATAATGGAAGAGCAGCTTTTTTCGCTGCTCTTTTTTATTTAATTTCAAATTATTTCCTGTCGTAAACACCAGATAAACAAAGAGTAATGATTTGTGGTACAATTTTATGTGTTTTTTTTTATAATTAGTGTTGTGTGTTTAAAAAAGATTTCTACTTTTGCACCCCGCTTTACACAGGTAATCTATTAAAAGCCTGTAAAAAAGCGGAAAAGAGTTCATAGACATAATGGAACCAAGCCTAAGAGAAGGAACAGCGTAGAATTAGAGCATAATTCTTCTGTTAATTTCAGATAGTTAAATAGTTTATTTGCTGGGAGAAGGACATCTTGATAGTACATTTATTTTTAAAAATACATATACAACGAAGAGTTTGATCCTGGCTCAGGATGAACGCTAGCGGCAGGCTTAATACATGCAAGTCGAGGGGTAAGGCTCATTTCGGTGAGTACACGACCGGCGCACGGGTGCGTAACGCGTATGCAACCTACCTTTAACAGAGGGATAGCCCGAAGAAATTCGGATTAATACCTCATAACACTGCGAAATGGCATCATTTAGCAGTTAAAACTCCGGTGGTTAAAGATGGGCATGCGTGACATTAGATAGTTGGTGAGGTAACGGCTCACCAAGTCTACGATGTCTAGGGGTTCTGAGAGGATGATCCCCCACACTGGTACTGAGACACGGACCAGACTCCTACGGGAGGCAGCAGTAAGGAATATTGGTCAATGGGCGCAAGCCTGAACCAGCCATGCCGCGTGCA
>CAVWXM010000028.1:55000-138990 GCA_963759045.1 uncultured Bacteroidia bacterium
AGCTGCATTTATGTAGTGACGGCGTGCCTTTTGCATAATGAGCCTACGAGTTACTCCTCTTTGGCGAGGTTAAGCATGATGAACGTGCGCAGCCGAAGCGAAAGCGAGTCTGAATAGGGCGATCATAGTCAGAGGGGGTAGACGCGAAACTTGGTGATCTACCCATGGCCAGGTTGAAGGATCGGTAACACGATCTGGAGGACCGAACCAATATACGTTGAAAAGTATTTGGATGAGCTGTGGGTAGGGGTGAAAGGCCAATCAAACTGAGAGATAGCTCGTACTCCCCGAAATGCTTTTAGGAGCAGCGTTGTTTTATAGTGTCATAGAGGTAGAGCTACTGATTGGGCTAGGGGGCTTCACCGCCTACCAAACCCTGACAAACTCCGAATGCTATGACATGTTTTACAGCAGTGAGGGCATGGGTGCTAAGGTCCATGTCCGAGAGGGAAAGAACCCAGACTATCAGCTAAGGTCCCTAAATATATGTTAAGTTGAACTAACGAGGTCTGATTGCACAGACAGCTAGGATGTTGGCTTGGAAGCAGCCATTCATTTAAAGAGTGCGTAACAGCTCACTAGTCGAGCGATCGGGCATGGATGATAATCGGGCATAAAACATATTACCGAAGCTATAGAATTATATTTATATAATTGGTAGGGGAGCATTCCAGTCTGCGCTGAAGGTGAATCGTAAGGTTTGCTGGAGCGTCTGGAAAAGCAAATGTAGGCATAAGTAACGATAATGCGGGCGAGAAACCCGCACACCGAAAGACTAAGGTTTCCTGATCAACGCTAATCGGATCAGGGTTAGTCGGGTCCTAAGGCGAACCCGAAAGGGGTAGTCGATGGACAACTGGTTAATATTCCAGTACCAGTTTATACTGCGATGGGACGACGGAGAAGTGAAAGGTCCGCGTGCTGACGGAATAGCACGTTGAACACTGTAGGTATAGGATGTGTAGGCAAATCCGCACGTCTTGCTGAAGGTGGATAGTACCACAAGGCTTCGGCTGCGTGGATAGTGACCCTAATCATGCTTCCAAGAAAACCCCCTAAGCGTCAGGTATAAACTGCCCGTACCGTAAACCGACACAGGTAGTCGAGGAGAGAATCCAAAGGTGCTCGAGTGATTCATAGCTAAGGAACTAGGCAAAATTACCCCGTAACTTCGGGAGAAGGGGTGCCATCCCTCGGGATGGCCGCAGTGAAAAGACCCAGGCGACTGTTTATCAAAAACACATGGCTTTGCTAAATTTAATGATGACGTATAAGGCCTGACACCTGCCCGGTGCCGGAAGGTTAAGAGGAGTGCTTATCTAAAGGGTTTTACTTTTTAGAGAAGGTATGAATTGAAGCCCCGGTAAACGGCGGCCGTAACTATAACGGTCCTAAGGTAGCGAAATTCCTTGTCGGGTAAGTTCCGACCTGCACGAATGGTGTAACGATCTGGGTACTGTCTCAGCTATGAGCTCGGTGAAATTGTAGTAACGGTGAAGATGCCGTTTACCCGCAACGGGACGGAAAGACCCCGTGAACCTTCACTACAGCTTAACATTGACATCGGATACGTGATGTGTAGGATAGGTGGGAGACTATGAAGCAGGGCCGCTAGGTTTTGTGGAGTCAACCTTGAAATACCACCCTTCATTTATCTGGTGCCTAATTCCTAACGGAAGACAGTGTTTGGTGGGTAGTTTGACTGGGGTGGTCGCCTCCAAAAGAGTAACGGAGGCTTCTAAAGGTACCCTCAGTACGGTTGGTAACCGTGCGTAGAGTGCAATGGCATAAGGGTGCTTGACTGTGAGACCAACAAGTCGAGCAGGTACGAAAGTAGAGCATAGTGATCCGGTGGTTCCGCATGGAAGGGCCATCGCTCAAAGGATAAAAGGTACTCCGGGGATAACAGGCTGATCACTCCCAAGAGCTCACATCGACGGAGTGGTTTGGCACCTCGATGTCGGCTCGTCACATCCTGGGGCTGGAGAAGGTCCCAAGGGTTGGGCTGTTCGCCCATTAAAGTGGCACGCGAGCTGGGTTCAGAACGTCGCGAGACAGTTCGGTCCCTATCTGTTGTGGGCGTTGGAAGCTTGAGAGGACCTGACTCTAGTACGAGAGGACCGAGTTGGACAAACCTCTAGTGTACCTGTTGTGACGCCAGTGGCATCGCAGGGTAGCTATGTTTGGATGAGATAAGCACTGAAAGCATCTAAGTGCGAAACTCACCTCAAGATGAGGCTTCCTTTAAGGGTCGTTATAGACGATGACGTTGATAGGCTGCAGGTGTAAAGATGGTAACATCAAAGCCGAGCAGTACTAATTACCCGTAAACTTTCTAACTCAGAATAGGTTAACTCTTTCAGCAGTGAAAATTGTGTTTTCTTCCATGTTAATGTCATTACAAGATAAAAGGACAAAGACAAAAGATAAAAGTATTAAAGTGGTGAAAACCATCTTTTATCTTTATCCTTTAAACTTTTATCTTTAAAGATCTTTGGGTGACTATTCCCTCCTTCGCTTCGCTCCGGCGGGCAGGACGGCAAGGTCCACCAAGAAAAATCTTTGGGTGACTATTGCGGCAAGGTCCACCTCTTCCCATTCCGAACAGAGAAGTTAAGCCTGCCAGCGCTGATGATACTGCCATACCAGGTGGAAAAGTAAGTCGTCGCCAAGACTATAAACCCCCTGCAATATTGTTGGGGGTTTTTTTGTGGAATAAATTTACTAAGACCATCTTAAAAATCCTTGCTTCTCACAATTCCTAACCATAAATTGGCCAATCACGATAGCTATCGGGAATGATACTAAACCTAGCCAACAAGCTGATGGAAAAGCATGTCCGTAAACTGATGGGTAAACCGTTTCCAAAACTATAATCCCCCTTTTTAGGTGTTCTGATGTTTTGGTTTTATTGTCCTTTAGTTTACTCTAACTTAGCTTTAAACCGAACAATATCTTTATTCTGTGGCGATTCATTTACCAAAGTCTGTAACTTTCGATCTATTGGTAATTGTTTTAGTTCTAACCGTCTCATATTGATATCCTAGTTTAATAAAAAAATAGTTAGAAAACTTTTTTTGATATGGCTGTTAGATGCCAGACAACTTTCTGTTATAAATTCCTGTCTACTAATAAAGTCTATTTACGTAATTCGATTTGCATTTTACCAATTCAATAAAAAGGTCATCGAGTGCTGTGCGCCCCAAAAGCGTGTTAAAAAAATTTAACGAAATTTTGACTCCTTTTCGAGAAAAGGCGTAACTTGTGCCTTTATTTTCTGAATACAAAAATGCATGCATAATTAAGGAAAAAAGTATGAAAAAAGGAATTTTACCCTTAAAGTTGTTTTTGGTAATCATTATTTTAGGAGGATTTGCATTTAGCTTTCTTGCATTTACAAATGGTCCGGATGGATTAAAAAATGTTCCTCAAAAACAGTTAAAAGCACAAAATGTTGGACCATCAATTCAACATTTAACGAAAATCCGTAATAACCAAAAAACGGGACTTATTAACTCTGAAGATTTAAAAGTAGTTCAGGACGGATTGGATAACGTAACAAATTCAAGAGCTACAAATATGGAATGGACTCAGTTAGGTCCTGATAATTTTGGAGGACGTACAAGAGCCATTCATTTTGATAACCAAGACACGGATACTCCAATAGCTTATGCAGGTGCAGTTTCGGGTGGTTTGTGGAAAAGTGTAAACCTCGGGAACAACATGGGTAAAAGTCAACATGGAAAGCTTTAACCTGAATGTTTCAAGTATTGTTCAAAATTCAAATGGAAATATCTTTGTTGGTACAGGTGAAACTTTTAACGCCCAAGAGGTATCTGGATTGGAGCAAATGGGCTATAGTTCCGGATTCATGGGACAGGGTATATTTAAATCGACTGATGGAGAAAATTTTCAACTCATTGAATCAACAAATCCTCAATTTAACGATATAAACAGTGACTGGGCTTTTGTAAATGAATTAGCGATCGATCCAACAAATGATAGGATTTACGCTGCTACAAATACCGGCTTAAAGTACTCAAATGATGATGGTGCCACATGGAGCACTGCCAAAGACACTGAAGGAAATGAACTTGCGATGAATTCTTTCGATGTACAAGTTGGGTCAGATGGTTTTGTGGTTGCATGCATAAATAATATGTGCTATATATCAGTTAATGGAAACGCTAATGCATTTGTAAATCGGTCAACGGGTGATTCAATTAGTTTACCTGAAACTGGCGTCAACCGTATTGAGTTTGCAATTGCACCTACAGATCCGAACATCGTGTATGCAAGTGTGGTCAATCACCAGGGACATGTATACAATATTTATCGTTCAGATAATAAAGGAATTGAATGGAGGATAGTACTTCCAGGAACTCCATCTGTTCCAATTTTCTCTGAGACCCAAAATGGATCTTATAGCGGTTTCGGCCAAGGGGTATATTGCAATACAATTACTGTATTTCCCAATAATCCTGATAAGGTTATTTTAGGAGGTATTGATGCATGGCAAGGGGCAAAAATACAAGAAGATGGCTATTTTGAATGGAGAACCATTTCGGAGAGCCTTAGTGTTCCTTTGATCCCAACTTATGTTCATGAGAATCATCACGTATATGCTTTCATACCTGGATCAAATAATCAATTTTTAATTGGAAATGATGGCGGTGTAAGATTGGGAAAAATAAGCGGAAATAATTTTACTTATGAAATTAGTAACCGTAACTATTTTACAACCCAGTTTTACTCGGTTGGCTATTCGGGAGAGAAAGAATTTGTAATTGGAGGAACTCAAAGTAACGGAACAATCGTGAAACCACCTCCTGGATTTGGTAATACTGATGAAGTAGGAATTCAAATATTTCCAGGAACCGGCGGTCCATGTGTAACTTCCTCTATTTTGCCAAATTATATTGTTATAAGTTCACAGGCAGGAGTTATCAGAAGATCAGATGATTTTGGAGTTAATTATTCTGTTCCTGACCAGTTTCCCGGAGAAATAGGTAATCCAGATGCCTTTCAAACACCAATGCTTTTGGTTGAAAATTTTAACAATGAAAATAGTGGTGACTCCTTGTGGTATCATGCAACAGAATTTATACCTGGTGGTAAAACCATCAATGTAAGAAGTATAAATGGTGGACAACCATTTTCCTACAAAGTGCCAGACGGTACTGATCTGGATATCGGTGATTCAATTCAAGTTAAAGATGTTGTAACTGCATATTATTACCTAGGTGTTGCAAGTGGGATATTTTTTACCAAAGACATACTACAGTTCGATAAAACAGTTGAATGGTTTGAAATATCAAATAAAGATTTTGGGCTAACCGGAACCCCTTATTCGATGGCTATTTCGGGCGATGGGAACCACTTGTTTGTTGGAACTGTTAGATGGCAAATTATACAGGCTATCCAACCTGGCTACTGCATACAACTATGAACGGGCAGATGTGAACAGCCCTTCTTGTATTGTCTCTACCCAACAAATACCACTGATGGTTCCGGGTAGCGAAGAGGAAGTAACCCAGGTAATCACATCAATTAATGTAGATCCTCAAGATCCAAATAATGTGATTGTTACTTTAGGAAATTATGGCAATAACAACAATGTGCTCTTCAGTGAGAATGCCTTGGATCAATTTCCTGAGTTTACTTCAAAACAAGGAAATTTACCACCTATGCCTGTTTATTCATCAATTATCGAAATGTCTGATCCTGACATCGCTATTATAGGAACTGAGCACGGTATCTTTACTACTGAAAACATACATGCTGCAAATCCTTCATGGACGAAGCAATACAACAATATGGGAAGTGTTCCTGTATTTGAGCTTAAACAGCAGTTAATTTCACAACCAGCAAAAACAATAAAATTAGTCAGTGGTAATGAAGTGACCTGGTTAACTTATCCGGGTACTAATAACTGGGGGACAATTTATGCAGCTACTTTTGGAAGGGGACTTTTTATGAGTGATAATTTCTTCCTTGTTGATATTGATGAAATGCCAGATGCTGATACTAAAAATGGATCTGATATTTCATTGTACCCTAATCCGGTTCGTTCAAATGTTTATATTGAATTTAATGCAAAAGAAGCATCAAAAGCTGATATTGTAATTTATGACCTGAGGGGTAGAGTTGTATTCTCACAAGCTTCATCGACAGCCAAAGGATTAAATAAAGTATCTTTTAACTTAGCGGATCTGCCAAGCGGAACCTATGTGTTGAAAGTAACTGTGGATGAACAACAATTTACCAAGAAATTCCTTATTAACTAGTTTAGAAAAATTGAAAAAATTACGAATATGAAGAAATTTTATTCGATCCTTGTCCTGATATTTGTTTTATCAATCTCATTGATAGGGCAATCAAAAATTTACCCGCCCAACCTCAGGGCTCCACTAAATAATGCCGAAGAGCAAAACCCGGATATTATTTTAGACTGGGATGCTGTTACAGGGCAAACAACCAATATTACTTACGAAGTACAATTGGCAACACAAGCTGATTTCTCTGATGCCGTCACATTTGATACGGACTGATGTAACAGCTTTATTAATGAACCAACTAATTTTTGGACAGTTATATTACTGGCATGTAAAAGCTTATGATGATGAAGAACCATCAGATTGGTCTGAAACCTGGAGTTTTACAGTGACGGGGTCAGTTAACTTCACAGACCCTGACATTGATGAGGAAGGTTATGCCATTGTGCTATTAGAATGGGATGCGATTTCGGGTTTGAACAATTACCAGCTACAAATTGACACAACTTATGAATGGAATAACCAGGCTGATGTTACCGGAGATGATATATTCGGTACTGCAGTTCTTGCCTCTGATGATATGTGGTTTGTAGGTGAAGGTGGTATGATTCAGCATTTTGATGGATCAGTATGGTCGAGTATGGATGCAGGAGTAACTGAGGACTTAAACAGCATGGTAATGGTTGACGCATCCAATGGGTTTGCTGTTGGAGCAGGAGGTACAGCATTAATTTATAATGGTACAGATTGGACCGCCATAAATACTGGTACTGATAAAGACCTTAACGATGTTTCCTTTATTGATACAAATAATGGTTGGGCCGTTGGTGAAGATGGAACAATACTTAATTATAAAGATGGTACGTGGGCTTCTGAAACCTCACCTACCTCTGAATTGTTAACAGGAGTATATGCATTAAGCAATAACAATGTATGGGCTTGTGGTGCAGGGAAAGAAGTATTGCATTATAATGGTACTGAATGGACCAGCGAAATAGTGGGTACCAGAGATCATAATGATATTTGGTTTGTTGACGACAATAATGGATGGGTTGTTGGTAAATCGGGTAAGGTTTTCTATTATAATGGTACAGGATGGAATGAACAAAAATCTGGAATTACCAAGGATATATTTTCAGTATGTTTTAATGGAATGAATGGCTATGCTGTTGCAGATGATGGGATCATGCTTAACTATATCGGCGGGTGGCGTATTGTTTCTTCTGAGGCAACTAATGAGCTAAATGCAGTAAGTATTAAAGCTGATGCTGGTCTTATTGGGGGCAATTCTGGTACTGTTGTTTTAATGACTGAAGATGGGTTTAACAGCCCATACCTGCGTACCTTAAATGTTAATTATGATTCCGCCAGTTTTGAAATAACAAATTTACTTTATGGAACAAAATCATATTATCGTATGCGCGCCCTTCACGCTTCAGATACAACTGAATGGTCAGGAGGACGCTCTTTAATTACTTATCCCTCACCTGAACTCGATAAACCAAATAATGGTTCAGATGGTACAGATTTAATCGTTACATTTAAGTGGGATGAATATGATGGTAGTACTGATTACTTTTTTCAAATTGCTGATAACGAAGAATTCTCTAACCCATATAATTCTGCTTCTGATTCCACCTCAACCAGCTACCATATGAAAAGATTTGGCCAGGATTTTTTTTGGAGGGTTAAAGCAACGCATGCTGCAGATGAATCAGATTATTCAGATACCTGGTCCATCACAACGGCTAATGAAGTTAGTTTAAGTAATCCTGACGATAGTGAAGTTGATGTACCATTCTGCCCAAGTTACGAGTGGGACGAAATAATAGGTGTTGCAAACTATGAGATTTGGATTGATAAGGATGCTGATTTTAACAATCCATTGATGGGTGTAACCAATACCGCTAGTTTTCAATGCAATGAGCCATTGGAAAGAAAGATGACCTATTTTTGGAAGGTAAGAGCAACCACAACTGTAGACACTTCTGATTGGAGTGAAGTACGGTCGTTTACCGTTGAAGGTTATGCTGGTATCGGCGACAACAATTTTACAAGTGAGCTTATTGATATTTATCCAAACCCATCTGATGGTGAGATCAACCTGATTATTAACAGCTACGCAAACGATACATACAATATAAGTATTGTTGATATGACCGGGAAATTAATTTATGAAGAAAGCATGAATTGTAAAGCTGGTGAAAACGCTAAAGTGATACAATTAGCTGAAACGCAGAAAGGACTTTATATGCTGAATATCAGAAAAAAGGATCAAGTAGTTTCGAAAAAGCTTTTTGTGAAATAGATAATAAAAAGTTACACAAAAAAAGGGAGGTTCACTGAACCTCCCTTTTTTGATTAGTACTTATTAAATCGTTTTCCAAAACTAAAGGTCAAATAACCTGTTGGGAAAAAGATTTGATTTGAATCATTTGCAAGTATGTTAAGTCCCAAAGGAATTGCATCAAGAGTAAATCCAACCTCAATCGACCTTATTTTTGTGTTTCTTTTACCAAATTCAAAATTAAAGCCTAATTTTCCGTAAACCCCGGGATGTAGAGTTATTTCTCCTAAGCCCTTAGTAAATGGTGCACGGCCGTAGATGTATTCAATATCTTTGTTATAGAGCTCTGTTCTTCTTTCTATTATATCCCTGCCATTTGCATCCTGATATACATAAACCGTATAATAATAATAGGGTTTACCAAATCCCAAACTAACTCCACCACCATAAATGAAACGTAATTCGACACCTCCCCAATAAGGTTTTCGATTTAAAAGTTTTTTCCATATCATTCCAACCCTTAAGAAAAAAGCATCATTCATTTTACCAAATACATAACGCCTGGAATCAGGTATATAAGGGTTAATCATTTTGACTTGCTTGTAAGACCGCATGGAGACAAACTCAAACTCAAGCATGCGGGTTTTAAAATAGGTTATCCTTTTTCCGTTCCGGTATTGGATTCCTAATCCAAGGCTATGAGCAACAATTCCAAATGTTCTTTGTTTGTTATAAAGTATTTGATTTTCAAGTGTGTCGAACTCTTCGGTATCGAATTGAGCAAACAAACCAATACTGCTGATGCTTATAGCAAAAAGAAACGCTATTTGTTTGAATAATTTCATCCAGCAATTTTAGTTCAACGGTTTGTAACCGCATGAAAGTAAGTAAAAAACTTGAAATGGAAAATCAGCTTAGTATTTGACCTCTTTCTGATATTTGTGTGATTCTCCGTATGCAGCACATTTACTAGAAGATTTACATGAACTTGTAAAAACTGCCACCAACACAATTACGGATATCAAGATCAATATTTTTTTCATAATTTTACTAATGCATTAAGTAAAGACAAAGAAAAACAGATTTTACCTAAATAACAAGATTTTTCGTTATTTATTATCAATATGAGTGCCAAAATGACTAAATGATAAAAAATTCCCCAAATATTGAAGAAAGCTGGCAAGCAGCACTGCATCATGAATTTAATGCAGAATATTTTTTGCACCTCAAAAAATTCATTAAAGAAGAGAAAGAAAATTACCAGATATTTCCTCCCGGATCGCAAATATTTTCAGCTTTTAATCTAACTGCTTTAACAGCTTTAAAAGTTGTGATCATCGGGCAAGATCCTTATCATGGGAAAGGGCAAGCGCATGGGTTGTGTTTTTCTGTCCCGGATGGTGTAAGAACTCCACCCTCACTCATTAATATTTATAAAGAACTCCAGAGCGACCTTGGCATACCGATCCCGCCATCGGGTAACCTTGAGAAATGGGCCAGGCAAGGGGTTTTCCTGCTCAATGCAACATTAACTGTGCGCAGCGGAGAGGCTGGTTCACACCAGGGTAAGGGCTGGGAGACATTCACTGACAATGTGATTAAATCAATTTCTGACCTGAGAGCCGGGATTGTTTTTTTATTGTGGGGAAAATTTGCCCAGAATAAAAAGGAATTGATTGATACAGATAAGCACTTTATATTAACAGCACCTCATCCTTCTCCTTTTTCTGCAAATCGTGGGTTTTTAGGATGTCGACATTTTTCAAAAACCAATGAAATATTAAAGAAAAGTGGTTTATTGGAAATTGACTGGAATCCTGTTGAATAAAAAAAGCCACCAAAATTAATCAGTGGCTTTAAGTATACTATTCAGTTGCTCTTATTTCTTTTTTCCTCCAATAGCAATATCAAGCCCTAATGACAATGCCCATGTGCTTTTAAGATAAGAGTTCTGGTAAGGGATTGTGGTTGTTGATTCCTGGTAATCATAAGTCTGTTTGTCGTACATAACAAAATATCCTCCGAGTTGTAATTTGAAAGTATCATTGATATTCCATGCTCCTCCAAGGCCAACAGTATTGCTATTCAAACTAAAACTTATGTCAGATTGATATGCCTGGCTAACACCTGTATTGGCATGCAAATAACCAAGGCTTACAAGAAAACTTTCGTTGATATCATACTGCAGTCCCAAGCCAATTTCAAAAAAGTTATCATCAATTTGAGGGGCTCCTGCATCTTCAGCTTCTTTTGCCCAGCCGGTTCCTTTATCAAAGTAGTTGTGGTATCCAACAGAAATTTTTAACGGATCAATAATACGGTAATCAATACCAACACTCAACATGGCTGGCATATCTGCATTTGTTACTGCACCATCAGGGAACATTTCAATAGGTTGGCCGGTTTCGGGATCAATACCAGTAACAAAACCTTTACCTGCTGCAGTTTCATTGGTTAAGTCCAATTTCGTCATAAACTCATATTTAATACCAATATTGAGATCGTCATCAAGGAATGAAAGATTGACTCCTACTATAGGAGTAATACCACTGCCGGTTTGCTTTACATCTGCTTCCTGGTCTACCATCAATGATGCGCCTGCCATTAATTGAGCGGATTGAGTGTATAATTGTTGCCCTACTGTAGTATAGGTGCCTTGAATGGTCGTCATATCCATAAGAGGAATCTGGTCCTCCGGTACGCCAAATTGAATAAGACCACCAGTCATCAGCGCTGCTTGTTCAGGTGTCATAAGTCCAGCATTGACTAAATCAGATATGGTGCTTTCGGGAAAGTTATCAACCAACGGCTGCATTTGAGTTGCAGCTCCTGTAGCTAAGTCACCACCCGCTTTTGCTTCGCCAGCGACGCCATTCATAAATGTTTCGGCAGGAACACTTCCATTGGCTGTTGTTAAAGCTATTTCACGCATATAACCTGTGTAAGTATTGGTGGCCATCACATATCTTGCTCCCGCGAAAACAGCAATATTTTTTGTGATTTCAAAACTTACGCCAGCCTGAATACCCCAATAAGCAGACTTACCGGAAAAGGACATATCAACAGAGTAGCCAGTTACGCCCATATCGGTAAATGATGGTACTAGCGAGGCCACAGGGATTTCCATCAATGGCACGCCCTTAGTAAATTCGGCACCACCGCCTCCGCCAACAACGTTTACTCCAACTGAAAATGCCCATCTGCCTGTTTTGTATGCAAGGTACACTGAAGGGAATAAAGGTGCGCTAATATCACCGACATATTCACCATTGTTTAAATAAGGAAATGAACTGGTAATTGTTTGTGTTTGAAAAATGGATTGGTTTGATATGCTGATGTGAAAACCTTTTTCAAGTTTAACCAGTCCAGCAGGATTAAAAAATACACCGTCAATTTCTGTTGTGGCATCCCTGACCAACATACGGGTCCATGCCGTGCTTTGGTTAGTGTTGGTTACCAGTCCGCCCCCAATGGCAAACTCTGCAATCAACAATACACTAAGCAGTGTTAATGTAATTCTTTTCATAAAAATGTTTTTGGTTATTAAAATTCGGTCGCTAATATAGTATTAATCTTAAATATAACAAATGGCCTATATATCAGAAGGATTAGAGAATATCAATAAAAGCAAGTTTTTCTGTCAATGATTTATGACTGTGCCAGAGCGTTCAATAGTTTATCACAACCACCATTACTAATAAACTCACTATGATCATCTATTGTTTTAAATCGTTTTCGACATATTTCGTGACATTCCATTCTATAGTCAGTTTCATCAAAGAACTTATTTAATATTCTTTCTGAAACCGGATCTGGAAAAGAGGGTTTATAGTTTTCCTTTCTCACCATTTCAAGTGAGGTCATCCAAATTGCAGCAGCAAGAGCCCCACATGCATCGCCACTTAAACCAAGGCCTCCTGCAAAACCTGATACCATAGTAGCTTCTTCTTTACTGCCACCCATTTTTTTTACTACCTGAGAAGCACAGCTCATCGGCTGTTGTATGGTTTCAGCTCGTTCATTAAGACCTTCAGTTGCTGCCTGAACTGCTTCAGGTGCCCATTTTCCTGCCAGTGTAAAGCATGAAACGAATTTACCCGAGAGCATATATTTTGCAAAACTCCATTTGTTGTTAAAGTCAGTTTTAGTTATTTCCTCACAATCGATGGTTTTTGTTCGTTTCCTAAACGATTCCATCATATGCTTCGTGGCTTTTATGCTTAATGCTATTGCCTCACCCTGATTTTTGCTCTTTCGGAATGATTCTGCACCTAAGGCCATCGAAGCTCCCCACAGCATGCCACATTGATAACCTTGCTGTAGTATTCCTCCGGCTAAAGGATCGATGGCACGCTCTTCATTTTCTTTAGGATGATCAAATTCTGTGTTTAATAAATAAAAGAGAGTTCTGGAGCATGTTCCTTTTTTTAAAAATGTCCTTTTGGCTTTTAGTTTGGTTTTTTCCGATTTGAGCGAATTCATGGTTTATGTTTTAATTGGTTGGATATGTGTTGCCAATGCTAAATAAATCAGATGGTTGTTCAATGAAAACATCATTAAATAACAGTATTGTTATGAAAATGAAAGCGAAAAACCCAAAAACAATCAATACCTGCATCCAGGATGTTTTTTGGATGTCTTGTCTGTCTTTTATATCACATACCTCACCCGGGCAGTATTCAACTTTTTGCTTAAAAAACCATGGATATATTTTACATCCTAAGCAAATACCAAAAGCCGATTCGAAAAACAAAAAGATCAGGCAGACAAAACAAACCAATCCTGTTATCGGGCTGAAAGTGTTCATGATATTGATTAGGACAAACATGGTGGTTGCCAGTGCTATTCCGATTTTCCATGCAAACTTCTTTTGTCGGGCACCAACATATTCCGGCGTTTGGTTTCTTACTATCAAACGTCCAATAATCAGGGTAGGGGCAAATCTAGGATTCACAAAAACACGAATTAAAATATCTGTGAGAAATATGATTATCGCATATTTCAGCATTAGAAAATCTCCTTTAAATATCACAATTAATATTGCGATAAACATCATTAAAAAAAGCAAACCGGCAGCTGCTCTTATTTCTCTTTCGTTTAAGACCGGAATGTTATAACCGTTAACATCTTCTCCAAATTTTATATTTTTTTTCATTTTTTAAATTAGTGGGTGAGTTAACTTAATGACGGTGAATTCGCATGTTTAATAAAATTATTTTGTTTTCTTTTTGAGTGCATTTTCATCAGGATCATAAATGAAAACTTCTTCGAGCGGCTTTTTAAAAATATGTGCAATCCTGAAAACATGCTTAGCGAAAAAATATTTCCCTTTTTCAATGGTTCTAATGTTTTGCTGCGACAAAACTAATTCATCAGCTAATTTATAATTTATTCAAACTGTAACAACTACATTACCCTTTTTGTGTCCCTTTTCAACATAGCGATGGGCTTCAACAATTTGATCAAAAGAATAAATGCTATCGATCACCGGATTTAACTTTCCTTCTTCTATAATCTTTTTCAGGAAGATCAAGTCATCTGGTTTTTCTTTACCTCCCGAAGAAGTTAAAACGTTAAGATAGGTACCCGTTTTCTTTAAGGACTTTTTACTATGTGAAGTTGAAAGTTTGCCCACTGCATCAAAGATAACATCATACTTCTCACCACCTTGAGTAAAATCCTCCCTTGTATAATCAATTACCTTATCGGCTCCCAAAGATTTCACCAATTCTAAATTAGATTTGCTGCATACCCCGGTTACTTCGGCTCCAAAGTATTTAGCTAGCTGAACAGCATTGGTACCTACTGCACCGGATGCACCATAGATAAGTACTTTATCTGTGCTTTTAATTTTTCCTTTTCTAAGACAACTTAATGCTGTCATTCCCCCACCCGGTATAGTAGCACTTTCTTCAAAAGTAAGATTGGTAGGTTTTAAAGCCAGCACTCCATTTTCAGGCAGGCACTTGTACTCGGCATATCCACCAAATTTTGCCCCGAATGTAGATGCAATTACCAGATCACCTACTTTGAACATTTTCACTTTTTTGCCTGTGGCTTCAATTATCCCGGATATTTCCATGCCAAGGATTTTCCTTTTTGGTTTTGTTAAACCAAACACTATATGCAGCATGATTGTGTAAAATTTGGAATCCCGGTGTTTGCCACTTCTGATAAACACATCCCCAATAGTCACAGTAGTTGCACGAATTTTTACCAGTACTTCGTTGTCCTTTGGTTTAGGTTTTTCAACTTCTTTGAATTGAAGAATTTCCGCTGGTCCGTATCTTTCGCATACAATTGCTTTCATTATTTTGGTTTCTTAGTTTGCAAATAGTTGATTTAATATTCGTTATGAAATACATTTTTTATTATTAGGCTGGTAATTATTTCGATTAGCCCGATAAAAAAGAACAGCGGTTGCATAAAGCTGGAAAGACCTATAAAGTAGACTTGAAGAATAATCCAAAGTACCAGTATTGTCCCAAGCATCAGACCCATTGTTCCTGCATACTTTCTTCTGAAAAATGATAAGATTGCAGCGGTCAGATGAAACACACCATTGAAAACAAAGAGAAATAAACCAGGGATGTAGAAATCTTCAAAGGGGGAGTTTTGCAGAAATTCAATACTCATACCGAGTTGTGTTCCATCAGGATGCAATATCATTGACAATCCTGCGGGTATCGCTCCGAGGGCAACAAATATCTGAATGCTTCCTAGAATAATATGTGCTCTTTTTTTCATAATAATTTGTTTTTATTTAAAAAGCTTTCTTTTAATTAGTTGACGGTTTATTAGACTTTAATACCCTTAACTAAAAGCCAAATACCCACGATTATTTCAAAAAGACCGCTCGGTGCCCAAAAAACGATTTGATTAATCGGCATTGTTGCATATGCTGGCGCAAGAATAAACATTAAGGCGTGAATGAAAATAAGCGCGAATGAAAGGATCCCAAATCCTGCTAAGATTGCTGGAATGTATTTCGATTTGAAAAATAAATAACAAAATACCATCATATCCAATCCAAGAAATACCATAGGAATAGCATATAATGCCGTGTGTTGCCTAAGAAGAAATCCGACCGGGGCCTGTAACTGTTCTGAAGTAAATGCTGTCAATAAGTCACTACCTGTAATAAACTGTAAAGAAATAAAAGAGACCAGCACAAGAACGGCCGCCAGAGTCGCCTCTGTCAATTTTATAAGAAGTGCTAATAACGCAAGGGACTTGTTCACCGATTTGAGTATTATATAAAGAGCAAGACCTAAAACGATCAATCCGATTGACATGATTAGTTCGATAGTAATACCAATACGGAATAGTAACTCGTTGGCTATAATGTTATTGGCTGATGCAACGACGTTGTCTGCAACATTAAGACCGGAGAGTAAAAAAGTCCAGTTAAGTGTTGGAACAATAAAGGCAAACAGGAACATAAAGCCTGCAACTTTTACAGCATTATTTTGTAATGTGCCAGATGTAAGGTTTTTCATTTTTTTTCGGTTCATCGGATTAGTTTTTTTGGTTTTAATGAATTGCTGGTATAATATACTTTTCAAGAATTTTAAATACTTTGACATTAGAAGTGTAGTTGCCACCAGTAAATACAACAACAGTGTTTACTTCTGGCATTACGATAATTTCCTGGCCTCCCCAGCCACCGGCATTAAACATGTTGATATTTTTACCTGAAATTGAATATGACTTTGTCCACCATGAATAAGAATATCCATGTCTTCCTGATGCTACACCTGGAATATTAATTCCATTGTTGCCTGGAAATGATGTGGAGCTTTTTTCGACCCATTGTTCAGAAATAATTTGTTTTCCATTCCAAACTCCTTTTTTTAAAAATAACACTCCTATTTTAGCCATATCCCTGGACGTAATTTTTAATCCACCACCCGCATAAATCACTCCATTTTCAAACTTTGATGACCAAATGGAAGCCTCTATTTCCTAGGGTTCAAACAAATATTTTTCAGAGAATACATCAATAGTCATGTTTGTAGCATACTTAATGATTTCACCCAAAATAATCGTGTTACCACCTGAATAGGTATAGCTTGTGCCAGGCTCATTTACCAATGGTCTATCTAAAATACACGTGACAGGATCTTTGTCCTGAAACCATAATCCGACAAGGTCATTCGATGGACTACTCAGTGGTGCTCCCCACTCATCCCATTCTAACCCTGAGGTCATGGTCAGCAGATGTTCAATAGTGATTTTATCTTTCCCACCTGTATTGAGGTGCTGATGTTCCGGTAAATAGTCAAATATGGATTGTTGAACACTTTCGATAAAACCATTATCTATGGCAATACCGATACAGGCTGAAGTAATGCTTTTGGTTGCTGACATAATATCATGTAACATTGTCCTGTCCCAAGTTACCAATTCACCATGATGATTTGGACCATCCCATTTGTATTTATGTCCTGGAAAATACTCTTCAAATACCAGTTTGTCATCCTTGAAAATGAGCATCGAATGTACCTCATTATATTTTCCTGAGTTTATTTTGTTTACTGCCTTTATAATTAGGGATGAATCAATTTTCACTTCTTCCAGAGTGCCAACTTCAAATCCATCGTTAATATTCTCAGGTATTTTATAAATGTATTGAGCAGATGAATCAGATCCACAACCAACATTTAGTAATGAGATTATTGAGATTAAGAGTATTACTTTTTTCATGACACATTTTATTTTGGGCTGGCATTTATTTCGTAAAACAAATTTCCCACTTTTCAAGTTGTCATCAGTTTCTATGAATCTCTCATTTCTCATGATCAGCCTTTTATTATTATACCCTATCAAAGTTAATACAATCATTTTGGTTTAAGTAAATACAAGTTGTCTTCAATTCTTTATCAATACACTGTATTTATTGCAGCATGTCTGCAATTAAAGGGCGAGTCTTTTGAATAACTTCATAGTCAAGTTCCAAACCCAAAGGCCCAAGCGTATTTCCGAAATATTCATAAATTCCTAAAACAGCGTTGAAAGGAATCGTAACAGTACCCAGCGGGGTCGAACCTGAATTATTCGTTATTGATTTATCTGCACCATTCGTTAATAATGCTTCAACAATTACAGGCCTGCAAAAAAAGGCAGCGGTATGCAGTGGTGTTGAACCCTCATTATTTTTGAAGTTGACATCGGCACCGGCTTCGATTAAAGCGAGGGCAATTTCTGTTTTTCCAAACAAAGCGGCTGAAATCAGTGGGCTGGATCCACCTGAGGGCTCTCTTGCATCAAGATCCGATCCTGCTTGAATGTGCTGCCGAACAGCTTCAAGGTTTCCTTCAATGACGGCCATATGAAGGCCTGTTTTAGGCACTTTGACACTTGTTTCTGAGTTTGTTGAGCGAATTACTTTTGCAGGAGCATTATTCATGTTGAAGTATACCAAACTAGTAATTAGAATTGCAATAACAGGAATAGCAAAACGGAAGGCTTTGTGAGAAAATGTCTTTTGAAACAATCTCCTATAAGTACTAATCACCAAATTAGTAATGATGAATGTTAACAGGGCAACCAATAAAAATTTAATCATTGGAGGCATAGATACATTGAGCAACAGAAGCGCAACCAGTCCGATAATTGGCAAATGAATGATATAAACTGCATATGAATTTTTGTTTAATTCCTGCAAAAGCCGGTTGGTTTTGTTAAGGCTGAACCTGAAGGCATGAATAAAAACATACAGAAAACTAAACATCGAAAAGAGAAGTGATGTATAGTAGGTAATTCTGTCGAAAGTTTCAGAAACTAAAAAGTAATTTCTTCCGGGTTCGACCATATTGAAAAAGAAGTTCAAAGCAACTGCTGTAAAGACTAAAAGAGATAAAGTAAGCGCAACATTTGCCCAAATGTAAAGTTTCATATTCTTTTTTGTCGATTCAAAAACCTTCAATTTATAACAAAGCGATCCAAGGAGAAAAACCATAAAATAGATGAATAGTCTTTCATTTTGAAAATGGAGCAATGCTGAATGATACCAGCCCCTTAGTTCCAGATTAGAGATAACCATACTGTAAACAATCCCGATAACAACAGTAAGTATTACAGCGGTTTTTATGGAAATATTTACATTGAATAATTTGGTCTTAGACAGGCCTAAATACACAATTTGAAAAAGAAATAGCACTGGCAAGAACCACAGCCAGTTCTGTACCGGGTTGTCGGCAAAACTGGATAATTCACCTCCAACTTTTTGGAACAGGTGAAAATAGGTATACCACTCTTCTTGCGGTAATCCCCTTGAATACAGAAAAATGGCTTTGTATGCCGGGATCATCGTTAAAACTGCAACCATCCATGGCAACATGATTCTTTTGAATTTTGAGGCTAGAAAAGCCCAATCGGTTTTATTTTTTAGCGAATTTGGAATGAAATACCCAGAAATAAAAAACAGGATAAACATCACAAAGATATCGAGGTACATGCGTATCAATCCTATTGAATTGGCTTTAACCGGATCACTGACGATCCATGTGTTTTCCAGTATTGGTTCATAAACGATTCCTGCATGCAGCACAACTACTAAAAGAATTAAAAAGGTTCTCAGGTTATCCAGGAAATAAATGCGTGTTTTCATTGTCGTAATTTTTACAATTTATTGATGAAGTAAAGATCCTCCAAAGGCTGACGCACGACTAAACAATTATGAAGCTAATCATGTCAAGTTTGGCGAAGTGGCCTAAATTATGGCGCAGGGGTATAAACTATGACGCAAAAAATGAGTATTTTCGGTTTTGCTATTCTTAAAACATGCCCGAACCCCAGTCCATCGACAAAGAATTTATTAATAAGATTACCGGGATCATTGAGGACAAAATGTCTGACGAACAGTTTGGTGTATCTGAACTGGCTCATGAAATTGGGATGAGTCGTTCTAATTTACTTCGCAAGGTTAAAAAGGCGACTAATTTGTCAGCGAGTCAGTTTATTAGCCAGGTGAGGTTAAATCGAGCACTGGAGTTGTTGAAGGAAAAATCATTGAATGTTTCTGAGGTTTCTTTTCGGGTCGGATTTAACAGCGTCTCCTATTTTATCAAATGCTTTCATGAGCAATATGGATATCCGCCGGGAGAAGTTGGAAAAAACATTATTAACGAAAGCGAGGCTCAGGCTGGAGATCAACCCACTAAAAAAAAGACTACCTATCTATTCTGGACTATTACGGTAATAATCCTTGTGGCTACAATCGCCTACCTTGCACTCAATCACTTTGTGTCAAAAAAAGAGATTCCAGAAAAATCAATTGCAGTTTTACCTTTTAAAAATGACAGCAATGATTCCAGCAATGTTTACTTCATCAATGGCTTAATGGAATCCATTTTAAACAATCTACAGAACATTGAGGATTTAAGAGTAATCAGCAGAACCTCGGTCGAAAAGTACAGGAATAGCCAAAAAACAATTGCCGAAATGTCCAAAGAACTTAATGTAGATTATTTTGTGGAAGGCAGTGGTCAGAAAATTGGTAACAAGATTTTATTAAATGTCCAATTGATCGAGGCGTCAAGCGACAATCATTTGTGGGCAAAACAATATAGCCGTAAAGCAAAGGATATATTTAATTTACAAAATGAAATTGCAGAAAATATAGCTGATAAAATTGAGGTAATCATCACACCTGAAGCAAAAGAAAGGATAAATAAGATTCCTACTGATGATCTGGTGGCTTATGATTATTTTTTAAAAGGTCTTGATTTATTCTATAAAAGTGACCGTGAAAGTATCGAAGAGGCTATTGAATGGTTTAAAAAAGCAATAGAACGGGATAATGAATTTGCAAGAGCCAATGCAGGAATTGCAATTGCTTATTATTCTTTGGACATTACCCAGACTGAAAAACAATATGCTGATCAAATAAACTTCTATGCAGATAAGGCCTTGTTATTTGATCCGAAACTGCCCCAGAGTTTAATTGCTAAAGCCTTATTTTATATGAATTCATCAGCTTATGAACTTGCTGTTCCCTACCTTGAAAAAGCGTTGGAATACAATCCAAATTCGGCCCTGGTTATTAATATCCTATCAGATTTTTATACACGTTATGTACCCAATACAGAAAAATACCTGGAATATGCACTTAAGGGAATTCAACTGGATATCGCTGCCCACGATTCAGTCACTGCAAGCTTTATATTCCTTCACCTGAGCAATGCTTTTATACAATCGGGTTTTATCAAAGAAGCTGAATTGTATATTAATAAGTCATTGGATTATTATCCCGGAAACCTGTATTCAGAATATGTTAAGGCTTATATCCTGTATGCAGAAAATAAAAATCTCAAGCAGTTGAAAGAAGGATTATTGGCTGCGCTTCAGAAAGATACGTCCCGTTTGGATATTTTACAGGAGGTAGGAAAGGCATATTATTTCGAACGGAATTATGATAGTGCTTATAAGTATTACAAAAAATTTACAGAGATCCGGAATGCACTTAACATGGACATCTATAGAAGTGAGGATGCGAAAATAGCTGTTGTTCTGTCCAAAGTCGGTCTAAATGAGGAATCAAAAAAATATCTTTCTAAATATAAGGAGTATGCTGATTACGATGAATCAATCTATAAAGATCTCAGTCTGGCAGCATATTACTCTTATCAGGGTGAAACAGCAAACGCCATTGAACACCTGAGGTTGTTTTCACAACAGGAAAATTATCATTACTGGATTGTTCTGTTTTTGGAAATTGACCCATTAATGGATAACATTAAAAATCTACCTGAATTCAGGAAATTACTGAATGAAATAAAAACAAAGTTCAGGAAATATCATAATGGTATCCGGGGATCGCTTGAGGAGAAGGGTATATTATAACTATTGTTCAACCAATTCTACATTGATCTTCTCAACAATTGCATCTATTTCAGCTGTAGCTTGCTTATAAACAGCATCTTTGATTTTCATTAAGTTGACACACTCAAAAAAGATATTTTGCAGTTCCACGGAATAAAGTTTGTCAGGTTCAATAATCTGAAAAGTAGTATAATTAATCACTCCTCTCAACTCTGGGGATACCTCATTGATAATTAGTTCCCAATGAATATCTTCCAATCTGTTAATGAAATTGTACGTCATCTCCAGTTTTTGCAGATCACCAGTGATGCTGTCATTTTTAAGCAATTTAATACCTCCGCTGTTTACCAGTGTTTCATAAATATTTCCACTGCTGTGAAAATCTGAAAATTGTGATAGGTTTATAGCGATGAACGCAAGTGTATCAATCGCGATTCGGTTATTCAACAAAATATACTGGTTTGCTTTTTCAAATTGAGTGGTGAAATGATTATTAAAGTTGATGACATTAGATAATTCATTCAAATCATCAACTACCTGTTGCTTGATGTTTTGATACACTTTTAATTCATGTTGCCTGTTTATTCTGTTCGTATTCCAATTGTTAATTTGCAATGCGAACAGAATACCTAAAACTACAATCAGAATTTCACCGATTGCATAGAGCAGGTATTTTTTCAGGTTGCCTTTTTCGATTAAATTTTGTCTGATCTTTCGGAAAAATTTCATAATTAGGTTTACTTCAGTTGAAATTACAATCAACCTGATTTTGTATGACACAAGCCAAACAATTTCAGATTTCCTCAAATTTATCAATTATATACTTTTGCAACAAATTAATTTTAGATAGAATTATGCAACACATCATTTTTGCAACAAACAACCAGCACAAGCTGGAGGAAATTCGTCATATACTAAAGGATAAGTTTAAGGTTTCGGGTTTAAGGGATATTGGTTACAATGGTGATATTGCTGAAACAGGATTAACACTTGCTGAAAATGCTTCGATTAAATCACATTTTATTTATGAGAAATTTGGGATAGACTGTTTTTCGGATGATACGGGCTTGGATGTAGAAGCTTTGGACGGCAGACCTGGTGTTTATTCGGCGAGGTATGCGGGTGAAGATGGCAATGCAAAAAATAACATTAGAAAACTACTCAACGAACTTGAAGGTGTTGAGAACCGAAATGCTTCCTTTAAAACGGTTATATCATTAATAATGAATGGTAAAGAATACCTTTTCGAAGGAAAAGTTTCTGGTGAAATTATTAAAAATGAACTGGGGAGTACAGGTTTTGGATATGATCCTGTTTTTGTTCCGAATGGTTACGATCATACATTCGCTGAAATGTCGTCTGTGCTAAAAAATAAAATAAGTCATCGTGCAAAAGCAATGGAAAAACTAATCCGCTTTTTAAATTTAAATGATTTTTAAATACTTATTCATTTATATATTTATTCATACAATTACCGCATAAAATTTCGCTGCCTCCTGAAAGACCACATTTAATGCAATAATCATAGTCAAATAAATTCTCCTCATCCGCACTGTTAACCTGGTATAATTTTTCTGCATGTTCAAAATAATTCCGAAAGTTAAACCCCTTGTTCAAATTGATCATGCTCATCCAGACTTTTTCATTTCGTTTATTTCGCTCCCGCATATCAGTTTGCAAAGTTTTTAACGTTTCTGCATTTTCATCTGGATGAATCTGGTCAAAATAACCTGCTCCAGCGAGTTCCTTGGCAGCAAATTGAAGATGGCCTTTGATCAAATTTATAAACTTGTCAGAATAAATGAGTTCAGCGTTTTTCTCAATTTCAACAAGGCGGTCTCCTTCTTCCAAAGACCCCAGATAGTCAAGAAGTTCATTATAGTCCATAAAATAGTAAATTTATGTTTTTAGCGATTTATTAGAATACAAAATTCAAAAAGAAAATTTCGAGAATCAAGTAAAAACGCATTTTAACCTTTATTTAACAAAAACCACAGGCGGCTTATCAATTATTTATTGACCATGCAAATATAAATATTCTGAAATATAGACCAAAATGATGTCATTTAGTTAACCAAAGATAAATTTTAGCAAGCTGTTACGCTCTTCCTCGCCTACATTTTCATTTTCGGTACTTAGTGTAGCAATTTGATTTTCTCTTTGCCACAGAAAAAATAACGGTTTTTCATTTCTTAACATATCGATTGTATTTTTTAGCCAGTTAAATTTGCATGCCAGATATACGACACCATTTAAGCCTTCACGCGGTGGTGGTAACGCTTCATGATCGCTGTCGTGGAAAACTGACATACACACCAAATCATTATCCTTCATAAGGTATACAATAGCGATGTTTTCATCAGGCATGTTTCTTAATTCATACTTGTAATCGGTAATTTCAACTTTTTTGAGCATGGTATAGTCCTCCTTCGTTAGTTTGGTTTGTAAAAAACGCTTGCAGCATATAATTGGGATTCATATATCATCAAGGTCAGAAGTTATTCAGGTTGTTTTATGCACTGAATACTTATGACAAATAATACATGAATTCACTTGCTAATATAAGGAAAAGTCACCTAAAAAGCAAATTTAAGGCAGGTTTAGAAGAAGATGTTTTGAATACGTGAGATCGTTAAAACAATAAAAATGAGCAGCTTATTTGTTTGCTACCAATAGTTTTGCAAATTCCGTAAGTACCTTATCATTTTCCGTAGCACAATCTTCACCAGCTTTTTGAAGTGCTTTGAGGTTTTTCATAGAAGCATCATCCATTGCTGAATTTGCCTCTCCGAGTGCCGGTGATATCCGTATATACTGTTTGGGTTTGCCGACAGCATCATATATTTGTCTGATCTGATAATCTACTGTTTCTGCAACTCCTGACATCATGATATCAATAATAGGCACTATCCATTGAATTGCTCCCCAATCTTTGGCTTTTTTATAATAATATGGTTTGTCGACATTTCCGGTTCCTAACGACAAAATCATCATTTCTGCAGCGGTTGGATTTTTACGGAAACTGTCAAACTTATTAGTACGGGCTTCTGCATAAGCACACAAAGTTGGGTTATTGACAAACACACCTCCATCAATAAGCGGAAAAGTTGCATTTGTTTCTGATTTTACTCTTGCAACCTCAAAGTAGGTAGGAGCTGCTGAGGTTGCCCGGGCTGCCTCCCGAACCTTGAAGTTACGGGCCTTTTCAGTTTTTGCACGATGTGATTTAAAGAAATGAGCTTTCCTGTTTTTTATATCATATGATGTGATCAAACAAGGCTTAATCAGATCTTTGAGCATTAGATCACCCAGGTAATCGTTCAATGCTTCTTCCAATTCAGCTTCATCATATTTTTCATCGGTTATTCCCCCTCCACTTCTTATTTTATGCCAGAATGAAATATCGAAAATTTCATCACCACGATCAAGATACAGGTCCACAGCTTCCTGGGCGCTAAACCTTGGCTTTTTCTTGTCATCTTTTGAAGGTGTGAGATAAAGGCATGTTAATATACCTCCGGTACTTGTTCCGGCAATAAGGTCAAAATAATCCGCAATTTTAGCGTCAGGGTTGTTGTCGAATGCTTTTAGTTTATTCTCGAGAGAAACGAGTATCTGTCCGGGAATAATCCCTCTGATTCCTCCACC
This sequence comes from uncultured Bacteroidia bacterium, assembly GCA_963759045.1. GTDB lineage: Bacteria > Bacteroidota > Bacteroidia > Bacteroidales > F082 > JAADID01. The sequence goes on from CAVWXM010000028.1 coordinate 80,036, forward strand.
ATCGATGGAAAGAATTCGGGTTAGTTTTTTTTGATTTGCCATTTTTGCTTTATATAGTTAGTATTAAGTAATTCAAAAAGTTTTATCCTAGCAAGCTAATCAAATACAATATTAAGCAATTTAATTCCTGATGCCAAATTCAAATGATATGGATTCTGTTTAAATGGTGGTCTGAATTCAACTGCAAGTGTTGAATTTGTTTAATTTTACTCATCTGATATGAATTGATATTATATGAAATATTTTCTAAGTTTAATTACTATAGTATTGTTATTAAACAGCGGTTTAGCTTACGGTCAGGAACAAATGTCAATAAGTGAAAGCAGGAAGAAAAACCTGCGTCAAGTGTTGGATTATCGTTTTAGGGGTGGTTTTTACTCATTCGAAAAATTATTTAATACCACCGTTGAATATCCTCCGATTGCTTATCAAAACTGTATTTTGGGTATAGTAATTGCTACTTTTAAAGTCAATTGTGATGGTGTACTGGAAAAGGTGACACTAAAAAATCCATTGCGGTATGGGATTGATGAGCAAATTAGTAATTTCTTTAGTGCGAGTGAAGGGCAATGGAATAAGTGTGATGACGATAAGTATACGCGATTTGATGTACCAATTCAATTTACTTTGGAAGGTACTGATACCAATACAACGGATGCATTGCTTGTTGTAAGAGGCGAAACTCTGGGTTATGACTGTATGGATGATGATAAGTATTACGAGAAAGCTAAAAAATTACTTGAAAAAGGCAAAGGCAAAAAAGCACTGGATAACATCAACGTGTTACTGCAACGAAACCCATATAGTCTCGAATACAACGAAATGAAGACAAAAGCTTTAAGTATGTTTTAATTGGAGTATGCTAGAGTACTTAAATAAACTTGATATCAGCCTTTTCTTATTTATTAATGGCTTTCATAATTCGTTTTTCGATGAGGTGATGACATTTGCAAGTGCGAAATTTTTTTGGATACCACTATATCTTTTTTTGCTTTATTTTATTATTAAAGACTACAAATCGAAAACCTTCCTAATCCTGGCTTTTATTGTTTTACTCATAGTCCTTTCTGACCAACTTTCAGTACATGCTTTTAAAAATGTCTTTCAACGATTACGGCCTTGCCACAACGAAGATTTAAAACTGATTGTTCATACAGTGTCAGGCTGTGGCGGACAATATGGCTTCGTTTCATCGCATGCGATGAATAGCTTTGCACTTGCATCATTTGTTGTTGGGCTTTTGTCGAATTACAAATGGATGCCATATTTGCTTTATGGGTGGGCTGGCTTAACTATTTATAGCAGGGTGTACCTTGGCGTTCATTACCCTGGTGATGTTATTTCGGGTGCAATTTTTGGGATGCTTATCGGGTTTATGCTTTTGTGGTTTTACCGATATACAGAAGCGAAGGTATATTTAAAAATAAAAGATAAGGTTTAACTAACTTTCAGTTAGGACTGAAATACCTCCACTACCACTGAGTCTTTCTTTTTTACTCCCAACAAAGATGCAGCATTCCCCTTATTGATAGCAATTTCAAGCATCCCATGACTGGCAAACAAGGCAACAACTTCGCCCGGTCTAACATCACCATACGAATTGTCGATGGCTTGAATTTTAACGGATCGGAGAGATATCTCATATTTCCGGTTCTTTACCGTTTCCCTGAAAAGTTTTTCCGGAATATTTGTAATCAGGTTCTCGTAAGTGTCAATGTGGTTAACCAGGCCCCGAATAGAGTTTTCACTTGTTACAGGTTCAAAAGATATTTTTTTGATCAGTTTTGCCTTTTCTGAACCTAAGTCTTCCAGTTTGCCTCCTTTGGCTAGGTGCACTGCTGCTTTAACAAAGCGGTCACGTCCCGAAAAAGTGAAGTTTCCTGAATCCTGGATGATATCCAATACAACCCTTTCCTCTGGCTCTTCCTCAAAAATTAATGAGAAAACACCATTATCCGTTCCGATAAAATATTGTTTGTTGTAGTAAACTACGCTGTGCGGATGGTTAAGTGATTCTTCGGTGTTTACACCAATGATGTGCACTGTATTATCGGGAAAACTTTTGTAGGCATTCCGTATTACATATGCAGCCTGATCAACATCAAAAGGATTAATATCATGGGTTATATCAACAATATTGGCCTCAGGATAATGCTTATAGATCATTCCCTTTACTGCCGCTGTGTAGTAGTCATTCCTCCCCCAATCACTGATAAGTGTAATTAGCCCCATAAAAACCTTTTTACTACAGATATATTTCTAAACTATTATCGGGTATCAAAATTATAAAATTTGCACCGCTAACAGGGGCATTTTTTAATATTTTTGAACCTGGTTATTAACTTAATACTGAATAACTTTATATGAGCGAAAGCATATTGCAGTTAGATATCGGAAGTCCACTGGATATCTATGGTCCAGGGGATAAATACCTGAACGAGATAAAAGAAATTTTTCCAAAACTAAAGATCATTGCACGAGGTGAACTGCTTAAACTTATCGGTGATGAAAAAGAAATAAGGAATTTTGAAAAAAGATTTGACTTATTGTTGATACACTTCGATAAATTCGGTAAGATCAATGAAGATGTTATTCGCCAAATAATGAGTGAAGATGACAGCCCTTTAAATAATGGTAAGGATGTTGGTAATGATGTTTTGGTTTATGGCAGGCATGGTAAACTGATCAAGGCACTTACACCTAATCAAAAGAGGATGGTTGAGAGCAGTGTTAAAAATGATTTGGTTTTCTCAATTGGTCCGGCAGGTACTGGTAAAACGTATACTGCTGTTGCACTTGCAGTTCAGGCACTAAAAAATAAACAGGTAAAAAAGATTATACTCACAAGGCCTGCTATTGAAGCAGGGGAGAGTCTTGGGTTTTTACCCGGTGATATGAAAGAAAAACTAGATCCCTATTTGCAACCATTATATGATGCTCTGCGTGACATGCTCCCTACACAAAAATTCCTGTCATACCTTGAAGATGAGACCATTGAAGTTGCACCCCTGGCGTTTATGCGCGGCCGGACCTTAAGCAATTGTTTCGCTATTCTTGATGAGGCGCAAAATGCTTCAGAAAGTCAATTAAAGATGTTTTTAACCAGGATGGGTAAATCTTCCAAATTTATCGTAACAGGTGATGTAACACAGATTGATTTGCCAAGAAAAAAAATGTCAGGACTGCTTCAGGCAGAAAATATTTTAAAGAACCTAAAAGGAATTGATTTTATTTATCTTGACAGTCGTGATGTAGTGCGCCATAAACTGGTGTCAAGCATTATTGATGCGTATAATAAGGTCGACGAAGGATAAGAATGATTTAATACTTAAATGCGAAAATGATGAGTAATATATTTCTGCATTAGATCATTTTATCATTAATGCATTATTGTATTTTAGCATTTGACACAAGGAACGAAAATTTAAATGAAGTAAAAACATAAATACAAGACTCCAATGAACGAAGCCATTATTAAAACAGATTTTCATTTTCCCGGGCAGAAAAGTGTATATCACGGTAAGGTACGAGAGGTATATAATATCAATAATGAATTGTTGGTGATGATAGCCAGCGACAGGATTTCAGCATTTGATGTGGTATTACCCCGGGGTATTCCTTATAAAGGGCAGGTGTTAAATCAGATTGCCTCTAAATATCTTGATGCAACAGCTGATATTGTTCCCAATTGGAAAATAGCCAGCCCAGATCCGATGGTAACTATAGGTCATTATTGCGAACCCTTTGCTGTTGAAATGATCATCCGTGGATACCTTACCGGAAGTTCGTGGCGTACCTACAAAAGTGGAGCCCGTGAAATTTGTGGAGTTCCCGTCCCGGAAGGATTAAAAGAGCACGAGCGGTTTCCTGAACCCATTGTAACACCTACCACAAAGGCTGCCGAGGGCCATGATGAAGATATTTCGCGCGAAGAGATTATCAAGCAGGGAATTGTTTCGGAAGAAGATTATAACAAACTGGAAGAATATACAATTAAACTTTTTCAGCGTGGGTCGGAAATTGCAGCCGAAAAGGGTTTGATACTGGTTGATACCAAATATGAGTTTGGTAAAGTTGGCGATCAGATTTACCTGATTGATGAAATCCATACACCTGACTCATCCAGGTATTTTTATGCTGATCAGTATGAAGAATTATTTGCCAAAGGTGAGCCTCAAAAACAATTATCAAAAGAGTTTGTTCGTGAATGGTTGATGGCCAATGGCTTTCAGGGAAAAGAAGGGCAGAAGGTTCCTGAAATGAGCGATGCATATGTTGAAAGTGTTTCTGAGCGATATATCGAACTGTACGAACAGGTAACCGGCGAAAAATTTAACAAGATGCCAACTGAAGGCGTTCTTAAAAGGATAGAAAAAAATATCAATGAATTTCTGAAAACTTAATTCAGGGCATTTAACAACTGAATCAATAGTTCAGCTTTATCTTCCATTTTTTCTTTACGGTAAGCACTGATCATATCATTGATCAAACGTTGGATGATTTTGATATTGTTGCAAGGAATATAATACTCGGGTTTTGTTTTTAATTTCAATTGATCAAGGTACCTGTTGACCTCTTTATGAGTAAATACTGAGCCTTTGTTTACAACCGCAATATAGAACAATACTTCATCATAAGTATAATCTTCAACCTTTTTAATCGGTTGGTTATCCTCCATATAAGCAAGTATAAAATGCAAATGGAGATCGACACCAAAAATCGGGATATTTAAATTTTGTGCAACCGACGAATACAATATCCCTAATGCAATTGCACTTCCTTTATTCGAATCAAGGAGTTCGTTTAAATAGAATGCATTAATATTAGTCTTGTTCGGCAGCTGCCCCCTGAATTTGTAGATGTCGTAAAAAATATGATTAAGCACTTTCACCTTTTCCAGTGCCGTCAGGTTTTCATTCATCTCAAGCCAGATATCCTGTTTCAGTTTCTCTATTTTCTGAAGATATTTTTCTTCATCAAAATCAGGATACCTGAATTTACTGATTAGCAAAAAAGCTTTGATGAGGTCATTACTGTGAAACTTAACCCAATTCTCGAGTTCAAAATAAATATCATTAAACCTGATTTCTTCAATCAGGCTTTCTATGCGTTTAGCATTATCACCTTCCATTGAAAGTAACCAGGCATCTTCAAGCAACGGAACAGCTTCAAGGCCATAACTGCTGATTTTTTTCTTTATTGAACCAAAATTCTGTTCATTGGGTTCATCAAGAAGGCTGATTAAAGCTGATAATTCTTTATTTTCTGAATCTTTCAAAGGACTTGCTTAATTCATGGATAAAGTTAGACTAAGCAAAATGCAAAAAGTTGACTGGAATAATTACTTAGTCACAGCCAGTTGTTAAAAATTATCTATGAAATGAAAGCTGGATGATTTAACAAAGCAATAACGTAAAACACAGACGGAGAGCGTATTAGACTATTTTTACAAGAAAATAGTTTTTCTTTCCCTTCTGTACCAGGATGTATTTATTGTTAAGCAGATCTTTTTCACCAAGCTCATAATTATCCCTGATCTTGTTTTTATTGATCGACACTGCATTGTCTTTTAGCATACGTCTTGCTTCTCCATTCGATTTAAATGCACCTGCCTTTTCCGATAGAAAATCCAGGATACCAATGCCATTTTCAAATTCGGTCCGTGAAATTTCGGATTGTGGAACACCCTCAAATAATGAAAGCAATACATTTTCAGGCAACCTTTTTAAAGTTTCGGTGGTGCCTTTTCCGAAAAGAATCTCGCTGGCTTCAACTGCCGCGTTGTAGTCATCCTCTGAATGAACTCTGATCGTCACATCTTTGGCAAGTGTCTTCTGTAACAAACGCATGTGAGGTGCTTCATTGTGCTGCAAAATTAGATCATCGATTTCTTTCTTCGACAGCAAAGTAAAATACTTAATCCATTTTTCAGCATCCTCATCCGAAGCATTTAGCCAGTATTGATAGAATTTATAGGGCGAAGTTTGTTCGGGGTCAAGCCATACATTACCTCCTTCGCTTTTCCCAAATTTACTGCCATCAGATTTGGTAATGAGCGGACATGTAAGTGCAAAAGCTTCAGCTTCTTTATTTTCTTCAGCAAAAGATTTTCTTCTGATTAGTTCAGTACCGGTAACAATATTTCCCCACTGATCAGAACCACCAAGTTGTAATTTGCAGTTTTTGTGTTTGTATAACCAGTAAAAATCGTAGCCCTGCACCAGCTGGTAACTAAATTCTGTAAACGACATACCTGTTTCCAGTCTTGTTTTTACAGAATCTTTTGCCATCATATAATTTACTGAAATGTGCTTGCCAACATCCCTGATAAAATCAAGAAAACTAAACTCCTTAAACCAATCGAAATTATTAACCACTTCAGCCTTATTATCTCCTTTTTCAAAGTCAAGGAATTTCATTAACTGGTTTTTCTGGCACTCCAGGTTGTGGTTTATTGTTTCGACTGTCAACAGTTTTCTTTCATCTGTTTTTCCGGAAGGATCACCAACACGTCCGGTAGCTCCTCCGACTAACACAAAAGGTTTGTGACCACTTCTTTGTAAATGAACCAGTAACATCACCGGAACCAGATTGCCAATATGCAATGAATCTGCAGTTGGGTCAAAACCGATATATCCTGATGTCATTTCTTTTTGCAACTGTTCTTCAGTTCCTGGCATTACATCATGGATCATTCCACGCCATTTCAGTTCCTCAACAAAGTTTTCTACTTCCTTCACTTTTAAAAATTTTGCGCAAAGATATGAAATGAAGGAACAAGGATATACTGCTTAAATGCTTTAATGATTGAATCTGAAACTATTCTCACAAATTATCTTTTAATTATACACTCATTAAGTCATTACTTCATTTAATCATTATCGCATTTTAGCATTCATTACTGATTAAAAGAACTTTCTTCTACATTTGTTGCATGATTCTGGTAACAGGTGGAACAGGTTTTTTAGGTGCGCATTTGATGTATCATCTATTGCAAACAAAAAATAATGTTCGTGCCATTATACGAAATGGTTCCTCCATTGAATTAACTAAAAAGATATTCTCTTATTATAGCTTATCACCTGAGAGATTGTTGAGTAAAATTGAATGGATTGAGGGTGATATCCTTGATTATTATTCATTATTGGATGCATTTGCCGGAGTGAATGTTCTCTACCATACTGCAGCTGTCGTTTCATTTCATGGAGATGATAAAAGCCTATTGATCAAAACCAATATTGCCGGTACAGCCAATGTTGTAAACGCAGCGATTGAAAAAGGCATGAAAAAGTTGTGCTATGTAAGCAGCATTGGTGCTTTGGGCAGGGATGATGCAACAGGATTGGTAAACGAGGACACACCATCAGAGGCTTCATCAAGATCATCTGTTTATTCGAAAAGCAAGTATGAAGCCGAGCGTGAGGTGTGGAGAGGGATGGCAGAAGGTTTAGAATCTGTAATTGTAAACCCTTCAATTATTGTTGGCCCGGGTGACTGGACAAAAGGCAGTTCACAAATGTTTCAAACCATGTGGAACGGACTCAAGTTTTATACTTCCGGTACAAATGGTTTTATCGATGTGAATGATGTGGCCAGGGCCATGATTTTGCTTGTCGAAAGCGATATTAAAGATGAACGTTTTGTGTTAAGTGCTGAAAATATCGGTTACAAACAATTTTTTGACTGGATGGCAGATGCAATGGGTATTGCTCGGCCAAAGTATAAAGCGGGACCAGTTTTAAGCAAAATGGGGTGGATAGCATTAAAAATGAAAGGAGCAATTACGGGTAAAAAGCATACAATCACAAAAGAAACAGCCAGAACCGCCAACCAAAAATATCAATATTCGAGTGAAAAATTTGAAAAAATGACCGGGATGAAATTTATGGCGGTGAAAGAAAGCGTTGAACAAACGTCGAAATTATTCTTAACAGATCTTTCGGGGCAATAATCATTACTTCTCCAATACCACAAAAGCATTGGCCATTTCCTTAACATGAGAAATGGTTAGGTGAATGACTTTTACTTTTTGTTTTTCAAGATATTCTTTTACCACACCATGGGGTTCGATAAAAGGTTTGCCAAGTTCGTCGTTTTTTACTTCAATTTCATGAAATGCCATACCAAAACGATAACCTGTACCTAAAGCTTTAAAGAATGCTTCCTTGGCTGAAAAGCGAGCAGCATATCTTTGCCATTTGGTTACATTGCCTTTTTCGCAATATTCCTTTTCTCCATCAGTAAACAGTTTTTCAGTGAGCGCATCATTCCCTTCCAGGTGTTTACGCATCCTGTCAACTTCAATGATATCTGTTCCAATTCCAAAAATCATATACTATATTTCACGCAGAGACGCGAAGTCGCAAAGGAAAAAAAACTGCTTCTGTGTGCCTTTGCATGATTTAATCCTATTTCAAAACCCCTAATTCTTTCCCGACTTTAGTAAATGCGGCAATGGCTTTATCGAGATGTTCTCTTTCATGGCCAGCAGAAATCTGTACCCTGATTCTTGCCTGCTCTTTAGGAACAACAGGGTAATAAAATCCAATTACATAAATACCTTCATCAAGTAATTTAGCTGCCATATCCTGCGATAATTTTGCATCATAAAGCATTACAGCGCAAATTGCAGATTGTGTAGGTTTGATGTCGAATCCAGCAGCAAGCATTTTTTCCATGAAATAATCAGTATTGCCGTGTAGCTTGTCTTGCAAATCATTTGTTTCGTTCATCATGTCGAACATGCGAATACCTGCACTAACAACGGTTGGCGGTAACGAATTTGAAAATAAATATGGCCTTGACCGCTGCCGGAGTATTTCAATAATTTCTTTCTTACCTGTAGTAAAACCACCAACAGCACCACCAAAAGCCTTACCAAGGGTTCCGGTAATAATATCTACTTTTCCTCGGACATTGAAATGTTCTGTAACTCCTCGACCGGTTTCACCAACAACTCCATGAGAATGACACTCATCTACCATCACCATAGCATCATATTTTTCAGCCAGCTTAACTATTTTATCAACAGGTGCCACATTACCGTCCATTGAGAACACACCATCGGTTACAATTATTCTGAATCTTTGTGCCTGCGCTTGTTTTAAAACTTCTTCCAGTTCATCCATATCAGCATTGGCATAACGATATCTCTGAGCTTTACACAGACGCACCCCATCAATAATCGAGGCATGGTTTAGGCTGTCGGAAATTATTGCGTCTTCGGCAGTTAACAAAGGTTCAAAAACACCACCGTTGGCATCAAAAGCAGCAGCATAAAGTATGGTATCTTCTGTACCCATAAACGCTGCAATTTTCTTTTCAAGTTTTTTATGCAAATCAGTTGTGCCGCATATAAACCTTACTGACGACATGCCGTAGCCGTGCGTGTCAAGGCCATCTTTGGCAGCTTTCACTAATTCAGGGTGATTGGATAAGCCAAGGTAATTGTTGGCACAGAAATTCAATACTTCCTGTCCGGTATTTAATTTTATTTCGGCCTGTTGCGGGCTTACAATAATGCGTTCGTTTTTATACAATCCTGCTTCACGAATGTCGTTGATCTCTTTGATCAGATGGTCTTTGATTTTTCCGTACATGATGATATTGTTATGTGTATCTACTTTGGTAATGTTTTTTCAAAAGTATAAAAAACTAATGCAGGGTATTGAACTTTGTGGTATTTAGAATATTCTAAATATTGTCTGGCATTTGAAATTTCCGACCTTTGCCAAAATTTTTCAGATTAGATGAAAATAGCAGCGTTGGTTTCGGGTGGTGTTGATAGTTCAGTAACCATTCCTTTACTTAAGGAACAGGGATTTGACCCTCATATTTTTTATATCAAAATAGGGATGGAAGACGATGAAGCATTTATGGATTGCCCATCGGAAGAGGATATTGAAATTACCACATGGATAGCTAAAAAGTATGGTTGCAAATTCGACATTGTTGACCTGCAAAAGAATTATTGGGCTACGGTCGTAAAATATACTATTGAAACTGTTAAACAGGGTTTGACACCCAATCCTGATATTATGTGCAATCTGCTCATCAAATTTGGAGCATTTAATGACAGATACGGACATGAATTTGATAAGATTGCTACAGGACATTATGCTTCAGTGTATGAAAATGAAAAGGGCTTTTTCCTTGGGACCGCAAAAGACAAAGTAAAAGACCAGACTTATTTCCTGGGTCAAATAACATATCCTCAGTTAACAAAAGTGATGTTTCCTATCGGACATCTACCAAAAGGCGATGTGCGGAAAATGGCCATCGAAATGAAATTGCCAAGCGCACATCGTCCGGATAGCCAGGGAATTTGCTTCCTGGGAAAAATCAACTACAATGATTTTATCAGGCATCATATTGGTGAGAAACCGGGGCAAATTCTAGAACTGGAAACAGGAATGGAACTTGGCGAACACAAAGGTTTTTGGTTTCATACAATAGGGCAACGTAGGGGACTTGGCCTGAGTGGTGGGCCCTGGTTTGTGGTAAAAAAAGACATTCCAAAGAATGTTATTTATGTTTCGAATGGTTATGATCCTATTTCACAATACGATAACAATATATGGCTGAATGATATCCATTTTCTAAATCCGAAAGTTGATTATAGCCGGCTTGAAAAAATTAAATTCAAAATCAGGCATCAACCAGACTTTAATACTGGATTGCTTATACGAAATGAAAGAGGCACTTTTATTAAATCTGACACCAAAATATCAGGTATTGCACCGGGCCAGTTTGCGGTAATTTACGACTGGCAAGAAAAAACGTGCCTTGGAAGTGGGGCAATTATCGATCCGCCATATTAAATATTATTTCGATACAGGAAGAATCCTATTTTCATCTTTAAAGGCAACTACAAAAGCATCCTGTATTCCATTTTGCATTTTCAATTCTTTGCATTTTACTGATGCTTTTTTAAAAGTGGGGAATGAACCTGTAGAATAAACATAATAGCCGTTCACAAAGTTTTCTTTAATCTCAGAAGTTGGGATATGGTATTTGTCACTTATCCATGTTTTTGAAAGTGGTTTTGCATATTCAGCACGAATTTGAACACGGTATTCAATTTTTGAAAAGGTCACAGGTTCTTCACTTGTTTGCACTTTAATCGTGGGTTGAATTACAGGATGAACGATTGAAAATTCGGAATGAATAGCCAGTTCGATATCAATGTCTATTGTTTTTATTGTTTGTATTGGTGTAGGCTGGTATATTGTGATGTTCTCTTTTGGTTCATTCTTTCTCTTCTTAAGGAAGGCAAAGCGATAAGTAATACCAATTGATGTGTAATTGTAAAGGTCATAATATTTGCCGCTTTCTACTCCATCAATTTCATCAGAATCAGGTAATTTGCTCGCTGTTTCAAACAATATATTTAGCCTGCGATTAACCCTGAAGTCGACACCCGCTCCAACCATAAAAAAAGTCTGTCTCTGTCTCCCCTCAATCCCGGTTCCATATCCATAACCAACCCGTTTGTAAACGAAATAATCGCCCAGTCTTTTCACAACAGTATTGTAGTTCAATATTCCAAATCCTACTATGCCGAATACATTTGCCAGCCTGTCATTTCTTTTTTTACCAAAGAGGTTGTTAAAATTTATTGCAGCATTAATATTTAGTTCGTAATAATCATTTTCGAACCAGATTTTACCTTCCTGATTGGTCCCCGAGAGTTTACCATACAGTCCTTGGACCCTCACATTGAATACGTAAGAAACGTTGTAGTTAAAATTAAGGCCATAAGCAAACCGCCACTCATTCATATACTCAGAAATAGGAATAACAGAGTTTTGTTTGATGTCTCCAAAAAAGATACTTGTCCCCGCACTAATACCAACCTGAAGATTGGGATTAAAGACTCCTTCATTTGGTTGATTTTGAGCAGGTGAAATAATTACTTGGCTAAGCATTGTAAATAGGACTAGCAATAACTTAAGTACAGACTTGCTTCTGTTTTTTAGTTGAAACTGATATTTAAAAAAGTTTATCATTAACCTGTTAGGGGCTTTTTCCTATACAATAAAAATCTAAACAGGATAAAATTATGAAAAACCTCGAATGGGAAATTGAGTAGCGAATAGAGTTATTGTTGAATTCCTAACAATAGTATATTTGGTAGAGTTAAAGAAAAGTACTTTGCATTGCAAGATATGCAGAAGCGAATTAGTAAATTGTTAGGGGAGCTTAAAACAAATTAATAGTATTTTGTCTCAACCAAATAGTTCTTCACATAATCTCCAACGCCATCTTCAAGACTGGTAAATGGTTTATTATAACCAGCTTGAATTAATTTGGCCATATTGGCCTCCGTGTAGTATTGGTATTTGTCGCGAATATCTTCCGGTGTATCTATAAATTCGATAGTAGGTATAATGTTTAAGGCAGTGAAAGTAGATTTAGCAAGATCAACAAAAGTTCGGGCTTTTCCTGTACCCAAATTATATAATCCTGATTTAGGTTTATGCTGCATTAAAAACATGATGACATCAACTAAATCTTTTACATAAACAAAATCACGCAATTGCTCACCATCTTTATAGTCAGGGTTGTGTGATCGGAATAATTTAACCTTTCCTGTTTCTTTAATCTGGTTGAAAGCATGAAATATTACGGATGCCATCCTGCCTTTATGGAATTCATTAGGACCATATACATTAAAAAATTTCAATCCGGCCCAAAATGGTGGTATTTCTGTTTGGTGCAAAGCCCATTTATCAAAATCATTTTTCGATTCACCATAAGGGTTTAATGGATTTAATTTTTCTACGATTTCGTGGCCATCATTATAACCAAATTCACCCATTCCATAAGTAGCAGCAGATGAGGCATAGATCAATGGGATTTGATGCTCAGCGCATCGAATCCAGATTTGTTTTGAATAATTCAGGTTCAGTATATCAAATATGTCAACATTAAATTCGGTGGTATCTGTTCTTGCCCCTATGTGTAAAACAAAACTAACCTCCTCATAATTTTCATCAAACCATTGAAAAAAATCATCCCGATCAATAGGTTGAATAAATTGTTTATTTTGCAGGTTTTTATTTTTCTCAGCCTTGCTGAAATCATCAACAACAATAAGGTTTTCGAGGCCTGCCTCGTTTAGTTTTCCAGTAATTACACTGCCAATAAATCCGGCTGCTCCGGTAACAACAATCATATCATCAAAATTTTGTTCAAAAGTAGAATTAATCAGCCTATTAATCTTGAAAAGCATTGATTATTTTGGTTTCGGAAAAAGTTGTTTGCATTCTTATGGACTAAATATCCATAACTTTGCACGATTACATACTTATATAATGTCACAAGTGTTAAAATTATATCGTCAGAAAACATCAAGTTAAATACAAAATATCAACCAGATGAAAAAATTCTCTACTTCAGTTATTCTTTTAATTACAATTCTTTTAACATCAATAAGCTACATTCATGCACAGGTCAGCCACGGTGGAACACCTTACAGTATCATGTTTCAATTGGAAGATGATTACCAGGTGATCAACCTTCACAAACCTGATTTGGACAAAATCGTTGAGGAAGACCTGATTAAAGATGCATTGGGTGGGCCAGCCCCAAGAAGAATGGGTGTGTCCATTAAAGCGAATCTAGGATTAGAAAATGCTGGAACCTGGACTGACCTCCCTGGTTTGGGTAAGTTATGGAGAATGGCAATTGTCGTGAAAGATGCACTTGCCATAGGCGTATATTACGATCAGTTCAGTATACCTGAAGGAGGCGAACTTTTCATTTATAATAAAGATAAGTCGCAAGTGATAGGTGCATTTACATACGATAATAACCCACCATCAAATTTGTTCGCAACGCAATTTACCGAAGGGGAAAAAGTTATTCTTGAGTATTTCCAGCCAAAAGGTACAACCGGCAAAGCGAAAATAAATGTTTCTGAACTGGCATATGCCTACCGTGATATTGATTTTGGTTATAACAATGAAAGGGATTCATGGTGGTGTATGATTGATGTTGCCTGTGAAGAAGGCGATGGGTGGGAAGACCAGATCAATGGTGCTGCACGGATTTCGATTAAAATAGGAGGAAGTTATTTTTGGTGTTCCGGTACATTGATCAACAATACAAGTCATGACAGGACACCTTATTTCTTGACAGCTTCTCATTGTGGAGGCAATGCAAGTTCAAGCGACCTGAACCAATGGATTTTCTATTTTAATTATCAGGCTGCAAGCTGCGATGGTAATTCAACTGGCTACGATTCAAAAACAGGATGTGCTTTAAAAGCACGTGATCCAGGTCAGGCAGAGCAGGATGATCCCGGTTCTGATTTCTATCTTGTGCAGATCAATGGTTCAATTCCAGATAATTTTGGTGTTTATTACAATGGCTGGAACAGGACAAATGACAATGAAGATGCACAAAGTGGGGTGGGGGTTCATCATCCTGCAGGTGATATAAAAAAAATCTCTACCTATGATTATCCGCTAACCTCTTCCACTTTTTGGAATGGACAACCAACACATTGGAAGTTAACCTGGGCTGAAACAACCAATGGCACTTCAATTATGCAAGGTGGTTCGTCAGGTTCACCTATTTTTGATGCGAATGGTTTAATTATGGGAGACCTTACAGGAGGATATACAAGTAATTCGTGCGAAACCCCGTCACCGGCCTATTATGGTAAGATGTACTGGTCGTGGGATAAAAATGGAACTACTGATGCAACTCAACTTGAACCATGGCTCGACCCAACCGGAACAGGTGATGAAAAAATACCCGGTCTTTCATGGGAAGTTATCGAACCCGATGCAGATTTCATGGTGTTTAATGGAAACATCAACCAGGGTGATACAGTTTTCTTTAATGACCTCTCAGGACCCGGTATTCTTGAATGGGACTGGGATTTTGAAGGAGGTGATCCTGAAGACTCAGACGAAAGTGAGCCTTTTGTAGTGTATTCTGATACGGGTTATTTTGATGTTTCATTGTATGTAGTAAATGCTGATGGTGACGATACCGAACTAAAAGAAGATTATATCCATGTCGGTCCAATGGCAATTCCTGAGGCTAACTTTATGGCAGATGACACAATTGTTGGTCCAAGTGAAAAAGTATATTTTACTGATTTATCATCAGGAATAGTTCAGGAATGGGCATGGGAATTTGAAGGTGGTGCCCCTGCTACTTCCACTAACGAGAACCCAATAGTTCGTTACAGCAATATTGGCGAATTTGATGTAAAATTAGTAGTAACCAATCTTGGGTGGTTCAGATACCCTGTTCAAAGAAAATTATATCACCGTAACCGATGCTTTCCCGGAGGCTGATTTTGAAGCGGATAATATACACATCAACCAGGGCGAAACAGTTAATTTTACCGATCTGTCAACGAATGGACCTGATGCATGGGAATGGACATTTGAGGGTGCAACACCTGAAACCTCAACTGATCAGAATCCTCAAGATATCTTATATAGCGAAGGAGGTGCTTTTACAGTCACCCTAACCGTGGATAATGGAATTGGAGAAGACACTAAAGTTGTTGAAGATTATATCCTGGTGAATTGGGTAGGCATTGATGAGTTTGAAGGTCCAAATGATTTCAGAATTTATCCTAATCCCGGTTCAGGTATATTTGTACTTGAATTTGCTAATTCAGATAGTCAGCAGCTTAATATTACTTTGACTGATTCTTTTGGAAAATTGATAAAAGAAGAACAACTGGTCAGGACTGCAAATACGATTACAATTGATCTTAAGGGATATGAGACAGGTTTCTATTTCGTAAGCATTGATAATGGAATTGAACAAGTTGTTAAGAAACTTACAGTAATTCAATAAGCAATTGGGTTGATGAGGTATTTTATTAGTACGTTATTCGTTTTAATATTGTGTAGTGCTGTTGTCGGTCAGGTCAGTCAGTCTGTTGATCCTGCATCAAAATATATTCTGTCTATCAATGAGCCGGGCTTTATAAACCTGGATCCTGTTGAAAACAATTTAAGAGAGGCTCAAAGCACTTTTCCTTTGTATGCTGGTTATGTTGTGCCATTCAATGCGCTTAATATGCAGGAAGGAATTTGGGATGAAACAACTGATGGAGTTTATATTTGGAGAATAGGAATCCATATCCGTGGAGCTAAAGCACTTAATGTATACCTCAAAAATCTGGAATTAAATACGGGTGATAAATTTTTCATTTATTATCCTGGAATGACAAATATATTGGGTGCTTTTACCAGTTTCAATAATGATGCGTTTTTTGGAACCGAGTTTGTTCCTGGTGATTCTATCATTATCGAGTTTAATACCATTAATACTAGCAGGACTATACCCTTTTTAATTGATGAGGTTGGAGTATCGGTTAATCCGCTTCGGGAATTATTCCGTGATTTTGGTGATTCCGGTTCTTGCGAAGTATTAATGAACTGTCCTGAAGGCGCCAATTTTCAGGATGAGAAAAAAGGTATTGCAAGGATACTGGTTAGAGAAGGAAGTTCACTTTTCTGGTGTTCAGGATCGTTAGTGAACAATACCAATCGCGATGGAACTCCTTATTTTTTGACTGCTCACCATTGTGGTGAAGATGCGTCAGAAGATGATTATTCTCAGTGGGTATTTTATTTCAATTATGAATCGGCAAATTGTGAAATGCCAGCTTTGGAACCTCAGCACCAAAGTATTTCAGGAGCAAAATTAATTGCTGATGGTAAAAAGACAAGCAGCGGTTCCGATTTTAAGTTGTTGTTACTCGAAGAAGAAATACCAGAAAACTATAAACCTTATTTTAATGGATGGAGCAGGTCAACCTCTCCCTCTTCAAATGGTACCGGCATCCATCATCCGGATGGTGACCTGAAAATGGTTTCAACCTATACCAATCCATTAGTCTCAACAAACTACAACAATCCTGAACCTGCAGATGATGGAAGATTCTGGAAGGTAGTTTGGTCAGAAACCCAATCAGGTCATGGTGTTACAGAAGGGGGATCATCGGGCTCTCCGATTTTTAATCCTGAAGGCTATATTGTTGGTACACTTTCCGGAGGCAGGGCTTCTTGCAGTAAATTAACGCAACCTGATTACTATGGTAAATTTGATGTCCATTGGGAAAGCAATGGCACTGATTCTACAGAACAGCTTAAGCCATGGCTCGATCCGCTAGGAACTGATGTTCCGACCCTTATTGGCTTAGACCTGGACTCAAGCAATATAAAAGCTGATTTCGACAGCGATAGAACTTTGATTAAAGTTGGCGAAGGGATAAAGTTCAACGATAAATCACAGGGTGAAATTACATCCTATAAATGGGAGTTCCCGGGTGGTGAACCTGAGTTTGTCGAAAGTTCAAATCCACCTTTAATATATTATTATAAAACGGGTGATTACAATGTAAAATTAGTCGTTAAGTCTTCTAATGAAAGTGATTCATTAACCGTTGTAAGTTATTTGCGTGTTGTGCCTAATATTTATCCTAATCCTTCCGCCAGTGGTGACTTCAATATTACCTTCGGAGAATCAATTCCTGAAGGTCTGGAAATTGATGTGATCAGTATGGATGGTAGGCAGGTTCAATATGGTTTGAAACAATTAAGTGAAAATGCTGTAACGGTTGATTTAAGTGCGCAACCACAAGGTATTTATATCATCCGGCTTAAAACGGATGAAAACACGCAGATCATTAAAGTTGCAAACAAAACGTTTACTAATTCGAGCAAGTAATATTCTGGGTGAAAAGTATGGCATTTTATATATCCCTCTGAGCAGTATAATTTTCCCATTTGGTCAAAACCTCCTGCATATCATCAGCCAGTGCTGATTCGAAAAACATCTTCTTATTTGTTTTGGGATGAACAAATCCAAGTGAACGGGCATGCAAGGCCTGCCGTGGAATGATCTTAAAACAATTCTGGACGAATTGCTTGTATTTGGTAAAAGTAGTACCTTTCAATACCTGGTCACCACCATACCGGGCATCATTAAATAATGGATGTCTGATATAATTAAGGTGTGCACGAATCTGGTGTGTCCGGCCTGTTTCAAGCTTGCATTGTATCAGTGTTACATAACCAAACCGTTGCAAAATTTTATAATGTGTCATGGCTTCTTTGCCATATTCACCATCAGGGAAGACAGTCATTACCCGTCTGTCTTTCAGGCTTCGGCCGATATGTCCTTCTATGGTTCCCTCTTCAACATCAAAATCTCCCCAAACCAATGCTTCATATGCACGATCAACTGTATGGTCGAAAAACTGTTTGGCCAATTTGGTTTGTGCTTCTTCGGTTTTGGCAACCAGCAATAAGCCTGAAGTATCTTTATCGATGCGGTGAACAAGGTAACCATATTCGTTTTCAACGCCTTTATTGTTTTCCTTGAAATACCATGCGAGTCCGTTTAACAATGTGCCATCCCAATTGCCATGTCCGGGATGAACCACCAACCCGGCAGGTTTGTTGATTACCATCACTTCTTCATCCTCATATACAATATTTAATTGCATTTCTTCAGGGAAGATGTCTACTTCTCGAGGAGGAAAAGTTAATACAACAGAAACAATATCACCAGGTTTCACCTTATGATTTGGTTTGACAGCTTTATCATTTACCAGAATGTTACCTGCTCGTGCTGCCTGTTGTATTTTATTTCGTGAGGTATTGGCAATGTGATACTGTAGGAATTTATCAATACGCAATATAGTTTGCCCAGGATCAGCTACCACACGATGATGCTCATAAAGCTCATTGCTTTCTTCATTAATCTCTGATAATTCGGCCATAATTAGTGGTTGATGAGCAGTTTACCGGTGTGCATTTTTCCTTTACTGTATATACGAACAATGTACATGCCTTTTGGTAAATAACTGATGTTGACCCGTTTTATTTCTCCAATTGATTCGAATACTATACCGCCGAACATATTGTAAATGGTTAGCTGGCTGTTGTGATCAATATCTAATAGTTGTTGGTCAACGGTAAACCATTCGTTTGCAGGATTGGGATATATTTTTAATTCATTAAGCTTTGAGTTCGATATGCTTTCATCTATTGATAAAATTACCATATCAGGTCCAACAATCGGTCTGATTAGCAATGAACCCTGGAAAGCACTGGCATACCATTGTTGTTCATTTTTATAAAACATTCTTGGATACCCATAATAGCTGTTTGCATCAAATCCAATATTCAGGCTACCCTGTGTTTGTTGTTGCCAGCCAACATAGAATGTTCCAGATAAAAGAAATGGATCTTCAAATTCATAGGTGTAAAACTGGTATAAGCCATCTTCCCATCTTGGTTTCTGACTAGGTATTTCATAGATGATTTCACCCGGTATTCCGTTGTTATCTTTCCAAACCAATAAATTGAAAAAGTTAACATTGGCCTCATCCTTCACTTTATTAAAATACATTTTTACCCCTCTTAAGGTGTCAGGTGTAGTCAACTTAAATTGATAGGCAACAAGCGCACCAGCAGGTTCAACGCCATATCCAAATTCAGGCGTTCCATCATCGTATGCATAGTAATTGTAAAAACCCTGATTGTAAATGGCCGAGTCAACCAGTATATTGGCATCCGATGAGTCAGAAATGTAATGTTTGATAATATACGAAGCAGTGTCAAGGTCGTAATCAACACTAAATGCTTTTTGAATAAACTCGCTGTTCGTATAAAAACCAACAGGCACATTAAAATTCCCGCCATCAAACGAATAGGCAAATTCCCCATTAAGCTGTTCAACCTGATAACGATAATTTGAGTTATGTGCTATCTCATCCAGGTTACTGATTTCCATATCAAAACTTTCCGTCAAAGTGTTTATTGGGTCAACGCGGTATTGCCTGTAAGGCATCGACTGGTAGTTGGCAAGAAATGAAGGAGCCCTATTTGTGAACCCAAGCACACGGTAAGAAGTATCGTCTTTGGTTCGGTTATAATTCATGTATACATAATCCACATTCCATTGGTCTACATTGCTTCGCCATGAAGGAATGATATCGTTAGCAATGCTTGCATAGTTACGAAAACGAAACTGGAAGGAATCATGAAAATAAACCGTATCAGGTAATGTATCAAAAACTGGAACCATCACCTGAACAAAATATTTATTGCTGTTGTATTTGTAGAAAGTGTCAAGCTTCATACCTTCTGCAAACCATTTTAGGTCCCAACTAATTTCAGGTTCAAAAACCGAATCACATGGAACCATGATAAAATCATCCCAGGTATAGATCCCATAATTTGTCCATTCAATTGCCGTATTGCAACCTTCATCAAGCGGAGGACTCAGTATTGTTCCGGGTTTTAATGTGTCATTTGGACCTTCCAGATAATACTGGGCTGATACACTTAATGAATCAACATACTTAAAGACGGTATCACCTCTTCTTGCAAATTCCAGCATCAATGTATCCCATGCCTCTGGTTCATCACCATTGCCCTGAGGTTGATAGAAAAAGCTCAAGTAAATCGAATCGGCCGGTGTGATTTTTTTTGCAACAGGGCTAAATAACGAATCGAGCCTGATAGGTTTTGATGTCATTACATCGGCTTCAAACGGAATCCATAATGCATTTTCGTAAACATCTCCATTGCTGTCAATTGCGTCAAAAGTGGCTGCGCTTATATTGGGTGGATAGTATGGAAAATCTTTATTAATAAATACTGACTTGCTGTCTTCCCATTTCGATTCATTCGCAAAAACAGATGATGTAGAAAAATCATCAAAAAATGGAAGCTGTAAAGATTCTGCATTTTCATTTGCACAATTACAAACATTTTTCTCAATAGCTGTCTTTTTGGATTCATGTTTAACAGCCTCGTTGAATTGCAGTCCGGTCAATACTTCCTGGCTCCAGAGTACAGTTGAAAATAATAGTCCAAAAAATAGTATGATTAACTTTCTATTCATCTTTGGTTTTAATATTCTGCATAATTAAATCATTAATTGGTAAAGAATCGAGCATAACCTCTTGCAGGTAGTTGTCAAAATCAAAATACTCCTCCGACCGATACCAGATATCCACTTTGTCTCCAAGGTTCAAAAAGTTATCTTTTAAGGGTAACGGGCTGGTTTTGTAGACTCTAGCTTTCGTGCTATCTTCTCCATCAAGAAAATGTTCTTTGCCAACATTCAGGTAAGCATAATGTAGTTCTTTTATGGCTTCTTTCCTTTTCCTGGCAATAAGTACAGGAACAGGAATGTTGATATCCATCTCACCTTTTCCTACCTGTAAATCAACTTTTGTTCCAACATTCACTTCGGTGCCAGGTTCAATGGGCTCGTCATTAATCACCTGTTCCAAAACAGCATTCCGCGCAAAATAATCTACATATTCCAGAATACCCAGATCAAGATTAACTGACTCGAGTGTAACAAGTGCCTGGCGTAAAGATAAATTCTTAAGATTTGGCATCATAACGGTTTCAGGCATCTCTGCAACTATGGTAATGTAAACATGCCTTCCTTGTTTTACCCTTGAACCGGGCAAAGGGTGTTGCATGATAACAGATCCTTTTGCCAGAAATCTATCGTATACTGAATCAATAACAATTAAATCAAAGAACTCATTGTAGTTCTGATCTATAAGTGAATCAACAGTCTGTCCTTTAAAATCAGGGACAATATATACTTCACCATGACGTGTAAAGGCATCCAACGATTTTAATACTGCCCACAAAAAAATAAACGCCAAAATAATGGCGATCAGCAGGTGTATATAGAATTTCTTTTGGCTAAGAAAATAAAAGAAGCCCATCTGTAGTTTTTTTAGTGTGGATGCCTTGCTGGCGACACTTATTCACATAACTTTGTTTTGACAAAAATATTGTCAGAAAACCCCGCAAAGTTAAAAATTATCGGGCTTGATAAAAAAAGCTTTAAAACGTTTGAAATGAAAAACATAGCAATTGTTTGTGGTGGAAACTCAGGTGAATATGAGATTTCGATCGGCAGTGGTAAAATGGTGGCAGATCACCTGGATAAGGATCGCTATAATGGGTATTTAGTAGTAATCAGAAATAAAGACTGGTATTTTGAAGACAAGGCAGGGAATCGGTTTGATATTGACAAGAGCGATTTCACACTAACTGTTAATGGTATTAAGATTGTTTTCGATGCTGTTTTTAATGCAATTCATGGTACACCTGGAGAGGACGGTAAACTTCAGGCTTATCTGGACATGGTTGGAATACCTTATACTTCCTGTAATCAGGCAACATCAGCCCTTACGTTTAATAAATATCATTGCAACCGCTTTGTTGATTCATTTGGGATAAATACTGCCAACGCAGTTTCATATTCAAGGGGAGAAACGATCAATGAAGCAGAAGTTATCAAAAAACTTGGCTTGCCATTATTTGTAAAACCTGCCGAAAGCGGATCGAGTGTTGGAATTACTAAAGTTAACATGGAAGATGAACTTGAGGAGGCTATTTCCTATGCATTTTCAGAAAGTGAACGTATTTTAGTCGAGGAATATTTAAAAGGAAGGGAATTTGCCTGTGGAGTTTTCAATAGAGGTAACGAACTCATCGTATTGCCCATAACAGAAATCATTAGTAAAAAAGAATTTTTTGATTACGAAGCCAAATATACCCATGGCATGGCCGATGAAATCACCCCTCCTGTTGGGTTAAATGAAGATGTTGAACTAGATATGAAAACACTTTCCAGTTTTCTTTTCCGCCGAATGGATTGCAAAGGCTTTGTGAGGTTCGATTATATATTGACAGAAAATGAACTCTATTTTCTTGAAGTCAATTCGATACCCGGTATTACCGAAGCCAGCATCCTACCTAAAATGCTTACCGAATTTGGCATGGATATTAAAACATTTTTTAGCATCATTATTGATAATGTGTTTTACGAAAAGTAATCTTCATAAACACTTGACATTCAGTTTTAATTTGTTTAAATTAGCAATAACTAAAAGTTCATTCTAATTTAATATCTACGATCATGCCTGACAGTGTTTACAAAATCATTGAATTGGTTGGTTCCAGCCCTGAATCATGGGAAAAAGCCGCTGAAATTGCAGTAAAGCGGGCTGCAAGTAGCCTACGCGATTTAAGAATTGCAGAAGTCTCAACTTTAGATGTGCAAATTAATAAAGAAGGAAAAATTGAGGCTTACAGGGTTAAAGTAAAAGTGTCGTTTAAATTTGAAGACCCTCTAACTGCTTAATCAGTTTTTGATTTAATAATTTCTTTCACTTCCTGCAGGAGTTCTTTGGTGCGTTTAAGTGTATTAATGATTTGTAATTTATCAACCGAGTTGTCATCTTTTCGTTTTGATATATAATCCTTAACGCCTTGGATGGTCATGCCTTTTTCTTTAACCAGGTGATAAATTATTTCGAAGTGGTCAACATCTTTCTGGGTAAATAATCTAGTACCTTTTGCACTTTTCTTCGGTTTTATAAAATCAAATTCCTGTTCCCAATAACGAATTAATGATGGATTTACATCATAGCGTTTGGCTATTTCCCCAATCTTATAATATAGTTTTTGAGACATGATCGTAAACCTTAGTCAAGCGACTGGTTAGGTAATTTTGAAAGGTCAAGCAGCTTTTCGTATTCTTCAGGTGTCAGGTCGTTGAAAAAATAATAAATAGGATTTACTGAGTGACCGTTTTTTCTTACTTCGTAATGCAAATGAGGGGCAGTTGATTTTCCGGTATTTCCGATGGTTGCAATCAATTGTCCACGTTTTATCACATCACCTTTTTTAACTTTAATATCTTTAAGGTGAGCATAAAAGGTAACCAGACCATATCCATGATCAATTTGAACCTGGTTGCCGTAACCTCTCCTGGAACGGATTGTTTTCTTTACTTTTCCTTCACCCGGTGCATACACAGGAGTTCCCTGTGGGGCTGAAAAATCAACACCATGGTGGAATTTATTGACCTTGTAAATAGGATCTATGCGATACCCATAAAAAGAGGATAATCTTTTTAATTCTTCGTTGGCTACAGGTTGAATAGCTGGAATACTGGCCAGCATTTTTTCCTTATCTCTTGCCATTTCAAATACATCATCGAATGATTTTGATTGAACATATACCTGGCTGGCAATTCGGTCAAGTTTTTTTGCTGCTGAAATCAGCAATTCTGAATTGTTGTAACCTTCAAATTTGGCATACCGGTCAACACCACCATACCCAGCCTGACGAACACTTTTTGGGATAGGTTCAGCTTCAAAAATCACACGGTAAATATTATCGTCTCTTTCAGACAATTCAGTCAACAGTGATTGCATTTGATCCAGCCTGTCGTCCATGATCCGTGTTTGTAATTTAAACTGTTCCAACTCACGTGCCTGAATACGTTCTTTGGGAGAACTAAAAAATGAATAAGTGAGCATGATGAGTACTACAGAAAATGCAAAAACAGATACAAGATAGAGGGATGCTTTTAAAATCCGCTGACCTGCTGTTAGTTTGTGCTGCTCGTAAGCAAGCGTTTTCGTATTAAAGGTATATCTGGTCTTTGCCATGAGATCAAATTCGGAGGCAAAAGTAATTAATTCGATTAAATTTGCACTCTTAAAAATGTGAAGTTATTAACTCATTCGAGATAAATTGCTGTAAATGAAATCATCAGATATTCGAAGCGCTTTCCTTCAGTATTTTAAACGCAAAAACCATAAGATAGTTTCTTCGGCTCCTATGGTGGTAAAAGATGACCCTACATTGATGTTTACAAATGCAGGGATGAACCAGTTTAAAGACTTATTTCTTGGTAATGCTCCTGTAAAATATAATCGGATTGCTGATACCCAAAAATGCCTGCGTGTTTCCGGAAAACATAACGACCTTGAAGAAGTTGGCCATGATACTTATCACCATACCATGTTCGAAATGCTTGGTAACTGGTCGTTTGGCGACTATTTTAAAGAAGAGGCAATTGATTGGGCCTGGGAACTTTTTACTGATGTATTTAAAATTAATAAAGACAATTTATACGCAACTGTTTTCGAAGGAGATGCTGCAGATGGTTTAGAACCAGATAACGATGCTTATGAATTCTGGAAAAAGCATTTGCCGGAATCTCAGATTTTATGGGGTTCAAAGAAAGACAACTTTTGGGAAATGGGGGATACAGGCCCATGTGGTCCGTGTTCAGAAATACATGTTGATATACGTTCAGAAGAAGATAAACATAAATTATCGGGTGCCGAACTGATCAATAAGGATCACCCTGAAGTAATTGAAGTGTGGAACCTGGTATTTATTGAATTCAACCGTTTAGCCGATGCAAGCCTGAATCCACTTGCCGCCAAGCATGTTGATACAGGGATGGGATTCGAAAGACTTGCTATGGTTTTACAGGGTGTTCGTTCAAATTATGATACGGATATTTTTATGCCTATCATCGGTGAAATTGCTGATATGGCAAATGCAACTTATGGTAAAATTCCTGAAAAAGATATTGCCATGCGTGTTATTGCCGATCATTTAAGGGCAGTCTCTTTTTCAATTGCGGATGGACAGTTACCATCGAACACCGGTGCAGGATATGTTATCCGTCGAATTCTTCGTCGGGCAATCAGGTATGGTTTTACCTTCCTGAATTTTGAAGAACCTTTTATGTTTAAACTGGTTCCTGTTTTGGTAATTCAGATGGGTGACAGCTTCCCTGAATTAAAGGCGCAACAGGGTCTGATTGAACAAGTGATGAAAGAAGAGGAGTCAGCATTTTTAAGGACGCTTTCACAAGGGATTAAACGTTTTGAACAATATGTATCAAAACTAGGCCATGAAAAAACCATTGATGGTGAATTTGCTTTTGAGTTGTTCGATACTTTTGGTTTTCCGATTGACCTGACGCAACTGATGGCCCGTGAAAAAGGCTTTGAGGTTGATATGAAAGGTTTCAGTAAAGGACTGGATGCACAGAAAAATCGCTCCCGTAAAGCTGCTGAAGTTGATGCCGGTGATTGGATCATGATGAATGCAAATGAAGTAAACACTGAATTTGTTGGTTATGATTACCTTGAAGCTGATTCCCGTATTTTAAAATACCGAAAAGTTGTTGCTAAAAAGAAAACGGTTTATGAAATCGTTTTGGATAAAACTCCTTTTTATGCTGAATCAGGTGGCCAGGTTGGTGACGTTGGAGAACTTATTTCTACGAATGAAACCTTGCATATTATTGATACCAAAAAAGAAAATAACCTGACTGTTCATATTTCCGCTGAAGAACCCAAAAATCCTGATGCACTCTTTCATGCAAAGGTAAGCGGTAAAACAAGGCTGTCAATTGTAAATAACCATAGCGCAACTCACCTTATGCATGCTGCATTGCGTAAAGTACTTGGAGCCCATGTCGAACAAAAAGGCTCGTTGGTTGATGCTGATCGCCTACGTTTCGACTTTTCACATTTTTCAAAAATGACTGATGAAGAAATAAGGAAGGTTGAAGATATAGTAAATGACAAGATCAGGGAGAATATTACACGTGATACAAAAAATGATGTTGATATTAACAAAGCAATGGAAATGGGAGCTATGGCCTTGTTTGGCGAAAAGTATGGCGAAAAAGTACGTGTAATTACTTTTGACCCTGATTATTCGGTTGAACTATGCGGAGGTACCCATGTTGAAGCAACCGGGCAAATAGGCTTATTCAAGATTATTTCTGAAGGTGCAATTGCTGCTGGCATTCGGAGGATAGAAGCTACCTCAGGTGCAAATGCTGAAGCTTTTGTTGACGATCAGATTGATATCCTGAAAGCCATTAAGGGAGAATTTAAGAACCAGGGTAATACACTTGCTGCAGTTCAAAATATTATCGAGCAGAATAAAAAATTAGAAAAAGAATTGGAGAAACTGCTAAAGGAAAAAGCACTCCAGGTTTCAGATGATTTGTTTAAGGAAGCTGAAGAGATTAATGGGATCCTATTTATATCTCAAAAAGTTGATATGGACGTTAACCAGGCGAAAGACCTTGGACATAAACTCCGTTCGATGGCTGATAATGTCTATGTTGTACTGGCTTTACAAACTGGTGACAAGGTGAATCTTGTGGTTGCGCTATCTGATGAGTTATTGAAGAAAGGCATGCATGCCGGTAATATCATCAAACAAATTTCGCAGTATATTAAAGGTGGAGGTGGTGGTCAACCTCATTTAGCGACGGCTGGTGGTAAAGATTCGAATGGAATCGAGAATGCTTTTAACGAAGCAAAGAATTTAGCAGGTCAGTAATCGACTATATTTTTTGTATTGAACCGGCAGGCAACCACCCAATACTTCCATCCTGTATCCTGATTTTTACCCAATCCTGCACTTCGTCCAGAATATAGATTTTTGTGCCTTCATGCACAACAAACAGGTCAACAGCATTCATTGTTGGTGAGCTTTTTACGGTAATTGTTGGCGTAAAAATAATGGCTTCCCTATGTTCTTTACCATAATAATACTTTTGAGAAGCAAGGCCAAATGTGGCTATGCTACCAAAGAGGAATAACAGCCCAATGTAAAATGCCAGCTTTTTACCAGCCCGGGATTTTGAAATAATGAAAAGACCAACAAAAAATGCCAGAATAAACCATGAGATTAATGAGATGATTGTCCATACATCTGCATTAAACATATTATAGAAATAATCCCACCATTTCTTGTAAAAAAGATCAGGGACGCGTTCAATTTTATCAACTATCATGCTGTTGGCAATACGCAGATTATAGTCGATATCCTCATCATTTGGTAATAGTTTTTTAGCTTTTTCGTAATATAAAATGGCTGATGCAATATTGTTTTTTTTGAAATAAGTATTTCCAATATTATAGTACAATTCTCCTGATTCGAGATTCTCCTTTTCGATGAGGTGATAAACATTCAGGGCTGAATCATACATGCCTTCATTGTAGGCGTTATTGGCTGTGTTTATTAAGATTTGTTTGTCTTGTGAGAATGAAATAAATGTGATTAATAATAGAATAGCCAGTATTGTCATTCTGAATGGAGTGAAACTCAATGAAGAATCTTTTACTTGGGAATTAAAGATTCTTCGCTCACGCTCAGAATGACAAACACTATGTGAGTTATTTAATTTCATTTTCTTATTTCAATGCTTTTTCAGCGCGGCTAATTGCATTTAACGCCTCGTTATAAATTGTTTCCATTTTACCGCTTGCATCGCCTGGTGCAAAACGTGCAAAATCAATATTATTCAATGTGTTCACAAAATTATCGATCACCTGTTCATCTGCGCCTTTTTCTGTTAGCGTATCTTTAACTGTATCAACCGAAAGGCTTGCTTGTTTAATACTAAATTTATCAGCTATATAGCCCCAAAGTGCCTGGGCAATTTCATCGAAAAAAGCTTTGTCGTTGTTTTCTTTTTTAAATTTCTCTGCCTTCTGCAAACGTGATCTTGCAATTTTATTCGCTTTGCGTGTTTTCATCATGCTCACATTGCTGCGCCTTTTCTCTTGTTGTTTCCATAAAATGATGAAGACAATCATAAGCAACCATGGCAGCGCAATTAATATATAATAGGTAACAGAGCTAAAAAAGTAAATTCCAGCAAGTTTTAATTCAGAAGGGCCGGTTTTAATGTGCCTGATATCTTTACCAATAAACTTAATATCTTCCTGTGCAGATGAACTGTAAGTAACTCCTGCTGATGATTGATTAGCTTTTTCAACACTGATCTTTATTTCACCTGTTGAAAATGAAAAATATCTTTTTTCTTTTGGGTTAAAGAAACTGAAAATCACTGGTTCAATGGTAAAATCACCATGGGCTCGCGGAATGGCCAGGTATTCAAATTTCTTACTTCCACTAATACCGGATGAAGTTGTTTTAATGTCATTTGTGATTTTTGGTTCATATGATTCAAAATCACTCGGGAGTTTTGGTTCAGGTATTTTAATCAGTTCAAGATTTCCTTTTCCACTTATGCTCATACTCAAAGTGAGCGCGTCATTCATAGGTAACTGATCTCTGTCTACAGCACTCTTAAAATCAAATTCGCCTACTGCACCTGTAAAATCAGCAGGTTTGCCCTGCTCGGGTAGTGGTTTAACATTAATCGTAATTGGTTTCGAGGTAAGTGTTGTTTCTACATTCCTGGTATTCCTGTTGAAAAATGGATCATTAAAGAAATCCTCGAAAGGATCATTTGACCGTGAGCGTTTTGTTTCAACCCTTAATTGAGCCACACATTCAAGTTCGGCAGCTTCGATTGTTAAATTTCCTGTTTTTTGCGGAAATACAGCATATCGTCCAATATCAGCAACAGTATATTCTTTACCATCAATCACTTGTCTCGATTGTTGCAATTGTAGATTATTGTCTGTAAGACTTTTAGACCAGAAACCATTGAATGATGATGCTTTCTTCATGGATAGGTTTGCAATAGGCACCCTGGTATACAGACGATAGGTAACGATTATTTGTTCTCCTAGATAAGGGTTGGTATTAGTAGCAAAAGCTTTAATGTACAGGTCATCTTTTTGCAGTATACCATCTTCAGCATTTCTATTTTGATTATTTTGAGATGTTCCCTGCTGACCTCCCGTTGCTTTAACAACTTGTATTTGAATAGAATTTGAAGTGTATTTCTTTCCATCAACTTTTACAGTTGCAGGTCCAATATTTACTTCCCCTTCTTTTCCAGCGGCCACAATAAATGTATAGGTAAGCGAATAGCTTTGCTGCATTTGGCCATTCATGATCTGAACACTGGAACTTGAAGACGTATTTGGTCCAGACAAGACTTGCAGACTACCAAACATAGGCGAAGTGAAATTGCGTCCCTCTCCATTAACTTCATAGATGATGCTAAAACGTTCGCCAACTTCAACAACTGTTTTTGAAGATCCAACCAGTTTGATCTCATCCTGAGTGAACCCAAAAAACGAAGTTAAAAGCAATATCATTGCAATTAACCAGTACCGATGTTTGATATTTCCTTTCAATTTTAACAAACCGACAAATTTAAAACATAATAATCAAGTTCTTATTGTTTTACAAATTATGTGTTCAAGTTGATATTTGATTTACTTTTTCATTATTATTTAATGTCTCCGGTCTTCATCTTATTGTCACTAAAAACCAACAACGATTTTTTAACTAACCAATCTTACCAATCAATTTCAGACTTACTTCCCTTCGCCGCTTTGGCTTTTTGTTTTTGCAATTCCTGAAGGGTTTTCTTCTCATCATTTTTTAACGCATCAAGCATTTTCTGGGCATCTTCTTTTGAGATTTGTTGTGGTTGTTGCTGCTGCTGTTTTTGTTCAGATTGATCATTCTTATCCTGGTTTTGTTTGTCCTGCTGATCTTTCTGGTCTTGTTCTTTTTGCTCCTGATCTTTTTGTTGATCGTCTTTGTTTTTATCCTTGTTTTCCTGGTCTTGCTTATCCTGGTCTTGCTTATCTTTATCCTGATTCTGATCCTGGTTTTGTTGCTGCTGCTGCTGATCGCTTAACTTTTTACGGGCATATTCAAGGTTGTATTTTGAATCATAATCATTGGGATTTAACCGTAAACTTCTTTTGTATGCTTCAATAGCCTCCTTGTATTTTTGTGCGCTCAATAAAGTATTACCGAGATTGTAGTAAACATCCGACTTTTGTTCAGTTTCCAGTGCCCGTTCAGCCAGCTCATTAAAAATCTTACCTGCTTCCTCATAATTTTCCTGACTGTACATGGCATCACCAAGGTTGAACTTTCCTTTGAAATAATTTGGATCATCCGTTAGTGCTTTACGGTATTGAACCTCAGCATCAGAAAAGTTTCCTTCGTCATACTGGTTGTTGCCTTCACGCACGAGTTTTTTAGTGCCTTGTGCCAGAAGGGAAACTGAGGCCAAACCAAATACAAGTATCAATATGATATATATGTGTTTTTTCCTTTTCATGTTTATTTTCCGAAAAAGTCAAATTTTTGTGCCCAGCTTGATTTTCTTGTTGCGATTAACAATTCAATGATTAGGAAAAGAATTGCTAAAGCCAGGTAAACCTGATAACGATGTTCGTAATCAGTAAATTGTTTTGTTTCTATTTCTTTCTTTTCAATTTCGCTGATATCGTCAAATATTTTTCGCAATCCGGTTGTTGCATTATTAGCACGTGCATAAGCTCCATTTCCTGCCGCTGCAATTTGGCGAAGCATATCTTCATTCAATTTTGTAATAACTGTTTGTCCGTCCCGGTCTTTTTTAAAGCCTGTTTGGCTACCATAGTTGTTATATAGCGGGATAGGAGCACCTTCAGGTAAACCCATACCGATTGTGAAGACCTTAATTTCCATTTCAGCAGCCGCTGAAGCGGCTCCAATAGCATCATCTTCATGATTTTCACCATCAGTAATAATGATGATCGCCTTGTTGTGTTCCTGGTCATCGAATGATTCGACTGCCATATCAATGGCTTCTCCAATAGCAGTTCCCTGCGTTGGTACTACTTTTGTGTCAACAGCTGAAAGAAATAATTTTGCTGCTGAATAATCCGTTGTTAATGGTAATTGTTTATAGGCATTTCCAGCGAAGATAACGATGCCGATCCGGTCTCCCTGCAGTTTATCAATCAGGTTTGAGATTGCCATTTTTGAGCGCTCAAGCCTGTTTGGTTTAATGTCTTCAGCTAGCATTGAATTTGATACATCGAGCACAAGCATCAGGTCGATACCTTCTCTTTTCACTTTTTCAAGTTTAGAGCCAACTTGTGGATCAACAAGGCCGATGACTATGAAAATAAAGGCAATTATAATGAGGATAAATTTGAGCAAAGGTTTACTTTCGGAAACTTTTGGCATTAGGTTGCCAATTACCTGAGCATCCCCAAAGCTTTTTTTAGCACGCTTTTTCCAGTTGTTATAGAACCAATACAACAATATAAATACCAGCACCAGGGCCAGGGCGTAAAAATATTCTGTATTTGCAAATTTTATCATTAATGTTTACTTAATTCAATCGTTTTTTACTCTGACCTGAAGGACAGGGTAACTAAAATCTAAGGCAATCTTCTAAAATACAGATACCTTAAAAAAATCTCCAAAATGAAAAACCCAGCTGCCAACAGCGCAAACGGAAGAAATTTCTCATGCTTCCTTCTGAACTCCTGCACATCAATCTTGGATTTTTCAAGTTTATCAATCTCATTATATATTTCTTTCAGTTTTTTATTGCTTTCTGCTCTGAAATATTGTCCACCTGTTGTTGCAGCTATTTCTTTTAACAGTTCCTCATCAATTTGCACTTCCATTTGCTGCATCCTCGTT
The DNA here is from genome assembly GCA_963759045.1 of uncultured Bacteroidia bacterium. Classification (GTDB taxonomy): domain Bacteria; phylum Bacteroidota; class Bacteroidia; order Bacteroidales; family F082; genus JAADID01. The sequence continues at coordinate 112,261 of CAVWXM010000028.1, forward strand.
CTACCGAATTGATCCTGAACAGGGTAGGGGGCAGTTCCCTGCGAACCTACACCAATAGTATAAACACGAACACCAAACATTTTTGCAATTTCAGCTGCTGATCTTGGGTCAACCGATCCGGCATTATTTACACCATCTGTCAATAAAATAATCACTTTTGATATGGCCTCTGAATCTTTTAACCGGCTTGCTGCTGTTGCCAAACCATCGCCAATAGCGGTACCGTCTTCAATCATGCCACTTTCCACTTCCTTAAACATGGTTGTAATCATGGCATGATCAGTTGTAAGGGGGACTTGTGTGAAAGCCTCTCCGCTAAATATCACCAGGCTTACACGGTCGTTGGGCCTGCGTTTGATAAAATCATCTGCAACCTCTTTTGCAGCTTCAAGCCTGTCAGGCTCAAAGTCGCGGGCGAGCATACTGCCTGATACATCCAGGGCCAATACAATATCAATCCCTTCAATTTCGATATTTTGACGTGAAGAGACAGATTGAGGCCTTGCTATGGCGATAATCAATAATGCGATTGCGAAAAGCCTTAAAATAAAAAGTGAATGAATAAACCATGTTTTCGGACTGTGTGGCATATTTTCAAATGCTTTTAGCCCGGAAAACCTTAATTCAGGATTACTATTCCTGTGCCTGAACCAATACCAGATCACCAGCAACGGTATTACCAGCAGCAGGTAGAAGTATTCCGGGTTTGCCCATTGATCCAATTCAAACATTTATGCTTCCTCCTTTTTAATGGCTTCTTCAGTTTCTTTTTTCTCTTCTGGTTCAGGTGTATAAACAGGTCTTGTTTCCTGAACAACATCCAAGCAATGATTAAGACTCAAGTCATTTTCCAGCGGAGTTGTTTGTCCTTTGGCAAATTTCACCAGATCAGCCAGCTCGAGCACATTCTTTATCTTGTCAATTGCCTGGTTATTAATTTCTTTACCTTGTAACGCTATAATTATTTCATCAGAAGTCATCTCCATTGCATCAATATCAAAGCGCCCGTCAAAATACTCACGTATGATGTCAGTCAGGTCAGTAAAGTATGCTTTTAGTTTGCCCTGTTGCCAGATTTTTGCCATTCTTAGTTCTTCCAGTTTTTGAATGGCCAGAATGTCGGGTGGCAGGACAGGTTTTGGCCTTCTCGCAAACACAGGTTGATTTTTTCTTCGTTTTCTGATATACCAGATTAAGAATACCACTAATCCTAGAACTGCTATTCCAAGTAAAACCCATGGAAATATTTCAGCAAATGTGTATGGTTCCTTAACAGGACCTTTAATGATTTTAAACGCCTGACTGGTATCCACAACGGGTGTGTTCACCATGAGGAACAATGTGTTTGCAGATGTTTTATAAACAACGGTATCGTCTTCGTGGTGAAACAGAAATTCAAAGTTGGGAAGTTGAAAATAGCCCGAGTCAAAAGATGTAATGGTGTATAGCTGTTTTACAAGTATGCCTTCATTAGTTATAGCAGTATCAATAGGTGTTTTACTAATAACCTCGATGTTGGTTGTGATGGTATCCTGAAAAAACGGGAATGAAAATGCGAACGACTCAGGAACCTTCAAACCTAATTCAAGCCCTATCTGGTCACCGATCATAATAGCACTTGTATCAAGCTTTGAATAGGCCTCAACATTTTGGGCCGAAACAAAAAGTCCATTAAACATTAGCGTTATGCTTATGAAAAGACTTTTTAAAATATTCATATTTCTATATTCACCAATCACTATTCTTTACCTTCTTCCTTCCCGTTTTTTGAATAATGTCATTAACGGTTTAACATAATCTTCACCAGTATAAACTTTTGCCATATCAACACCAAGCCTATTAAATAATACATCAAGGCTCATACGTTTTTTATTCGTCCATTGCATAAATGTATTTCTGACACTACGGTGGCTGGTATCTACCCATATTGATTTCCCGGTTTCTGCATCCAGCATCCTGACAAGCCCAATGTTTGGTATTTCAGTTTCCCTTTTATCAGTTACCCTTATGGCAATCAGATCGTGTTTGTGATTTGCAATCTGCACTGCACGTTCAAATCCTTCATCCATAAAGTCTGAAATCAAGAAAGCAATTGAACGTTTTTTGATGGCATTGGTCAAATACCTTAATGCTTCGGCAATGTTGGTTCCATTACTTTCTGCCTTAAAATCAAGTAGTTCTCTAATGATTCTGAGAATATGCGAAGTTCCCTTTTTTGGCGGAATGAATTTTTCAATTTTGTCGCTAAAAAAGATCACACCTACTTTATCATTATTTTGAATTGCTGAAAATGATAATACAGCAGCAAGTTCAGTTACCAATTCTTGTTTAAGCTGGCTTTGTGTTCCAAAATTGTTTGATCCTGAAACATCAATGAGCAACATAACAGTCAGCTCTCTTTCCTCTTCAAATATTTTAATATAAGGATGGTTGAACCTTGCTGTTACGTTCCAGTCAATATTTCTAATGTCATCGCCATACTGGTATTCACGGACTTCACTAAACGACATACCCCGCCCTTTGAATACACTATGATATTCACCCGAAAAGATCTGATGCGACAAACCGCGCGTTTTGATCTCTATCTTGCGTACTTTTTTAAATATTTCCTGGGCGTCCATGATATTAGTCTTCAGTCCACAGTTCCACAGTCTTCAGTCCACATAATATTCAGCATCATTTACCGACTGCAGACTGATGATTTTAGATTGCCGACTGCCTAAGGTACTTCTACAGTATTAAGAATTTCATTAATAATATTCTCACTGGTTACATTTTCAGCTTCTGCTTCATAAGTTAGTCCAATTCTATGACGCATGACGTCATGGGCGATGGCGCGAACATCCTCAGGAATTACATAACCACGACGCTTAATAAATGCAAAAGCTTTTGCAGCAAGGGCAAGGTTGATGCTGGCACGAGGTGATGCACCATATGAGATCATATGCTCAAATTGCTCCAATTTAAACTCTTTTGGATAACGTGATGCAAAAACAATATCGGTAATATAATTTTCAATTTTTTCATCCAGATAAACTTCCCGTAACAATACCTCTTGCCTTGAGTATTTCGGCTGGCTTTATTATGGTTTCTGTTTTTGCCTGTGTACTGGTTATGTTTTGACGCATAATCAATTTTTCCTCTTCCTGTTTGGGATAATTGATAACTACTTTAAGCATAAACCTGTCAACCTGGGCTTCGGGCAATGGGTAAGTTCCTTCCTGCTCAATTGGGTTTTGGGTTGCCATCACCAGGAATGGTTCTTCCAGCTTGTAAGTTGTATCACCAATAGTGACCTGACGCTCTTGCATGGCCTCAAGTAAAGCTGATTGCACTTTGGCAGGTGAGCGGTTAATCTCATCTGCTAAAATAAAGTTAGCGAACAAAGGTCCTTTCTTCACAACAAATTCTTCCTTCTTCTGGCTGTAGATCAGAGTTCCGATTAAGTCGGCAGGCAGCAAATCAGGAGTAAACTGAATGCGGCTGAACTTGGCACTGATAATATTTGCCAATGAATTAATGGCAAGTGTTTTGGCCAGACCCGGAACACCCTCAAGCAGGATGTGACCGTTGGCGAGCAAGCCAATCAAAAGTCGTTCGGTCATGTGTTTCTGTCCGATGATTACTTTGCTCATTTCCATGGTAATCAGGTCGATGAACTGGCTCTCTTGCTGTATCTTCTCGTTGAGCTCGCGAATATTGGTTTCTAACATTTTACGTCGTTTTTTATTCGATTGGCAAATTTAGAAATTGAGGAAAAGTAGCGCTGTTAATTTTTGTTAAAGAGGGTGAAGGGTTTAGGATAGATTCTAAAAAAGAAAAACTACTATGACTGTTTAGGATTATAAATCCCGTTCCTACAACATCCGGATTTCAAATCCGGATGAGCGGAATTGCGCGTCTTAATTTAGCAGCGGCTCCACAGTCCTCCCAAAAGGAGTCAAAGCAATACCGGCCAGTTTAAAATGTTGTTTTCCCCAGGGAATGCCAATTATTGTGATCATCAGCAATAATCCAAATAAAATATGGGTAAGCGCAATCCATATACCGAAGAAAATTACCCAGATTAAGTTCATCACAGTTGACAGACAACCTCCTGCCATTTCAGTTCGAACTGTATGACTGCCAAATGGCCAAAGCGCAAATACACCCAATTTTAGTGTTTGTAGGCCAAAAGGAATACCAATAATAGTCACCATCAATCCAATACTAGCCACAAAGTATTCAATGGCAATGGCGAAACCGCCGAATAAGAGCCAGATTAGGTTGCCAAGGATTTTCATGGTTAAAAAGATTTAAAATCAAATATAAGATATTATCATCTATAAATATCTTTCAAAGCATCTTTCAAATGTTCAAACTGAAACCGGAAACCGGCTTGCAATAGCCTTTCTGGAACTATTTTTAAGCCGCTTAACAATAATTCTTCTGCCATTTCGCCCATAGCACTTTTTAATATGAAAGACGGTGTTTTAAAAAATGCCGGACGCCGCAATGCTTTACCCAATTCTTTTGCAAAAGCTTTATTCATTACAGGATTAGGAGCAGTCAGGTTATATGCACCTTCGGTTTTTTGATTCTCCAGTAAAAATCGGATAGCTTTTACTTCATCTTTGATGTGTATCCAGGAGACCCAATGATTTCCATCGCCTGTTTTTCCGCCGACAAATAGTTTAAATGGCATTGCCATAGGAGGCAGGGCACCTTCATTTTTATCCAAAACCAGGCCTGTGCGTAAATAAATAAGCCTTGTTTTAGTTTTTAACTCTTCCATCGATTTTTCATGTTCAATGCCTACTTGGGTGAGGAACCCTTTTTTGCCCAGAGGTGATTTCTCTGTTACTTTATCTTGCGATGGTTCAAATCCGTAAACACCCATACCAGAGCCCTGAATGATTACATTCGGTTTGATTTTACTTTGGTTAAATACATCAATAATTAATCGATCTGTATTTAACCTGCTGCTTTTAATGGCTTGCTTTTTAGCTGTAGTCCATTTCTCACCCACGTTTTCGCCTGCAAGGTTGATGATGGCATCTGCTTCGTCGAAAAAAGAAACGAGATCGCTGGGGTTTGAATAATCAAATGAAACAAGGTTTATTTTGTCGTTTAAGGCATGTTGCTGTTTTTCAGGATTCCGGCTAAAAACAATAATCTTATAGTCAGGCAACAATTCTTCAATAAGATGACGTCCAATAAAACCGGTTCCACCAAATATAAGTATGGTTTTCATAGTATAGTTAGTTTTTCAATAGATTAATTAGTCCACGAGGATTAGTTTACCAGAAACAACAGTTTTAGATGTGATAATGTTGTAGAGGTAAACACCATTTTTGAGATTAAGGTCAGCGCCAGTTGTCCAAATATAATCATGCTGGCCTCTAGGAAGGTATTCATCAACCAAAGTTTCCAGCATTCTGCCTTGCAGATCAGTAATTTGAAGTCTAACTTGATCGGCTTTATCCAACTCAAAATAAATATGTGTTTTGTTAACGAATGGATTTGGATAATTACCATGAGCGAAACCATTGTTCTTTTTCATGTCAACCTGATCAATACCAACTACAGCATCCAATCCTCCTGAATAACATCTTACTTTTCCGAACCTGCCCCCGACAATCATTTCCATTGAGCCATCCCCATTGATATCAGCTATGCTGTTTATGGCATCAACGGGTTCATTATAATCATCTTCAAACATGATGTTGCCGTGACTGCTGTTAATCATATACGCATTATTATTTGAAAAGAGAGTGCCGACAACAATGTCATTTTTGCCATCGCCGCTTAAGTCGCCAATTCGGGCAACACACCATGATTTGTCATCGAGGGGTGTATTCACAAACTCACCACCACCAGCTCCATCAAGAATTATGGCACTTTTACCGCTATGGGCAACCAGTACATCTTTAAATCCATCCTGTGTTACATCATTTAAAACAACAAATCTCAACATCAAATAGTTGCCTATTCCACTGGTATGGATTATATATAAAGACACCGGATCAACGATATAATACTGACCGCCAAAGTCACCAAGTATGAAATCTTTTGTGCCTGATTCGTTCACATCGTCCAATTGTGCCAGGGCCCAAACCGAAGTGCTCTGGGTAATGAATTTCCATTTTTCAGTACCATTTGTGCCATCCAACCCATAAACATAACCTTCACTTTCACTTTCGTTTGAGGCACCGGCTAATACATCAACTTTTCCATCACCGGTAAAATCTTCAATGCCGATCACAGAGAATACTGGCCCGCCACGTGGCGACTCCCAGATGGTTTCGCCTGTTCGTCCGTTTAAACAATAAACCCGTTTTGGGCCATTGTCACCACTATCATCTCCTGTTGCTGCAAGCACATCAGGGAAATCATCTTCGTTAAAATCATATTCGCTAAAAACCTGGTAAACCCAACCACCATCACCGTATTCATTGGTCTGGTGTTTCCAGATAATTTCTCCTGAATAACCTGAAATGGCAATGATTGACCGGTCACCTCCCGTTGTTCCAACGATAATGTCATCAAAACCATCACCATCGGTATCGGGTATTGAACTGATGCTGTTTTGATGATAAACATTGCCGGAGTATATTTCTGTAGCCCAGATAACATCTGCATGTTCATGAGCATTGCCATTTAAACAACGGATAAAATTATCTTCTGAACAGATGATTACATCATTTATATCATCTCCTGTTACGTCCTTTATCGGAAGTATTGCTTTGGGGCTGCTATCGGAAAATGCCTGGATAGTGAAATCCCAGAATACCTCGCCCATGAGCCATTCTTTGGTTAGCCCTTCACCGCTAATATCTACTGTAAATGGGTTCTGCGTGACATCATTACTTGTAATTTCGATAGAGGAACTATATCCTCCCTTATCTACAGGATTGAACCAAATACCGACTTTCTTGCTTTCCAAAGGTTCGAGGCTGAAAGGAAGTGTATCACGTTGTTCAATATAAAAATGTATCGCGTCTGAAAATGTAATTCCAGTTACGGTAAGTGTTTCATCTCCTTTGTTTTCAATTTCCATCTCCCACCTGGTATGAGCATCAACCCTTACTTCATCGTAGTCAAATGAATCAACGGGAACATAAATGTACGGACCAGGATTTACAGCAATGCCTGCCATATGCAAATCTACTTCTTGTGTAACCGGATCATTTGTTTCTAACGTGGCAATGGCATCCAATTCACCGGCAACAGAAGGTGTATAATTGATATAAATTGTTTTGTTGCTGTTTGCATCTATAGTAAAACTTGCGCCTTCGGGCCATGCAATATATTGTGAACCCTCGCCGGAAATATTTCCATAAGTAACTTGCAATGCAGCCCCTCCATTATTCTGAATTAAACATGACCAGGTTGCTGTTGTATTTATGGTTACAACCCCAAAATCGTGAAAGGTTTGAGGAACGTTTACATCAGGATTTCCTGCTCCAGTCAGATCTATTTTGTATAATGTACTTTCTACCTGCAAACCACCATCAACATACCATAAATAGGTGCCATCAAACACAACTCCTGCCGGTTTAACATTCTCTGAATCATGACTTTCTAACAATGAACCATCATCATCGATTTTATACAATTTATTGTCATCATAATCTGCTATCCAAAGGTCGTTGCCCTGTATACAGATATCCCAGGGTTGGTTGCCTGGTGTCGCAAACTGATCAATAATAGTTCCTTCATCATCAAGCAAGTAAACCTCTCCATCAGGATCGTAATAGCAAGTCGTCCAGTAATCCCCGTTATCGTATGCAATGCCTGAAAAATAAGTTTCGGGTAAATCAAATTCAGAAACATAATTACCATCCATTTCAAATTCAACTGCAATGCCAGGATCGTAAGCACCCGGATGTTCAGTGGTCCATAAATTACCACTGGCATTATCATAAGTCAGTCCATAAGCTTTTTCATGTGGCCCATAACATTGAACTGTGTAACTGCCATTGGATGGGTCGATTTTGTAAATTACATTATCATCTCCTGGCGCAGAATATAAACCACTGTATAAATATTGTCCGTCCCATGCCAGGCCAGAGGCTTTTCCAGGTATTGTATATGAGGCAAGTATTGTCCAATCATTTGTGCTGCGATCAAGAGCCTGGGGAAATGAATTCAATACAAAGGCTATTAAAGCCAGGAAAAGGAAGGTTTTTTTCATGACCAATAAGTTTTATGAAGTGTTTGAATATTATCTTTTGCAAAAAGTACCTTTTGCTATCATAAGAGATTTAATCTCATAATTAAGCTGGCCTTCCTGAACTGCAGGATGCTTTTTGATGATTTTTTCGGCCTCTTTAGCATCAGCAACATCAAGAATGAGGAAACCATCATTATATATATTAAAGGTTCCCTGCACAATCACATAATCATTGTTGTTGTTTAACTCCGCCATGAATACCCTGTTATCAAACCTCATCTTATCGATATCCCCAAAATATTCCACATTAGAAATGGAACGAACGAACTGATAAGTGATCATTTCATAGGGTTCCTTTGCGCCACAAAGATCATTATTGGCAATCATTACCGGGAAAACTTCGATCTTGAACCTGTTGGCTTTAATAGCTGGATCAGATTGTAAAACTTCATTTGCTGAATTGATATCCTCAGTCTGGAGAATAAACATTCCACCGCCGCCGTCAAATGGACCTGCCGCTTTCATGATTCCTTCGCTGGCAAGCTGCTCAATATTGTTTAAATGGGCAGACTGGATTTTTTCTACTTCTTGTTTGGAGATTTCAGGTTTATCAGGATTACTGTTCAGAAAAACAAAAAACAAGTTATTGGTTGATTGTCCTGAAAGAACAGCTGAAGAACACAAAGCCAAAACCACTAGGCCGGACGATAGAAATTTACGCATGTTTCTAAAATTATCTAAATTAATTGGTGTGTAAAAATACAAATTATATGTTAGTTTTTCTCTCTCTTAACCAATACAATGGGAATGATAAAATTAATAGTATGGAAGTGACTGCCAGAGCAGTGCCCGGATCAAAAATATCAGACAAAAAACCAACCAAAGGAGCCAGAATTGCGGCAATTACTGATTTGGCCTGAGAACTGGATGATAACACAGTTGCCATGGCTCTTTCTTTTGATAAATCAGCAACTGCAGCAATACCAATTGGTTTTCGCAGGTTTTCAACCATTAATATTATTACGAATCCAATAATAGATGCAATAAAAAATCCATATCTGAAAGCAATTCCTGTCAGGACTCCAATAAGAAAACCGATAAGAATGGATGCATTCAAGGGTTTACTTACCGATTTGAATCTGGCTGCAAACGCGCCCGATTTACGACTGGCCAGGGCAGTGAGGAGATAGGTAAAAAAGTAAATTAGGCCAACAATTGCAGCAATTTTTTTCTCATTGGTAAGGTAAGCCAGGAAAGGCATTGTTAAAGCAAAATATTTCAACAAGGGTTGAAAATAATCTTTAATAGCACGGAAATAACCAGTATAAAGCGACGTACTTGTCAGCGCTTTAATGAAACTCAATTTTTTAAAACCGCTAAAAAAGGCAGAACTAACACTTTTAAATCGACTCAAAATGCTTCCCCCTATTTCGGTTTTCAATTCTCCATCCAGATATTTGGGATACGACCATACTAAAATCATATCTAACAAATATGGAATGATGGAGGCCAGGAAAATGATTTTATAGTCGCCGGAAACAAATACGACCAAACCAGCTGCCAATGCAGAAAAAGCCGTGCCAACCTGAGACCATGAGCGGGTATGACCGTAATAATCAATTTTTTGGTTACTCCATTGATTAGCTTTCAGGTAATGATAGATCATTGCTTTATGCACACCGGTTCGGAATGCATCGCCAAAGGCAAATAGTAACATTGCTGCTGCAAATAAAAAAAATTGATCTGCTAAATAAAAAATAATGAATGAAATGATATAGAAGAAAAAGGATGCAATAAGTGTTTTTCTCCTTCCGATGGCATCAGCAATTACCCCACTTGGTATTTCAAAAATGGCGAGCGAAATTTCACGAATAGCATATAATACACCTATCAGGCTAAAGGTCAGTCCTTTTTCCATGAAGAAGAGTAAGAGGAACGCATCAAAAAACCGCAGGTTTTTCAGGAAACCGTAAAGGCAGAATTTATAATACTGGAGGTTTTTCTTGATTGATGCCGGCATTCAATGCTTTTATTCAAAAGTATTGAAAAACCTCAACTGAAAAACTCATTAACAAGAAATCCTCAACTATTTATTCTTTCCCAATTGAATCATATAAGCAACTGCAAGACTGATGTTCATGCTGTGGTAACCTTTATAGCCATTGTCTTTTGCAGTTTTCTTTTGATCTTTGTTTTCAAATTTATTGAGGTCAAGGAAACCATATCCGAAGCGTAAATCTGCCCTGATATTTCCAGGTCCGAGGCCACGTTGATATCCACCCCCTATATACATGCCAAAATCCCATCTTCGATTATATGTAGGGTCAACATATTGAACAGGTCTTGAAGCTTTTTGCTCACCTTCCCCATATCGTAAGTTGGTTTTGTTCCCATTATCGTCGGTCATAACTCCTGTAAGTTTTAGCCTATTAAAAATACCGGCATTGGCAAACCAATTGGACATAAAAAACAGGTTAAGGAGGACTACAATTGAAATGCAATTCCAACGTTCACTTATGTTATAAATTCTCTGAGATTGCCTTGCAGCTATCTCATCGAGTGAAAAAATGTTTTTCTGCCCCATGGTGACGTATGACAATTCTCCACTCAATGTTATTAGTTCTGTAAACGTATAACTCCCGACCGCTCCTGCTACCGGTCCAACAATAAACCGGTTTTTGGTATCATCCTCACTGTTCCACTTTCCGGTTACGGTATGAAAATTAATACCGGCTTTTGGTCCAACACTCCATTGTCCAAGGCAGGCTGAAGTAAATAAAATTGCAATTAAAAATAGGGTAAGCTTTTTCATATCTAAGCGTTTTTAGGTTGAAAATTGTTCATTACAATTTAACACACACGAGTCTATGGTATTGAGGTATGGGTGTTAATAGATTAAAGACCAGTTACAATTGATAATAACATTATAATAATTTCAGAAGAAAGATTTATTTTTACGATAATGGTTATTTACCACTAACCCGAAGTTTAGTCAATAAAACGAGCTGGTTGATCTGTACCAAATGGGTAAATATAAGCAACTGTGAGGCCTATCATCATCGTTTTATAAGCCTTATAACCATTGTTCTTTGCCTCGGTTTTTGCCTCTTTACTCGAAAATTTATTGTGGTCGAGCAATCCAATGCCTAAGCGCAAATCAACTTCAAGTACACCTGGACCAACTTTCTTTCCTGCTCCGCCACCAATGTATATTCCAAAGTCAAAGCGTCTCGAGTATTCAGGATCAAAATACCAGTCATTTCCTTCCACTTTATCTTCCTTAAACCTGATTTTTCCTTTGGTTACATTGCCGTTTGATTCTGCTTTGTATTTTCCGCCAATTTTGTACGCGAAGTATGGTCCTGCATTTGCATAGAATGCGAAGTTTGAACCAAAAGTAGCTCTAACAAGTATTGGCATTTGCAAATAATTATAATGTTCATTAAAAGTGACAGTATAATCCTCATTTGTGCTTCTTTCTCCAATTTCGGTATATTTGGTCTTGGTGCCAGTAACAACATACAGCAATTCAGCATTTAACGAGAGCATATCAGAAAAGCCATAGCTACCTACTGCGCCAGCTACAGGACCAACAACCCAACCGCCTTTCGAATCATCGTGCTCACTCCATGTGCCTGTGAGGGTTGCAAAATTCACACCTAATCTCGGACCAACACTCCATTGTCCGAAACTGGTAGATGCAAAAAATAAAAATGTGATAACAAAAAGAAACTTTTTCATAATAGTGTGTTTTTGGGTTAATAATTAGTCTTTAGTACATAAGCACACAAAGTTAATCACTTGAAGGCCAAAAGTCAATAGCTATAGATGATAAAATAAAAAAAGCACGCCTTTAGGACGTGCTACAATTTATTGTATTGGCAATAAATGTTATCTGTTCAAGAGTGTACTTACCATTACGACGTAAGTAAACATGAATGCTATATTCATATCACGATAAGCCTTGTAGCCATCGGGCCTGTCATTTTTGTCATCCCATTTATAAAAGTCACAAAAACCATAACCAAATGTTGCTTCAAAACCGACCAAACCAGGACCTACTTCCCTGCGAACTCCACCACCTACTTCCGCACCTATGTTAAACCTTTTATAGTCCTCCTTGTCAAAATACCAATCGTCACCTTCGTAGTTGTCAGGTTCATCTTTGAATTTAATCTTGCCCGATTGTTCATAATTATCTTCAGGTACTTTCACAACATACTTACCACAAAGCCTGTAACTCACAAAAATACCAACAACCCCATAAAACTGCCATGTAGTTCCCCAGGTAAATCTCGCTGCTATCGGTAGTCGTAGGGTTGTTATTCTTTCACGTTGTTTAATTTCATAAACAATTTCTTCATATTGATTTTTATAAACTGTTAGCACACCTGACTTCATAAGGTATAAACCACCAATAACTGCTATCATTGGAGTAAAATTATATGCTGTTTTTATTCCAACAGCCGGTGTTCCAATAAATTTGTGTTTTGAGTCATCATTTTTACTGTATTGGCCGGTTAATTTGGATATATTGAAGCCTGCATCAAGGCCAATTTCCCAACCTTTTTTATTTTGTGAAAAAAGGCTGGTTGTGAAAAGTGCCAGTAAAGATAGTAGTAATAAATTTTTCATAATCAGAGAGTTAAGTTTTTAGCTGAACCAAATTTAGTTATTGCAAAACGTGTATACAAATAATTAACAGTTTGATAACAAATAATTTAAAGATTTATAAAGTGAAAAGCAGAATACTATAAGCAAAAATTATCTTTGCATTTTTATGACCAAAAGCAGCATTACATACAACCGAATCTGGCGAGTTGCTTATCCAATCATATTAGGAAGCATTGCTCAAAACCTCATCAATTTTACTGATACCGCTTTCCTGGGCAGAGTAGGTGAAGTGGCTTTAGGGGCTGGTGCTCTGGGTGGTATTTTTTATCTCGCTATCATGATGCTTGGAATGGGTTTTGGAACCGGCGCTCAAATTATTATTGCCCGGCGATATGGAGAGAACCAGCTGAAAAAAGTTGGGCCTATTATTGATCACTCTTTCATTTTCCTCATTTTTCTGGCCGGTATAACATTCGGTGTACTTCAATACGGAATGGATGCTTTGTTGAAGGAAACAGTACAATCAGAGGCAGTATTTAGAGCTACAGTTGACTATATGAATATACGTTCATTTGGTGTATTCTTTGCTTTTTTGAACATGGTATTCAGGGCCTTTTATGTTGGATTGGCTAAAACCAAAGTGATCACCTACACCACTTTTGTGATGGCCGGTGTGAATATTATCCTGGATTATGTTTTAATATTTGGAAAATGGGGTGCACCTGTCATGGGTATTGAAGGAGCTGCTCTTGCCTCGGTAATTGCAGAAGCCGTTGCACTTATTTTCTTTTTTGTTTATACAACATTAACAATCAAGTTTAAGGAATATGCATTATTCCGTTTTGTTCATATCTCATTCAAACAAATGATTGCCATATTACGCATCTCGGTACCTATGATGATGCAATCTTTCATTTCATTATCAGTTTGGTTTGTGTTTTTTCTGTTTATCGAAAAACTTGGAGAAACTTCTCTGGCCGTTTCTAATATTATCAGGAGCGTGTTCGTTTTATTGATGATGCCAATCTGGGGTTTTGCAACGGCAACGAACACGCTGGTTAGCTACCTGATGGGTTTAAATAAGCAAGATGAAGTAATGGCCCTTATCCGAAAAATTGCAGTGCTTACTTTTGCAGGCGTTTCTGCCATTGTAAGTTTTGGTTTGGTTTTCCCCAGGCTTGTTATGGAAATTTATACCAACGATACCATACTTGTTGAAATGGGCATCCCTGTATTATATATCGTTAGTCTTGGAGCATTGTTCCTGTCAATTGGTTTTATTTATTTTAATGGTGTTTCAGGTACCGGGAAAACAAATATTAGCCTGACTATCGAAATTATTGTTCTGAGTATTTATTTAACATACACCTATCTACAGGTTTATTTATTTGATGCAGATATAACCCGGGTTTGGACAGCTGAGTTAGTTTATGGATCACTGCTCGCACTCTTCTCATTTATCTATTTGAAAACCAATGAATGGAGACAAGCTAAAGTTTAATTCCTTTCGTTTCTTTTTTTGTTTAGTTGAAGATGGCCTGAAAAATAACTAGTTTTACGATAAATTAAAACACTGTGTCCCTATCTAAAACTAAAAAAGTCGCCCTTATTTTAAGTTCAATTATTGTTCTTGTATTAATAATTGCTGTAATCATCGTCAATATTTTCCTTGGAAATATTATTGAAGGAAAGTTAAGGGAAGCTATGAACAAGACTGAAACTAATTTTAAAGTTTCCATCAGGGATGTAAGGTTTAATATCATCTCCGGTAATTTAAAAGTCCTCGATCTGGAAATTCAACCTGACAGCAACTTTCTGCAAATGGTAAAAAATGGAGAAGCGCATATATCTACTGTTCAGGGTGCTGAAGTGCCTGTATTTAAAATTGCTGGTATTGGTCTGTACGAAGCATTGGTAGATGGTATTATTGACTTAAGGAAAATTGAGCTTAGCAAAGCACACGTTACTATTTACAAAGGCAAGAAACCAAAACTGGAGATCAAACAAAAAGGAAATAAAAAAGCATTTAGAACGGATTCAATCTATATCAAAGATTTAAATGGGATTGATTTGAACAGGATTGTTTTTGATCAATGTAAGGTTGATGTCTATGATCTTGTTGAAGAAAAATTCGTGATGCAAAGCGGAAAGATTGATATTGAACTTACCGGGGTTGATTTGATTGAAAAACCAGAAAAGAACGATGTTTTTGAACTGGGATTTGATCGTTTTAGAATGGAACTTTCGATAGATAAATTCAAATTGCCAGGAGGATGGTATAATTTACATGTCAAACAGTTAAAATACAATAAAGCTGATTCGAGCATAAGCATTAAAAACCTGAAATACTGGCCACAGTATACTGATTTAGATAAGATGGCTAAGGATCAGAAGTTTACCAAGGAAATGTTTAATGTGGAAGTTAAAACCATTGATGTTTATCAGGTAAATGCCAACCGAATAATAAATCATGGAGAAGTGTACATTGATAGTATTTTTATAAATGGACTGAATATTAAAATCTTAAAAGACAAAAGATATCCGTTTAACGAAGATTTGAGGCCAAAACTCCTAAACCAGTTGCTAACAACAATGGATTTACCATTAAACATTGGCAAAGTAAAAATTGAAAACAGTGATCTGCTTTACCAGGAAAAGAATGAGGGTACCAAAGAAAAAATGACTGTGTCATTGAACAAAATCAAAGCTGACCTGAATAACATAACCTCTGTAAAGGATAGTATTCAAAACGGCGCCATATTTCGTATCAATATACATTGCCTGCTAATGGATAAAACAAAAATGGATGTGCATTTTGTGATGCCATTAAACAGCAGGTCAGATACTATGTTTTACGCAGGTTCTTTAGGCCCGGCCAGTTTCAGAACCTTTAACAAGGCAATTATACCGGCACTTGGTGTTGAATTTGAGCAGGGAAAATTGAATAGTATTTATTTTAACGGATCCGCAAACAGCCACTTTTCAGAAGGAAAGATGACAATGAAATATGAAGGGTCTGGTTGCAAAGGTTTATAAAAAGGAAACCAAAGACAGGAACAGGTTCCTGAGCTGGGTAGCCAATACAGCAGCTCATAGCAGTAATCCCGGAAAAAATGGCAAACTTCGTGTAGCCCATATTGAGTTTGATCGGGTAATGTACAAGGGTTTTGGTAATTTAATATGGAAATCGGTACAAAGCGGACTGGTTAATTCAGTGGCTCCAACAGGAAAACATGATAAAGTTGATGTGTCTGCGCCTGATGATCAGCCTGAGAAACCAACAAAAAAAGAAGAAAGAAAGAAAAGGCGGAACAAAAAAAAATAACGCATGCAAATATTTTTAAATTCGATTTATCTTTTTTACTCCAAATATCTCCGCAAATTTTAAATTTGCCACCATGAACGATTCACCCTTATTTTTGGATACCAAGCCTGTTTCGTATGCTATTGGTGATGGTGCGCTTGCATATTCTTCACGAGTGTTAAAAGATTTTCCTCGAATTATAGTACTTGTTGATGAAAATGTACACGAGCATTGCCTACCCGTATTCAGAAAACACCTTCCTGATGTTTCAATTGATGGCGTTATATGTATTGAGAGCGGTGAAGAAAAGAAATCTCTTGAGCAGGCAAAATTTATCTGGGATGAATTAACCCAAATGAATGTCGATAAAGATGCAATACTGATCAACCTTGGAGGAGGCGTTGTATCTGACATTGGTGGTTTTGTTGCCGCTACCTTTAAAAGAGGCATGCGATTTATTAATTATCCCACAACATTACTGGGTATGGTTGATGCAGCTATCGGGGGCAAAACAGGGGTTGATTTCGCTGGTTTTAAAAACCAGGTAGGTATATTTATCGATCCATTATCTGTTGTGGTTGATCCCATTTTTCTGAAAACCTTGGATGAAAAGCAATGGCAATCAGGCTTTGCAGAAGTGCTCAAATATGGATTGATCATCGATTATGAACTATGGAAAATGTTGAGAGGTAGACGCATCCATGATATAGTAAAATGGAACGAGATTATTACAAAAGCAGCACGAGATAAGATTGATATAGTTAAGTCTGATTTCCTTGAAAAAGGTATCCGTAAAAACCTGAATTTTGGACATACCATTGGGCATGCCTTCGAAAGCTATTTCTTAAAGAATAAAGATGCTATTACACATGGACAGGCCATTGCAGCCGGTATGATCTGTGAGGCTTGGCTGTCTCAAAAAGTCTATGAATTTGAAGATGAAAAGCTGGATGAAATCGTCAATATGTTTGATCTTAACTTCGATCGGCTTGATATTATTGAGGAATTAATTCCCACGTTCATAGACCTGATGCGTCAGGATAAAAAGGTGCGGGATGGTAAGCTCAAGTTTAGCCTTTTGCGTAAAATTGGAAAAGCCGTTCATCATATAGAAGTTGGCCCTGATCTTGTTGTCGATAGCCTAAAGTTTTATATGAATAAGTAGTCGACGATAATGGACAAAATGCAATTAAGATACAAAAGCAGTAAGATCAAAGGTGAGATTGGTTTATCAGGTTCAAAGAGTATTAGCAACCGGCTACTGGTGATGGCTCAACTTGCAAATGCAACTGCAAGTTTTAATAATCTTTCCGATTCAGATGATACATTAAGAATACAAAAATGTCTTCAAGAAATAGAAGTTTGTTCTTCATCACGAATTCCACTCATTGTTGATGCTGGCAATGCAGGAACAGTTTACCGGTTTCTTGCGGCATTCCTCTCGTTACAATCAGGTAAATGGTTGCTAACAGGTAACCAAAGAATGAAACAACGTCCGGTTGATGGCCTGGTTGATGCGCTTCAGCATATTGGAGCAAAGATTAGATTTACTGGAGAGAGTAACTTTCCTCCATTACAAATCAATGGTGCTGATCTGAAAGGAGGGAGCGTTGATGTTGATGCTTCCAAAAGCAGCCAGTTCGTAACGGCTTTAATGCTCATGGCACCTTATCTAGAAAATGGATTGAACATTAGATTGGTGAAAAGGCCGGTTTCGTTTGCTTATATTCAAATGACTGCAAGCCTGATGAAACAATGCGGCATTTTAGTAAAAATCAAAGATGAACAAATCATTATTGAACCGGGAGGTTATGTTTTTAAAGATATGGACATTGAACCCGATTGGAGTTCCGCATCATATTGGTATGAAGTTGCTGCACTTTCAGAAAATGCTGAGATTTTTTTAACGGGTTTTACCAAAAAGAGTATCCAGGGGGACAGTATTTGTGTTGAGTTGTTCCAAAAGTTAGGTGTGAACACGGCATTTGAAAAAACAGGAATTCGCTTAACATCCTACCGTGTGACTGACGAGTTATTTGAGTTTGACTTCACAGATTATCCCGACCTCGTTCCATCTGTAATGGCTACATGTGCAGCAAAACAAATAAAGGCTGTTTTCTATGGAACGGAGCATTTGAGGTTTAAGGAATCGGATCGTATAAAAAGCTTGTCAGCTGAATTACAAAAGATTGGAACAAAATTCCGGGTATCAAAAGACAAGATAACCTTGAGCCCCTCAAAATCTGTTAAAAACATTAAACCCCTAATATTCAATACCTATGATGATCATCGGTTGGCCATGTGCCTGGCACCACTGGTTTTAATATTTAATGAGGTCATCATTAAAGACCCTGAAGTGGTTTCAAAATCCTATCCCGGTTTCTGGAAAGATATTAAGCGCTTAGGCATCGGTGATGTTTTGGAACTTTGAAGACAAATAGGGGGTAATGATCAATAAGGTAAGCGATGTGTAAATACTTTGTTAGTGCTGGTAATCAAGTGAATTAATTTCACCTTTTCTCCTTTATACCCTTATACCCTTAACCCTTTTGCCTTTATACCCTTTTGCCCCACATCCTGAAAACGCTATTCAAAATATTCTTAATAGATAAAATAGAAATTGAATGATTTATAAAAAACTAAGTCTGATTTGTAATTCACTTTTTTACCTTTGCGCAATTAATTATTATGGAAGTAGACATTTTTATCCCTTGCTTTATCGACCAAATTTACCCCCAAACCGGGTTTAATATGGTAAAAGTGCTTGAAAAGGCTGGTGTGAAAGTGCATTATAACACTGAGCAAACTTGTTGCGGACAATTTGCTTTTAATGCTGGGTATTGGGATGAAGCAAAAAAGCTAGGCATAAAATTGATCAAAGATTTTGATAACAACCGTCCAATAGTTGGCCCATCTGCTTCATGTATCGGCTACATCAAAAATTATTTCGATGAGTTGTTTCATAATACAGCTTACCATAATGAATACAAACTTTTGCAACGCAATATTTACGAAGTAACCGATTTCCTTGTAAATGTTGTTAAAGTAACCGATTTTGGATCGGTATTCGAACATAAAGTCACTTACCACGATTCATGCGCGGCACTGCGTGAATACGGCCTGAAAGATGAGCCAAGAACTTTATTGAAAAACGTGAAAGGCCTCGAACTGATCGAGATGGAAGAAAGAGAAACATGCTGCGGATTTGGAGGCACATTCTCAGTAAAATTCGAACCCATTTCAGCTGCGATGGCTGAACAAAAAGTGGAACATGCCCTTGATACCGGAGCTGAGTACATCGTTTCTACAGACTCATCGTGCCTGATGCATCAGTATGGCTACATTAAAAAGCACAAGCATCCATTGAAAGTTGCCCATGTAATGGACGTGCTTGCCAGCGGGATTTAGAAAAGTTTTATTGGTTAATAATTAAGGGATATCCGGCCTTCTATGCATGCGCTGACCTCATCGCACTGTAATCGTTACCTAACTGCCAGCCGGAGGCGGTGGGCAATCATGGCAGCAATCCCTCCAGGGAATGGATGATACAGAGATACTTGCCCTGGCGAAAGCACCGAATGGCGATTTGTATGCCGGAGGTGACATGCTTTATTTTTCCAAAGATGGAATTTACTGGAATAACATTTCACAGGGATTTCCAGATGGCGAGGTTCTTGCCACCGATTTATTGATTGAACCTGACGGAAGAGTAATAATGGCTACTGATGAATATGGTATTTGTTATTCGGATAACCAGGGCCAGACCTGGACTTATGTAAATTCCGGCCTCGAAGATGTTACGATGGCATTTATCCGCAAAAATCAGGAAGGCTACTTTTTTACTGCAGATGGATACAACCTTTACCGTTCGAATGACATTTCCGGAACCTGGGAAATTATTAATGATGGAATTACTGATACCGATATTACTGAATTTACGGTAGGTAATGGTGTTCTTTTTGCGATAACCTATTCTGATGGACTGTTTAAATCTTCTGACAATGGTGAAAACTGGTCACTGGCTATCGATCAAACTTTTAATAACGTTGCGGTTAATGGTAATGAGGTTTATGGATCATCGGGATACGTATCTACCGGAGGAGTTTACTATTCAGATGATAACGGAGTTAATTGGAGCAATATAGTGGATGAGCTCCCCGGTGTCCAGATCGAAGAAGTGGGTTATGTACAAGACCTTGGGTTGTTTGCCAATGTGCGGGGTTTTGGTTTTACAACATTGGACTTTAGCGTACTCGGGTTTAATAGCCAATACTTAATGAAGCCGTTTTAAAGTTTACCCGAGCCTTTTATAGAATCAGACTCCTTGTCCTTCAGTACATGTTTCAATTACAACGTAGTCAGTACCAGTAAAATTAGAAAGTGGTTTAATTCAACTCTATATTCTGTATGCTTGGCTTTGTTCATTATCATTTAAATATCAATTTATTACAATTCTGAATCCCCTCAATCAAAGCACTGACGTGTACAAAAAAAGTTTTTTAAGTCGGCAGAAAAGCGGTGGCAAACAGACAAGCTTTCTGCAACTTTGGGTTGTTTGTACAATTTGTGCTGTTGCCTCTACATTAATTGATAACCTAAAACCAGTAACTTTAGATAGATTCAGTGTCTCCCCATCTTGTTTTTGCCCACTCTTTTTGCTCTTCTTTAGAAAGGAATGTCCATGCCACAATTCGAGTAGATTTATTTCCGGTTCCCATGGGAATGGTTTTGATTTGTTTAGCTTCAGATTTTTCTAATGATTTATATATTCCTTTTAAATTAGATTGTTTTGACACTAAAGTTGAAAACCAATAACAGTTTTTAGAGAATTTTTTACTTTCTCTAATCATATTATGAATAAACTTAGATTCTCCTCCATCATATATAAGTTCATTACTAATTCCTGCAAAATTAAGTGTTGGATTTATTGCATCTTTTCCCGATAGATTCTTAACTTTTCTTCGAGTTCCTTTTTGAGCATCTTCAACAGAAGAATGAAAAGGAGGATTACATATAGATAAATCAATTTTATCTTCTCTGCCTATTATTCCGTAAAAAATATCTTTCTGATTTTTTTGCAATCTACATTCAACCTTATCTTTAAGTGATGAATTGCAATTGACAATATTCTTAGCCGACTCAATCGATTTTGGATCAATATCAGATCCAATAAATTTCCAATTGTATTCTGTAACTCCAATAATAGGGTAAATGCAACTAGCCCCTATACCAATATCAAAACATGTGATTTTATCACCAATTGGAATTGTACCAAAATTATTTTCACATAACAAATCGGCCATATGATGGATGTAATCTGCTCTGCCAGGTATTGGAGGGCATAAATTTTCATCCGGGAATTCCCAGTTCTTTATTCCGTAATAATGATTTAGTAATGCTTTGTTTAAAATTTTAACAGCAAGTGGGTTTGAGAAATCGACTGAATCCTCCCCATATTTATTAGGCTTTATATAATTTTCTAATTCAGGATTAACGCTTGTTAATGCACTTATATCATATCTTTCTCGGTTTTTATTTCGAGGATGCAGGCTTGTTTTTATTTGTTGATTTTTTTCTGTCGACATGAATTTAATTTAGAACTATTTCAAAAGTAAGGGTAATTGATCTTTTTGCCAATATTCCAATCAACTCTTATAGCTTTCTTATTTAATAAGTTATCAAATGAGACTAATTCTCACCTTCTTTTTTTTAAGTTTGCTATTATTGGTTTTTTCTATAAGCATTTCAGCTATTTCAGCATGTACACCAGCATACGCACAATTCTGTTTGAGTTCAATAACACCTAGTTGATCTTTTTGAATCTGACCCTGCTTAAGAAATAATCCGGCGACATCTCCTTTTGATATTTTATCTCGTCTCCCTCCTGTAATATACAAGGTTTTCCATTTTACTGGTGAAGGAAGCGTAGCTTTTTGTTGGTCTTCAATATTCAGGTTCTCTGGAGCAATTTCCTGAATAAAATCTGGCAGTTCCTCTTCTTTCCAATGCAGAATATAGGCAATGCCATCGCGGTTCATGCGGGCAGTTCGTCCGTTCCTGTGGGTGAATTCTTTTTTGCGTAGCGGAAGGTGATAATGAAGAATAAATTTTATTTCGGGAATATCAAGTCCACGAGCAGCCAAATCGGTTGCCAGAAGAAGTTGATTTGTACCATTTCTAAATTTAATTAGCGCTCGCTCCCGATCAATTTGTTCCATACCTCCATGAAAGCACTCATGATGAATATGATTATCAGTTAAAAAATCACTTACCCGTTCCAGTGCATCCTTGAAATTACAAAAAATAATTCCAGGTTGGTGACCAATAAAAGCAAGTGCTTTTTCCAAAGTTTTTAACTTATCCTTTTCGGGCGAAAGAATTGTTTTTATAGTTAGTTGAGAAATACCTTCCTGAAGGTAATTGATAAAAACGGGTTTTTGCAATCCTACAAATTCCGGTATTTTGGCATCGCTGGTAGCTGAAGTCAGAATCCTTTGCTGAACATTAGGGAGCGCTTCAATAATCTCGGCCATTTCCTTTTCAAAGCCTATTTCCAGCGATTTATCAAATTCATCGAGTACAAGGGTATGAATATGTTCCAAAGGAAATTTATCCCTTCTTATTCTATCGGCTATTCGCCCGGGTGTGCCAATAAGCATTGCCGGTCGATGTTTTAAATCGATCTTATCAAGCGAACCAGCACGTCCACCATATACAGCATTCACCTTAAAACCCGATCCCATTTTTCGGGTTACCTGTTCAATTTGTTGGGCCAATTCACGCGAGGGAACAAGTATAAGAATTTGAATCTCTGCGCAGTTCATATCAAGTTTCTCTATTAAAGGTAATAGAAAGGCCAGGGTTTTACCAGTTCCTGTAGGTGAAAGTAATACCACATCCGACTTCAATTGAATAGTTTTACATGCCTCTTCCTGCATAGGATTTAGTGCCGTAATTTCAAATTTATTGAGAAATGAGCGTGTGAGCTTATCGTCGGAAGTTTCTTTTTGATCTTTAATAATTTTTGACATTTAGTAAATGTTCTATTTATTTTAATTCTGAAAATGCATTGAAAATTTATAATTTTTTATTCCTGGTTAGACATCTTGTAGCCTTGCATACAACGGTCGCGGCTATGTGTAGTGCGGGATTTTAAGACACTTACCTTTCCGGTTACGTTTAGCATATTTAATGTTTTTTCTTTCACCAAAACATTTTCGTTCGCATTACGTGCAGCCAATGTTGGCATTTCGTTGTTTTTCTAAAATCGTACGAGTGTGACTCATCGTTTCCTCAAACTTTCCTTAAAAGCTTACTGATAAATTCTTATATAGTCTATTTCCATCGAACTTTCAACGAAAGCAGAATCAATATCAGGTTCTATTGCTATATTCAATAAAATATATTGGTCTGAATCAAATGGCCAGTTGTCAGCGTTTTTCAGAGATGGCTTATATGTATAATGTTCGGCACCATCAACACTAAACGCTATTTTCTCTGCGGACCATTTAAGGGTATATAGGTGAAATTGATTTGATGCGTTCGTTACATTTTGACCACCAAGATTTATGACCTTGTATCCATAACTTGAGGCAGTATGCACTGCACTTTGCACATAATCGGGGGTTTTCCCCCAATACTCCATAATATCAATCTCACCACATTTAGGCCAATTAGTAGTTCCATATCCTTGATTATCCCAATAAGCACCATCCTCATTTATTTTCTTACTCAACATCCAAATAGCTGGCCAGGTACCCACTCCTGCTGGTAGTTTTGCCCTAACCTCTACCCGTCCATAGGTGAAAGCAAATTTGGAGTTTAATCTGGCAGAAGTGTAGTGCTTTATTTCACCCTGGTCATCAAATATTTCTTTTTTTGCAACAATGTTTAAAAAGCCGTTTTTTAAATAAGAATTGTCTTCTCGGTTAGTGTAATGTTGAATCAATCCACCATACCAGTTTCCACCTGGAGGAAGCTGTGTTTGATGGTGCCAGTTCTCTGGATTAATTGCTCCATTGCCATTAAATTCATCTGACCATACCAAAGTTTTAAATTCAGAATCATTACTTTCAGAATCATCATCAACGGCTTTAGTCCCATTAAAAATCAGGTATGAAAAGAGAATTAATCCTGTAAAAATGGCAATATAAGTTATTGATTGTTTAATCATTATTAAATTCAAATTTTTAGTTTTTGAGTGTTCTCCACAGACGGAGCAGATTTACTTTTTATAGGGATTCCGCCCCTTGGCGGATGGAAATAAAGAGTTCAGCTTCCTGCCCGTCTGGCAGGCGGGACGCTGAATGTGCTCCATCGGTTTGGCTGAACTGCGTTTTAATGCAGTTTAGCTTTTTTATAAGTAGTTTTTAATAGAACCATAGTTACTTGTTTTGCAAACACAGTTCTTTTCCATCATGGAGTATTATAAACTTTCCAGGGCCAAATCGTAGTTCGGTTCTTGGGTAATTTCAGGTATTTGTTCTGTATAAATTACCCTGCCTTCCTTATTAATTACAACAATGCATCTTGAATGCAGCCCTGCTAAGGGTCCATCTACAATGTTTAAACCGTAATCTTTACCAAATTGACCTGTATTAAAATCTGACAGCATAAATACATTTTCAATTCCTTCTGCTCCACAAAATCTGGTTTGAGCAAATGGCAAATCTCTGGAAATGCACAAAACACTGGTATCAATAAGGTTAGCGGCTGATTTATTAAAGTTTCGAACTGATGCAGCACATGTTCCAGTGTCAATACTAGGGAAAATATTTAATACTAAATTCTTTCCTTTAAAGTCGTTTAGTGTTTTAGTAGATAAATCTGTGGCAATCAGTTTAAAGTCGTTCGCTTTGCTTCCAATTTTTGGCAATTCTCCACTCGTATTTATAGCATTGCCTTTTAATGTGATTTTTGTCATTTTATATGTTTTTATATTAAAATTATTTTCTGCAATTACCCAAATCAATGTTGAGTTTAGTTATTTAGTTGTTAGTTAATTTCTGTCACTAATTCTTCTCTGTCTTTTCTAACCTTTTTCAGGCTGGCCAACCAATCATTGCCGGTATCTCTGTATCCCAATGGAAGCATTACACAACTTCTTAAACCTTTTTCTCTAAGATTTAAAATCTCATCCAAAGCATCTGCATCAAACCCTTCCATGGGTGTACTATCCACACCTTCGAATGCTGCAGCTGAAACGGCTTGTGAAAATGCTATATAAGCTTGTCTTGCAGCATGATTAAAATTCAATTCGTCATCTCTTTGCGGATAAGAGTTCAATAACATTTGGCGGTAATTTTCCCACCCCTCATTTTTAAAACCACGTACAGTATTGGTATGATCAAACACTTTATTTATTCGCTCAGCTGTGTAAGTATCCCAGGCTGCAAATACCAATAAATGAGAACAATCTGTAATTACAGTTTGATCCCAACCAATAGCTCTTATTTTTTTCTTTAATTCTTGATTGGTTATTACTATTATTTCAAATGGTTGCAGCCCACTTGATGTTGGAGCCAGTGAAGCTGCTTCAATAATTGTATTTATTTTATTTTGTTCCACTTTTTTGCCGTTCATTGCCTTGGTAGCATAACGCCATTTTAATTTTTCTAATAATTCCATTTTATTGTTTTTATTTTTAATCAATTCTTAATCTGTATTTTTATCGTTGTCTGATAAGATTCTAATCCAGTCACACAGCATATCTTTTACTTGAATAACATCATCCATGCTAACATTTTCTTTTAGCAATGTATTGATAAGTTTTTCTGGAATAGGCATGGCTTGAATTTTCAATTGTTTTCCCTTATCTGTTAGCTGAATAATAACACTCCTTTCATCGTTGCTGGAACGATTACGTCGTAAGAGTTCCATTTTTTCCATGCGTTTTAGCAAAGGAGAGAGCGTGTTGGTGTTAAGTAGTAATTTCTCTGTAATTTGGTTAACTGTAAGACTATCATTTTCCCACAACACCATAAGTACTAAATATTGCGGGTATGTCACACCCAACACTTCCAAATAGGGTTTGTAGGCCTTATGGATAGATCACTCGGATTCGGGTCTATGACACGCGACTGAACGCCCTATTCAGACTCGCTTTCGCTGCGGCTACACCTCTCGGCTTAACCTTGCCACGTATCGATAACTCGCCGGCTCATTCTTCAAAAGGCAGGCAGTCAGGGCCACAAGTGACCCCTCCTACTGCTTGTAAGTCTACGGTTTCAGGTACTATTTCACTCCCCTCGCCGGGGTACTTTTCACCTTTCCCTCACGGTACTAGTTCACTATCGGTCGCTAGGTAGTACTTAGCCTTACGGAGTGGTCTCCGCAGATTCACACGGGATTTCACGGGCCCCGTGCTACTTGGGAACATCACCAGGAGGTCAGAGAGCTTTCGCTTACAGGGCTGTTACCTTCTATGGCCGGACATTCCAGTCCGCTTCAGCTTGCCCCTGACTTTGTAACTCCTTGACGGACCGGTGCACCGTCGGGTGAGTCCCACTACACCAATGCAGCAACGCCACCGGGCTATCACACTGCATCTGGTTTGGGCTGATCCCGTTTCGTTCGCCACTACTGGGGGAGTCGATTTTTCTTTCTTTTCCTCGGGGTACTGAGATGTTTCAATTCCCCCGGTTACCGGCCCCTGTTC
>CAVWXM010000029.1:0-23503 GCA_963759045.1 uncultured Bacteroidia bacterium
CTGCCCTCTACTCGTTCAGTTACGTGCTTGTTCCCAATTCACTAATTAGTGAAACATCTATCCCTGCCCTTGACAAAGAAATTGATGTATTAAGCATTCCTCCCCCGGCGTTCGCAATTATATTTTGCTCATCAGTAAATATAATGTCAAGCAATGATTCTCCTAGTGTATAGATCATGAATTCTCTAATCTGATTATTAAATGCAAATGTATTGACTTTATTCCTGTTTAAAAGAATCGTCTAAATTTGTCCTCTTTTGATAGATATTGTATGAAACGATCGCTAATATTGATTCTATGTCTGGTTGCCGGACAATTATTATTTTCACAGGGAAAACAGTCGTGGATCACTTTAAAAGGAGGTGCTTCCATCCCGATAGGAAATTATGGTGGTACTGACCTTGACAATAGTTGTTTTACACAAACCGGCGTAAACATTGGTTTTGAAGGTGCGTGGGCAATACTAAAAAATTTAGGAATCGGCGGACAATTCGGATATAACCTTCATACTGTTAATGTTACCACATTGGGCTGGGAAAAGGTACAAGCTGATCCCTTTTTAGAGGATTTATATATCCGGTCGGATCCGTACCTTTCAATTACCGGAATGCTTGGTGCTTATGGAAATTACACTATATGGAAGAATTTACAACTCAATGCAAAATTTTTAGCAGGAGTAATGTGGATGAAATCACCATACCAGTTGTATAAACCGCAATATTTTCTGGTCGAACCAAAATGGTATGAGATTACTTCTGCCAGGGATTACAATATCGCATTTGCTGCAGGATTGGGAATACAGTATAATTTCTCATCATGTATTGGTCTTAAAATTGAAGGTGAATACGATTATAGTAAAATGGTATTCAGTTTCAGTACCGGAAATGGTGTTCGTAACGACTATCGAAATATCAGCTATATCAATACTACTTTAGGATTGGTGATTCTGTTTTAATCAACCAACACGTTTACCATAAACCACATGATCAAACTCTTTTCCATTTGATACCGCAGTTCGTGGAAAGAGTCCCCATTCCTCAAAACCAAATTTCTTCAAAAATGTAATACTGGGTTCATTGTGGTTGTATAAAAAAGCGAGCAAGGTTTTAATCTTCCATGTTGAGCAATGCTCAAAGGCTTTCTGCATCAATTGTGATGCTATTCCTTTTTTGTGGTGGTTAAAATCAACATAATAGCTCACTTCCGCGGTATGCTTAAAAGCTCCCCTACCCTGCTCTGTATGGGCTAATGCTTAAATAGCCAAGCACTTGTGCGTCTTCTTTGAAAACATAAATAGTAAACTTTCCATGCACATGGTCATTAAACCATTGTAAACGCTCAGCACTTTTAAATGTGTTAGTATAAGCATTTGCATTGCCCCATTTAATGGCCTGGTTTAAAATTTTCGTGATTTCGTCAAGGTCTTTTAACCGAGCAAGTGTAACCTTGTTTTTATGTTGCCGAGTGTGATTCACGTTTCTTGCGTATTCTGTTCATTAAACAGCAAGGATACCTTTCAGCGTTTGTTGCATGGTAAAAAATTAAGGTGCAAGATATTAATAAGTTTCCTATTTGAAAGATCAATCGGCCATTAAGCACCCAAATTCATGGTATTCAATTATTTGATAAATTTGTTGAAATTGGCCAATCAAAATCAATGACCAAAAAGGAAAATTATCTCAGAAAACGGATCAAAAGCTTTACTTATGCTTTTAATGGTATCTGGCATATTATCAGGCATGAAGCTAATTTTAGAATCCATCTTTTTGCAGTTTTGTTGGTTATTTTGCTGGGCTTGTACATGAATATTTCAGCCAATGAATGGCTTATTATACTACTCACCATCGGTGGAGTTATGACAGCTGAACTAATGAATTCGGCTATTGAAAACTTTGTTGATATTGTTCATCCTGAGCATCATAAGAAAGCGGGTTTAATTAAAGATATCTCTGCAGGCGCAGTTTTAATTATGGCAATTGTTGCTGCTGTTATTGGTTTTGTTATTTTCATCCCTAAATTAATTGATTTAATATGATCCTGGTAGCTGACAGTGGCGCAACAAAAACCCATTGGGTATTACTTGATAAGGGGAAAGTACAACTTGAGGTTTACAGCAAGGGCTTCAATCCGTATTATTACAAAGCAGATGATTTTACACAAAGCTTGATGGATGAATTTATTGGCAAGATATCTTTTAAGGATATTTCTGCGATTTACTTTTATGCTGCCGGTTGTTCATCAAAAGCCAATGCAAACATCATACAATCAATCTTATCAAAAATATTTGTCAATGCCTCCATTTTTGCTCATCATGATTTATACGGAGCAGCTATTGCATTGCTCGGTAATGAAAAAGGTATTGCCTGCATATTGGGCACAGGATCAAATTCATGTTTATGGGATGGGCAGACAATAATACACAATGTGCCATCAGTGGGTTATTTGTTAGGCGATGAAGGAGGTGGAACATATACGGGAAAACTGCTTGTTCGGGAAATTCTGCTGGGTATTGCACCTTTGGAAGTTTCAGAATTATTTTATGATTCACTTAGTCTTAACTTCTCTTCTGTTTTAGATCGAATTTATAAAGAGCCAAATCCAAATCAATTCTTGTCTCAACAAACAAGATTTCTTCGTGAATTTATTGATAAACCTTACTGTCGTGATGTTGTTTCACGATCGTTTAATGATTTTGTAGATGTACAATTAATTAATTATCCCGGGGTTAAATCATTACCTGCCAGTTTCACGGGATCAGTAGCCGCTAATTTCAAGGATATTTTGAAAGAAGTACTTAACGACCATGGCATCAAAATGGGAAAAATTATTAAGGAACCCATGGAGGGCCTGATTGCTTATCATAGCCGTTAGTTATTGACTATTCTTCAATCTTTGATTCAATAAAGCCAGCAATATCAGCTAATCCGTCTGATGGAAACCAATTGATCGTTTTATCTTTCTTAAACCATGTCATCTGCCGCTTGGCATATCGGCGGGTGTTTGTTTTGATCTTTTCAATAGCGGTCTCCAGGTCCCAATTACCATCAAAATATTTGAATAACTCTTTATAGCCAACAGTATTTAAGGCATTACTTTCTCTGAAAGAAAATACAGCGCTGGCTTCTTCTATCCATCCATTATTGATCATTTCATCAGTCCGAAAGTTAATTCTTTCATTTAATAGTGCTCGTGGAATATCCAGCCCTATTTTAAGAATGTTAAAGTCTCTTTCAACAGATTTATTTTTCCTAAGTTCTGAATATGTTTTTCCAGTCTGGATGCATACTTCAATTGCCCTGATCAATCGTTTCGAATTGTTTTTGTCAACTTTTTGAAAATAAGCTGGATCGAGTTGCTCAAGTTTGCTACAAAGAGCGGAAAGTCCTTTATTTTTATACAAATCTTCAAGTTCATTTCTTAAATTGATGTCAGGATCTGGTAACTCATCAATGCCTTTGCAAACAGCATCGATATACAATCCTGATCCACCAGCCATGATCATTGTATCCAACGTCTTGAACTTTTCTTTTAACAATACCAACACTTCTTGCTCGAACCTTGAAACATTATAATTCTGCTGTATACTCAATTGGCCTATAAAGTGATGATTGACGATTTTAAGTTGATCCCGGGTTGGTGTTGCAGTTCCAATGGGTATTTCTTTATAGAACTGCCTGGAATCAGCAGAAATAATTTCGGTATTAAAATGCTTTGCAATATCGATAGCCAAATTGGTTTTGCCTGATGCAGTGGGGCCGAGAATAACAATCAATGTTTTGATAAGCTTTTTCAAAATAGAATAATCAATCAATTAATTGGTCGCAGGCCGTGTTTTTTCCCTTCAGCCAACATAAACTGAAAAGCTTCGTCCGGATCATTTTTAATGATGCCATCAAGGATGGCTTCCCTGATTGCAGTTTTGATAATACCAACAGTTCTTGATGGTTTTATATTGAAGGTTTTCATAATCGCTTCACCGTCAACAGGTGGTTGCCAGTTTCGCAAGTTATCCTTTTCTTCAACTTCTTTAAGTTTCTTCCTTACCAGTTTAAAATTCTTCAGATATTGTTTGACTTTGGTATCGTTTTTAGAAGTAATATCCGCTTCGCACAACAGCATCAAATCATCAATATCATCTCCTGCTTCAAACAGCAGGCGCCGGATAGCAGAATCAGTTACGATATCCTGTGAAAGGACAATAGGCCTTAAATGTAATCGAACAAGTTTTTGAACATATTTCATTTTCTCGTTCATGGGTAAAACGAGAGATTTAAAAATACCGGGAACCATTTTGGCTCCAATAAATTCGTGGGCATGAAAAGTCCAGCCAATACCCTTTTCATATCTTTTGGTAACCGGCTTGGCGATATCATGTAACAAGGCTGCCCACCTTAAATAAAGGTTGTCAGTATTTTTAGCCAGGTTATCGAGCACTTCTAATGTATGATAAAAATTATCTTTGTGCGCTTGTTTGCCAATGGCTTCTACTCCTTTTAGTTCAACAAACTTTGGAAAAATAATTTTTAGCAAGCCTGTGGTCTCTAATATTTTAAACCCAGTAGATGGCTTTTCTGACAAGATGATTTTATTAAGTTCATCAAGAACTCTTTCGCGAGAAACAATTTGAATCCTGTTCTTATTTCGATCGATTGCTTTGTAAGTGTTTAGCTCGATTGAAAACTTAAGTTGTGTGGCAAACCGAATTGCTCGCATCATCCTTAATGGGTCATCAGAAAAGGTTATATCAGGGTCGAGAGGAGTACGAATCAATTTATTATTAATGTCATCAATGCCATTAAATGGATCATAAACATCTCCAAAATCTTTTGCCTGCAAGCTTATTGATAAAGCATTAATTGTAAAATCTCTGCGGCGCTGATCATCTGAAAGTGAACCATCTTCAACAATAGGTTTACGTGAACTTTTTCTATAACTCTCTTTTCTTGCTCCGACAAATTCAAGGTCCCAATCATTGTACCGAACCATGGCAGTACCAAAATTCTTAAAATATTTAGCATGTGTGTTTGGGCCAAACTTTGCAGCCACTTTTTTAGCAAATGCAATGCCACTGCCAACAACCACAAAATCCACATCTTTTGATGGTCTTTCCAGTAATAAATCTCTTACATAACCACCAATAACGAATGCTTTTTGGTTTATTTCCCTGGAAATATTCGCAACAGTATTAAAAATCTCGTTATTAAGCTTGTTAGCAAAATTTTGCATCAAGCAAAAGTACTAAACAATTGAAAAGAAAAGATTTGATTTTAGTTGGCCTTTAGTTCTTTTTCAGTAGCAATAAAAGAATCTCGGCAAATTTAAAAGTTAGGTTTAAGGTCGTAAGTCTTATAAAATTCATCAATTACTTCAACGGCTTCCTCAACAGAATCAACTACTGTAAAGATTTCAAGTTCATCAGGATTGATCATTTTATCGCTAATCATTCTTTCCGTTAGCCAATCAATAAGCCCACTCCAATAACTTTTGTCGATTAAAACAACCGGAAACCGAACAAGTTTGTTTGTTTGAATTAATGTGATCGCCTCAAACAATTCATCCAGAGTTCCGAATCCACCTGGCAATACAACATAACCCTGCGAATAACGCATAAACATAAGTTTACGTGTAAAAAAGTAATCGAAGTCAAGCAATTTATCAGTATCAATATAGGCATTGGCACCTTGTTCGTGTGGTAAATTGATGTTTAAACCAACAGATTTTCCACCAGCGATATGAGCTCCTTTGTTAGCTGCTTCCATTGCACCGGGACCGCCACCTGTAATAATACCAAATCCTTTCTTCGTAAGCAAATAAGCCACCTCCTCCGCAAGCTTATAACTATGGTCACCAGGCTTTGAACGAGCTGATCCAAAAACAGCAACGCATGGGCCAATCCTACCCAGTTCCTCATAACCTTCAACAATCTCAGCCATGATCTTGAAAACAGACCAGGAGTCATGCGCTTTGGTTTGTAACCAGGTTTTTGGCTTGAATTCTTTTCTTAGTCTTTTTATTTCATCAGGATTCATCATGATAATTCCAATTTTAAGTAAGTTGCCGTGTGACTTTTCTTTGATTTTATTAATTCTTCAGGCGTACCCTCAGCCACCAATGTTCCACCTCTATCACCACCTTCAGGCCCAAGATCGATGACATGATCGGCAACTTTAATGACTTCCATATTATGCTCAATCACAATAATTGTATTTCCTTTATCAACAAGCTTATTTAATACTTTTAGTAGCACATTTACATCTTCAAAATGTAGACCTGTTGTTGGTTCATCCAAAATATAAAGTGTTTTCCCGGTATCTTTTTTCGATAACTCGGAGGCCAGTTTAACACGCTGAGCTTCGCCACCTGAAATTGTAGTGGATGACTGGCCAAGTGTCAGGTAACCAAGCCCAACGTTTTTTAGTGTCCTTAACTTATGGACAATTGCCGGAATACTTTCAAAAAAGTCAACAGCCTGGTTGATAGTAAGATTAAGCACATCATTGATGGATTTGCCTTTAAACCTTACTTCAAGTGTTTCACGATTGTAGCGTTTTCCGTTACAGTCTTCACAAATGATATATACATCCGGCAGGAAGTTCATTTCAATCGTCTGTACGCCTGCTCCTTTACATTTTTCACATCGGCCACCTTTTACATTAAATGAAAAGCGGCCTGGTTTATATCCCCGGATTTTTGATTCAGGAAGTATACCAAAGAGTTTTCTGATTTCATCAAACACTTTGGTATATGTAGCCGGATTTGAGCGAGGTGTGCGACCAATAGGTGATTGATCAATGTCGATTACCTTATCCAGATGCTCAATTCCTTCAATCTTATCATAAGGAAGGGTTTCACGCTTGGAATAAAAGAATTGATTATTTAAGGCAGGATAAAGTGTTTCATTAACAAGGGAAGATTTTCCACTACCTGAAACACCTGTTACACAGATAAATTGACCAAGTGGAAATTTTACGTTAATATTTTTAAGGTTATTTCCTTTGGCACCTTTAACAATAAGAATTTTTCCATTGCCCTTTCTTCGTTTTTCAGGAACAATGATTTTTTTATTTCCACTAAGGTAATTACCTGTTTCCGTATCCATTTTGCTAATTACCTCAGGAGATCCTTCGGCAACAACTTCTCCTCCATGTCTGCCTGCACCAGGGCCAATATCCATGACATGATCTGCAGCAAGTATGGTATCTTTATCGTGTTCGACAACGATAATTGAATTTCCAATGTCTCGAAGATCTTTCAGTGCATGTATCAGCTTATGATTATCACGTTGATGAAGACCGATACTCGGCTCATCCAGAATATATAGAACACCTGTTAATTGTGAACCTATCTGGGTTGCAAGCCTAATACGTTGAGATTCACCTCCTGATAAACTTTTGGATGGCCTGTTTAAATTAAGATATTCAATACCTACTTCGAGTAAAAAGTTTAATCTTTCTCTAATTTCTCTGATGACCTCCCTTCCAATAGTTCGTTGTGATTCATTCATCTTTGACTCAACAGATTCTAGCCATGATTTGAAATTCGAAAGATCCATCCTTGCCAATTCAGCAATATTTTTATCACCAAGTTTAAACTGAAGTGATTCTTTTTTTAAGCGGTTACCATTGCAATCTGGGCAATCATGTTTATTCATGAAACTGCTCGCCCATCGCTTTGATGATTGTGAAGCATTTTCTTTATCGTAATTACTGATGTAGTTAATCACACCTTCAAATGATAAAGAGTAAGACGAAGTTATACCCAGGTACTCTTTTTTTACTTCAATGGTTTCGTTTGATCCATGAAGTATGGTTTCAATAGCTTCATTCGGAATATCTCTAAGTGGGGTATTAATATCAAAATTATATTTGAAACCAATGGCTTCAATTTGTTTGAATACCCAGTTGTTCTTATACTCGCCTAATGGTTTAATGCCGCCACGTTTAATAGATAGTGATTTATCGGGCATTACTTTCAGTAAATCAACTTCATGTACAATCCCCAAACCTTTGCAGGTTTCACAGGCTCCGTAAGGTGAGTTAAACGAGAAAGTATTTGGTTCTGGTTCATCATATGACAAGCCTGTTGTAGGACACATCAATTTACGACTAAAGTGCCTGTAATTACCTGACTCCTCCTCTACTACCAATATTGTCCCTTTGCCTTGCTTTAAAGCAAGTTGAATAGTTCGATTCAGTCTTTCTTTATCAGATTCTCTAACCAGGAGTCTGTCAATGACTACTTCAATATCATGTACCTTATAACGGTCTAGCTGAAGTCCAAAACCTATCTCCTGTATTTTTCCATCGATCCTTGCACGGAGATATCCTTGTTGCCTGATCTGTTCGAATAACTCACGATAATGGCCTTTACGTCCTTTAACGAGTGGTGCAAGTATGGCTATCTTTTTGTCAAGAAATTGTTCAATAATGAGGGTGGTAATTTGCTGCTCACTATATTGAACCATTTTTTCGCCTGTATTGTAAGAATATGCTTCAGCAGTGCGGGCAAATAATAAGCGCAAAAAATCATAAACTTCTGTTATAGTTCCGACCGTGGAGCGTGGATTCTTATTCACTGATTTTTGCTCAATAGAAATTACCGGACTTAAACCGTTTATCTTATCCACATCAGGGCGCTCCATATTACCAATAAATTGTCGTGCGTAAGCTGAAAGTGTCTCCAAATAGCGTCGCTGACCTTCTGCATATATTGTATCGAATGCAAGAGATGACTTTCCACTTCCACTGAGACCAGTAATTACGACCAGTTTATTGCGTGGTATGGTCAGATCGATGTTTTTTAAATTATGAACCCTGGCCCCAAAAACCTCTATATACTCAGTTTCACTCTTATTTTTTTGCAATTCGCTCAATTATTGTCAGGTTAATTATTCAGCCTTGTTTCGTAGTTCTTCGTGTGTAATATTATAAGGTGCTTCGGGGATCAAAATAACATAAGTTTTGCGTTGCTTATTTTTCAGTTTACCTTCTCTTAGCCAGGGATTAAAATATTTCAATAACTTGTAACTAATTCCTTGTTCAACAGCAAAATCGGCCCAACTCTCAACCTTGCCATTTATTAAAATAGTTCGGGTTGGAATTGGTTTATAAAATTCATCAGGCTCAATGTAAAAACCATAGTTCTCCGGGTTCTCAAAAATAAGCTTTATAGCCAGAATTCGATATATATACCGGCTGGTTTCTTCATTTAATAGAAGGTCAAAATAAGAACTGCTTTTTTGCTTTTCAAGTTGTTTTCTAATTCCATTATTCCCGGCATTATAAGCAGCAGCAACCAAAGTCCAGTCCTGATATTCTTTGTAACTTTTCAACAAATATTCACAAGCAGCCTCTGTCGATTTTTTGATGTTATATCTTTCGTCAATCTCATTATTTACTTCAAGACCATATTCTTTTGCAGTTGATTTCATGAATTGCCAATATCCGGTTGCCCCTGCAGGTGAAACTACATTTGATAAACCGCTTTCAATTACACTTAAATATTTGAAATCAGAGGGTATTCCCTTACTTTCTAGTATACTATCAAACATAGGGAACCATCTGTGTGCTTTTTTAATCAATTGTAAGGTGGATGAATGCCAGTAGGTATTTACAGATAATTCCCTGTCTAGTGCTTCACGGACATAGAAGATATCCAGTGGTATTTTTTCGCCTGAAAAGCTTAAAGTATCAGGGATTGGTAACGAAACAATCTTGTAATACTGCTCATTAGTCCCTGGGAATCTGCCTTTTTGATCGGTTGATCCAAAAATCAAAACCGACAAAAAGCAAAACGATAATTAGTATTAGCAATATTCTCGAGAATAATTTAGACATTCCTTATATTAGTAAAAATTGAAAAATTCAGGCTTTAAAAAGGACTGATAAAATCTTTAAAATATGGTGCATTTTTATCTTTATCCGTAATTATTGGGTTGCTAAGAGGCCATTGAATATCGAGGGTTGGGTCATTCCAACATATACTACCCTCCGACTCCTGGTTGTATACATTTGTGCACTTATAAAAAAAGACGGTATTATTCTCCAATGCAACAAATCCATGCGCCATACCTGGAGGCAACCAATACATCCATTTATTATTCTGGGTAAGTTCAACTGACTCCCATTGACCATAAGTAGGAGATGATTTCCTAATATCAACAGCTACATCCAAAACGGATCCTTTCATTACCCTAACTAATTTGCCCTGCTCAAAAGGTGGTTTTTGAAAATGTAAACCTCTTAATACTCCATTTTGAGACATGGATTCATTATCCTGAACAAAATTCTGGTCAATTCCATGTTGAAGAAATCGTTGCTTGTTATATGATTCAAAAAAATACCCTCTTGCATCTTCAAAGACAGTTGGTTTAATAATTAGCAGTCCAGGTATTTTAGTTTCTACAATTTCCATTTTTACGAATTAACTTGCAAAAGTACTTATTTAGTAGATAGTAAAATTAGATACACTTAACCATTTTATAATATTTTATTACACAATTAACCCGCTCATTTTGATTAATTTTTCTTAGCTTTTTTAAGCATCGGTGTTCATATTTAAACATTAGTGTATTAATTTGAACAACCCTATTTATATCAAATATTTTTAATTATCGATATATCTTTGTTACTTAGTTAATGATTGAGCAAGGCATTAAATGTGATAATCAGTTAGTGCCATAAAACAGTTAAAGTTGAGAGGATACCCAAACCAAATAATTATCCTTCTTTTTGCTTTTCTACTGAGTATTTTTACGGTAGATGCTCAAGATAGTATCAGGATATATCATACTGCCCGTATCTCAGGCTCGCCACCCGTAATTGATGGACTGATGAATGAAGGTGTCTGGGATCAAGTTGAATGGAGTGGCGCTTTTATTCAACGAGAACCTTATGAATACCAAAAACCTTCACAGGAAACAGCTATAAAAATCCTATATGATGACAATAACCTATATGTTGCCATTCGCGCATTCGATACAGAACCTGATAAAATTGAAAAGAGACTAACCCGTCGTGATAGTTTTGAGGGAGATTGGGTTGCTATTGGAATTGATAGCTATAATGATAAGATGACAGGTTTTTCATTTTCTGTAAATGCTGCTGGTGTAAAAAATGATGGTATCGTCACTAATGACAATGATTTTGATGAAACCTGGGATCCAGTTTGGTATACAAAAGTGAGTATAGATGCGTTAGGATGGCTGGCCGAGATGAAAATACCCTTTACCCAACTTCGCTTCTCAAAAAAAGATGATTACATATGGGGATTTGAGGTCATCAGGTGGTATTTCAGGAAAGAAGAAATGTCGTTGTGGCAGATGGTTCCTCAGGATGCTACCGGGTGGGCGAGTTTGTGGGGTGAATTACATGGGATTAATAATATTCAACCCAATAAGGAAGTTGAGCTTATCCCATATGCTATGGGCTCTGTTGAAACATATGAAAAGGAAGAAGGCAATCCTTTTGAAGATGGAACTGATTTCGGTTTTAATGCAGGTTTAGATGGTAAGGTTGCAATCTCAAATGATTTTACACTAAATTTTACAATAAATCCTGATTTTGGTCAGGTAGAAGCTGATCCTTCTGAAGTTAACCTTTCTGCTTTTGAAACCTATTTCCAGGAAAAGCGACCATTCTTTGTAGAAGGAAGCAATATTTATAATTATCCGGCAGGCGTGGCAGATGGTTTTTTTGGTCGTGATAATCTGTTTTATTCAAGAAGAATTGGTCGGAGTCCGCAATATGAGCTTGATCTTGGAGATAATGAATACGCAAAAATACCTGAATCAACACGCATTCTGGGAGCAGTTAAACTTTCAGGTAAAACTGCAAATGGTTGGTCATTAGGAGTCCTCGAGTGCCTGACCAATAAAGAAAATGCGAAAGTTGACATAAATGGCAATCAGTATGAAACAACTATCGAACCTTTGACTAATTATTTTAATACCCGAATACAAAAGGATATTAATAAAGGAAACACAACAATAGGAGGAATGGTTACAGCAACCAACAGGTTTATTAACGATAGTTCGGTTAATTTCCT
The DNA here is from genome assembly GCA_963759045.1 of uncultured Bacteroidia bacterium. Lineage (GTDB taxonomy): Bacteria > Bacteroidota > Bacteroidia > Bacteroidales > F082 > JAADID01. The sequence continues at coordinate 12,046 of CAVWXM010000029.1, forward strand.
CCCTTCCTCAGCATATACCCAAGGTATTGACTTTGTTAATTTTTGGAAAGACAAGGCATATTACTTTGGTTTTAGAACTGTATTTAGCCAGGTAAGTGGATCGACAGAAGCGATACTGGAACTCCAGGAAGCCCCACAACGATATTTTCAACGACCTGATGTGGAACATTTATCGATTGATTCTTTAAAAACGAGTCTTTTTGGAAATGGGGGAGCGATTGAAGGAGGCAAAATAGGTGAAGGTCATTGGCGTTATGGCGGATGGCTCACCTGGCGTACACCTGGTCTGGAGCTTAACGACATGGGCTACCTTATTTTGAGCGATTATTTAAATCAGACAGCCTGGGGAAATTACAGAATATGGGAACCATTTAGCGTATTCAGAAATTTTGATATCAATGCTTCTCAATCTTCGGGTTGGGATTTTTTAGGGCGACATCTATACATAAATGCCAGTTTGAATGTTAATATGCAATTCAAGAATTATTGGCATTTTGGAACAGGCATTAGCCGGCAGTTTTTTGATATTGATCGCCACCAATTAAGAGGGGGACCGGCTTTAAGAGCGCCTGGTAATATCGGAAACTGGATTAATTTTGAATCAGATACCAGGAAAAAATTATCGTTTGAATTATTTATGAGTAATCATTGGGGTGACGATGATTACCAAAGGAGTTTTCGTACCGGTTTGGAAATTATGTATCGTCCTTTGTATTTCCTTCAACTTTCTATTGAGCCATCGTATAATCTTAAGAATGAGAAAATTATATATATTGAGACACTCGATTATAATGATGAAGATCGGTACATTACCTCCGAAATTAACCAGGAAATGGTGAGTATGGATATTAGAATCGAGGTGTCGATTACTCCAGACCTATCCATTCAATATTGGGGGCAACCATATTTGTTTTCAGGTGATTACAGCAATTATAACAGGGTAACAAATCCAATGGCTGAAAATTGGAAAGATCAATATACCAATTATACAAATACTCAAATAGCCTATAATCAGGATGATGATATGTACAATATTGATGAAAATGGTGATGGCAATACTGATTATAGCTTTGAAAACCCTGATTTCAGCTTTAATGAATTCCGTTCAAACTTTGTAATTAGATGGGAGTATATTCCCGGATCAACTGCCTACCTCGTTTGGTCCCAGGGCCGTGATGTTGATCATCCGGATGGCAGGTTTAGTCTTAGCGATAACATTAAAAGACTTAGGGCCTCAGCACCCCGAAACATATTCTTGCTTAAATTTTCTTATCGGTTTAGTTTCTAAATTAATAGCATAGGCACTAAAAAATCCCCAAATCGTTTAATTTGGGGACTTGAAAATAAAAACAGTATTTTTTATAAATGAATTACTTCCCCATAAGCAACAGCAGTAGCCTCCATTACAGCTTCTGACATTGTTGGATGCGGGTGTATAGTCTTTAATATTTCGTGTCCTGTAGTCTCCAGTTTACGTGCCGCAACAGCTTCAGCAATCATTTCAGTAACATTATCACCAATCATGTGACAGCCTAGCCATTCTCCGTATTTTGCATCAAATATCACTTTCACGAAACCATCTTTGTTTCCGGCTGCACTTGCCTTTCCTGAGGCAGTAAAGGGGAATTTACCAACTTTAATTTCGTATCCTGCATCTTTGGCTTGTTTTTCAGTCATTCCAACTGAAGCCACTTCAGGAACAGTATATGTACATGCCGGGATATTGCCATAATCAATAGGCTCAACATCCATGCCTGCAATCTTCTCTATGCATGTAATACCTTCGTGTGAGGCAGTATGAGCAAGTGCTGGTCCGTGAACAATATCTCCGATGGCATAAAAACCTTCAACATTGGTGCGGTAAAAATCATCGACTACTACTTTACCATTTTCTGTTTTAATCCCTGTTTCTTCTAATCCAATGCCTTCAAGGTTTGTAGCAATACCAACTGCTGATAAAACAATATCACAAGTTTCTTCAACAAGTCCTTTGTTGGTTTTAATGGTCACTTTGCAGCCTGTACCTTTTGTGTCTACTTTCTCAACGGAAGAATCAAGCATGATCTTCATTTTGGCTTTTTTGAAAGAGCGGGCAAGTTGTTTTGACACATCCTCATCCTCCAGAGGAACAATATTGGGCAAGAACTCAACTAAAATTACTTCTACTCCGATGCTGTTAAAGAAATAAGCAAATTCGGAACCAATTGCACCTGAACCTACAACGATCATCTTTTTTGGTTTTTTCTTCAAAACCATTGCATCCCTGTAGCCGATGATCTTTTTACCATCTTGTTTTAAGTTTGGTAATTCGCGAGAACGTGCACCCGTGGCAATTATAATATGATCGGCTTCATAATCAACGTTCTTACCATCATTGCTTTTTACTTCTACTTTTTTTCCAGCCTTGACTTTCCCAAAACCTTCAATCAATTCAATTTTATTTTTCTTGAAAAGGAACTGAACACCTTTGCTCATGCCATCTGCAACTCCCCTGCTACGTTTTACCATTTCTTCCAGGTCGGCTTCTGCTTCACCAGTGAGTTTTATGCCATAATCAGCAGCATGCTTGGTATAATTAAAAACCTGTGCACTTTTCAACAATGCTTTTGTTGGAATACAACCCCAGTTAAGGCAAATACCACCTATTTCAGCTTTCTCAACAACAGCTACTTTTTTACCAAGTTGTGAAGCCCTGATGGCTGCAACATAACCTCCCGGTCCACTTCCAAGAACAATAATATCGTACTTCATTTTATAGAATATTGATTTTGATCAAAATGAATTGCAAAAGTATTAAATCAATTCAAGCTGAAAAGGCTTCATGAAAATTATTTTGCATCATTCTAAATAATTATTTGAATAATTTGTTACAAAACTAATTGAAGATGTATTCTATTTCAAACCACAATGTATAGCTTTGCATCTCAAATTTCAATATCTGAATATGAATCTATCTCCTGAACAGAAATCTTTAATTAACAAAACAATTGAATTTGTTAAAACTACTCTGAAAGCAGCTGAGGGTGGACATGATTGGTGGCATATATACAGGGTATGGAGGTTAGCCATTCAAATTGCTGAAGAAGAAAAAGCAGATCAGTTTATTGTCCAATTAGGTGCATTGTTGCACGACATTGCTGATTCGAAGTTTTATGATGGTAATGAAGAAATCGGGCCCAAAGACAGCAACGAATTTTTTGAGAAGTGAAGATGTGAGCAAGGAAATTATAAATAAATTAGATTCAATTATCAGAAATATTTCATTCAAAAGCAGCATTGGGGGTCACCAAAAACTCACTAATGAAGAAAAGGTTATTCAGGATGCTGACAGGCTGGATGCGATTGGGGCAATTGGGATTGCACGTACTTTTAATTATGGTGGCCATAAAAATTTTGCCATTTACAATCCCGAAATTGAACCCAGGAAATATCAGACCAAAGAGGAATATAAAAAGAGTGAAGCACCAACTGTAAATCACTTTTACGAAAAGCTATTTCTTCTTAAGGACATGATGAATACCGCAACTGGCATACGTTTGGCAGAAGGAAGACATCAATTTATGGAGCTTTACCTAGATCAATTTTATGAGGAATGGGAAGGTGTTCGTTAGCTTGCTAAATCCATTCTGTTACCAAATGTTTATTTTTGATTGATAAAAGTATTTTTCATGCCAATATCTCAGCGTCAATTATTTTTGCAACATGTTGCCACCCCTGCTTATCTTGATCATCCGATTGAAATAGAAAAAGCAAAAGGAATATATCTCTATGGGACTGATGGTAAAAAATATATTGATCTTGTCTCTGGTGTTTCGGTTAGTAACCTTGGGCATGGTCATCCGGCAATTGTAAAGGCAGTTCAAAATCAGGCTGAGAATCATATGCATCTGATGGTTTATGGTGAATTTGTTCAGTCGCCTCAAGTGAAGTTTGCAAAACTACTCTGTGATCAATTGCCAGAACATCTGCAATCTGTTTTTTATGTGAATTCTGGTAGCGAAGCCATTGAAGGGGCATTGAAACTTGCAAAACGGGTAACCGGCAGATCAGAACTCATTGCATGTAATAATGCGTATCATGGCAGTACACATGGCGCATTGAGTGTATTAGGAAATGAAAGAATGAAGGGTGCTTACCGTCCTTTGTTGCCGAATATTCGTTTTCTCAATTACTGCAGTTTTGATGATCTGGATCAGATCACCGATAAAACGGCCGCGGTATTGATTGAACCCATACAGGCTGAGGCTGGGATCATCATTCCTTCAAAAGCTTACATACAGGCCATCAGGAAAAGATGTGATGAAACCGGCGCTTTGTTGATTTTTGATGAAATACAAATGGGTTTTGGCCGGACTGGGAAACTGTTTGCTTTCGAACATTATGATGTAATTCCTGACATACTATGTATTGCAAAAGCAATGGGTGGTGGGATGCCAATTGGTGCTTTTGTTTCTTCAAAGGTGATGATGGATACACTAAAGTATAATCCGGCACTTGGGCACATCACAACTTTTGGTGGGCACCCGGTTTCAGCTGCAGCGGCCTTGGCAAGTCTTCAGGTAATTCTGGATGAAAATTTACCAGGTCAAGCTGATTATAAAGGGAAATTGTTTGTTAATGCTATAGAAAGGCATAAAGAAATAATTGAAATTAGGCAAATTGGGCTAATGCTGGGAGTGGAATTGAAGAACTCAGCAAAGGCTGGCAGACTATTGGAATTATTTTTAGAAAATGGCATTATTGTAGATCAGTTTTTATTCAATCATTTGAGCTTCAGAATTGCACCGCCATTAAACATTACTAAGGAAGAAATTCAAAAAGTAAGCAAATTGATCATTTCTTGTCTTGATCGTTTATAATTCTGACATCTAATACCTTGATTATGCCAGTCTATCAACTTATTGATGAGCATGTATTCCCAAATCCTGCGGAAGCTGAGCCGGATGGCTTACTTGCTATTGGTGGAGATCTGGATGTAAAAAGATTAATTACTGCCTATGCTTTGGGTATTTTTCCCTGGTACGCTGAAGGTCAACCTGTAATGTGGTGGTCGCCAGACCCCAGGATGGTACTTTTTCCGACTGATTTTAAAAAAACGAAAAACCTTGGTCGATTAGTTAAAAGTGCAAAGTTTAATGTGCGATTAGATACTAACTTCAAAGCAGTGATAAATCATTGCAAAGATGCACCTCGAAACGGGCAAGAGGGCACATGGATCACGAATGAGATGATTGAGGCATATACTAACCTATTCAATTTAGGTTTTTGTCATTCGGTTGAGACCTATAATAAGGATCAACTGGTTGGCGGGTTATATGGAATCTCTTTGGGTGGTGTGTTTTTTGGTGAATCGATGTTTCATATAGAAACAGATGCCAGCAAAGTGGCTTTATGGCATCTTGTCGAAAAATTAAAAAAGTGGGGTTTTGATTTTATTGATGTTCAACAAGAGACAGCGCACTTAAAAAGAATGGGTGCAAAACCGATTGATCGACGGAAATTTTTACATTTACTGGAAACTTCATTGCAGAAAAAATCAAAAATTGGACACTGGGCCATATAACCCAACAAAATAATTGCAAGATGGAACTGGAAAGAATATTTATGAAGGAAGCCATAATGGAAGCTACGGAAAGCATTGAATATAAGAATGGTGGTCCATTTGGGGCAGTAGTTGTAAAAGATGGAAAAGTGGTAGGAAAAGGTCATAACCAGGTAACTTTGAACAATGACCCAACTGCACATGCCGAGATCATCGCCATAAGGGAAGCTTGTAAAGCCCTCAATACTTATGATCTTGAAGGCTGTGAAATCTATGCAAGCTGTGAACCTTGTCCAATGTGTCTGGGTTCAATTTACTGGGCTAATATCAGTAAGTTATATTATGCAGCTACCAAGGAAGATGCTTCGAAGGCTGAATTCAGTGATGCACATATTTATGAAGAATTTGCGCTTCCTAAGAATGAGCGAAAACTCCAGTCTATCCAAATGATGCGCGAAGATGCAGTAAAAGTTTTTGAAAAATGGAATGAAGCGGAAAATAAGATCCCTTACTAAATCAATGAAAATAAAATACAATGCCTGATGCGAAAGCGCTAAACAAAGCGGCAGACATAATCAGATATTCAAAATATACAACAGCTTTTACAGGAGCCGGTATTTCAGTTGAAAGTGGAATCCCTCCATTTAGAGGTGAAAAAGGTTTATGGAACAAGTATGATCCCCAAACTCTTGAATTGGGTTACTTTCATGCGAATCCATTGGCCTCCTGGAAAGTTATTGTTGAAATATTTTACGAGTTTTTTGGATCATCCAAACCCAATAAAGCACACGAAGTTCTAGCACGGATGGAACAAGAGGGATTTCTAAAGGCAATTATAACACAGAACATTGACAACCTTCACTTTGAAGCAGGAAATAAATCGGTATATGAATTTCATGGCAATGCAAAACAGTTGGTATGTACATCCTGCAACAGTTACTTTAAACCTATTGAGGTTGATTTAAATTCATTACCAGTAAGCTGTTCACATTGTTCAGGCCTCGTTAAACCTGATTTTATTTTTTTTGGCGAAGGTATCCCTTCACTTGCATACCAGAAATCAGTTTCAGCAGCTGAGAAGTCGGATGTCATGATTATCATTGGTACTACCGGAGAAGTTATGCCTGCTGGTCAAATGCCTATTATCGCAAAGTCGAATGGAGCGAAGATCATTGAAATCAATCCGGAACCTTCCAATTTAACCAATCATATTACTGATATTCATTTGAAAGGTGGTGCTGTGGAAGTGATGGAGGCTCTTGAGATGAAATTATTTCAATAGAAAAAGCCCCGATATTATCTAACGGGGCTTCGCATATCGCCATCAGTATTGTTATTTTCGGTATACTTCACCAGAACCGTTAGATTCGACATCAACATATTCCGGAGAACCATAATATGTAAGATCGCCAGATCCATTTAAAATGGCTTCAATTTTCTCAACAACCTGAACAACAATATCTCCCGAACCATTGCTCCTGGCGTAAACCTTAACTGCAGTTAGTCCATACCCATTAAAATCCCCTGATCCTGATTGTTTAGTGGTAAGTTTGGCTGTTTTACCTTTTAACTTGATATCACCAGACCCATAAACCATTGCTTGACAACTGCTTAGTTTCAGATTCTCGCCTAGCACATCTCCCGATCCCGAAATTTTAATGGCAAGATCTCCCCGAACTCCTGAAAAGTGAACATCTCCTGAACCTGAAATAGATAATTGTAAATTCTCAACATCAAGTTCAGCATCGATATCCCCACTGCCATTGATTTCATATATTACATTTTTTCCTTCAAGTTGTCCTTCAATTTCAAAATCACCTGAACCCGAATTCTTTAAATAATCAAGTACAGGCATTGTTATATGAACCTCCAAAACCTTGATATATCTGAAGTTATTATTTGATTTAATAAGTAGCTTACCATTACTTACTTCTGTTTCTATGTTATCAATCTTATCTTCATCTGCTTTAACTTTTACCGTACATATGCTACCTTTGGTAATAAAAACATCGGCAGAAGTTGTCTGATGTATACCTGTAAATGAACTGACATTTCTTTCTTGTGTCACTGTTTGTGCAATACACAGAGTAACACCAAATAGAGTCATTATTAAAATAATAGTTACTTTCTTCATGGTTGCGTCTTTTATTTGATTTATAATTTATGTCCTATGGTTATACTACCATAATTGCTTTTCAGGTTTACCTTAGCAGATGCATTGCTTCCGCCAATTTTACCTTGAATAATATTTTTTTGGGGTGTCTTTTCACTGTAAGTGATTTCAGCATTTTCTTCAGGATATATAATCGATCCCATGGTTGATATGGCATCTAAAGCATAGGCAGTTGAGGCAGGAATGCCTAAATTAACCGACCCGAAATTATTCTCTATACTAATTTCGCTGAAATTTTCAGCTACCTGATCAACATTGAAACTACCATAACTGGTAGTAATATCGATATGAATTTTCGATCTTATCAATATTCAAGCTGGAGAATGAAGAGCTGCCTTTGACACTTTCTACTTTGTCCAGGTTCATGTTTCCACCTTCCAATTTAATGAGGACATGACCTGCTCTATCGCCTTCAATATCAGAATAATCTGATCTGATTGTTAAATCACCGGTCTGATCAAAAACTATTTTTCCATATTGTACGATCATGCTGTTACCCATAAATTTATTAATTTGTCCCTCTCCATAGGTGACTTTTAATTTACTTTCAGAATTGCTCAGATTATTGATCGAAATTGATCCATAGTCGCTTGTTACAAGTGCAACACCTTCAACTGATTCGATGAAGGCTTTACCAAATTTATGTCTGAAATTTAAATTGATGGATTTGGGCATATAGATTTCAATATCAACCCAGATATTGGTTCCACCACCACCTTTGCCTGTAAGCTTACTATTGACCAGAACCTCATTGCTATTTCCTTTCACTTCCCAACTTAATCTGCTAAATGCTTTTTCGGCTTTTTCATTACTACTTGTTTTCGCATATGCAATGATTGTTACCTTAATTTCGTTCTTATCCCAATTGTTACAATAAACTTTTCCGTATTCGTGGTTAACAACAAGATCAGCATCTGTGTTAACAGAATATGACTTTTCAACCAATACTTTTTTTATTTCATCACCAGCAGTTAAACAATTCGTGCTAAAGAAGATGAAGATAATAGTTGTGAATAAGCTTGTCAGGTATGGTTTTTTCATAATGAATAGATTTGATTAAAAAAGTGAAGTGTTTGCAAAATCCAATTGCAAAAGAATGTCGTCCATCACTTTCACTTTTTTACGTTTTATGTTAATTAATGTTGCTTTAATATTTTCGTCATTTGGGTTTTTACTAAGTTCTTTCTCAATTGATGCAAGACTTCCATCAATATCTTCCATTCGTTGAATAGCGGCCTGTTTTACTTCATTAGCTTTTTCAGGATCATCGATATATTGATCAATTTCGTTTACTTTTTCAGTGGAAATAGCATCGTAGTATGCAAATACATCATTTAAATCTTGGGAATACTCAATAGAATTAACCAATACTTCGCCAGATCTCTGATTAATATTGAATACATAAATCGATAATAATCCTAGTGCAATAAGTATAGTAACTCCAGCTGCAATTTTGTAAAACAATCCTAATTGAAATCTATGATTTGTTCCAGGATCAGCCTGATTAAGTTTATTGATAAACCTATCAAGATGCCCTATTTCAGGTTCTTTCTGATCGAAATAATCTTGGTTTTGTTTAATTTTATCTTCAAATACTGACATATCTAAATCTTCTTATCAATTCTGAACTGAATCCATATATTGTTTTTTCGATTTCTCAATCATCATTATCAAACTTTGCTTAGCCCTGGAATACCTTGTTCTAACGTTGTTGTAAGAAATTTCTAAAATTTGTGCTATTTCCTGATGGTCATAACCCTCAAGTAAATAAAGCGATAAAATGATCCTGTAATTATCCGGAAGCCGATTCAATGCTTTAGATATCATTTCCATTCTATAAAATACATGTTCAACATAACTATCATCTGGTTCAGTATAATTTTGTAATTCAATTCCTTTTTCTTCAATACTTATTGTCTCAGGCTTACTTTTTTTTAAATAATCCAGCGACTTGTTAATGACAATCCTCTTTAACCACGATCCAAAAGTTCCAGTGCCCTGGTAAACATTTATCCTATCAAAAGCATCAAGAAACGATTCTTGCATAATATCTTCTGCGTCTTTTGAGTCATTAACTATCCTGTAACTTGTATTGTACATTGCTTTATAATAGAGTTCGTATACCCTGAGTTGAGCCTTACGGTTGTTCTTTCTGCAACCTTCAATTAAATCACTATGAATTTCTCTAACCGCCATTGGCCTCTGCTTTACAGACGAGCTTTTTTTTGAATTGTTACACAAATGAATGGTAAAATGTAATTAGTCAAACCTGAAAAAGCCGATTGTTTTAAATTTTACAGAAAGTAGAATTGAAATTCAGGGATAAAAATTGACCTTATAATTAAAAAATAAAATTCTTGGCTTTGTAATTTTAACCTTTTGAGCATTTTCATCATATTAAAGCCAGCAGCTGCCAATATCGTGTTCATATTATCTCCAATACTGCCTGAGAGATAATTTCTTTCCATCCTGTGGTCATGTTTGATATGTCCTATGATTGGCTCAATCCCAGCCCTGGCTCTGAACAATTTCCTCATTTTTTGTCTTAGATAGCTTGTTGCTTTTGCCGGAAGCCTTTTGGGGCTTAATATGTTTACTCCGTTCACTTGTTTTCGCCCCCGGTAACCTCTATCCACAACCGCAACTTTTGGAAGTTTTCCTGTTAAGTTTTCAACTTGTTCGAGTTGAGGGTTTAATGTATGGCCATCATAAGGGTTGTCTTTAAAGCCTATTGCCCCGACAATAATGCCCGATACTTTGGTTTTTACAATGGATGATTTGTTCCCAAATTCATATTTCTTTGATTCTTTGCCCTTTGCAATACATTTCACCCCTGGCTCGTGGATGCTGTAGATTTTGTTTTTATCGCCTGTCTTTTGTTGCAGGATCAAGTTAAAGATATGAAGTTCGCTGGCATATCTGGATAATTGTTCCCCTATTAGCTTTCTCTCTATATCGCGGACAACCCTTCCGGCTATGGTGTGGATTTTTCTGGCTGCTGCCTTTGCTTTTTTCTTTCGTCTGGGATGTTCCCTAAATCGTTGGTCGATCATCAACTGTTTAAGTGTCCTTTTGTAACTCTGCCGTAATTTTATTCCTTCTTTTGCGGCTATTGCCCGGCACTTTTCAATGATTTTCTTTTGCAGTTTTGTGTCGGTAGGAAAAGTGATGTTTTTCTCTTGAACGGTGCTATCTATCAGAACAACATTTTCTTCTATTTCTTTTCTTTCAAACAAATCTATTGAAAGTTTTAAAAGTTTTTCGGCTCCAGATTCTCCAATCCGTTTTCTAAACTTGATCAATTCAGTTGGGTCAAAAGGTGCTTTATGTTGAAAATTGACTTCTCCACAAAAGTATTGCCAGTAAGGGTTCTCCCTCCATTTATCAACTACACTTTCGTCACTAAGGTTAAACATCCGCCGTAGCAATATTACTCCCACAATTTTGCGGATTGGAATACTTGGACGTCTATTGTCCAGGCAGTAATAATCCATAAAATCTTTTTCAACGAAATCCCAGTCTATCTTTCTGGCCAAAAGGCATAACTCGTGATCTTCCTGGATGAAAACAACCAGTGGAACCTTGAAAATATTTAACTGAGGGGTCTTGTCTATTTTTCCAACCATATTGCAAGCTTTTTAATAAAAATAGTGGTTTCCTTGCAATATATACCCACAAATATGTGAGGGTTTTTCACAATTTAGTGTTAGTTGTCAAATAGTTATAGGGTTGTTCAGGCTGGA
>CAVWXM010000030.1:0-82213 GCA_963759045.1 uncultured Bacteroidia bacterium
CCTTGGGGTTGCCTTCAATTCAACTTTCGTCGCACTCCTCATCAGCATTTTGGTGATGTTCCTGCTGCACCAGTTGCAGTTGGCCCAGGAGCGCCTGGTACTTGATGCCGAAGACTATTGCGACAATCGATTGATCCGGCACCTGCAAACCTGAGTGAATTACGGAGCGCACACAACCATATCCAACACCAAACGCACTAGATCGACACCAGAGGAATATTAACTTGGCCCGAGGACTGATAGAACTGAATGATGCCGGCATCGTGCAGGCCATTGATGGCGAAATCCGGGCAACCAGTGTCGGCTATGCAGTACTGGATGGGGAACAACTCCTGGTTGGCGAGCCGGCAAGGCAAAATGCCCGATTGTTACCGCGCTGGACCAACAATCATTTTTGGCAAAACCTGAACACTGATCCGATTCCAAATGCCACGAGGGGCATCCGGCACCATGCTGATATCGCCTTTGCGCAACTGGAGGCAATCAAAACGACATTGATTGAAGCTGAATCCATTGTGATTGCAGTACCGTCCGCCATCACCAAATCCCAGTTGAGCCTGTTGCTTGGTATGGCCGGCGAAGCCGGCTTGAATGTGACCGGATTAGTGGATGCCAGTTTACTGTCCGTGGCCGGTGAAGATGCCCGGCGAGGTTGCTGCATCTCGATGTATCGCTGCACCAGATTACCCTGACCAGTTTCGAAGCAGACACCGTACTGAAAAAGCTCGAGTGCCAGGTCGTGACGGAAACCGGTCTGTTTACGCTGTGGGACCGATGGGCAAATATTATTGCCAGGCAATTTATCCAGACCAGCCGTTATGACCCGATGCACCAGGCCACCAGCGAACAAGCCCTGTTTGATACACTGCCGGGTTGGCTCGCAGCAAACGCAGGAAAGAGCAACCGCAGCTTCGAACTGGAGGTTGACGGCGCTAAACAAAGCACAACGATTACCCAGGACCAACTGGTCAGCGCCTGTTCGGGTTTCTATCCGCAACTGGTGCAGCATGTTCGCAGTCTTGCCCCAAATGGCGCAAAGCTTTATGTATCGCATCGCTTTGAAGGGTTCCCTGGCCTGGCTGAATCCCTGGCATTGATTCGCGAATGTAGACATCCAATACCTTGACCGCAATGCGATTGTCGATTCCGCCACCCAACACTGGGCTAGGCTCAGCGGACAGCCGGGACAGTTCCCATATTACCCAGTTGACGCTGGGCAAGTCGCGCCCAAAGACAGAAACCGAACGCCCCCCAACTCATTTGTTAGTCGGCTGGACTGCCATACCCTTGCCTCACGCACTTCACGTTGGGGCAATTCTGGGGCAGGGGATCCGGGAAGATTCAACGCAGCCAGCTTTCACGCTGCTACGGCGCGAGGGGGCGTATTTTATGCTGCCAGGCACTGCCGCTGTGACCGTAAATGATATGCCGGTGACGACAGAAGTTGGCCTCAAGGCAGGTGACTTGGTGTTACTAGACAACATGTCTGCGCAGGTCATTCCAAAGGTTGGCCAAAAACCTGGTTTTATCCAAAAATGCCAGCACTGAAGCATAAACTTTTACCGCACAACGAAAGCATACTGGGTGTGATAAAACGGCAGGACGTCATGCTGCATTATCCTTACCAGTCATTTCAGCATATCGTTGACCTGCTCCGTGAAGCTGCCATTGATCCGCAAGTCAGGGCAATAAAAATGACTTTTTACAGGGCGGCCCGAAATTCAAATGTGATCAATGCATTGATCAATGCTGCGAGAAATGGCAAAAGTGTTACGGTTTTTCTTGAAATTCAGGCTCGTTTTGATGAGGAAGCCAATATTTATTGGGCAGGCAAACTAAGTGAAGAGGGGGTAAAGATTATTAAAACCTTACCTGGCTTTAAGGTTCATGCCAAACTGTTGCTGATCAGACGTAAAGAAGAGGGTGAAAACATTTACTATGCGAATATAAGTACAGGCAATTTCAACGAATCGACAGCCAAGGTTTATGCCGACGAAAGCCTGATGACCGCTAACCAGGCAATTGCACTTGAGGTAAATGCACTGTTCCATATTTTTGAGGCTCCATATAATCCACCTAAATTCAAGCATTTACTGGTTGCACCATATTTTTTAAGAGATAAATTTATCTCTCTGTTGAATAATGAAATTAAAAATGCAAAAGCCGGTAAAGAAGCATGGATTATACTTAAGCTTAACAGTTTGGTTGATAAAAAAATTGCCAGAAAACTTTACCAGGCTTCGCAAGCGGGTGTTAAAATCAAGTTAATTTGCCGTGGAATATGTATCCTGAAGCCAGGTGTTAAGGGTGTGAGCGATAATATTGAAATCATCAGTATCGTTGATCGCTTTCTCGAACACTCAAGGATATATATTTTTGCCAGCGGAGGTAGCCCCAAGTATTACATTGGTTCTGCTGATTGGATGGTACGTAATTTCGATCATCGTTTTGAGGTAATATGCCCAATTTACGACCAAAATATTCAGGAAGAATTGATGGATATTGTTAATATACAGCTGGCTGATAATGTGAAAGCTCGCTATATCAATAACGAACCCAACAATGTATACAAGCCAAAGAACAAGAAAGACCCTGTCCGTGCTCAATTTAAGATTTACGATTATTTAAAGGAGAAGTTTAGTTAAGGCTACTATTATTCAATTTTATCCCTGGTGTTTTGCAAAGCGGTATCGGTACCAAACACATTCAATATATCGCCGGTCCTGAAATAGGTGTCACCATGTGGAATAAAGAAGGAGTTTTCGCGCTTAACCATCATTAGAATAGCATCTTTGTGAAACGGAATTTCCTTTACCTGCGCTCCGTCAATATTTTTATTGGTAATCATAATTTCCTCAACACTAAAGTTTTCGAACGATTCAATCAATGTATGATAAGTAGTTGGTCGTAGTATTAAATTCTCAATTGTTGTTGCAAGCACAGCTATTACATCAATTGTGTCTACACCTAATGCTTTTAATTTTCCTTCAATTTTTGTTTTTGTAGCACGCGTAATAATTTTATCGTGTAGCAGCTCGTTTTTGAGGGTTTTGCAAATTTCAAGGTTTGTTTCAATTGAACCTGTATCCACCAGGATGCTGTCAGCTGATGTGATTTTTATGTCTTTAAATGTCTTTGCCAGGCAACCGTCCGCCTGAATGCAGGTTAATCCTTTTTGGGTTAACTCATTGGCCCTGTTTTCATCTTTCTCAATAAACACCGCCTTTTTTCCATGAAGATTTAAACGTCGAGCGAGCAAAACAGCGGTGCTGCTACCTCCAACAAGAATTACTTTATTCCCTTCGGTGGAGCTGTCAGGAGCTATCAGGTTAAAAACATAAGGAGATATAAAACAGGTGGCTACTGCCAGTATAATAAAACTTGCATTAATTCCGGGTGTAATTACACCAAGTGACATTCCTATCGACGATGCAACGATAACAAGGCTAAGCCTTGATGCCATTAAAAATCCACCTGCCAATGCTTTTCGCAATCCGAATAATCGTCTCCAAAAAATAGCAGGTAATACATTTAATGCGTAGAGCGAAAAGAGTAGTGCAATTAGAAACCAAATTAGAGATTGGTCGAATTCACTGAAGCTTGATGGGTCGAATTGAACACCAACCATGATGAAAAAGAAGGGGATAAAGAACCCAAAACCCATACCGTCTAATTTAATAAGTATGATGGATTTTCCTTTATGCAGAAGAGTTGACAATACAAGCCCACTTAAAAAAGCACCAAGGTAAACCACTTCTTCGCCAATATATTGAGCAATAACGACAAAAATAAGTATCAAAAAAATCGCACTTCTGACTTGTATTTGAGCTGCAGCATGCGATAACTGATAGATTAATCGTTTAATGAATTGTACATTTTTAAACCTTTGCCCCAGCTTGTAAACAAAATAAAATGCAATGAAGATGGCAAAAATGTAGAGCAGTTCAAATTGAAATCCACTGCGGATAATGAATGCGGTAAAAGTAAATAAAACGATCCCGAAGAAATCAGATATGGAAGCAGCAATGATAACCATTTGTCCGTAGCGGCTGTGGATATCGCCACGTTCTTTTAGCACGGGCATAACAATTCCAAGTGAAGTAGCCACCATGATCAGGGAAAAATACCAAACATGGGGAATATCAATAAGAAATGATAAACCAAAAGCACTACCATAGGCAAATACCATGGCAGCGGCAAAATAGACGATTCCGGTCATTAACGGATTACTGATAAATTTCGAGTAAGAAAGGCGTTTTCGTGGAAACGAGGCAATAATTTCATCCATGTCAATTTCTAATCCACTAAGGAACATCAGGAATATCAACCCTACTTGTGCCAGGAATTCCAGAATATACATGGTTTGCCCTGATGCATCACTTATAAAATATCTTGCAATGACAAACCCAAGGATGATCTCAACAAGTACTGTTGGTATTTTTTTCAATTTCACTAATGAGAGCAGCACAGGCGTGGACCAGGCTATTGCAGCAATAACCAGGATTGGCAGATAATCAAAATGAGTTGACGTACTTAATAAAACCATTGTTGTTAAATGAGAATCGGGTGAAAGATAGTAAAAAGTATTATTTCAATATAATAATAAAATGAAGAGGGTTAAAAAAAACTTGTTTTCAAATTCTGGTGCACGAACTATACACATACCAATTGTTATTTGTTTCTGGTATGCGCACCATAGTTGCGTTAGTTAATATTCATGAAATTATTAAATTGTCAATTATTTAAATATGGCTATAACTTAAAATTAAATTAGGCATCATTATTATATATCCTACCTGAAGTTTTAAAACCTAAAAACAGGTTAGTTTTTAATTTTTTGTACTATCTACAGAATACCCTACTTTATTGTTAAAAGCGATTTTTCCAGATTTTACCAACCTTTCCTTTTACGATTCACCTTATACCGGAATTTCGTTTTCACTGGTTTCAACTATTAGAAAAGTAAGTTGCCCAAAATCAAATCTGACAGCGAAACCATTCCGATATATTCACCATTTTCTTCAACCGGGGCAATCCATAGTCCCACTTTTATCAGTAAGTTAGCAACATAGCGCATATCCATATTGCCCGGCACGCTGATCACGGGCTTGGTCATAATCTCAAAGACATTAACCTCCTCTGAAGTTTTATCAGGAATAATCACTCCTTTGATAAAATCATGTACCATAATAATTCCATGGGCGTCTTGTGGGTGACGTTTTTTAACGATTAAAGCTTCTACCTTCTCTCTACGCATAATTTCAACAGCCTCTTTGGCAGTAGCCATACCATCTACGAAAACTATTTTTTTCGTCATGACATCCTTGGCACTTTGAAAGCTTCTTTTTGTTGTCATTTTTACTCTTTTTAATTGATAATATCCATAGATAACTTCATTATTAAATACGTAATGTGAGCATACTTTTTCTCATTTTCTGCAAATATGAGGAACTTTTTATAATCTGGACTAAAAATACTTGTCACGAGCTTGATCCTTGAATTTCTTCATTTGACTTTTTAAGCCAGCTATATGTTCTATGGGTAAAACAAAAGCAATGCCCGTGCCCGGTTCATCAAATTTACCAGCCATCTGTATGACTTTCATGAGGTTTTCTACAACGTGTTCTTCCACAAGAAACACAATGATATCTGTTTGGTCCTCAATACTTAGTCCAAAAAAGGTCTTTGCTTCATGCATTCCTGTGCCTCGGGCAGGTATAATAGTAGCACCGGTAGCTCCAGCATTCTTCATTGCATCAACCACAGCATCAGTAATGCTGGGTTTAACAAAGGCCATAATTAATTTAAATTGCATCTTTTTTTATTTTTATTTTTAACATCCGTGTTTTCAATTCCATAAATTGTGCATATCCCAAAACTGTGATAATTGGGAATAAACTGGCAAATGCGATGAGCCCAAATCCGTCTATGGCAGGGTTTCTGCCAGGTACCGCACTGGATAGCCCCAAGCCAAGTGCAGCCACAAGCGGTACAGTTACAGTTGAAGTGGTAACTCCTCCCGAATCATAGGCTAAGGCAATTAGTTTTTTGGGCGCAAAAATAGTCTGAACGATTACAATAATATATCCTACCATGATGTAGATAAATATTGGTGTTCCGGTCACAATCCTGAATGTTCCGAGCGCCAAAGCAAAAGCCACTCCGAGGGCTACTGTAATACGAAGCCCCTTTTGGCTTATTGTTCCTGCAGAAACCTCATCTGCTTTTATAGCAACAGCAATAAGTGAGGGTTCAGCAATAGTGGTAGAAAAACCAATTAAAGCCGCAAAAATATAAATCCAGTAATACGACCACCAGTTTGACACTCCATCTGGTGGGGTTCCAATAAAAGCTGGGTCAGATAATTGAGTGGCCATGATCTTCCCTACAGGGAAAAGTGCTTTTTCTAATCCCATTAAAAATAGTGCAAGTCCAAGCACGACATAAACTCCTCCAAGAATCACTTTTTTAAGATGGGGTATGGGTTGTTTTAGCACTACTATTTGAAAAAAAATGATCACTATTAAGATTGGCAATACATCTTTCAGTGTATAAAACAAGATCAAAGCAAAATCAATCAAAAAATCAATCATAATATTATCTCTTTCTCAAAACCAAAATAAGCCATATGCCATCACAAAGATCATTGGTAGAAGTGAAGCAAATGCAATCAGGCCAAAACCATCTGTTAGCGGGCTTCTTCCTTTGATCACAGTGGCAAGCCCAACACCTAAAGCCGTTACCAACGGAACAGTAATCGTTGAGGTAGTAACCCCGCCGGCATCATATGCCAGACCAATAATCTCTTCGGGGGCTATTATGGTCATCAACATAACCAATACATATCCACCGATGATCAAATAATATAAAGGCCAACCCTTAAGAATACGTAATACTCCAATAACAATGGCTAAGCCAACGGAAAAAGCCACTGTCAACCGCAATCCCATAGCATACAGATCCATAGATTTTTGATTACTTTCAATTAAACCTGCGCCAGAAGATATTATCGAAGCCTCCTTTGCCACTGCAATTAAGGCAGGTTCGGCAATTGTTGTTGAAAAACCAAGGGCGAAGGAAAAAATCAATAACCATATAAGGCTTCCCTTCTTTGCCAGTGCATAAGCCATCGTCTCACCAATTGGAAATAACCCAATCTCCAGGCCTTCTATAAACAACATCAATCCTACTATTACAAACAGGAAACCGAATATAACTTCTCCAATTTGAGGAAATGGTTGCCGGATAACTACACTCTGAAAAAAAACAACTACCACAATTATCGGAATCAGGTCCATAAATGCAAGTCTTAATTTTCTGAGTATAGCCAGGATGTGATGTTGATATCTCACTAATTTTTGCTGTAGGTAATGCTTTGCGAATATACTATAGACACAAAAACTTTTGAAGTATTATTAAAAATTAATATTTGTAATGACTACAAATAATTAAAATCGATATGCAGCCTTCTTCAACGCCTTCAAATTATTAATAGGTTTTGGTGGATTTAATTGTTGTGCCAGAAACTTATATATCTTCACCCTGATCTTTTGGGCAGTTTGTGTATCTATCCGGTCAAATGAGTGGCCACCTTCCAGGTCCTTATAAATCTCATGCTCAAATTCCTTTCCTTCGGCTTTTAACGATTTGATCAAATGTTCTACTTCCAGCACATTTACATCATCGTCGTTGGTGTTGGTATGGATCAATAATGGCGTATTTTGAAATTTATGGGCATTCCAGGCAGGTGAGCGCCTTTTGTATTCTTCGACATTTTCATAAGCAGTTTTGCCAATATGGTAATCAGCAGAATATAAATCACGGTAATCCTGTGTTTGGTAGCCCATTCTCGAAATGAGATCGCTAACCGGAACGCCTGCAAATGCAACCTGGTAATCTTTCGGGTAATCAAAGATATTCATTAAAGCAATCATACCGCCATGGCTCCAGCCCATGATACCTACACGGTTTTTATCCACAAATGCATAATTTTCAATCATCCAGTTTCTGGCCGCATAAACATCTTCATTTTCTAAACCGCCGTAATCAATATTCTCATAATACGATTTTCCATAGCCTGTACTTCCCCTGTATTCAGGTGCCACAACAACATAACCCTGCGTCATCAATTCACGGATAATATGTTGATAATATGTAGTTAAATCGCCATGAACTCCGCCGTGGGGCAAGACCAGCAATGGGTATTTTTTGGCTGGATCAATATTTTTTGGAATAAAAACATAGGTCCAGAATTTAAGCGGGTTACCAACTCCCATGGCAGTCGGGTTTTCGTTTACTGCTTTTGGAGGCCCGGTGATATACACCTTGTCAATAATCGCAACATCGCCCACTTTCTGATACCACAGCAAATCCTCCAGTTGTTTTTCAAGCCGGTCGAAACGGTGAGACATGTTTTCCAGTTTTTCCACTAAATCGTTTTTTTCATCTACCTGGGCGAGAAGCGGATAAAAGAAAAACATAGAAGCAAGTATTACAAAAGGAGTGATTTTTTTCATGGCATTTAAGTTTCGAATGTTCACAAAGTTAAAACAAAGTGCCAGTTTATCTCCTCCTCTAAATTAGAATCAATAAAAAAAACTGACGCTGCTTTTTTCGTAATATTGATCTTCCAATTCCTTTCTCACAAAACTGATTTGAAATATGGAACAAAGTATCGAAAACCGGAATAATTATGTAATGTCGATTTCCATCATCGGATTGTTGTTTTTCATATTTGGATTTGTAACCTGGCTGAATGGTATTTTAATTCCCTATTTAAAAATCGCATGTGAACTTACCAACTTCCAGGCCTTGTTTGTTGCCTTTGCTTTTTATATTTCATATACTGTGATGGCCTTACCTTCGTCATGGGTTTTGAAAAAAACAGGGTTTAAAAATGGAATGATGGTTGGGCTACTGGTGATGGCACTTGGCACGCTTACTTTTATTCCAGCAGCACAATCCCGGATATACAGCCTTTTCCTTCTTGGGTTATTTATACAAGGAACCGGATTGGCAATACTACAAACTGCTTCCAATCCATATATTACCATAATTGGCCCGCGTGAGTCGGCAGCACGCCGAATCAGTATTATGGGTATTTGTAATAAAGTGGCTGGCGCACTTGCTCCTCTTATCCTGGCCTATTTTATTTTAAACGATGGAGATGAGTTTGTTGAATCTCTGAGGTCACTGGATGAAGCCGCAAAAATACTTGCGCTTGATGGACTGGCAACACGTGTTATCATGCCTTATGTAGTAATGTCGGTTGTGTTGATATTGTTGGGATTAATGATCCGTTATTCGCCACTGCCCGAAATCGAAACAGAGGAAGAAGTTGAAGATGATTCGATTACGGCAAAAACCAATATTTTTCAATTTCCACAACTCGTGTTGGGTGTTTTGGCGCTGTTCTTTTATGTTGGTGTTGAGGTGATTGCCGGAGACACGATTATCAGATACGGAATTTCATTGGGCATCCAAATAAGCACGGCAAAGGTATTTACCTCACTTACGCTTGCTTCAATGGTGCTGGGTTATATATTAGGAATAATTTTAATTCCGCGAGTGATCAGTCAACAAAAAGCATTACAAATATCAGCCATCCTTGGCGTAATATTCTCCCTGGGAGCATTGTATACCGGGCCGGTGGCATCAGTCACTTTTGTTGCATTACTCGGTTTGGCTAATGCGCTCGTTTGGCCGGCAATCTGGCCTCTCGCAATACACGACCTGGGAAAGTTTTTAAAAACAGGTTCTGCCATGTTGATCATGGCTATTTCAGGTGGAGCTATTTTACCCCTCGTTTGGGGAAAACTTGCTGATATCTACTCAACCCAAATGGCTTATTGGGTAATGATTCCATGTTATATATTTATTTTTATGTATGCCTACAAATGGCATAAAATGAGGAAGTGGTAATACTTTGGTTGTGCTGTGTTTTTGATTTTTTCTTTGCGAGCTTTGCGCATTCCTGAAAAACTTTGCGGTTAAATAGGTTTTTATTTTAAAACTTATATGATTGTAATCATTAACTTTAGCCCTTGAAAATCAATTTATCGATCAATGAAAAAGAAATTTAACCGAAGGTCATTCATTATCAACTCAGGTTTGGTCAGTACAGGTGCATTCTTTGCCGGATCAATACTTCCGCATAAAGTATTTGGGGCTTCAAAAAAATCCAAACCATCACTTTCAGTTGTATCAGGCGAAGAATATTTTAACAACACACTCAAATCGGTTGAACTACTAGGAGGAATGAAAAGGTTTGTGAAAAAACGATCAAGGGTTGGTCTGTTGATTAATTCTGATTTTGAAATCTTTGCCACCTATACCAGCCCTGATGTATCCATTGCTGTGGTGAAAATGTGTTTTGATGCCGGTGCATCAGAAGTGGTTACCTTGCAAAATGTAAAACCTGAATACTGGGAGCGAAGTAAGCATTATGAGGAGCATAAACATCTTGTAGATAAGCTTGTCAATATGGAGGTTAATCAATTTCCATCTGAGTTTGATGAAGATCACTTTGTTAACCTTGAAGTGCCGGGGTTTCACTTAAAAAAGCAGAAGTGATTAAAGAATTATTTGATGTGGATACATTGATTAACCTGCCTGTTGCCAAGCACCATGCGAGCACGATATATACCGGGGCTTTAAAAAATATGATGGGTGTCTGTACCCGAAAAACCAATGTAGGCATGCATCTTGATTCAGGAGTTAGGAATGATCCTGATTACCTGGCGCAATGTATTGTCGATTTAAACGGCCTGAGGTTAGCTGACCTCACTATCGCTGATGCAACAGAAATCCTTGCAAGTAATGGTCCAATGGGTCCGGGTGATATCATCAAACCATTGAAAATAGTTGCTGGAAGCGATATGGTTGCCGTTGACTCATATTGTTGTCATATCATGGGACATCAGATGGGGGAGGTGTTGACATTAAAAAAAGCTGAGGAAGCCGGAATCGGGAAAATGGATTTTAATCAATTGAATATTATTAAAGCTTAAGTATTGCAGGAATTATTCATCTTTAAAAGCAAAGTAGAAACTCCAATTGGAAATATGATAGCCTGTGCTAACAACAAGGGCATTTGCCTTCTGGAATTTGAAGAGCGAGCTGACCTCGAAAAGCAATTCAAGAGCCTCGAAAACTTGCTTGATGGTAAAATAGTTCCTGGCACCAATACACATTTGCTGAATTTAGAATTACAACTTGAACAATATTTTAATAAAGAAATTGAGAAATTCGATTTGCCATTGGTGTTTGCCGGAACCGACTTTCAAAAAACCGTTTGGAAAAAATTGTTGAAAATACCTTTCGGATCTACTGAAACATATATGTCGATTACGAAGAAGCTTGGCAACCTAAAAGCCATTAGGGCTGTTGCCGGAGCCAACGGGGCAAATAAAATGGCCATTCTTGTACCTTGTCACCGGGTCATTGGTTCTGATGGAACTTTGGTTGGCTATGCTGGTGGTTTATGGCGAAAAAAGTGGTTATTGGATCATGAGAGTAAGCAGGTAACTATGGACTTTTAAAATAATTGAATCAGGGTTAATTTTATTATAATGAGTATTGACAGACGTAAATTTTTAAGAACTACTACAATAGTTGGTGCTGGCATAGCTGTTGCACCACATATAGCTTTTGGTAAAAGAAATCCTGAATCTAAATTACGATTAGGTTTTATTGGTGTTGGTTTACGGGGTACATGGCATCTTGAAAACAGCCTTAAGCGAAATGATGTTGAAGTTACCGCCATTTGCGATATTGATCCTAACAGGCTCAAGATTTGTCAAAAGCATATCGCCGATGCCGGACAAAAGAAAGCTGATGAGTTTGGAAAAGATGACTATGATTACCGAAACCTGCTTGAATTGGAAAAAGTTGATGCCGTCATTATTTCAACACCCTGGTTGTGGCATACTCCAATGTCGGTGGATGCCATGAAAGCCCGAAAATATGCCGGAGTTGAAGTATCAGCAGCTACCTCGCTTGAGGAATGCTGGGACCTTGTAAATACACATGAAGAAACCGGCACGCATTTAATGATTCTTGAAAATGTGAACTACCGGAGGGATGTGATGGCAGTATTGAATATGGTCCGGCAAAATATATTTGGGGAATTGATCCATTTCAGGTGTGGTTATCAGCATGATTTACGTGCTGTAAAATTCAATAACGGCATGCAGCCATATGGCGGAGGTGTTTTGTTTGGTGAACAAGCAACAAGTGAAGCCCAATGGCGCACATTGCACAGTTTGAAACGCAATGCTGATCTTTATCCTACTCATGGCCTGGGTCCGGTTGCTACTTATGCAGATATCAACCGCGGAAATCGTTTCGTTTCGCTCACTTCACATGCTACAAAATCAAGGGGCTTGCATGATTATATTGTGAAAGAAGGAGGTGCTGACAACCAAAATGCTAAATTAACATGGAAGCTTGGAGACGTTGTTACCACAACCATCGATACTGCCAATGGTGAAACCATCATCATTACACATGATACAAATTTACCCCGACCTTATTCTCTTGGTTTCAGGGTGCAAGGAACAAAAGGGCTTTGGGAGGTTGACGGTAATAGGATTTACATCGAAGGTGTTTCTGACCCACATCGATGGGATGGGGCTGACGAATGGCTTAAGAAATACGATCATCCGCTCTGGAAAAAACATGGTGAGGATGCTGAAGGAGCAGGACACGGTGGAATGGATTTCTTTGTGGTCAATGCTTTTGTTGAATCAGCAAAACGAAATATTGCCCCACCGCTTGATGTGTATGATGCAGCAGCCTGGAGTGCAGTTACACCTCTATCTGAAATATCCATCGCCAACAATGGAGAAGTTCAGGACTTCCCTGACTTTACCCGTGCACAATGGATTAAAGAGAAAACCTTATGATTGGATGAAAGATACCTGGTAAATTACATGCTGACCTGTTAGGTGGCTTCGCACCTAACAGGTTGCAAAAAGCAAGCCCCATTATTTTATATCTTGCTGCTTCATTTTTGATTCGTAAAATCATACACCAGCTAAAGTCTGTGAATTAAGCCTTTACTTTCGTTTAAGGTAAAAACTTAATCAGTTGATGTTGGAAACTTAATAATTATTGAACGAAATACTTAATACACTTGTACCTACAGGTGTTCCATTACAATCGTATGAGTTCATTTCCTCCCATTTTCCGTCATCCCACGAATTAGAGCGTTCAACATTCATTATATGATTACATGTTTCTGTGCCGGAAATATGATAGATTTTGTGATACTCAGTGTCAGTAACGATTGGAAGCATGGCACCGTCCCATTGAAAAGTTAATACGTCTGGTTTCGAATCTGGATTTGACCCGCTCTTTACAAGATATTTTATATTACGTTCAAATGTAAAACTTAATATCGTATCGTAAGTATTATTAAAATTCACAATAAGTTTTCCGATATCCTGAATAGTGTCGGCTGGACTCCCAACTGGAGATATCTCATCCCATAACGAAGTATATGTTTTTTCGTTGAATGTTCCGGAATTGGCAAAATTCCGGTTTCCATGAATGTTGGTGTACCATGATGTTAAATCCTCATCTGTACCTTCAGAGTTCACCCATTCTAAATTGAGAGAAATACTCATACTCCAATCCGGAAAATTATATACATCAACACCTGGAGGGTCAGGAATCAGTTTTAACTTATTATCACCGAAATATTTTAGGTAAACGTACCGATTATTATAATAATAACTTTTTGGTACTTCCATTGTGTTATCCATAAATTTGCCTGTGCTAAAAGCTGGGAGGATCTCTTCACTTGTTAGTAATCTAAGAGCCACAGTGGCCCAGTAGGCATTCCAAACTGTTAGCACCGACCAATCAAAACAAAAATATCCCCCTGCCCTTGAAGTATTCACAAGATGCTCCGGCCAACCACCCAAACCACTGTAACAGAACCCACCCCAAATTAGCGGAGCCTCATCACTAAAATTATTAAAATCACTGAAAAATTCTGGGCTTATGAAATAATAATTTTTGTGGGAATAACGGATCATAGGAATTTCTCCGTCCCTTATTTCGTAATACCACCTTTTAATCGATTCAGGAGTAGTTTTCTCCCCGGTCATTAAGTATACTGTTTGGATATCGCCATTGTTATCTCGCCATCGCATACCATGAGAGTAAATATGAATAAAGCCATACCCTATACCAGACAGGTAAGCAAAGCGCTCAATTGTAGCTTCTTCATTAAGGTAGGTTTCAGGTTTTTCATAGCCAACACCTGGAAGCCATTCATTGTATGATCCAATTAATTTATCAGCTAATGATTTTCGTTCATAATAATGAGGATTGAGAAAAATTGTCTTTTTCTGAACTGGTATTATTTTGATACCAGGATCAACACTTGATTCATTTCTGCTCATTATTTTCTGAAATCCGGTAGTATCAATTTCAGGGTCATCACCAGGATCGAGTAGAATTCCACCGCGCATACCATTTGTATAAAGAATTTGTATACCATCTGTTGATGATAATGTATTGGAAACCGCAGCATCACTGCTAATAAGTTGTAGGGTGCGGGAAATTGCTTCTGCAGTATCGTTCAGTCCAAGATACATCATCAACGAATCATAGTAAACTTCCTGGTTATTCACAATGTCCAAAACTTGTTGAACCTGAATGTCTGAGACTTCATTTTCATCTGACTTTTTATTGCAATGAATACTGAAGACTGCAACAAGGAATAATGATAGGTAGGTTAAAGTAATTAATTGCTTTTTCATAATATTTGGTTATAAGGTTTTCGCGAAAAATCGGCAAGGTCACAAATATACATTCTTTAGGCTTGAATGTCAAGTATATAACATATTTAAACCTGACGGTAGATTCATAAAAGGAAAACTTTATATTTCCTATCTTGCCGCTTTTATTTTCTATAACAAAACTTTAAAAATGAAACCAACACTATTGATTCTTGCCGCAGGTATTGGAAGCCGTTATGGCGGGGTTAAACAAATGGATAAAATAGGACCTTCCGGCGAAAGTATTATTGATTACTCTGTTTATGATGCCATCAGGTCTGGATTTGGAAAAGTGGTATTTGTTCTGAATCCTAAGATTATTGACGAATTTAAAGCTATTTATGAACCACGATTAAAAGGTAAAATAGAAACCGAATTTATTTTACAGGAACTGCACAACATCCCGGAAGGTATAAATTTTAATCCTGACCGTGTAAAACCATGGGGGACCGGACATGCAGTTTTAGTAGCTAAAAACTACATCAATGAGCCATTTGCAGTAATCAATGCTGATGATTTTTACGGCCAACATGCTTTCGATTTAATTGCTGAATTTCTTGGGTCAGTTGAAAATGATGATTCAAAATATGCGATGGTGGGTTATAAATTGAAAAATACCTTATCAGAACATGGTACTGTTTCGCGTGGTGTTTGCACAAGCAATGATGGGCTATTAGCTGATGTTATTGAGCGTACCAGCATCATCCGTAAAGGAAATGAGGTGGTATTTGATGATGCCGGCCATGATGTTGTAATTAATGAAGACTCAGTTGTATCAATGAATTTCTGGGGATTTACACCAAAGTACTTCGAACAATCGGAAAGGGATTTCAAAAATTTTATCAATGAAAATGCCAATCAGTTAAAAGCAGAATTTTATATCCCATTTGTGGTTAATAATTTGATAGAGAATAAGGAAGCTACCTGTTCAGTGCTTACCAGCAACGATCAATGGTTTGGAGTAACGTACCAGGAGGATAAACCGACCTCAATTAAAAAAGTGCAGCAATTAGTTGATGAGATGAAATATCCAAAGAACCTCTGGAATTAGTATATTTATCAGGTCATTTTAATAACCTGCTATTTGATCTTTATTAACAACAAGCCTGTTAATCATTACTGGACAATTGGAGAAATATCCAACATTTCCCCTTATGGTAATGGTCATATCAACGACACTTACCTGATTATTGCTGAAAACGGTCATTTCATTCTTCAGCGCATTAATAAAGAAGTTTTCCTTACTGAAGCGCTTAGTTGATAATTATGAAGTTCATGTTCGGAAAGTCATAAAATATCAATTTGAGAAAAAATGCAAGATCACACCTTTGATTTTACAGACGAAAGAGAAGAAATACCACCTTATTGATGATGAGAATTTTGCATGGAGGTTGGTTGAATATATTCCTTCAGCTATTTCGTATGATATCTCACCCGGTGTTGAAATATCATACAGGGCATCTGAAGCCGTTGCATCGTATCAATTGTTTCTGAACACGCTCGATTTGTCATCAGTTAAGGATACGATTACTAACTTTCATGATCTTGCCGGAAGATTCAAAACCTTTCAGCAAGTAATTAAAAACGCTGACTGTCAGCTATTATTGAAGGCCAATTCCGAGATTAAACAAATAATGTCATTGAGAACGATAGTTGAACAAACATCAAAGATGCAGGTACAACTCCCAAATCGAGTTATTCATAATGACACGAAATTAAGTAACATCATTTTTACAGGAAATAAAGGCCTGGTTATTGATCTTGACACAGTTATGCCAGGTAAATTGATGTTCGATTTTGGGGATATGGTAAGAAGCTATACCAGCCCTGTTGCAGAGGATGAACCTGATATTGATAAAACAATACTACGTGCCGATCATTTCAGAGCCATTGTAAAAGCCTATCTTGGCGTTTTAAACGGGAAGATGTTTAAAGCTGAAAAGTCATCTCTCTTACTTGGTGCCAAGTACATTATTTATGAGCAAAGTATTCGTTTCCTGACTGATTTTTTGCAAGGAAACAAATATTATAAAACAAATTATCCTGAGCATAATCTTGTTCGTGCACAAACTCAGCTGAAATTATTGCAAAGTCTGATTGAACAAGAATTAGAATTAAAAAGAATTGTAAATCTGTTTATGTAAAACATTTGGAAGGTCAATAAAAGAAAAAGTTGAAACTTATTTTTTACTTTTATGGTTCTTGAAACGGATAGTTAATATTAAAATACAAGCAAACATGAAAACAAAAAACGTATGTTGGTTATTGATCCTTTTCCTTCTGATAATTGGTCAGGTAGATGCTCAGGTTAGTGGAAAATACGGGACAAAAAAAGACAAGGGTGATATCAGCACAATTGATGAGCTGGACATTGAGAAAACTTCGTTCAATACAAGCCGGTTAGACGATATAATGGAACTCGAAGATTATCAAAAGAAAATGCAGGTTGCAATTGATGCAGGTGATTTTCTTGCAGCAGAGTATTCCAAGAATAAAGCGCTTGCGGTTATGGTGAATGAAATTGCCCGATCCAAGAAAAATCTTAAAGAACTAAAAGCCGGTGACACAAAACATCTTGAAGAGTGGCAAAATGAAAATGCGCCTAATTATAAAATTTATATTGATCAAGAGATTCGTTCATTAACTAATCGAATTAATTACGAGGTTCAGGTTTACAAATCATTAAAAAATAAGGAAATCACCAGGACCACTAATGATCGCGAAAAGTACGTACCCATATCATATATCAACGGGTTTAAACGTGCTATGGAGCGTAATGTGCGATATGAGTCTGACGAAAAAACATATACACCTCCAAAAGGTGATGAAAAGCAGGATGATAAGACTACCTCCGGACCAGTTATTATCACTAAAAAAGGATCAAAAGAAAAAATTGATGAAGGAGATTCCCGACTAAATAGCTGGTTGCAATCAAAAGATCAGAGAAAAGATGACTTTGCTAAAAATAAGTCTGATTTTCAAAAATATGCAAACAACAACGATGATAACATGGCCAGAAGATCATACCAGTCAATTGCTCAACTGATGATGAATGAAATAAATTCAAGCAACTGGCTAATAGGACAGGTTGGGATGGGAAATATAAACAAAGGCAATTTCGATACGAATGCGCTTGCGTCTAAAGTGCAAAAGCAACAAACCATATTGAAAGAAGCACAAGCCATCAAAGTTTCAACCCCGGAAGATTTAAAGGCAAACAAAACCAAAGCACTTGAATTAATAAACCAGTTTGAAAGTACTTTGTAGTTTGTACCTGCTTCGTTTGACCTACGAATATTGATTGTTTCAATCAATTAAACATCTTACAGTTAATAATGCAGGGATTTCTGCGTTCATTCATAAGGTACTTTATGTACATTTACCTTCAATAATTATTTTAAAATGAAACGGAAAAACATATATATCCTTTTAGGATCTCTTATTGTAATTATCATTTTGGCCTGGATTTTTTCCGGCACAGATGATACAACAAGTGGTTCGATAAAGGTTGAGGTTCAAAAAGGGCAGTTTATTATTGATGTAACAACTACCGGTGAGCTTGAAGCCAGGAGTAGTGAAAACATTATGGGTCCAAATACCATGGCTTTAAGAAACGCACGAATATGGCAATTAATCATTGAAGATATTGTTCCTGACGGAACGGTAGTGGATTCAGGTGACTGGGTTGCTACCCTCGATCGAAGTGACCTGGAAAATAAGATCAGGGACCAGGACCTGGAAGTGGAAAAATTGCAAACACAATTTACAAAAACCCAGCTTGACACTACAATGACGATGCGCAGCGCACGTGATGAATTGGTCAACCTCGAATATAATCTTGAAGAGAAGAAGATCGTCATGGATCAATCAATTTATGAACCACCAGCAACACAACGACAGGTAAAGATTGATTATGATAAAACCAAACGAACGCTTGAGCAGGCCATAGAAAATTATGACCTGAAATATCAAAAGGCGAGGGCCGAAATGAGAGAAGTTTCAGCCAACCTTGCAAAAGCGCAGCGAAAACTGGATGAGTTTATAACCCTCATGAAGGATTTTACTATTAAGGCACCAAAGTCAGGGATGGTGAATTACAAAAAAAATTGGGATGGTAAAAAGCAAGGTATCGGTGCTCAGTTTAGTTCATGGGAAAATGTAGTGGCTACGCTACCCAATTTGTCAGCAATGAACTCAAAGACTTATGTGAATGAAATTGACATCAGTAAAGTAAATGTTGGTCAAAAAACAGAAATTGAAGTTGATGCATTTCCAGGTAAAGTTTTTTCCGGCAAAGTAGTTGAAGTTGCAAATATGGGCGAGCAATTGCGTAACTCTAATGCAAAAGTGTTTGAGGTGATCATTCATATTGATGGGTACGATTCAATTCTTCGGCCCTCAATGACAACTAAAAACCGAATAATTACTCAAGTTATTAACGATGCGCTTTTCGTGCCTATAGAAAGTATACATTCAGATGATTCCATTTCTTATGTTTACAAAAGTTCACGGAAACACCAGGTTTTACCGGGTAAGAGTAACGAAAATGATATTATAATTCTTGCTGGCCTGGATAAAGGGGATGAGGTTTATCTTGAGGCTCCGTCAAACGCAGAAAGTTGGTCAGTAAAGTATTTTGAAGGTGTGACGGAAGTTCTTTATAATGATGAAGACAACCGTTCAAAAGAAATAGTTGATGAGGGTGTTTACACATACTACCTGATAGCCGGAAGTTTTTCAGAAATAGCGGATGCAAAAGAATTCTTAAAACTTTTAAAAGAAGATGGTTTTAACAATTCAGGCATTATTCCATCCAAAGAATTAAAGAGGGTGTTCCTCAATAAATTTGATACCCAGGAAGAAGCGGATATAGCAAAAATTCAGTTACCTGAGAAATACGCTGAATCATGGGTTTTAAAAGAGGAAGTGAAAGAAGGAGAAGAAGCCGGGAGCTTAGGTGAAGGTAACCCACGCAACCATAAAAAGGGCAAAAAACGTCCGAATAATTAAAAAATTCGAAGAATAATTTTGGAAAGATATCTTCAAATATTGGGCATTTCGATGGAGGCAGTATTTGCCAATAAGTTCAGGTCGATACTCACCGCACTTGGAATTATTTTTGGTGTTGCTGCTGTCATCGCCATGATGGCCATAGGTAATGGTGCGCAAGTAGAGATACTTGAGCAAATTAAATTGGTTGGGGTTAATAATATTGTCATTTTACCTTTAAAATCAGCCAATTCAAATAATGGCAGTGATGAAGAAGAGGAAGGAAAATCATTAAAAAAGAAATTCTCCCCGGGTCTTACATTAAAAGATGCCGAGAATATTTACAGCAGTATTCCAACAGTTGAAAATATCAGTCCTGAAGTGATTTATTCAACACTCGCCATTCGCGAAGGCAACAAATTGTATGTTGATTTATCGGGAGTAACTAAAACTTTTTTCACCTTATTTAACCAAACCATAAATAAAGGAACCATGTTTAGCGATGTGCAAATGGAACGTGGAGACCCGGTTTGTATCATTGGCCCCGAAGTAGTTGCCAAACTTTTTCCAAAGGAAAATCCAATTGGAAAATCATTAAAATGTGGAACAGTCTGGCTTAAAGTAATTGGCATATTACAAGGTGTTAAAGTAAATGAAAAGGCTGAGGAAATGGGTATCAGTGATTATAACAGGAATGTATTTACCCCATTAAAAACTGTACTGGTGAGGTATAAAGATCGGTCACAAATTAACAAGCGATCTTTTGGTGAATCAGAAACACGTGTGTTTGGTAATAATGTTATGATTACGGAAGGAGAGGAGGGTTCGTCCGGAGGAGGAGGTGAAAATCAACTCGATAAAATTGTTGTTCAGGTAAAAGAAACGAGTCAGTTGGCAAGCACTGCTGAAGTAATCAGGCGAATTTTGGAACGGAGGCACCAGGGAGTGGAGGACTTCGAGATAAAAATTCCGGAGTTGTTATTAAAACAGGAACAAAAAACCAAAGATATTTTCAATATCGTTTTGGGTGCAATAGCCGGTATTTCTCTTGTTGTTGGTGGAATCGGAATCATGAATATCATGCTGGCTTCCGTAATGGAGCGAATCAGGGAAATAGGAGTTCGGAGGGCAACCGGAGCGACCAAAAAGGACATCGTGTTTCAGTTTCTATCCGAAGCAACTTTTATCAGCATTACCGGGGGCATAATAGGGATATTGCTTGGCATTATCATGGCAACGATAATTGATAAAACAACCGGAATATTAACAGTTGTTTCATTCACGTCAATTATTATTTCATTTGGTGTTTCTGCATCAGTAGGTATTATTTTCGGATATGTTCCTGCTAAACAGGCGTCCGAAAAAGATCCGGTTGACTCGCTCAGGCATGATTAATTACATTGGAGAAATGAAAATGGATCAATTTAAAATATACATTTCAATTTGCTTGTTGGCAATGATTTTATGTTCTGTGGATACAATTAAATCACAGAATATCCTAAGTTATACACTTGAAGATGTAATTGCGATTGCACAAGAACAATCACCCGATGCTAAAATTGCTAAGCACCAGTACTTGAGAAGTTATTGGGGATTCAAATCATTTAAAGCAGCTTATCTTCCGGGAGTAAAATTAGCGGCAACGGTGCCTGATATTAATCAGGGCATTGAGGCTATTACTGCACAAGATGGGTCGAGAAGATATACCCCAATTAGTTTTACAGGCTATGAGGCAGAATTATCAATAAACCAGCAAATTGGTTTTACTGGTGGTACAGTCTCACTTACTTCTGGGTTTTCAATGTTTACTGATAACAAAGCAGATACGCTCCCAACGCAGTACAATACTAATATCATTAGCATCCGTTACTCTCAGCCCATTTTTACATATAATTCCTATAAATGGGAAAAAAGAATTGAGCCAATGAAATTGGAAGAAGCACAGCGCATTTATATTGAAACTGCTGAACAGGTAGCTATTACTGCAGTAGATTACTTCTTCAGCCTTTTACTGGCGCAAATACAGGTTGGTATTGCGCTGAAAAATAAAGCAAATTATGATACACTTTATCGGATTGCTTCCGGCAGGTATAATTTAGGTAAGATTGCTGAAAATGAGTTGCTACAGTTAGAGTTGAACCTGCTTCAGGCCGATGCATCAGTTGAAAATGCAGATTTAAATTATGAGAGCAGGCTGTTTCAATTCAGGTCGTATTTAAGGATTAAGGATAGCCTGGAAATAAAACTGCTTCCTCCTGCTTTAACAAGGCATTTCAAAGTATTAGCACAGAAAGCCATCACCGAAGCAAAAAATAATAGCTCTACTGAACTTGAATTCAGACGCAGGCTATTGGAAGCGGAAAGAGACGTAAATTTTGCAAAAATGGATGGTCGTTTTGATGCAAATTTATATGCACAGTTTGGCTTAACCCAAAGATCATATGATATTCAGGATGCTTATGTAAATCCTATTGATCAAGAAGCTGTGAGTCTTGGTATTTCAATCCCGCTCCTGGATTGGGGAAAGGCAAGAGGCGATATCAAAGTGGCTCAATCCAGCCAGGATTTAATTGAGACCTCTGTTGAGCAAGAAAAAATAGACTTTGAACAAAGTGTTTTCCTTCAGGTAATGCAGTTTAATATGCAGGAAAAACAAATGAAGATTGCTGCTAAATCTGATACTGTAGCCCAAAAACGATTCGAAGTAACCCAAAAAAGGTATATGATTGGAGTTGTGAATGATGTACTCGAACTCAATAATGCACAAATCGATAATGACAATGCTAAAATGGGTTATTATCGTTCTTTGATGACCTATTGGAAGAATTATTACGAATTAAGAAAACTCACACATTACGACTTCCAAAGGGATATGCCGATCACGGTGAGTTTTGATGATTTGATGAATTAGGATATCGCCTTCAATATCACAAACTCTTGACAGATACTTTGTAAACTCTCTTTCTCTTCATTTCGATTTGGAGTATTGATGTAGATGGAGTGATGGAGGAGAAGCCTTATAAAATTCTCCCTCAACACTCCAGTACTCCATAATTCCAGATCTTTTCGTTATTCAACGATAACAGCCTCTTCTTCAACCTGAGGATTTAACTCTTTATCAACCGCATGGTAAATTGCTGCCGATGCACCTTCACACCAGATGATAGCCGGGATTATTCCCACAACCAGCAAGATGAGTCCCATTATAACAATGGGTATACAAAGCAAACCAATAAAAAAGATGGTCCATGCATGTCCTTTGGTCATATCCCAGCTTTTCTTAACAGCATCAATGGCTTCCATTTTTTTATCCATTACCAAATAAGGGACAAAGGCCAGTTTGCAGGCAAAAATGATTCCGGGAACAATAAGTAAAATAATTCCTGCCATAACGATCGCAAAAATGAGCAGGTTGGCAAGAATGATCTGGAGGTAATTGTCTTTGAACCCTTCAAAAACATCAGCTACATCAAACTTTTCTCCTCGTGTTACTTTAAGGAATACATAAGCCATTCCGTATGCTACAGGGCCTAAGACAAAAACTCCGTAAACTAAGCTGAATAAACCTAATAATATACCACCCGCTCCTAAACCTGCTGCCTCTGCGCCAAACCTGCCAATTCCGGCCGGGATACCTATTGCCATGTATATAACTAATATCAGCAGTAATTCAAGAAAGTTTTTCTTCATTACTTCCCAGCTCATTCCATAGCTGGAACCTACTGTGGGTTCTAAATTGTAATCGATTGTTTGTTGATTATTTATGTTTTCCATTTTAGTATGATGTATTGATTATCGAAGCTAAATTATAGTCAAAAAACAATTCAACCAAGCCACCAAAGTAGGATTCTTGAAAAACACTACTTAAGTAGGATGCTGATAATTAGCATAATCACAATAATGCGTGTATTTTTGAAAGAGTAATTCAATTTGAATGATTCGCGATATAATTTTTACGATAATTTCTTTTCTGTCTATAGGTGCCGGACTTTGGGCAATATTGCTTGTGAACAGGTTAAATAATGTATATCGACTGAATTATCTGAACACTTATTTGTATTATCAGATATTGCTGTTTGTGTTTGGTTTATATGGTTTGATTGGGATGGTTGTGGTGGATGAACTACTCAAAGAAATGGAGGCTCCTGCAACAATGATTGAAACCATAGTCAATTTTCTTCCTTACCTCGGCATCCCGTTTTTAATTACAGCATGGTATATGTTCATTAAAATGAGCATGGAACTGGTCGGAAAAAAAATCAAGGAATTTGCAACAACCATGTATTTTGGTATCATGATGATATTGATCCTGGGATTTGGGTTCCTGATCTACTATTTTTATGGTTCAGACTCTGACGAGGCAAAGTTGTTGTCAGGCTATGTGAAAATGATATTCATTATTGTTCAAGTCATTACTTTCCTTATCGCATTTTATTATTTGTACATTTTGGGAGCTAAAGTTAAGGAAGCAAGCTCTCGTAAAATGATCTTCAATTTTGCGCACCTTAACCTGGTTGTCAAGTCTTTGTTAGTTCTGCTATTCTTATTATCTGAGCGCGACTCTTATTTAGGTGCCTTTTATTTATTGTTGTTTTTCTCCGGTGACCTTCCTGCGATAATTTACCTGGGAAACTACCTGAGTAAAAACTTTCTATTGAAAGATGCCGATGGTAAATCAATTAAATCGTTCAGCAAATTTATTTCTGATTACAACATTTCAAAACGTGAATGGGAAATCATTGAAAAAATATGCGGTGGCTTGACGAACCAACAAATAAGTGAAGTTTTATTTATTTCATTGCAAACTGTTAAAGACCATACGCACCATATCTATAAAAAAACGGGAACCAAAAACAGGGTTCAATTGGTAAATAAAGTAGGAGGTTTAAACAAAAATATGCCTGATGTTGTTATTTAAGAATACTTAACTTTAAGCATAAAATCGCGCTGAAATTATTATTATTTTTGCGCTCCAATCTTTAAACTATTAATCTTTAACTAAATAAATTATGGCAGTATTAGTTGGAAAAAAAGCTCCCTTATTTGAAGCTGATGCCGTTGTGAATGGCGGCGAATTTGTTGAAAAATTTTCTCTGGAACAGTACATCGGAAAAAAACATGTAGTGTTCTTCTTTTACCCACTCGATTTTACTTTTGTTTGTCCTACCGAAATCATTGCATTTCAGGATAAGATGGAAGAATTCGAGAAAAGAAATGTTGCAGTAGTAGGTTGTTCAATTGATTCAAAATTTTCACACTGGGCATGGTTGAATACACCAAAAAACAAAGGCGGAATTGAAGGTGTGAAGTTCCCTTTGGTTTCTGACCTTTCAAAAACAATATCAGAAAATTTTGATGTCTTAGCAGGCGAGTACGATTATAATGAAGAAGGCGAAATGGAATTTAACGGCGAAGCAGTAGCCTACCGTGGATTGTTCCTCATTGACAAGCAAGGTGTTGTTCGCCACCAGGTTGTAAATGATTTACCTTTGGGCCGCAGTGTAACTGAAACATTGCGTATGGTTGATGCATTGCAATTCTTTGAAGAAAATGGCGAAGTTTGTCCTGCCGATTGGCATGCAGGTGATGATGCTATGGTAGCTGATGCTGATGGAGTTGCAAAATACCTAAGTGAGCATTAAAAACTTCTAACAATATAGAAAAAGCCGGATTTAATCCGGCTTTTTTTTTGAGCTACTTTAAAGTAAAATACTTAATCATTATAAGTGATAAATGAACGCAATACCGCCTGTATCCGAAATACCTAATTTAAGATTAGTTTTCCCCTGCATAACATGGTAAACAGTTTTGCCAATAGCAAATCCAAGAGCAGCTCCAATGAGCACATCAGATGGCCAATGTTTATTTTCATAAACCCGCGACCAGGCAACTCCTGTTGCTATTGTGTATGATATGATGCCAACCCATATTTTGTCTTTATATACTGATGAAATCAATGATGCCAAAGCAAATGCTGTGGAGGTATGCCCTGAAGGGAAAGAAGTATAATCCCAACCAGTAACCGGGCCTTCCCACAAACGTGGATTTGCCGGATCATCCTGGTATGGCCTGTGACGATGTGTTAAATGTTTTACAATCTGGGTAGTTATCCCTGTCATGATGAAAACCTGTACACCAGCCAATGCTATTTGTTTGGCTCGCTGGTCTTTTGCAGCTGCACCGTAAATATAAAACCCTCCTAATAAAACTGCAGGGTATAAACCGCTTCCCCAGGGTTCAAAAACATATTCAGCAGTTACATCAAGTCCGTGTGATGAATTTCGTTGTATGATTTTCCTGATTTCATCATCATAGGCATATAGGACAGCACCTCCGGCAATGATGCCTGAGAAAGCAATCCATTCTCCGGTTTTCCATCTGGCTGGTCCTGTGGGTATTTTTTTTGTAACTGTCCAGTAAGATTTAAAATAAGCTTTGTCAGGTTTATATGAATAATCAGAGAATGAATTAGTCTGGCAAAATATATTCGATTGACTAAAAAAAACCAACAACAGAAATATAATCTTTGTTCGGATCAAAATTGATTTATTCTTGTTATTCAATTGTTTGTGATCTTATTATGAATATCAAATTACCTGGTTTCTAATTTTTTTGCTTTATTCCAATAAACATCCATTTGTTCAAGCGACATATCCTCTATTTTCATTCCGTCCCTGGCTGATTCGGTTTCAATAAACTGGAATCGACGGATAAACTTTTTATTGGTTTTTTCCAACGCATCTTCGGGGTTAATGCCGATATATCGTGAATAATTTACCAGGGCAAAAAGTAAATCACCCAATTCATCTTCCATTTTTTCTTTGCTGCCACCCGTCTCAACTTCATGTTTTAATTCTCCCATCTCTTCCTGTACCTTATCCCAAACCTGTGCGCTGTATTCCCACTCAAACCCAACGCCTTTTACTTTTTCCTGTATGCGATAAGCTTTTACCAATGGTGGCATCGATTGCGGAACACCTTCCAAAACAGATGTTTTTCCTTCTTTTAATTTGAGTTTTTCCCAATTGTTTTTTACTTCTTCAGCATTTGCAACTTTAGTATCACTATAAATATGTGGGTGGCGATAGATCAACTTTTCAGCAATACCATCCAAAACGTCTTTCATGTTAAAATCATTCGTCTCGGAACCTATTTTCGCATAAAACACCAGATGCAACATCAGATCGCCTAATTCTTTTTTTATTCCATCCATATCCTTTTCAAGAATAGCATCAGACAGTTCATACACTTCTTCAATAGTTAAATGTCTCAGGCTTTCAAGGGTTTGAACTTTATCCCACGGACAGCCGGCTCTAAGCTCATCCATTATGGTTAAAAGCCTCCCAAAAGCTTCAGTCGTTAATTTTGAGCTCTTGATATGTTGTTGATCATTTTCTTTCATAATTTCTGTGGGAATTGATCTGTTGTTGATGAATCTCCTAAATTTGTACGAAGATAAAAAGAAGCCTTGAGAAGCCTCCTTCAAATACATTTAATAATCATTTTTATCGTTCTGAATCTTCAGTTATCAGGACAGGCACATACGCCTTATACTAAAAATAACCTGATGGCTGAGTTAAAGATTCAATATGGGTTTCTGGCCAGTCATCACCTTGAGTTGGATATTTTTCAGTCGCATTTTCCAGCATTTGAATTCAGTATTGAAAAAGCCACTTATGGTAAAAATCGCTGGGAAGTAATCTATGGGTACCCAATTGTAGGTTTAAGTGTTTGGTATTCACCACTTGGAGGATTTAATGAAATCGGCTATGCATTTGCAGTTTATCCTTTCATCAATTTTCCGATTGTAAAAAATGAAATACAAAGTCTGAATTTCAGACTTGGTGTTGGGTTGGGTTATTTATCAAATTTTTATCATAATACTTCCAATTACCGGAATTTTGCCATTGGCTCAAATATCAATTTGGCTGGAAGCGTTTATCTTGAGTATCGCCGTAAAGTATCAAAAATGATCACACTTTCGGCTGGGCTGGGATTGACACATTTTTCAAACGGATCGATGAGAACACCGAATTATGGGCTAAACCTGATTACTGGTACAATAGGAATTACAACTTATTTAAAAAGGCCAAATCCACAATTAAGTAATAAGATCCTGCCAAAATTATATCCGTTTGAATTCGACGGAAAGAAAACACTTGATGTTGATGCCTCTCTTTCAATTGGATATAAAGACATGTCTCAGCAATATGGCCAGAAATTTTTGGTTTATGCTTTTTCGGCTAATATTTTCAAGCAAATATCATGGAAGAGTAAATTTGGAATTGGCATTGACCTTACTTATGATGCTTCTGATAAATTTATATTGGAATGGAGTGGTGATCCCGCTGACAACGATTGGCAAATTTTAAAACCCGGTATTAGTGGTGCATATCAGTTGCTTATATCAAACTTATCTTTTGTATTCAATTTTGGTTTTTACCTGGCTGGTAAAGAACAGGCAGAAGGTGCAGTTTATCAGCGCTTAACAATGAGGTATTTATTTACTGAATCGCTGTTCGTTAAAATGGGTCTAAGCACAAATTGGGGAAAAGCAGAATATATTGGTTTTGGTTTGGGTTACCAGTTAAATTTTATTTATAAAAGAACAATTAAACACTAGTGTTAAGACGATTGACAAATACATGGTTTGGCAAGTCATTATTAATAATGATCTTAATGATGTTGATTACCGGCTTGTCGTGTAGTAAAAGCTCGGTATTGGATTGTTTTAACAGCACAGGGAAAATTACTCAAACAGATAGAAGTATTTCTGAATTCCATAGCATCATACTGAAAGACAATGTAAATCTGTATTTAAGGCAATCTGACCAGAATAAACTTGTCCTGGAAGCAGGAAGTAACCTGATGTCAAAAATATATACAAAGGTTAATGATGCCGGATATTTGGAAATTGGAAATGATAACAGTTGTAACTGGGTTAGATCATTCGATAAACCGATTACTGTTTATCTTGATTTTGTTCAATTAGACTCTTTGAAATACAGGTCAATAGGTAATGTATCTAATGAAGATACAATCAGGATGGATACGCTCGTTGTAGATGTTTATGAAGGAGCCGGTAAAATTGAGTTGACGGTGAATACTTATAAAATGAATACCAACTTACATTATGGAACAGCCGATATATATACATCAGGGAAAGCTGTTGTAAGTTATGTTTACCTGGCGGGATTTGGTAAAATCGATAACAGGGCGTTAAATGTTAAACATGTTTATTTGAATAACAAAAGCAGCAATGATATTTATATCTATTCTAGTAATACAATAGGTGCTACCATTGAAAATATCGGAAACATATTCTATACAGGCAATCCAGGTTCTATCTCATTAAATAAAATCGGTCCGGGAGATCTAATTAAAATTGAAGATTAGATGATTAAGTTTTTCAATAAATACCTTATTCAGATTACAATTGTTTCATCGGCCATAATTCTTGTTTGGGTCAGTGCTAATTTAAAATGGGGTGATGAAAGATGGAATAGAATAATAATAAACGATGCCAATGCTTACTATGCCTATTTGCCGGCAATATTCATTTATAATGATTTATCATTTAATTATTTCGATAATTATCGGGATGATCCAGTTCGAACCAAATTATTTTTTGAAAAGAAGGATAAATATAAGGGACACATTATTAATAAATATTTTGCCGGAACGGCATTAGCTCAGTTACCTTTCTTTTTTCTTGGCCATATCACAAGTTGGTTATTAAACAAACCTTTGGATGGTTATTCGGTTTATTACCTTATTTTTATTCAGATAGCAACTATTTTTTATGCACTACTTGGACAGTTTTTGCTTTTTAAAATTTTATCTCATTACAATATTTCAAAAAAAGTATCAGCACTTGTAATATTCTCTGCCATATTTGCTACAAACATATTTTTCTATGTGACGATTGAACCAGGAATGTCTCATGTATATTCTTTTGCATTTATTACTTTATTCGCTTACAGTATTAACCGGTTCTTTGAAAAACCTGCACGAATTCCATTTATTATTGCAATGTTTGCTTTCGGCATGTTGATATTAATCAGACCGATTAATGTACTGGTATTATTGAGTATTCCTTTTTTATCAGGAGATCAACAAAAACTGAAGGCAGGTTTTAATTACTTGTTAAAACGCATTTGGGTACTGGTTCTTGGATCAGTAATTGCATTTGGAATTGTTTTTATTCAATTGATCATATATAAAATTCAAACAGGGGATTTTATTGTTTATTCTTATTCCAATGAAGGTTTTGATTTTATGAATCCCAATATGTTGAATTTTATCATTTCATACCGTAAGGGACTATTGGTGTACACCCCAGTATTTTTTATTTCAATATTGGGTTTGTTAATCATTTACAAACAAAATCGCTTTCAGTTTTATAGCCTATTGTTGTTTCTGTTTATTGTTATTTACATCTTGTCTTCTTGGTGGCAATGGTATTATGGAGGTAGTTTTGCTTCCAGGGCATTTATCGACTATTATGTATTTTTGTTTATCCCAATATCGCTATGGTTAGAGAAAGGAAAATTGAAAAGGTGTTTTAGATGGTTGATGTTGGTCTTTATCATTGTATGCCAAATACAAACCTACCAGTATCAGTACGGTTATATACACTGGTCGGACATGAACAAGGAACTTTATTGGGATAACTTCCTTAGAATTGATAAAGTGATCAATGATGAAGAAAAGCAGTGGTAATTAATATGCTTTCGCAAACACTACTCTTCTTTTTGACAGGTTGCCTGTATAAATACATTTGCCTTCCTCATCTTTTCCGTCAATAGGAATTAAACGGATAGTGGCCTTGGTTTCATCCTTTATCTTTTGTTCAGTTTCAGCTGTACCATCCCAGTGAGCCAGAATAAATCCACCCTGTTCAACCCTAACTTTAAAATTTTCCCACGAATCAATCCGGAAGGTGTTTTCTTCTCTGAATGAATACGCTTTCTGGAAAATGTTGTTCTGGATTTTCTCCAAAAGGTGCTCGATTTTATCAGCAATGTCTTCCATGTGCAAAACCTCTTTCTCTAAAGTATCTCTTCTAGCAACTTCAACGGTTCCGTTTTCAAGGTCTCGTGGGCCGATGGCTAATCGAACCGGTACACCTTTTAGTTCCCATTCTGCGAATTTAAAACCTGGCTTGTAAGTGTCTCTGTCGTCAAATTTTATGGAGATGCCTTTCTTTTTTAAATCGGCTGAAATAATATCTACCTTTTCACGAATGGCCTCAAGTTGTTCCGGTTTTCTGTAAATAGGTACAACGACAACCTGAATTGGTGCAAGCTTGGGAGGCAAAACCAGACCATTATCATCAGAGTGGGCCATGATTAATGCGCCTACCAGTCTGGTTGAGACACCCCATGATGTTGCCCAGACATGCTCCAGTTTGTTTTCACGTGTCAGATACTTAACATCAAAAGCTTTGGCAAAGTTCTGACCAAGAAAATGCGAGGTTCCTGCTTGCAATGCTTTGCCATCCTGCATTAATGATTCAATACAATAAGTTTCAACAGCCCCCGCAAAACGTTCGTTTGGCGATTTAAGTCCTTGCAAAACAGGTACACCCATCCATTCCTCAGCAAATTTTGCGTATACATCGAGTATTAACTCGGCTTCTTTTATTGCTTCATCTTTGGTAGCATGTGCAGTATGGCCTTCCTGCCAAAGAAATTCTGCAGTTCTTAAAAACAGCCTGGTTCGCATTTCCCAGCGCACAACATTCGCCCATTGATTTACAAGTATTGGTAAATCCCGATATGATTGTATCCAGTTCCGGTATGTGTCCCAAATAATAGCCTCTGAAGTGGGGCGGACAATTAATTCTTCTTCAAGTTTTGCATCCTCATCAACAACAACACCACTTCCGTCTTCAGCATTTTTAAGGCGATAATGTGTAACAACTGCGCACTCTTTCGCGAATCCTTCAACATGCGAAGCTTCTTTGCTGAAAAATGATTTTGGAATAAACAACGGAAAGTAAGCATTTTCGTGTCCGGTATCTTTGAACATTTTATCTAATGCTGCCTGCATTTTTTCCCATATGGCATAACCGTAAGGCTTGATTACCATGCATCCCCTTACCGAAGAGTTTTCAGCAAGGTCAGCTTTAGTTACGATATCATTGTACCATTGGGAATAATTCTCCGCTCTTGATGTTAATTCTTTTGCCATTATTTAACTTTGGTATAGTATTTGTAATTTTTAAAAGAAAGCAGCAAAAATAAACAATGTTCAACAAACACCAACATATCGAAAAGATGAATACTTCCAAAAGAAATACAGCATGGTTAAGCGTAGTCGTAATGGCTATTTTTCTTGCTTCATGCTCGTCAGTCAGTGATTTACCAAAAGATGATATTTATTATTCCAGGAACACCAAAAGCACTGGTGAATATAATTGGGATGATTTTCAGAAAAGCGCACAGAACTTTGATAATGGTAACACATCAAAAGGTTCTTCGGGTGACGTTTATAGTGGTAATAGTGGCGATATTGCAACTACGGTAACAACAGTTGATGCCAACAGCGATGATCAGTTTATTGATGATTATTACGAAACGAATTATGAAGAACAGATTAATCGTTTTGGAGATAATTCAACAAATAATGGATTCGATTATTACGATGGATATAACAGCAATTCAGGATGTAATTGTGGATCGTCGAACTGGTCATATGGTTTTGGTATGAGCATGGGTGGATACGGTTACGGAAGTGGCTGGTCAATGGGATATGGTTATGGATATCCTTATTATGGATATCCTTACTACGGTTATGGCAGCAGCTATTGGGCTGGTTATAACGCCGGATATTACAATGGATACAATAATGGTTATTGGGGATACCCTTCATACGGTTATGGTGGCTATGGCGGATACGGTGGATATTATGGCGGAGGTGGCTATTATGATTACCCTACCGGACCAGCTGTTGTTTACGGGCCAAGAGGTGCAGGTGGAACAGGAACCACTATTCCACGATCGAGTGGAGCAGGACGTACAGCAAACCAGGATGATAACGAAAAAAGTGGACCCATTATTGTTGGAAACAGAAGTGGTTCGGCTACAGGAAGATCAGGTGAAGTCAATAATACAGGTTCCGGCAGAACTTCAACAACTGATGCTCAACTTAAAAAACCAGCATCAGATGCTATCGTATCGAATAGAACCTCCACTGAAACCCGTTCGCAGGAAAGGATGAAAAAACCTGCAAGCACTACTGTTGATAATAGATCAGGAAATACTTCAAGATCAACTGAAGCCTTACCTGAACCAAAATATCAGAAACCAAAGTCATACCAGAGTTTACCCTCACAAAAACCAAGGTCAGGGCAGGAATATGTTCGACCTACAACTAATAAAGCTCCTGTA
Source organism: uncultured Bacteroidia bacterium (assembly GCA_963759045.1). Classification (GTDB taxonomy): domain Bacteria; phylum Bacteroidota; class Bacteroidia; order Bacteroidales; family F082; genus JAADID01. Next base: position 33,173 of record CAVWXM010000030.1, read on the forward strand.
ACTTCAAGGACCTCTAACTCAAATCCATACGTACGGAAGAGCAATACTACTAAATCTAACTCATCTACAACACGGTCGAGTTCTTATTCACCGTCACGTAATACTTCATCACCAACAAGAACTACAACCAATCGTAGCAGTTATAGTTCACCAAGCAGGAGCACGGGTTCTTCAACCTATAACAGAAGTTCAAGTTCAAGCTCAAGAAGTAGCAGTGGAAGTGTTTCAAGAAGTTCTAGTTCAAGTTCAAGAAGTTCAAGCTCTGGCTCAAGCTCCAGAAGTAGTGGAGGAGGAAACAGAAGATAACACTATCTTTCATTTATCTTAAATATCAGTTACTTATGAAAAGATACCTTTTTATATCAGCACTTATTTGTCTATGTTCAGGCATGATTGCTCAAACTGCTGAAGATGCTTTGAGGTATTCACAACTATATTATCAGGGCACGGCACGAAGCATGGCGCTTGGAAGTTCAATGAGTGCTATGGGTGGAAACTTTTCAACACTAAGTATTAATCCAGGGGGTTTAGGCATATACAGGTCGAATGATTTTAGCGTAAGTCTCGAAGCGTTTTCGCGAAAAGTTGATTCAGAATATAATGGGAATCCAACCAATGCATCAAAAACCATGTTTGATTTAAGTAACATTGGTTATGTCATTTCAAACCAAATTGGAAGGGGAGGACGTGGCTGGAAATACTGGCAAATTGGATTTGGAATGAACCGACTGAACAATTACAATGGTAGTTCAGTGGTTCAGGGATTAAATTATGATGCACAAACATCATCCAACTTCTAAAATGGATGTTTATTATGAGCAGACCTTAGATATGTTGGATGCTGGTTATGATATTGATCAGATTCATGATTATGATCCTTTTTATTTAGGACCTGCCTGGGAAACTTATTTATTGGACACTGTTCGAGATAACCAGGGTAATTTATTGTTGGCTTCTCCAGTACCTTATCAAACAGAGCTGGAGCAATATCAAATAACCAACACCAAAGGCTCAAATAATGAGTATCTTATTTCTGCTGCCGGTAATTTTGACGATATATTATATATTGGAGCAACACTGGGCTTGCCTTATCTCAGGTATTTCAGGGAAACGACTTATGAAGAATATAGCCTCGCGGATACTCTGGATACGTTTGATTATTGGGGAGTTTATGATGAGTTAAAAACAACAGGCTGGGGTGTTAACCTGAAAATTGGAGCTATTCTCCGACCGGTTGATTTTCTTAGGATCGGACTGGCATATCATACACCAACCTACTATTTTTCAATGAAAGATACCTGGAGAACATATACCTATAGCAGTGTGTTGGCACTTAGTATGGAAACGTGGTATGAGGGTAGTTATGATTCGCCTCAAGGAGAATACAAATACAAATTAACAACCCCGATGCGTTTTATTGGTAGCCTCGCTTTTGTTATTAAAGAAATAGGTTTTATCAATGCTGAATATGAATATGTCGGTTATACGCAGGCAAAGTTTAAAGCTAAAGATTATGGATTCGATGATGTGAACACTGATATAAAAAATGTGTTTAAAGGAGTAAGCAATATCAGGGTTGGTACTGAATGGAGGTTAAGCAGAATTGCATTAAGAGCTGGTTATGCAATATACGGAAGCCCCTATAACAACAACTTGAATGATGGAAAAAGACAATCGTTTTCAGGTGGAATAGGGTATCGTGGGAATAGCTTTGAAATTGATTTTGCGTATGTACGATCAACTATGGATGAAAATTATTATTTATATAGTTATTCAAATACCAACCTCGACCCACCAATTGAAATCCAATCGAATGCTGTAACAAATACTTTTACTGATCAAAATTTTGTATTAACTGCAAGGTATTTTTTCAAAAAGAAAAGAAAATAATCAATCAGAAACTCTATTCAAGCCGGCCTTGGCTTTACTATGAATTCCTGATTCGTATTCATCAAAATCAAGATCAAGACAAAGATTGTAGTAAAAGATTGCCTGTTCGTAATCTGAGTCCGCTTCGTAAATTTCACCCAACTTTAATGCAGCATTGCCGGCAAAATACCGGGGAGAGTCTTTTCCCAATTTAATGGTTTCCTCATAAAATAGTTTAGCATTTTCATATTCATGCAATTGATGAGCAATTCTTGCTTCCCTGTATTTTATTTCTGTAAGATCATCAGTACTTAATTTGGAGATGTTAAGTGTTTTTAAAACATGATCAGATTGGTGATAATAACCGCCATCAAATAACAAACGTGACTTGATGAGTTCTATATTGGGAATTTTTTGATCATTGGCTTCACGGTCTGCATCAATATCCTGCCCAACATTACTTTGCCCAATATCAGCTAGCTCGATTAATAACTCCCGGTATCGAATGGTATCATTGTTTAATAGTGCTATCCATGCCAATTTTCGATAAGCATCTTTTATGAAATTTTGCCCATTAAAATTTTCCAGGAAAGAGGTGTATTGTCCTTCAGCTTTATTGGATTCAAGTTTTCTTAAATAACATTCGGCTTCCAGGTAATTCAAATAGTAGAATGGAAAGTATGAACTTAAGTCAGGCAGTTGATCAAATTTTTCCAGCACTTTGTCGTTGTTGCCAGTTCGCATCAGAATATTAATGGAAAGATACGACAACATAAGGTTGTCTTGTTCTGCAATTTCAAGTTTGGAAAGGAGGAAGTTCAATTCATTATCATCCGGGTATATGTTTAATTCAACAAAACCCAGGTAAAATAAGACTTCGTTTTTAAGGTAGGCATATTCCTCCTTATTCATGGCATTCTCCAAAACAAATTTTAATTCGCTCTTCCCCAATTCAACACTGCCTTCCATATTGATGATATCCAATAACCAGTGATACTTATCCGGAACCAAACCAATCATAATGTGCAAAACACCCAATGTGATATTGTTTGGAATAAAGTCAGGATGATTTTCTTTATTGGAATTCAATAGCCGGTAAGCCTTATTTATTTCAAACGCAGCTGTAAAATATTCTTTGAATTTTAGTCTTGCTACAGCCCATTGAAGATGAATGTTTCCAAGCAAATAATTGCGGTAAGGTGAATCATCATCAAGTTTTTTAATCAGGTCGATGCGTTTTGATTTGTTGTTTTCCAGTGTTTTAAATAGTGATTCATCCTCAGAGATAAAAACACTTAAGAAATCGATATAGTTCTCAAGGTAATCAACATACAAGTTATGCGGGTTCCTGGTTTTTTCAATCGCCAGAATTTTATTAGCCTGTTCGAATTTTAACGATAAGATGTCTTGATATGCTTTTTTACACCTGTCATTAAGTAGTATTTCCGGCTGACTAAATGATGTTAGCATGGAAATAAAGAAAATAGTTGCAAACAGGAGTTTCATATTTAAGAATGAAGGAAGGTTAAAATTAGTAGATTTCTGAAAAAAGGACACATTAAAAAATGAAAAGGTTAATCATTTTCTTCGCGTATAATTACGAATACATCCTCATTCTCTTTTTTCATGTAATATTTTTCCCGGGCAAATTTCTCAATGTACTCTGCATCTGTTTCGAGCAGGTTGATCTTTTGTTCATTTGAAGTAATTTCTTCCTGGTAAAATTCTTTTTTGCTTTCAAGATCATTCAGTGTGCTGGTTAAATGATATTGTTCGACAACGTTTTCCTGATCGAAAAAAATCATCCAAACCAAAAAGGCAAGCCCGGTATAGAAATATTTATTGTGGAAGTATTTTTTAAAGATCATAATAATCCCTGATGATTATTGCAAAACTAAACAAAGAACTTTTCAAAAGATGTATTGTTTCCAATTATTTGCAAACGATATTTTGTTAGTCCAGGATTGGTTAACTATTTTAACAATTTCTTTAATTAAAACATTCTTTGGATTAATTGAATATCATATCTAAATTTTTTAGATATTTATGAGGCATTTATTTTCTTCACTTAAAAAAAGCGCAAATTATGGATATTGAAAATCAAAACATCGAAAAGAACCTCATTCACGAAATTAGTAATCCTATTTACCAGAGTAAATCATGGATTAAATTTTTGGGCATCCTGATGTTAATTTACGGCATTTTTATCGCACTGTCTATTGTTGGCATTATCATAGCATGGCTACCTATTTGGCTTGGTATTTTACTAATGCAGGTTGCCTCACGGATTGAGCAGGCCCAGCAAATGGGTGATAAGGTAGCATTGATAAAAGCACAAAGTAGTTTGAGCACTTATTTTACTGTTTATGGTGTATTAGCACTTATCGGGCTAATATTTTTTGCTGTAATGGTAATCGTGTTTTTTGCAACAGGAATGATGTATAATTTCCAGGAATTAATACCTGATTATTATTGATAGAGCACTTAAACCCTTCCAGGTCTTTCAGACTCTTGAAGGTTTAGTTGCAATAACGTTTTATCACGTTATAAGATTCGGTAATGCCTAATTCGCCTGCCCTGCTTAAATCTTTGCAGGCCAGCTTTATTTCTTTAAGATATATTAAGGTAAGTGCCCTGTTATAGTAAGCTTCTGCCATTTCAGGCTCTATTTTCATGGCCATTGAGTAATCATCAATTGCCGGATGATATTGTTTTAACCTCAATTTAACATTGGCGCGGTTATAGTAAACAAAAGGCAGGTAAGGGTTTAATTCAATGGCTCTATCGTAATCAGCAAGCGTTTCTTTATGGTCAGGTGGATCAAGGGGAGTATCCTCATCATTATCAAACGAACTACGGCTTATTGTTACTGCATTAGAATATTCTTGTTCTGAAAAGATAAATTCTTCCAGCTCGAATCTCGTGGTTCCCCTGTTCATATAGGCATAAGAAAACGCATCATCATATTTTATCGCTTCATCATAAGCATTAATGGCGACATTATAATTTTGAAGCATGCCATTAACAACACCTCTCATAAAATAAGCAGCGGATGGATCCCCCGAAATACTTATGGCACTGTCCAGTCGTTGTAATTCAACGATTGCTTTTTCCCTGCTCACAGGCCATTCCCTTGTTGTAAAAACAACCCTAATACCCATTTTGTTATTGGCATTGAAATCGGAAATAATCTCATCAAAATATTCGGTTCTTTGGTAATCTTTGTAGATCGAATCAGGCAGACTGAATGCATAAACCAGTTGAAAATTTGGTTTGGGTTTAATAGGAACCCGTTGAAACTGTACCCTGCCTTTTTTCATATTGCCACTCAGGAAATCAGCCTCCAGTTCAATAATTTTTTTGAAATAGGCGGAATCAGCATAACGTTTATAAAGCTTTTCAGGATTGACCTCATCACTATTGGCCAGCTCAATAATATTCATGGCTATATCATGATCCCTAGCAGCACCTTTGTTGTCTTTCAATCTTTCACGCACAACTGAACGATTTACGTAAGCACCAACAAAATCAGGAAAAATCTCAATAGCAGTTGTAAAATCTTTTTCAGCATTCCTGTATTTTTTTTGTTCATAATACAATGCACCCCGGTTAAAATAAGCGTAAACGTTATATGGGTTAATACTGACTACTTTGTCGTAATCCATCAAAGCCGAATCATAATCACCCTTAAATGAGCGTATCAAAGCACGGTTATAATAGGTAAGCGCGTTGTCTTCATCCAATTCCAACACCTTGTCGTAATCCTTTAATGTTGCTGTTGTATCTTCCAGTTTAAGATAGGTGAGTGCACGCTGAAAATACACATACGGGCGATCATCATCCAATGAAATGGCGTGGTTATAATCATTGAGGGCCTCGCTGATACTATCGAGTTCGTATTTAATCATACCCCTTTTCACCCAGGCTTCAACGTTAAAATAATCCAGGTAGATGGCTTTGTTTACATCCTCAAGTGCCTCTTTGTTTTCGCCAACGAAATGCCTGGCAATTCCACGGTTGAGCCATGCAGAAGCAATTTTATCATCAAAATTTATTGCCGAAGTATAATCTTCAATGGCGCCATAAAAATCGTTCAGATGCATTTTTGTATCTCCTCTTGCCATATATACTTCCGGGTTGAAAGGGTCAATCTCAAGTGCTTTGTCAAAATCGCTGATGGCATGCGCATAATCATATACCCTGTCTCGCGAAATACCCCTGTAATGGTATGCCCTGACGTATAGCGGATGAATAGTTATCGTGCTGGTGAAATCATTTATTGCTCCCTGGAAATCACCCAGGCTGAATTTTGAAATCCCGCGTAAAAAGAAAGCTTCAAAGCCATCTTTCTTGGATGACAGGGCAATATTGAACTTGTTGATTGCTTCAAGATATTTTTCCTCATGAAGATCCCGTTGACCAGCAAACAAGAAATGCTCATAATTAATCTGGGTATACGACTGTAACGACAACAGTAGAAATCCTGTGATTAATATTCTGATGAGCAAAGATTTATTATAAACTTTTAATTTTTTCAACATTGCTGGCGCAAAAATAAAATAAATACCTGCCATTATTGTATCGGCGACTTTAGTCGCTATGCATTTAAAGTGGTGATTATAGTTGAAAGTACATGTCCAACAAACGAAAAAAACACTACAATTAACATGCAGTGTTTTTGAAATATTTGTTAAAGTACTTTAAAAAGGATCTATTAGCCTGTCTTGATACTGATAGGTCCGTTTTATTATCTCAACCTTACAGGTCATTTTCGACCTTTTAAGTTTGATGGTTTAAAAACCCATTTTTTTCCTGATATCTTTCGGAACAGCATCTTTATGAACAGCAATACCAATGGTTTGCAGTTTTACATAAGCTTCAGAAGCATAAAAATAACCATCATAAATATGTCCTTCGTTGCCCCATGAATTTTTTACTTTGTAAAACCTATTACCATCCTGATCTTCAGCTATTCCAACCAATAACATGCCATGGTCATCAGTAACCATCCAGTTGTCGTAGTGCTCCTGACGCATTTTTGCAGTTATCTCTTTTTCTTTTGTTGGTCCGTCAAAACTATAGGCAGCTTCCTTTCTCTCTTTTTCTGTCAATGTCTCCCATTTTTCTTTTTCGGTTCCTGAAAGGTCTGGTTTTTCTAGATCAGGAATAATCGCCACTCCTTTTTTCCATGAAAAACCTTTATCACTAACATCTGCACCCCAATTTACTGTGTATCCTTTCTTAATAGCATTATCTATGGTTTCCATCATTTCATCGAGAGTAATATTCCAGATTGAAGACCAAAGCCAGTTATCAGGAATCTCCATCACAAACTCTTCGTAATATGGATGGTGTGAGTAGGATGTAATCTCAACATAGTCATCAACATCAAATCCCGTCATATCTGCAAATTTTCGAGGAGTATATTCAACGCCTTCGTATTCAAAAGATTCAGGGATCTCGCCAAGGTATGCTTCCAATACATTATCGAAACCTTCGTGCCAGACAGGAGTTAATTTCCTGTTCTTGTTTTTGATGATTGCATCAACATAAGCTTTCAACAACTCATCCAATTCACCATGGGTATGTTTGTCTTCGCCATAATTTAAACCTGAACAAGTAGTCTCAGGAACTATCCCATATTTTTCCCATACACGGAATACATCTGTCACTTCTGCTCCTCCACCAAAATTTGTTTCACCATGCATACGCACATACTTTTTGGCTTTGTCAGAATAGGTATGGTTTACAACAAACATTTCTGAAAGATCGTATTCCTTCCCGGTAATACGGTACAATTCAGCTTCAACGAAAGCCAGGCCTGCAAAACTCCAACATGTACCTGAACGATACTGGTTTTTTACCGAAGTGTGATCAATCAGTTCGATGTCCTTGAATTTGTAAGCTTTTTCCTCGTCTTCGTTCTTTTTGTCTTTTTTCTGAGCAAATGCACTGCTGCTAATAACTAAAACAGCTACTATAAGCGATAAGAAAGATTTTATTTTCATAACAATTAAGTTAAATTTATATGTCGAATTTAATGCCCTGTGCCAATGGAAGGTCGGCGCTATAATTGATCGTATTGGTTTGTCGACGCATGTAAATCTTCCATGAATCAGACCCTGACTCACGACCACCACCAGTATCTTTTTCGCCACCAAATGCGCCACCTATTTCAGCACCTGAAGTGCCAAGGTTAACGTTGGCAATGCCACAGTCAGATCCTGCATATGACATGAATGTTTCGGCTTCGCGCATATTCAGTGTAAAGCAGCATGATGATAATCCCTGAGGTACACCATTCTGGATTGCAATGGCATCCATAATATTGCCACTGTATTTAATCAGGTATACAATAGGAGCAAAAGTTTCTTCCTGAACAATTTCGAAATGATTTTCAGCTTCAGCAATACAAGGAACAACATAGTTGCCTGATTCATATCCTGCGCCTGATAACACATCACCACCAAATAATATTTTGCCACCTTCTTTCACAACTTCCGATTTAGCATGAAGGAAAGCGTCAACAGCACTTTGATCGATAACAGGACCAACAAGGTATTTCTCGTCAAGTGGATTACCAATTTTAGGAACAATGTTTTTATAAGCTGAAATAAATTTATCACGTACTTCTTCGTAAATGTCTTCATGAATAATCACACGGCGGGTTGATGTACACCTTTGACCTGCAGTACCAACTGCACCAAATACTGTTGACATCACAGCCATTTGGATATCGGCACTTGGTGTAATGATTACAGCATTGTTTCCACCTAATTCGAGAATGGTTTTTCCAAGGCGTTTTCCAACGATACCGCCAACACGTTTTCCAACTGCAGTTGATCCGGTAACAGATAATAGCGGGATACGTTTGTCAGCAAGGAAGTTGTCGCCCATGACCGATGATTTGGCAATCACAAGATTAAATACTCCTTCAGGAACATGATTGGCTTTCAATACATCATGAATAATTTTTTGAGTTGCAATGGCTGTAAGCGGTGTTTTTGATGAGGGTTTCCACATAACAACATCACCGGCAATGGCCGCTAATGCTGAATTCCATGCCCAAACAGCAACCGGGAAGTTAAAGGATGTAACCAATCCGACAATACCTAAGGGATGGTATTGCTCATAAATCCTGTGGTCAACACGCTCTGATTGCAAAGCAACACCATTGATCAAACGCGATTGCCCAACTGCAAAATCACAGATATCAATCATTTCCTGCACTTCACCAAGGCCTTCCTGGTAAATTTTACCCATTTCAAGGGTAACCAGTGCGCCAAGTGCTTCTTTATTATCGCGCAAAGCATTTCCAATTTGCCTTACAATTTCTCCCCTGATTGGAGCCGGAACTTTGCGCCATTCAATAAATGCTTTTTGGGCTTTTTTAACCACCATTTCGTAATCTTCCATAGTGGCATTTTTTACTTTGCCGATCTCTTTACCATCAATTGGTGAAAAAGAAGAGGTAACTGCACCTTTAGTCTCGAACCATTTTGTTCCTGTGCTTACTCCGGCGTTTAATTCTTTTATCCCAAGTTCGTTTAGAATTTGCTTAATATCAATTGGTTTACTCATGCTTGATTAATTTATTTTTTGCTTTGAACTGTTTTCAGTTTGAAGCGACAAAAGTATAAAAATGCATTATGTATAGCGTAAGATTATAATCTAAATAAGGAGACCAATATGTTAATATGTATTCATTCCAAATACCTGTATGGCAGAAAACCACCATATTTTTTAATTCGTTGAATTGGGTGAAGGAATTTTGCTTTTGTTCTGTTTATTTTGTGTTACAATAATTAAACTACAATAGTTAAATAACCTCGCCATGAAAACTAAACTAACTGCCCTGATTTTACTGCTTTTCGTATTCCAAACTAATGCGCAAAACTTTTATGCCTCCGGTGAAAAATTGAAAGCACTGGATGGCTCCTCTATCCTGGTGGATGAAGTATTGTCTAAAGAAGGCACCATTCTTGTTTTTTGGGAATCGAACAGTTCACAATGTTGTAGTAACCTGGAGAATATGCAGGAATCCTGGATTGAACAAGTGCGTGCTTACGGAGTGAACATGGTGGCAATTTGTGTAGATAACCCTGGCATGTGGATGAAGATAAAACCTTATGTTTCAGGAAAAGGATGGGAATTTGATACTTATGTTGATACCAATGGTGATCTGAAAAGGGCTTTGGGCATTACAACAACGCCTTATACTATTTTACTTGATGGTGAACAAAACATCAAATGCAGGTATCCCGGCTACTGCTCAGGCGATGAAACACAAATCTGTGAAAAAATCATTAACTGCCTTGAAAATAGTGGAACACTTGCTGACCTATAAGTTACTTTCAAGTCTACTTTGCTCTTCTATTTTTGGAAAATTCAGGCATTAAAAAAATTAGTGGTTTTCAGGGATAAACTATGACTATTCTTAACCTAAATTAGCCCTTGCCAAATTGATTAACTATTAACCATTGAAACCACATTTAGGAGCGTACGACGCTTTAGTATATTTGTTTAAACACATTATCTGTAGCTATTTGCCAAAAAGATTTATCGATGATAACTTGACAATATATGATATATATCATATATTGTAGCTTTTTAACCAAACCTCAAAATAATGATAAATATAAAACTGATTTTACTATTTGTGTTTTCAGGTCTTTTTATGAGCTCAAATGCCCAGTACCTGAAACTTGATGCTACTTTTTACAGCGAATCACTGGATCAAATAAAAAATGCAGATGTTTACCTACCAAGTGATTATTTCCAAAATGATACGGTTCGTTACCCGGTTATTTACTTTTTGCATGGTGCTGGTGGTAACCACAACGATTATTCAAATCTTGCTATTGCCCTTTATGCAATGATATTATCAGGGGATATACACCCTTTCATCCTTGTTAAACCTGATGGTAGCTGTGAACCATATTTGGGTAGTTATTATACTAATTCGGCTTTATATGGCAACTATGAGGATTTTATTGTCCATGACGTTGTGTCTTTTGTTGAAAGAAATTTCAGGGCTGATACAAACCGTTATGCACGTTATCTTGCTGGGCATTCAATGGGAGGTGGTGGTTCATTTATTCTTTCTATTAAATATCCTAAATTGTATCGAGGAATTTTAGCAAGCAGTAACGACCCTGTAGGGGATTTGATTTTGGAAGCCTGGAAAGAATGGCTTTACGTTGAAAATGACAGCAGTTACCATTTTAATTACAATGCGGGCAATTTTACAAAACTCTATTATACCTCCTGTGGCGCATGGGTGCCTAATTTAGCATTGGAGCCTCCATTTGAACAATTGATTGATACCAATGGAAATTGGGTGGACACTGTCAAGGCAAAATTTGAACTTCATGATCCAGGACATACGGTAAAACAGCTTACTCCTGAAGACAACTTAGCATTTTATTTTACTTGCGGCATAAATGATGAATTTGGATTTTACCCGTCTAATCTTGCGTTTGTTGACACGCTCACCAAATATGGACTTGATTTCAAATTCAGGCCTTACGAAGGTACTCATGCCCATGATATGCAGGCATTTATGGATGGTTACAAATTCATCGATTCATTATATACAGAGGGCCTTTTGTATTCAGGTTTAAACGAAAAGCCATATAATTCCCTGCTAATAAATATATATCCCAATCCATTTGTTAATGAAATTACACTTTCTTTTCAGCAATTGCAGAATGAAAAGGCAGAACTATTGATAGTCGATGCAATTGGAAATCAGTTCTATAGAAAACAATTAGCAAAATTGGGTCAGAAAAATTCAATCCGGATTTCATTACCTGATTTGCCCCCCGGCATATACTTCCTCCGCCTGCAGTTTGGTAATGAAGTGGTAACGAAGAAGGTTGTGAAACTTTAGGTCTTAGATAATTTACAAACCAAAAATAATTATCATGAAAAAACTTCTACTTATCACAGTAATTTTAATAACAGCAAACCTGCTCTTTTCTCAAATCATCAACATCCCGGAAGATTACCCAAAAATCCAACAGGGGCTTAATGCTGCCAATAATGGCGATACTGTATTGGTTCAACCCGGAACTTATTATGAAAATATTAATATAATCCCAGGGGAAATTACTTTAGCATCGCTAATGCTTACCACCGGGGATACTTCCTACATCGCGCAAACCATAATCGATGGGAATCCTTTTGAACCTCTGATAAACATTTTTAGTTTTGCTGAAAGTATAAATTGTAGAATCGTAGGTTTTACCATAAGGCACGGAGTTGACTACGATTATACCGAGTACGGTGGAGGGATCAATTATACCCGATGGGTCAATAATGCTGATAGCCTTTTGCTGAAGAACCTGGTTATTACAGGAAACCAGGCACAATTTGGTGGTGGCATCTCTCTTATCGCCCATCATAACGAGATTGATTCAGGCTATGTGTTGATAGATCACGTCACAATATCATCAAATAGAATAGGTGGTGGTTATGATAATGGCGGGGGAATTTATTGTGAAAATGTGAACCCTTCACTGTTTGATGTGAAAATAGAGAGTAACCAGGGAGGAGGAGCATTGTTCTACAACTCCACTCCCGTTTTAACTAATGTTCATGTTACTTCAAATTCTAGTTTAGATTATTGGAATCCCCGTGCTGGCATGTATTTTGAAAATTCACACCCGGTGTTGCAAAACATCTTCATGAGTTGCAACGACCATTATGCTCTTCATCTGCTGAACTCAACGGTAGAAATTACAGATGCTGTTTTCGACAGCAATCAATATGGAATCAACCTGGAAAACGCTGACTTCCTGATGCAGCATATTGTCGTGAGCAATAGTGAGGGGGAAGGGATAACAATCAACAATTCGACAGGAGTTATGGAACATGTCGCCATAACAGGTTGCGGCAACAGGGGATTGGCCATTTTTGATTCTAATCCCGTAATAAAACAAGTAGAATTAACAGATAATGACGGTGGTATTTATTGTAACAATTCCAGTCCTTTAATAGAGAATTCATGGATCTCCGGAAATATTGCAAACAGTTACCCGAATAAGGGTGGTGGATTGGCATGTATCGACAATTCAAACCCGGTCCTTGTCAATGTGCTTATTTTTTCAAATTCGGCTGAAGATACTCCAAATCGCATTGGTAAAGGTGGGGGTATTTATTGTGACAACTCCAGCCCGAAACTGATAAACACGACCATAGCTGACAATTCCTGTGAATCTCAACTCAACGGAGGTGGGGTATTTTGCGATGCTGATTCACATCCTCAACTAATCAATTCACTGATCTGGGGAAATACATCGCCCTGCATTACGCTGGCTACTTATGATGCATGGCATGCACCTTCTATTAACATTCAGTATTCATTAGTTGAAGGTGGGGAGTCAGCAATATTTATCCCGGGCGAGGGAAGTGTTGTCTGGCTTGAAGGAAATATAAATGAAGACCCACTGTTTGTAATGAGTGATGACCATCTCTACCAAATTAACGATTATTCTCCATGCATTGACGCCGGAACGCTGGATACAACAGGACTGAACTTACCCGAGTTTGACCTTGCAGGAAACCTACGATTCATAAATGACAGGATTGATATGGGAGCATATGAGTGGAACCTGATGGTAAGTGTGGATGAACCGGAAGCTGGAACCGATCAAGTGAATGGAATTTGGGTTTATCCAAATCCTGTTGTTAATGTTGCTACAATTAACGTCAATGCTGAGATAGGAGAATTTGACTTCATTAAACTATGTAATTCCGCAGGTACAGAATTAAAATCGTGGAACAAGACTGACGTAAAAACTGTTGACAGGAAACTCACAATCGAGATGAGCAATCTGCCCCCCGGCACCTATTTCCTCCGCCTGCAGGCAGGTAATGAAGTGGTTACGAAGAAGGTGGTGAAACTCTAACCAATTCCCGATTTCTAGTCCGGGTAAACTCTTTTTAAAACCTATTGTTAAAAAATTATTTAGAATTATTTAAAATAAATTTTAAAAAATATTATATTTGCCGCTTGTTGGTTAGAATGTTAACACTCAAAAGTTTCAAGCTGAGTCTTGAAAAAATTACAAAATTTTAAAACCAATTAATTTCTAAACATTTGACTCTTTATTTTGTTAAATGTTTTGAAGCTATGTTAAGCTTTTTATTAAACAAAACTGAAAAAATTAAAATTATGAGAAAAAAATTAACACTGATTGCATTATTTACTTTACTGGGAGTAGGAAGCCTTCTTGCTTCAAGGAGTTTCTATCAACGAAACAGGAACTGCTGCAGATGCATCTGCTATGCTTGATGTTGAAAGCACAACGAGCGGTATTTTAATTCCACGTATGCTTGAAACGGAGCGCACCGCTATATCAACACCTGCCGAAGGCTTATTGGTTTATCAAACTGACGGTACAGAAGGATTTTATTACTATGATGGTAGCGCATGGATGCAACTTGGCGGAAGTGGATCCGGAGCAGCAGGAGATGACGGCGAAATGTATGAATATAATGCTTCGGGCACAACTTCAAATATTACGGTTACAACAGGTGGTACTTTTTATGGTTGGACTACCGCAACTGAGGGAGTAACAAGTGGTGTTACGTATGCTGACAATAGTACTGCCGACCGCTTGACTGTTGCTAATTCAGGAGATTACCAGGTTAGCGTTTCGGTTTCTTTTGGTACTTCCACAAATAACACAATAGTAGAAGGTTCTATATTTAAAAATGGTGTTAAAGTTGATTTTCTCTCATTCAGAAGGAAATTGTCATCTGGTGACCTTGGTGTCGCAGCCATCACTGGTATCATCAGTTTGACAGCGAGTGATTATCTTGACCTTCGGTTTACCTCGGACGGAAGTGGCGATGTTGTTGAGGTAGAAATTATAAATGTAAATATCAGTCAGGTTAATTAAAGTAAATTAAACCTGTCAATAATTAAATGCATTAAAGGTTTATTCGAAAGGATAAACCTTTTTCCATTTAATTTGCACTCTAATTATAACTTTTAAATATTAAACTCATGAAACGAATATTATTACTTCTCGGTTTTGTCATTATTACATTTTCTTTCAGCAACAAAATTTTTGCTCACTGTGAAGTACCCTGTGGTATTTTCCATGATGAGCTACGTATTGAACTAATTAAAGAGCATATCCAGACGATTGAAAAAGCAATGAATCAAATCGCTGAATTGCAAAGTGCTGAAACCGCTAATTATAACCAATTGGTTAGGTGGATTAACACCAAAGAACATCATGCAAACCTGATACAGGAAGTGGCCGAACAATATTTTTTGCATCAGCGTGTAAAATTCGCTGATCCGGCTGATGAAGAGAAATACAAAAAGTACATTGCCCAGCTTACTTCATTGCATCAATTGGTAGTTTATGCCATGAAATCGAAACAGGGTATCGATACAGCAAATGTTGAAAACATGAAAAAAGCACTTGCTGCTTTTGAAGATTCCTATTTTGGTGAGCACAGGCATAAAGTGGATGGGGCGCATAAATAGTATTTTCATTCCCCTCCTTGTTATTAAGGAGGGGTGTCCGAAGGACGGGGAGGTTTGACTCCTCCGGTCTTTGACCACCTCCCCTTGAAAAAAGGGGAGGAGAGGTTATCTTGATTTAAAAATCATCACACTGCTATCCTGGTCGGGCATGGGTACGATAGGTAGGTTAATGGTTTTTGCAAATTCATCAACAGCCTGCATAATACCAGGCCAATCAGGGTTGTAATCGTGAATAATGATTACACCACCAAGTGAAAGCCGGGGGTAGAAGAATTCGAGACCGGCTTTTGTTGGATTATAGAGATCAGCATCCATATTTACAAGCGCAAAAGACTCCTTTTCTAAACCTGTGGTTGTATCAGGAAAATAACCCTGGTGGAATTCAAATTTATCGCTGTTTAATCTTTTTTTTACTTTTTCAAAACTTGTATCAGCAAAGTTTTTGGTTGTATAAGTTGCTGCTTTTCCGGTTTCTCCGATAAGGTCGGTTTGAGTGAATCCTTCAAACGTGTCGAATAAATGAAATTTCCGGTCATTATCCATCATGTTAAGCATAGTTTGCCGAATCACCTTTATAAACACCCAATTCGGCAAAAGAACCATTCACTCCATCTTTCTTCAATCGTTCAACCTGGAACCAGAAATTGAAAAACCTGACTTTGTCAGGATAATTATTTTCTGCTTTTTGTAGCTTTTTTAAAACCTTACCATTCTTAATTGCCTCCTGCCAGGCTTTGGGCTGGTATTTTTTATCAAATAAAACGGTATAAACATAGTAGATTAGGTAAACAAGCAAGATACCCAGTAGAACTGCCTGTGCGATTTGGAATGCTGAAATTTGCATGCAATGTTTTTTAAACGATTTCGGCAACTACAAAAGTACTGCCTCCGATAAATATCAGGTCATTAACACCTGCGTTGTTTTTTGCCGAATTATAAGCATGGTGAACTGAGCTGTAGGTTTTGCCCCTAAGCCCTGCTTTAAAGGCATGTTCTTTTAAGGTATCTACTTCCATTCCTCTGGGAATATCTGGTTTGCAGTAATAATATGTAGCATTATTCGGCAAAAGGTAAAGTATACTTTCAGGATTTTTGTCGTTCACCATACCAAATACAAAATGTAAGTTGTCAAATTTGGTTTCTGATATCTGCCTGACTACGGCCCTGATACCATCCGGGTTATGACCTGTATCACAAATGGTAAGCGGATTAGTGGCTATTAGTTGCCATCGACCTAATAAACTTGTATTATCAACTGTATGCAGGATACCATCCCTGATCTGTTCTTTCTCAACTTTTAATTGTCCTGATTGTTTTAAGATTTCAAGGCCTTGCAATACAGCTGCAATATTCTGATTCTGGTACCTGCCCAGTAAAGGTGAAATCAGTTTCTCAAGATACAGATTGGCGTCATGCCAAACATCATAAACAAGATAATTCTTCTCCGTTGTATGGATTTCCTTTAATTCAAAATGCTCTTCAGCAAAAGTAATGGGAGCTAAACTTTCTTCGGTTTTTTGAACAAATACCTCTGAAGCACCTTTTTGTTTTTTACCAATAACCAGTGGGATATTTTCTTTAATAATCCCTGCTTTTTCAGCTGCTATCTGCTCGATTGAATTACCCAGAAACTGCATATGGTCGAATCCAATGTTGGTTATCACTGTAAGAATCGGCTTACTGATGTTGGTTGAATCCAAACGACCACCCATTCCGGTTTCGAGTATGGCAAAATCAACTTTGTGTTTTGCGAAATGATCATAGGCCATGGCCACGGTCATTTCGAAGAAGGAAGGACTAAGTTTCTCAAAGACCTTTTTATTCCTTTCCACAAACTCAATAACTTCATCCTCACCAATCATTTCACCATTGATCTTAATCCGTTCACGAAAATCTTTTAAGTGAGGAGAAGTATACAGACCGGTTTTATATCCGGCTTCCTGAAGAACTGATGCGAGTATATGACAAACGCTGCCTTTGCCATTGGTTCCGGCAACATGAATGGCTTTGAATAGGTTCTGTGGATTTTTAAGGGATTTCAGTAATTGGATTGTTGTGTCAAGGTTTGCCTTGTAAGCTGCGGCACCTGTTCTTTGATAAATTGGTAATCTGCTAATCAGCCAATCATATGTTTGTTTATAATCCACCTAACAAAGTTAGGCTTAAAGCAGCCAGAAGACAAAACAGATATTAGAAAAGTTATAAAAAGGCTAAGTTGCTGAATATAGCCTTATTTCAGACTTGTCAACTATTTAATGAATTTATAGGTAATCCATCCACGATCGCGTTCCGGTGCATTTGGATCACGCTCGAATTTAGAATTTAGTGCTGCATCGATGGCTTGTTGGCGTTGTTTTTGATCAATAATATTTGTGCCCGAATAATCGATACGGGCATCGATTACTTTTCCTTCGCGATCAACATAAATGGTCACTTTTATTTCACCACGTTCATCAAATTGGGAGGGTGGCTCATCAAGCAGAATCTTTCCTCTTCCGCCAAGACCATAAGAAGGTCCGTCACCTTGTCCACCACGTCCATCATATTCATCACTTTCTTTGTAACCTTCAGGTTTGCCCATATCACCAGTTCCGGGTTCGATACCCTGGTTGGTGCCATCGGTACTTGTTTTCGAACTTCCTGGATATAATGCTCGTTTATTTACAACCGGTTTTGGTTCTTCAACAGGTTCATCTACAATTTCTTCGGACTCTGTTATAAACGTAGAGTCGATTGGTTGCTCTTCAGGTTCTTTTTCAATAATTTCTTTTTCTGGCTCCGGTTCCGGTTTTTCTTCTATTATTTCCTCTGGCTCTTTAATTTCTTCAGGCTTCTCTTCAATAACTTCTTCTTCAATTACCGGGGCTTCTTCAATATCCTGGGTAATTATTTCTTCTTCAACAATTTCCGGTTCCGGCTCTTCGTAAATCGGTTGTTGTTCTTGTGGAGGGGGAGGAGTTGGTTCAGAAATAGGAGCAGGTTCATCACTTTGTATATCACCATACCCCTGGTCGTCATAACCAAGATTGACTTCAACGCCTTCTTCTCCGGGTAAAGGCAATGGAGTCCTGAGCGCCAGAAACAACAATGCTACAATCAATAGTAAATGCACAATTGTGGTTCCGATGATACCTCGTCGTCGGTCTTTGTCTTTAAGTATTTCTTTGAGCTTACTCATTATAAGTCTGCAGTCTACAGTTGACAGTCAGCAGTCTGTAGACTGCAATTTTGTTAACAGTATTTATTTGGATTTTTAATCATATCGTTTAGCAATTTACCAATTTCTTCTGATCGCTCATTATATAATTTATGAATTTCTTCTCTTATATATCCACATGCTAAGCTAAAATCAAGCCAAACTTGTGTTTCTGTATTTTCCATATCGGAATCTGAAATTTTGCTTACAAAATGCGCTGGATATTGTCGTTTTCTGTATCCTTCTCCAATATTCGCACAAACAGACCTTGATGAATTGCGGATTTGAGAAATTAGACCATACTTTTCTTCAACAGGGTAACTTTTTATTAATTCGAAAATATCCATTGCAAGGGCAAAAGCTTTTTTATAAACGATCAGATTTCGAAAACCTGTTGCCATGGTTGTTTTGTATTTTTTAATTTATATCACTAATTTCTTTTTCCGACTGCCAACTGCCGACTGCCAACTGCCCGACTCATCTCCGCGGCTTCGTAGCAAGTATTACTTTATGCTTTGTATTATTCTTTCTGTTTATCTCGTTAACAGCGTCAATCACAACAACAATATCCTGAACAGGAACAGTCTTGTCTGCCCTTAATACTACCGAAGCAGCATCTTCATTCCTGATTTGACTGAACAAAACATTTTCCAGGTTTGATGGATCAACCCTTCTTTCTTCAACATAAATATTCCGTGCACTATTTACATAAACTGTCACACTCTGTTTCGACATGGTTTTACTACTACTGTTTGGCAGAAGCAACTTAATGGCGTTAGGTGCTACCAAAGTCGAGGTGAGCATAAAAAATATTAACAGTAGAAATACCAGGTCCGACATGGAAGCCATGCTGAAGTTGGTGTCTCTTTTATTTCGCATTTGAATAGCCATAGTTGCTAATTTTATTTTATTTTTTCTCCTAATCAACTGACAGAGAAATACCGAAAGCAGAGAGGTTATTTTGCCGGTTCATATAAAACATCCATAAACTCACTTGCAGTAATCTCCAGTTTATAAACTACCTTTTGGATACGGGCTACAAGAATATTATAGAAGATGTATGCAATAACTCCAACAACCAAACCACCAACAGTTGTGATCATCGCTTGATAAATACCACGTGACAGCAATTCGATATTGATGTTATTACCTGCCATCGACATATCATAAAAGGCGCGGATCATGCCAATTACAGTTCCCAGGAAACCCAGCATGGGTGCCGATCCTGCAATGGTAGCCAGTCCGGCAACATTTTTTTCAAGCCTCGAAACTTCCAGCTTACCAACCGTCTCAATGGCTGCATTGATATCATTTAATGGTTTTCCAATTCGCGATAAACCTTTATCAATCATTCTTCCTATCGGTGAGTTGTTGGTTACACACAATGCTCTTGCCGATTCAAGTTTGCCATCATGAATGTAGGTTCTGATATTGTTCATGAAATTTTTATCCTGCTTTGATGCACGCCCTATGACAAAAAATCGTTCAAAGAAGATATAGAAATGCAATGACGGATAACAATCCGATGATTCCCATAATCCATCCACCTTTCATAACAAGGTCAATGATTGGTAGAGTGATCTCACCTTCAGTGCCTGTAACCATTTCTGCTGCTTCGTTTATTTGTAACAAAATGAATGTTAATGTCATATAGATATTATTTTGAAGTCTGTAAAATTAGACTTAATCAGTAACCTAATTGGCTTTGGAATTGTTATTTTACACACAATCCTGTTAACATAAACTGCATTTGCGGTTATTTATTATTGACTGATTCAATTCTGTTTTGGATAAATAAACCGACAGAAAAATAAAGAAATATATCCATTATTTAGACCTTCTCTAAATTTAGTATACATCTATATATTTATATACATGCAATATTATCTCTACAAATACTTTGGCTACATTTGCGCCCATTAAAAAACCAATAAAACCTTAGCAGTATGTTTATATTAATGGTAATTGTATTCATCATTGGATATACGATGATTGCATTGGAGCATCCGCTTAATCTTGATAAGGCTGCCTCTGCATTATTAACCGGAACTATTCTTTGGGCGCTTATATGCATTATATGCAACTGATGTTCTTGCCCTTGACCTTAGTCCTGCATGGGAGGCAGTAAGGGTTAAATCGGAAGATATCATTAATTTTATTTTGCCAGGTGTTGATAATTTCCATTTTGGTAAATTCTGGGAAAAAGATGCTGAAGCTGCTGACAGTGTTCATCATTTTGTATTGCACGACCTGAATCATCACATTGTAGAAATTGCACATATATTGTTCTTCCTTCTCGGTGCAATGACAATTGTTGAAACAGTTGATAAACATCAAGGGTTTAAACTGATTACTGATAAAATAAAAACGACCAAAAAAATTAAACTTCTGTGGATATTAAGTGTCATCACCTTTTTCATGTCAGCTGCACTTGATAATTTAACTACCACCATTGTAATGGTTGCCTTACTGAGAAAATTAATCGATGACCAGAAAACAAGGTGGTTTTTTGCAAGTATGGTTGTTTTGGCTGCAAATGCAGGTGGTGCATGGTCACCTATCGGAGACGTTACAACCATTATGCTTTGGATTGGAGGCCAGGTAACGACTGTTAATATTATTACATATGTGTTCTTACCAAGTGTGGTTACAATGGTTGTTCCGCTAATTGTTGTAAGTCTATATTTGAAGGGTGAAGTACAAAGACCTGTACTTGAACATGACGAAACCGATGAGTTTACTACAAACTTTGAGCGTAAATTGCTGTTCTTTATGGGTGTAGGTGCACTCTTATTTGTTCCGGTTTTTAAGACATATACACACCTTCCTCCATTCATGGGCATGTTGTTTGGTCTGGGTGTTATATGGGCAACTACTGAAATCATGCATCGTAAAAAACCATTGCATGACCGCAGACAGCTTACTGTTGTGGGTATCCTTCGAAGTGTTGATGTTCCTACGATCTTCTTTTTCCTCGGTATTTTGACTGCAGTTGCTGCTTTACAATCTGCAGGTCATTTAGATGTTCTAGCAAAATACCTGGATGAAACATTACATAATATATATGCCATCAACCTGATCATTGGTGTATTATCAGCTATTGTTGACAATGTACCATTGGTTGCCGGTGCAATGGGGATGTATCCAATTGCTGAGTTGGATGATGTAGCGCGTGATGCTTATCTCGGAACTTTTGTTGTTGATGGACAATTCTGGCAGTTTCTAGCTTATTGTGCCGGAACAGGAGGAAGCATCCTGATCATTGGTTCCGCTGCAGGAGTTGCTGCAATGGGATTGGAAAAAATAGATTTTATCTGGTATATGAAAAAAATTAGTTTGCTTGCATTAATTGGATATTTGGCAGGTGCTGCTGTTTATATTTTGCAAATGAAATTAATAGGATAGATAAAAAATCAATCTTTATACCCCGGCTGATTTAGTCGGGGTTTTTTATGGATAAAAAAATACACCGCCGGAGGAATCACGCATAGCACCTGTAACAGAAGCAAGGCAATTAATTTCATTTCTTGACCTTAATAAGCCCATAAATGCAAAAATCAGGGCTTCTTTAAAATCCACAATATTATCTTCAGGAACAATGATTTCGTTGGTTATAAAAGACCGAACCCTTTGAATTAAAGTCAAGTTGTATGCACCACCTCCTGTGATCAATACTTTTCCCGGATTAGCATCTTCAATAGCTTTTGAGAGTTGAATGGCTATATGTTCGGTAACGGTCCGCAGTTTATTTTCAACCTTTTCATTGCATTGATCGATATGACTTATGAAATTATACTTTACATATTGATTGTTCAGTGACTTTGGTGGATTCAGGTTGTAGAATTTGTCTGCATTCAGTTTGGTAAGCAATTCATCATTAATAACACCTGATGAAGCAATCTTTCCATCAGCGTCATAAGATTTGCCAAGTTGTTTTGATAAATGATTAAGCATTTGGTTTGCCGGGCAAATATCAAAGGCAATTCGTTTACTGCTTTTTCTGTAAGATATGTTGGCGATTCCTCCAATGTTTATACAATTCGCATAATCACTAAATAAAAAATCATCACCAATTGGTACAAGCGGTGCCCCCTGACCTCCGAGGGAAATATCTTTTGACCGAAAATCGCAAATCACCTTTTGATTGCTTACTTGTGCTAAAGCCTGTCCTTCTCCAAGTTGAAAAGTAAATCCATTTACCGGTTCATGAAAAACCGTATGACCGTGTGAAGCAATAAAATCGACTTCTAATTTGTTTTTCTTTAAAAACTTATGAGCTATTTCACCTAAATACCTGCCGTATTTTGTATGAAGTTCAAACAGGTCTTTACCAGACATATTCATTGCTGAAATTAGCGAATCAATCCATTGCAAATCGTAAGGAATTGTTTCAGCTTTTATAATTTGATAAGCCCAATTATTTAATTGTTTGTTAAACGTACAATAAGCCAGGTCAACTCCATCCAGGGAACTACCTGACATGATACCAAGTATTTGGTAAGTATTCTTCTTGTGAGTTTGCATTGCTACAAAGCTAACAAATATGGTTATTGGAATAGTTTAGCATTTAATGGATTAGGTTTCCTTTTTCTGTGCAAAACAATTTGTTAAAAAAATCTTAATTTTTAATTGATAATCATTATTAATAGTACTTTTCCGAAGTCTTATTTAATCACAAAACCAAATTCGCATTTTAATTTCACCTTAAGTATTTGAACAACAAATTTTAGGAATTGTTTCTTAAATCAGATGCTTCTAATTGAAGAATGAAAAAACTCCTTGATATAAAACCCGAAGAAAGGAAAAAAGTTACCAATCTTTTCTTTCAGAACTTCTTTGATGGTCTGGGAACATCCTTTTTTTATGCAATGGGTATTTTTATCTTTCTGGGTAACGGCAGTCATCACGAAGCTTTACATTATTATCCGCTTGTGTTTGTGATCGGTGGTTTGTTGATCTTGATTGTCAGCCCAATTTATAGTAAAATTGAAAGTAGAGCCAGAACCGATTATTTACTTTACGGGCTCGGCATATTTGTAATTATCCTGGTTATCATTTCTTATACCCTCTTAAAAAATGATATTACTGTTTATACAGGCATTGTCTTATTAATTCTCTATCAGCTGATTTATTATTTACGGCAGACACAATTCTGGGGTTTGTCATCACTGAGTTTTAACGTGCTTCAAAGTAAAAGGCTTTTTAGCATTGTCAGCGCCGGCGACTTACCTGCTAAATTTCTTGGATATGCGGTAGTGTTTAAACTTCTGGAAGATGGTACCATTATTCCTGAGAACTTAATCTATTTTGCAGTGATTGCCTACATAATCAGTTTTTATTTTTTGAGAAAGGTCTTTATTTCGGATCATCACTTAAAACATAGTTCACACGAACATTTCAGATCGGGTGTTAAGGAAATCAGATTCTTCGGTACTCATCTCATTAAAACCATGGCCATCATGGCTTTCTTTATCATGTTCGTGGTTTTTGTCGTTGATTATTCATTTACCAAAGTGGTAATGCATAAAATCAATGCTGAAGATGCTGATATGTATTTCCTGGTTTCCACCATTTTATATTCAAGTTATGGACTGGCTTCTATTCTTAAATTATTTTTTACCGGCAAAGTATTTCAAAACCTTGGTTTAAGATGGACTATGGTCATGACTCCGGTTTTTATGTTATTTCTTATTCTTACCACACTACTTATTAATATTGTTACAGATGATCCGAACTGGTATTATGTACGTCTTTTTATATTCCTGTATATTGGATTTATTGTTTTCCGCGATGTGATTGGTAAGCCGGTATTCTTAACCCTTTTTCAACCTTTGAGCAAAAAAATGCGCTTACATGGACATAATATCGTTAAGGGTATTGCTGAACCTTTGGGCATGATTATTTCCGGGGGACTCCTGTTAATTTACTATGGCTATTTTGAAGAATATCGTTTAGACTATTTCGCAATGGCATTAATCATTCCCATTTTGTTTTGGATGTTCAGTGCGGCAAACGTGAGAGGTGCTTATAATAAAATGCTTCAAAATGTTATTAACCTGAGGCTGTTATCAGGCAATCAGTTTTTATTGTTTGATAATAAAACAAATGAACACTTAATCGAGAAGTTAAAATCAGAAGATGAAATCGAAGTGTTATTTGCACTTGATCATTTAAGGAATTACAAAATATCCAAAGAAAGCATTATTCCATTATTTGAGCATAAAAGCGACATGATTAAAAAAGCAGCATGGGAAGTGATTTCCTATTCTGCATCGGTTGAAGAATTCGAAAGTTTAATAGATGTTCATTTTGATAAATCATTATTCCCTCAGTTAGGACAACATGTTTTCTCGTTGCATGCATTAAAAGCAGAAAAGCAGGATGATATCATTAAACATTTATCAGCCGACTATCCTGAAATTACAGAAAGCATACTGCTGGTATGGGCAAAAAACAAAAAATTCGATCTTCCGGAAAAAGCAAATACGATTGTTCAAACTTTCCTGGAAAGTACAACAAAAGAAAAATATTATACAGGACTTCGGTTGCAAAAAATAATTCCTTCTGATAAAGGAAGAACATATGTCACTAAATCACTTGAATCAAGTAATAAGGAACAGCGAAAAAGTGCCATCATAGGCTCATTTGGCTTCCTGGATCCGCAGTTTTTCAATCGAATTATCTACTTCATGAACGATCCTGTGATGAATCGTGTGGTTAAGGATGAATTGATTTTACTTGGTGACGAAGGTCTAAATTACTATTTACCCCTGCTGAAAGATGCCGATGATATAAATAACTTTCGGTTGATTCAGGTCTTGGGTCAATTAGAGAGCCAGCAAGCTGTGACTGAATTAATCAATCTGCTTAGCTTTAAGAACCCTGATTTGCGAAAATTAATATTGGATACACTTTATTCAATTGGATCCGAAAGTCTTATTCCTTTTAATGATAAGATCATTTCGGAATATCACAAAGAAATTAAACTGGGTATTAAAATTTTAGATGTTTATAATGAAAGCGGTACCGAATATAAGTACCTATATAATGAACTTAAAGATATTATCCGAAGGATATGCCGGATAATGTCATTGATATATGACCCCGGAATAATCCGAAGAATTGAAGATGGGCTTTTTTCACATGATTCTGACCACAAAGCAAACAGTGTTGAAACCTTAAATCAACTATTAACGGCTGACTTATATAAACCTCTTAAGCCACTTGTGGAAGGATTTATTGATCCGCCAATCCATCGTAAAAAAACACAGGATATTTCAAAATTGCTGGTTGATCATGCTTACCTGAACAAATGGACTACAGCTTGTTTGCTGGCCAAACATGGTTGCAATGATGAACAAATTATTGAAAGCCTGAAAAAACGTAAATCAATTCTTATAAATGAACAGCTAAAAATCAGTAAAATGGAGACCACCGATGTTTTAAGAATAATGGAGAAAGTAATCATCCTCAAAAAAACCAGTTTGTTTAGTACAACTCCTGAAAATATTTTGGTAGAGGTGGCTGGTTTGCTTGAGGAAGAGAGGTTTGAGCAGGGATCTGTTATTTTTAACAAAGGTGACATTGGTGATTGCATGTATATCATTTATTCAGGGAAGGTGAAAGTTCATGATGGCAAAAGTATTTTAGCGGTGTTTGATCAGGGTGACTTTTTCGGTGATCTGGCTATGCTGGATACCGAACCGCGATCAGCTACTGCTACCACAGAAACAGAATCAGTATTGTTACGCCTTGAACAGGAAGCAATATATGAGTTAATGGACGATAGAATTGAAGTTGCTCAGGGGATTATTAAAACACTGTGTGAGCGAATCAGAAACCTGAATACAAAATATGTTGAAAAGGAGAAAAAGTAAAAAACTTTAACTAAAGATAAAATTGACCCCAATATTCAATTACTAAAGACTTTTCAAGACTTTTTCCAGGTTTTTCTGCTTTCTGTCCTCACGGTTGTTTTTACAATAATCTGTAAAATAGGAGTGAGCCCGGATAAAACTAATCTGTATTCTGTTCCACTCATCCCGGTTTTTGATAAACTTAAACTCCATAAGTTCCATGTACAGGAGTTCTGATATTCTTTCAAAATGATCTGTGCCCAAGTATTCGAGGTCAGCATCTGCTATGATCTCTTCAAGATGATTTGTAGCGGATTGTGGAATTTGTGTGGCCATTATCATCCCATTAATTATTTCTATATCCTCTTTTGAATAGCCATAATCGGGTAGCATCTTCGACGCTATTTCGGTTCCACGAACTTCGTGTTCGTTATAGGTGTGTAAAAATCCTGAATCATGCAATAGTACCGCCGTTTTGAGCAAGATTAACTCTCTTTCTGTTAGCTCGGAATGTTTGGCGATAAGCAATGCAGCATCCATTACATAAAGAATGTGGTGAAATCCATGGTAGTGTAGCTTAGGGTCTAGTCCTGACTTTAGTGTCTTTTTGATGTCAGTTTCAAATTTGTTGTAGTTCGGTAGCAATGTATTCCGGTTAGTTTGTTGCAATATTAAAAATAAAAATGAATCATTATTGTTATTCTCTTGTTAAAGGTATGACAATAAATTTTCAAGAGCCATACCTCGTGACCCTTTTATTAAAACGCTGGCTTCAGTAATTGGGTTGCTTTTTAGATAATATTTTGCTTCTTCGGTATTTTTGAAACTCCGAAATGAGTGTGTGTTTCTAAATCGATCAAATTCTTTTCCAACCAATATAACATTTGTAAAAGATTCATTAACAATCAAATCGATGATTTTTTTATGCTCCTCTATTGCAATGTTTCCCAATTCAAACATATCTCCCAAAATGATCCATGGATTGTTTGGCTGGTACTCCTTAAAACTTTTTATTGCCTCGCTCATGCTCACTGGATTGGCATTATAGGCATCGAGTATTATTTCATTGGTCTTGGTTTTTATTTTTTGCGATCTGTTGTTGGCTGGTTTATATGACTCAATTGCACTGTTAATTATTGAAGGCGGAACCTGGAATTGCAAACCAATGGCAATTGAAGCTAAAATATTGTAAAAATTATATTTACCATAAAGTTGACTATTGCAATAATAATCCTGTCCGGCATATGACCAGTTAATGTTTAGAAATGGATTTGTCGAAACTATATTTGCAACAACATCAGCACGACTTGATTTACCGTATGTAAATTGCTTAATCCCTGTTGATAATTCCATCAGTAGTTCATCATCAGCATTTATAAAAATATCACCACCTGTTGATCTGAGGTATTTGTACAATTCAGTTTTCGCTTGAATAACACCCTGAAAGCTACCAAATCCTTCAATATGTGCTTTGCCAATATTTGTGATTATTCCCATATCAGGTTGGGCAATTTGGCAGAGTTGGTTGATTTCATCAATATGGTTTGCTCCCATTTCAATAACCGCAATTTCAGTTGATGCATTTAATTCCAATAAAGTAAGTGGAACGCCAATGTGGTTGTTCAGATTACCTTTTGTAAAGTTTGTTTTATAGGATTTATTTAAAACTGTGGCTACAAGTTCTTTTGTGGTTGTTTTTCCATTTGATCCTGTGATGGCAATAACAGGTATTGAGAATTGCTTCCGGTGAAAATTGGCGAGTTGCTGAATTGTTTCAAGAACATTGTCAACTAAATAATATTGATCACCTTTATGATATTCAGGGTCATCAATTACTGCCAGATGTGCTCCTTTCTTAATAGCAGATGCTGCAAAAGCATTACCGTTGAAATTTTCACCTGACAGCGCAAAAAATATAGTATCATAAACATCTAGTCTTGAATCTGTACTTACTTGCGGATGTTTAATAAAATGTTGATATAAATCCTTGATCTGCTTCATAAAATAAAAAACCCCACTCGAAGTGAATGGGGTAAATTTAAAAAATATTTTTAAGTACTTTATTTATTGTCCTCCACCTGTTTGGCTACCGACCCTAATCATTGCACAGCGGAAACCAATTGTTGCAGAAGCTTCATCTTCATTAAGAAATCTTCTGATTCCAGGGCTTAAGTAATAAGCAGGATCATTCCATGATCCACCTTTAACAACGCGTGCTTTGTCAGTAATTAATGTGGTAACACCATACTCATACATTTTCGATGTGCTGTTCGGGTCATCATCCCTCGAAAGCCAATCAGCCTGAATGGTTGATTGATAATCACCATCCCTGTAATTGATGTTATTGGCTTTTCTGTAATTCTTACGGGTAGCAGCTTCTTCGGCACTAATCTCTTCATACCGTATACGCCCAAGACTATCCTTCTCAGCAATACCGCCATCCATATCTTTTTGAACGTTTTTATAAACGTTACCCCTGAAAGGGTTGTAATCAGAAACATATTGATGTGACATTGGGCGGTAAACGTCAAGTACCCATTCGCTAACATTACCAGCCATATTGTATATACCATAGTCGTTTGGCCAATATGATCCAACAGGGGCCGGAAGTGAAGCTCCGTCATTTAAATTACCTGCAACACCCATATAGTCACCATTACCACGTTTGAAGTTCGCGACGAAACTGCCATAATATTTTGTTTCATCTGTCCTGATTGAAGGGCCGTTCCAGGGATATTCTCTTCTTTCAACAACACGGTTGTATAAAGTATTTCCAATTAATCCAAGTGCAGCATATTCCCATTCCGCTTCGGTAGGTAACCTATATTGCGGGAGTAAAATACCATCTTCAAATCTTACATTACGTATACCGGTTCCGTTTGGATCTAAATCTTCTTTACCTTCATTAACAAGTCCTTCATATTGCCCTGCAAGGTATGCTTCGGTATTGAAATTATTTTCGTTTCTCTGATCCGGATCAAAATCGAGAATACCAGATTCAATTAAAAGGTTCTCATTAACCCTGTCGCTGCGCCATGATGCATAATCATTGGCCTGGATCCAGCTCACACCAACCACCGGATAATGTTGGTAGGATGGATGTCTGAAATAAGTTTGAACCAATGGTTCGTTGTAAGCAAGGCGATCTCTCCAAACCAATGTGTCAGGTAATGCATTTTGAACTACTGCCGGATAATCTTCGCCATAAACCCTGTGTAGCCAAAAAACATATTCCCGGTATGCGAGATTACTTACTTCTGTTTGGTCAATATAAAAACTGGAAACTGTAGCTTTTCTTGGCATATTATCCCATTCGTAGAAAGGACTTTCTTCCGTAGCTCCCATCGTAAATGTTCCACCTTCAATCAGTACCAGGCCGGGGCCGGTAATCTGGTTAGTTGCGTTAGCTACTTCAAATCCTCCATTTTCGGGGTTATTAAACTCCCAACCTGTAGTTCTTGATCTATCGTTGCTTTTACAAGATGATGCTAAAACCGCAATGGTTGCAAATCCAAGTGCAATAAATATTAGCTTATTGAATTTAGACATCTTTATTAAGTTTTATTTGATCTTTTCGTGTTAATAACTAAAAACTGGGCGAATTTATTGCCCTGATACGTCTCCTATTTTGTTCTTTGTATATACAGAAGTCCCATGAAAATGAAACTTCGTGCGCTCCTCCTGAAGATCCGCCTATATTAGAAACAGTTACATCGTAACTATAACCAATCCTGAAGTTGTTAAACCTTAAACCAACCAGTGCAATAAAAGCATCAGGGTTACTGAAATTGTGACGGAACCATGCCCCCAAAACAATTGGTTTTTTGCTCAAGTACAAACCAAAATTTAATTGTCTGAAAGCTTCCTGCTGCATATATAAAATTTGAGGCTTTAATACAAAGTCATCCTGGTCATCATTTCCTAACATTCCTTGGTTAAGGTTAACAGTTACTCCTCCATGAACGGTAAATTTCATGGGCAGATTGTTGTTAGGATCATCGTAAAACGACATATTCGGCTCGGTTAGATGGTGAACAGCAACGCCTACAAACCACTGATCGTAGTAAGTCATGGCTACACCTGCTGAAAAGTCTATTACACCAATATTGTTATTTGTAACATTGGGTTCGTTTGTTTGCTGATAAACTTCTCCGGTTGTCGGATCAATCTGATCGCCGTATGTAAGTTTGGTTTGATCAATTGAAGCCTGATAATATTGTCCTTGCAAGCCAAAAGATATCATGATGGGTTCGCTAACTTTTAATTTGTAAGAATAAAAAGCAGCAATCGAATTTCTTGTCAGTGCACCATCACCCTGTCTGTCACTCATCGCCACCACACCAATTCCACTGCGAATTCCAGGAATATATTGATCGTAACTAACATTATAAGTCACATAAGCCTTTGCCAATGCCGGCCACTGGTTCCTGTAATTTAAATTTATACGGCCACATTCTATTGATCCCGTTAATGCAGGATTTAAATACAATGGGTTTGCGTAAAACTGTGAAAATTGTGCGTCCTGAGCATTTGTTAGTCCCCATCCGATAACTAACATTAGCAGGATAACAATACGAATTCTTCTCTGAAGTAACAAATCCAAAATGGTATTGATTTTGAGGTTACAATTATACGACATTTTTCATTCCGTGTTAAATAACGGTTAATTTTTTGAATTCATATAAATAGGTTGACTTTCTTTGCAAAATAAAAAAGCAACTTAATCGTTAATAAACTTGTCTTATATACTGAACTACTACTACAATTTAATGACTCCAAATTTAAAGTAAATGTTGCACAAAAGAATTTTATTATTACTCACTTTTTTTATTATAACTTTTGGTGCTTTTGCAATTTCATATCAGTTTGATGAGAAAATTGATTGGAAACCAATTCAAAAAGTAAATCTCTATGAAGGGCTTTCGATTGAACGCCTGGTTTTTCAGGGATCAAACTACAATAAGTTTGAGCCTGTGCCCCATTTTCTAAAAACTTATCCAATACATTCCTCTTTTGTTAAATTATCTGCTACTATCGAAAACACTATTGTAGTGGCAACAAATGAACATGAAACAAAACTTTTAAAGGAATGTGGATATTCTGACACTACTTTTTCAATAGAAATTGCTTCGGTTAGCACTCGCAAAGAACCGTTTGCCAGAGTTGACCTTGTTCCGATTCGATGGAATGATGACAAATTAATTTTTGAAAAACTTGTTTCATTTCAAATCAAGATTAACGTTGAAGATATTCCGGAGTTAACTAATGTAGTTCAAGAGACTGTAGAAAACTCAGTATTAGCAAGTGGTGATTGGTTTAAAATAAGGGTTAGCCAGAGCGGGATACACAAAATCACTTACCAGGAATTAAATGAAATGGGTTTTAATGTGGAGGCAAATCCAAGAAATATTGCAGTTTTTGGCAATGGTGGTGGTGTTTTACCCGAACTAAATGCTGATTTCAGGTATCAGGATTTGCAACAGAATCCAATAGTAGTTGTTGGTGAAAGTGATGGTAAATTTGATCCTTCCGATTATATCTTATTCTACGCTCAGGGCCCTGTGGTCTGGAAATATAATCCTGTGGGAGGTCGTTTTAATCACCAAACCAATTATTATGATGATTATGCTTATTATTTTATCACTTCGTTAAATTCCACCGCAAAAAGGATATCAGATATACCGCCTGTTGAAGGTGCTGCAAGTGTTGAAGTTACTGAGTTTTCGGATTATGCTTATCATGAAATTGAAAAGGTAAACCTGGCAGGGTCAGGAAGAATATGGTACGGTGAATTGTTTGATTTTAATTCGACTTACAGTTTCGATTTTGATTTCCCAAATACGGTAACTACAGAAATGGCATATTTTAAAGGCGATTTTGCGTCAGTTGCTGAAACCCCAAGCCAGTTCGAGATTACCATCAATGGGAACGAGGAAGCAAAATTGATTATGCCAACGATCTCTCCTACAAGCGCTTACCAGGTTGGAAGAGACAAATCAACAAGTTTTGATTTTAAAATTTACGGTGACCAGGTTAATGTGCAACTAAATTATATAAGGACAAGTAATAGTTCGGCAGGCTATTTGAATTACTTTGACCTTAATGTAAAGCGAAGATTAAAAATGGCAGATGGTCAATTGCTCTTCCGTGAAGCTTTGCCACCTGATGATACTGTGAAATACAAATTAAGCGGCGCTAATGAATCTGTCCAGATATGGGATGTTACCGAAGCTGTAAATCCAGGTAGGGTTGATGCAAAATTAGTTGGAAGCACGCTTGAATTTTTATCAACGACCACTTCACTGAAAGAATATATTGCCTTTGATGGCAGCTCATATTATTCAACTGAATTTGTTGAGGCTGTAAATAATCAGAATTTACATAGTTTGAGAAACATAGATTTTCTAATTATATCACATCCCGACTTTATTGATCAGGCAAAAAAGTTAGCCGATTTTCATCAGAAAGATAACTTTACAGTTTATATCACCACCCCTTCACTAATTTATAATGAATTTTCATCTGGTGCACAAGATGTTACAGCAATACGCGACTTTGTAAAAATGCTTTATGATGAAAGTGATCCCGGCAAAGAAATAGAATACTTGTTGCTCTTTGGTGATGCTTCATACGACTACAAATACACCAATCAGACAGTTGATGATATGAATTTTATACCATGTTGGGAGTCTTTGGAGTCACTAAACATTGTATGGTCGGTAGCTACTGATGATTACTTTGGATACCTCGATGATAATGAGGGTAATCCTAATTCGAATATTGAATTTGTTGATATCGGTATTGGAAGGTTTGTTGTTTCAACGGTGGATCAAGCCGAGATGGCTGTTAATAAGTCCATTCATTATGGTACCAATACTGATGATATTATGGGGCCATGGCGTACTATTTTATCATTCATTGCTGATGATGAGGATAACCACACGCACTTGACGCATGCTGAATACCTGTCGGATTATGTACAAGACTTTTTCCCGGTGTATAACATTGATAAAATTTACCTTGATGCCTATAATCAGATTTCAACACCTGCCGGTCAGCGTGCACCTGACGTAAATAATGCAATTAACCAGCGAATGGATAAAGGCACATTGATTGTAAATTACAACGGACATGGGGGCGAAGTAGGTTTAGGCCACGAAAGGTTTTTGCAGTTGGCTGATATCAATTCATGGACAAATTACGACAAGATGCCCATCTTTATCACTGCAACCTGTGAGTTCAGCCGATATGATGATCCGACCCGCATATCTGCTGGAGAACAGGTATTTCTTAATGAAAATGGTGGCGCAATAGCTTTGTTCTCAACAGCGCGTGCAACTTTTGCAAGTTCAAACCTATCATTAAATGCTGCCATTTATGACGACAATATTTTCACTAAAAAAGGTGGTAAATATCCACGATTCGGCGATATTATTCGTCAATCGAAAGTGTTAGGTGGTGAAAATGACAAAAAATTCATCTTACTGGGCGATCCGGCTTTGGAATTGGCATATCCAGATTATGGTGTGCAAACAATGTACATCAACCAGAATTTAGTTGTTGAAGATCAGTATGATACCATCAGGGCACTGGAAAAAGTAAGGGTGGAAGGAACTGTTGTTGATGAGAATGGAAACCCACTAAATTCTTTTAATGGCACTTTGTTTCCAACTGTTTATGATAAGTTTTCAGAAAT
This sequence comes from uncultured Bacteroidia bacterium, assembly GCA_963759045.1. Taxonomy (GTDB): domain Bacteria; phylum Bacteroidota; class Bacteroidia; order Bacteroidales; family F082; genus JAADID01. The sequence continues at coordinate 67,297 of CAVWXM010000030.1, forward strand.
TCAAACCTTTGGCGATAAAGGAAGTCCGACAACCTTTAAGTTACGACAAAATATTTTATTCAACGGGAAAGCAAGTATAAACAATGGTGAATTCATGTTTGAGTTTATTGTTCCACGCGATATTGCTTACAATTATGGTACTGGCCGAATTAGTTATTACCTGAAAAGTGATAGCGAGGACGGGGCTGGATATTATGAAGGTATAATAATTGGTGGTTACGATGAAAACGCTTTCAGCGATAATGAAGGCCCTGTTATTGAATTATTTATTAACGATACAACCTTTGTTTCAGGTGATATTACTGATCAAAACCCTATTTTGCTGGCAAGGGTTTCTGATGAAAGTGGTATCAATACAACAGGCAATGGGATTGGTCATGATATTATTGCAACTGTTGATGATGAAAAATCGGAAAGCCATACGCTGAATAAATATTACGAAGCTGACAGGGATAGCTATACAAGTGGAAATATCACCTATCCATTTAGTAACCTTGCGAATGGAGAACATACACTGAGTTTGAAAGTGTGGGATATTTACAACAATTCTTCAACAGCATACCTTAAATTCCTGGTTACATCAGCTGAGCAACTTGTGATTCAAAACCTGATTAATTATCCAAATCCGTTTATTAGCAGTACCAATTTTGTTTTTGATCACAACCAGTCAGGGCAAGAACTTAATGTGAAGATTTTTATTTACAATTCTGCTGGTGCTCACATAAAAACCATCGAAAAGCAAATTACACCTGAAGGATATAAATCAACGCCAATTCATTGGGATGGATCAACTGATGCGGGAGGGTTCATTGGACGAGGATTTTATGTTTATCGTACAGTGGTTCAAAATCAGGAAGGCAATACAGCACAGGATCAATCGAAACTGGTATTTATCCGGTAATTTTAACAGCAGTTAAGAAATTTATTGCCGTTATTTGCAATTTAGAGTATGAATCGAATTATACTACATATAATAATAGTCTTATTTCCTTTATTACTTGCTGGTCAATCAACAAGGCAAGCCAGTATTGTCTGGTCTGATCTTATCTCAGTAAAAAGTTCAATTGGTACAGAAATAAACTATTTAACTTTCGAAGGCGCAAGCAATATTTATGAGTTCGGGTCGCTTCCTGTTTATGTATTAGATGTACCCCTGGCTCCTGAATACTTTGGCTACCAGGTTGAAATAAAAAGTGTTAGCTGGGATACACTATCAGTTGAACAGGCTGAACAACTTACAGATATTGAAAGCCTCACTAAAGAACCTGAATTCCGTATTCGGGAAAATGAAAAGAACAACAAGATTTATATTTTACCCATTTATATTACTGACAATGGTAAGATTATCCGTTTAACGAACTTTGATGTACACTTTGATCTTATACCAGTTGAAAACACACCTTCCTTATTAAATACTACCATCACTTATGCTGATGAATCAGTTTTAAGTAGCGGAACCTGGTATAAAATGGGTATCGTGACGACTGGCATCCATAAAATAACTTATACCGACCTGGAAAACTTTGGTATTGATCCGGCTCAGATTGATCCGAAAAAATTAGGTGTTTTTGGCAACTATTCAGGCATGTTACCTGAAGAAAATCTAAAAAGCCGAAAAGACGATTTATACGAAAATGCGATTTTCGTTTACGGTGAAGAAGATGGAAAATTTAACGAAGGGGATTATATTCTATTTTATGCACAATCAGGTACTATCTGGACGTATAATGTGTTTTCAGGCCGTTTTGATCCATCAAAAAACCTTTATGCTGATACTTCTTTTATTTTTCTTACAACAGACAGCGGGCATGAAAAGAGGATACAAACTGTTGAACATATCAATGTTGAACCTACTGAAATAGTTAATTCATTTTATGACTTTAATGCCCACGAAAATGATTTTTATAACCTTATGCATTCAGGTAAGCAATGGTACGGTGAGTTATTTGAGGGAGATACAATAGAGCGCACTTTTTCTTTTCAATTCCCCAATTTAAAAGCTGACAGACCGGTTTACCTCAATTTTGAAATGGTTGCCAGGGGACAGGTGAACACCTATGCTGAAGTGTATGCCAATGATAATCTGGTCATTGATTCAACCAGGTTTACAAAAATTGCAAATAGTAGTGCCATAAAGGCAAGCCTTCAAAACCGAAAGGTTACTTTTTTTGCCGACCAGGATAACTTGGATATTAAAGTAAAATATTATACTGACGATCCTGCAGCAAAAGGATGGTTGAATTTTTTGGTCATTAATGTAGAGCGCGAATTAAATTTTGAAGGAGGACAAATGAGGTTTTGTGATCCGCATGTCAGTGCTTCGGGTAACATAACACGATTTGAAATTGAAGATATATATACAGCAGTTAATTTGTGGGACATCTCAGATCCTTTCAATCCACGCGCCATTACATTCGACAAAGAAGGTAATCAACTGAAATTTACTTTACCTACTGATACACTTCGCCAGTTTGTGGTGTTTGATAATACTGATTTTCATAAAGCTGTGAATAGTGTTGAAGTTATAAATCAAAACCTGCATGGGCTAACCGAATTAGATTTTGTTATCATTAGTCCGGAGATGTTTATTGACCAGGCACAGCGGCTGGCAGATATTCATACAGCAGTAGATGGTTTACAAACAGTAATTGTAAAACCTGAAGAAATATATAATGAGTTTTCGTCAGGATCACAGGATATTACTGCCATACGCGATTTTATGCGCATGCTTTATAAAAAAGGTGCTTTTGGAGATGAACCGGGCTATTTATTGCTTTTTGGAGACGCTTCATTTGATTACAGACACCGTATCCATGAAAACACCAACATTGTTCCAACTTACCAATCAAAAGAGTCGCGTATCGAAACAAAATCATTCGTTACTGATGATTATTTTGGATTGCTTGATGACAATGAAGGTTTAAACTCAAGCGGAAACCTTGATATTGGTATCGGTCGGTTCCCGGTTTCAACAATCGAAGATGCTAAAACTGCAGTTGATAAAGTAGAACACTATTTACTGAAAAGCGAACATGTGATGCGTCCCTGGCGCAACAACATATGCTATATTGCTGATGATGAAGATCAGAACCTCCATCTGAGACAGGCAAAATATATGATCGGTACACTTGATACCGTGCAGCCATCGGTTAACATTAACAAGGTTTTCTCTGATGCATATACAAAAATTAAGGTGCCCGGTGGAAAGCGTTTCCCCGAGGTAAATAAGAAAATAAATGAACAAGTTGAAAATGGGGCGCTCATTATTAACTATACAGGACATGGTGGTTTGATCGGTTGGTCGGAGGAATTGATACTTGATGTACCAACCATAAACTCCTACGATAACCTCGATAATATGCCACTGTTTATAACGGCTACCTGCGAGTTCAGTCGATTTGATAACCCCGAATTTGTTTCGGCAGGAGAATACCTGTTCCTGAATAAAAAAGGTGGAAGTATCGGATTACTCACCACCACACGTCTTGCCTTTGCTGCTGCAAATATTATTGTAAATCAACGTATATACGAACATTTTATTGATCGTGGTGATGGCGAAAGGCCACGACTCGGCGATCTTGTCCGTTTGTCAAAAATACCAAGCAACGAAAACTTTCTGAATTTTGCACTTTTGGGTGATCCTGCATTAATGCTGGCTTATCCTGAGTATGATGTTTCAACTACCTCAGTTAACGGTCAAACTGTAAATAGTGAGGCTGACACTGTGCATGCATTAACCCTGGTTACTGTTGAGGGGAATATTGTTGATGATAACGGAACCAAAATGGATCATTTTAATGGATTCGTATATCCAAAGGTGTTCGATAAAGCAACTAAATACATGACCCAGGGAGCTGATCAAGGTAGTTTTCCCGAAGAATTTGATTTGTTGGACAGGGTTTTATTTGATGGCAAAGCAACGGTTTCTGGCGGGGATTTTGAATTCTCATTCCTTGTTCCAAAAGATATTTCCTACAACTACGGCTTTGGGAAAATAAGCTATTATGCGCTCGATACCAGTCAGTTTATTGATGCTTCTGGAAACTATAACCAATTATTGATAGGTGGCATGGATTCACAATTTGGGCCTGATGATATAGGTCCTGAAATCGTGATGTACATGAACGATGAACAGTTTATTTCACGAGACGTGATTCCTTCAAATGCAGTTTTGTATGCAAACATCTTCGACGAAAGTGGTATTCATTCTACCGGTCAGAGTTTAGGCAGAGACATTACCATGACACTGGATTACGACTATGCCAATTCCATTGTATTGAATTCTTACTATAAGTCAAATATAGATACTTATAAGAGTGGAAGCCTATCTTATTTGTTTGATGGACTGCAAGATGGGTGGCACAGTTTAACTTTAAAAGCATGGGATCTGGTAAATAACTCATCAGAAGCGACCATCGAGTTTTTTGTTGATGAACAAGCAGATATATTTTTATCGGATGTTTATAATTATCCAAACCCTTTTAGTAGTGAAACATATTTTGGTTTTGCCCATAACAAAAGTGGCAATATCCTGGATGTTGAAATCAATATTTATGACATAAACGGAAGGTTTGTAACGCAGATTGAACAAAAAGTTGAGTCAGCTGGAAGCCAGGCGGTTCCAATAAAATGGGATGGTCGCGATCATAATGGTAACCCATTGCCAACCGGCCTGTTTACCTATCATATCATCGTTACCGATTACGAAGGAAATACCAGTATCCAGCAACAGAAGCTAATAAAGTTTAATGAATAGGTTAACCATATAATAATACTTTAGATTATTCGTTACTTTTGCAAACCATTTTTTTTAACCCATATTTATGAATATTAGAATCTTAATTGTAGCAAGTTTAATTCTGACAGGTCTGTTAGCCAGGTCACAGGGAAATGTTAATAAAGACGGATTAGACTTTAATGTATTGACTACTGCAGTTCCCTTTCTTCTTATTGGTCCTGACGCAAGGGCTGGTGGACTTGGTGATGGCGGTGTTGCTTCTGCACCTGATGCTAACTCACAGCACTGGAATTCGGCAAAATACGTGCAGTCTCTTGACAAGCAAGGATTTGCGATCTCTTACACTCCATGGTTAAGAAATTTGGTGAATGATATCAATATGGCTTATGTTTCCTATTTTAACAGAATTAACAGGATGAATGCCATAGCATTTTCTTTACGTTATTTTTCACTTGGTGAAATTCAGTTTACTGATGATAACGGTACATCACTGGGTATATTTAAACCCAATGAATTCGCTGTCGATGCTTCATATTCCAGGTTGTTATCCGATTATTTTTCAATTGCTGTTGCAGGCCGTTTTATATATTCTGATTTAACAAGTGGACAAAACGTTGGTGGTGTTGATACAAAAGCCGGTATTTCTGTTGCAGCTGATCTCTCATTATACTGGCAAAAAGATGTAAGCTGGTTTAAAAATATGGATGCAGAATTTGCATGGGGATTAAGCATTACTAATATTGGTAATAAAATATCCTACACCAGTTCAAATATCGAGCAGGATTTTATTCCGACTAACTTCAGGTTCGGACCAAGATTGACCTTACTTATTGACGATTATAATAAAATTTCATTTCAATTTGATCTAAACAAATTGTTGGTGCCAACTCCACCGATATATTATTCACAAGGTGATACAATGAGCGATGGAAACATTTACGAGGGCCCACCAAATACAGCGATAAAAGACGGCAAGGATCCAAATGTTGCTCCAATCGCGGGGATGCTTCAATCCTGGTATGATGCACCGGGTGGTTTCTCAGAAGAAATGAGTGAGTTTAACTTTGCCATTGGAGCCGAGTACTGGTATAACGACATATTTTCGATAAGGGCAGGTTATTTTTGGGAAGCCCAGAATAAAGGAAACCGTAAATATGTAACACTAGGTGTTGGTTTAAGATACAATGTATTTGGCTTAGACTTTTCATACCTGATCCCAACAACAGGTGTCGAGAATCCGCTACAGAATACATTACGGTTTACACTGCTTTTCAACTTTGGAAACGCCAACACAACCAAAGGAACTACACCAACAGGCTAATGAGCCAATTCAGGACAGGTTTTGGATATGATGTTCATCAACTGGTCCACAACAGACCGCTTATTGTTGGCGGTGTTCAAATTCCACATTCAAAAGGAGCATTAGGGCATTCTGACGCAGATGCATTGTTGCATGCAATTGCTGATGCATTACTAGGCGCCGCTGCTTCAGGCGATATCGGTCAGCATTTTCCAGATACTGATCCGACATTTAAAAACATCAAAAGCACGGAGATATTAAAAGCAGTTTTTAATATGATTTCCAATAAGGGATTTATAATATCCAACATTGACTCAACCATCGTTCTCCAGGAACCTAAAATCAGCAGTTATATCCCTGAAATGCGAGCTTGTATTGCAGAAGCATTAAATCTTGATATTGACCAGGTTTCAGTAAAAGCAACAACCACCGAACATTTAGGTTTTATTGGAGCAGGCGAAGGAATTGCAGCATACGCTAGCGTTCTTATCATTAGCAAATAACCAACGAGCTAAACGTAGTTCCACTGATGGAGCAGATTTACTTTTTATTTGGAATCCGCCTGTAAGGCGGATGGAGAGAAAAAGTTCAGCTTTCCTGCCCGTCCGGTAGGCGGGTCGCTGAATGTGCTCCATCGTTCTAGTCTAACCGTCAGTTACGCATTTCAGGTTACTAATATTCAGTTAAGCACTGACGCTCGAAATTCCGAGTGGATTCAAACGTGGTCGAATCGACCGTAATTGTGGTTGTACACTGTTGTGCTTTCGTTATTTTCATTCGCTTGAAAATATAATTCACCCCTCAATCAGGTTTCTAGCTCCTTTGTAATAAAGTACTGAAGCTATCATCAAAAACACATGACTGATGTCTACATGGTTAAACCATTTATCCAATCCAATTTTGAAAACAAAAAAGAATGCACCAATAGCACTGACCAGCACTGCAAGTAATATTTGCTTGCTCCCCATATTTTTTTCTTTATAGTAGACAAAGCCAGTAAATCCTGTTACTACAATGGCCATTCCATATGCAGCATGAATAAGAACAAATTGGAAGTTCAATGTGACCAGTGACAATATTAAAAAAGCAACTAATTCTATAATGTTCAATATTGAAAAGAAGGCGCCAATTTTTGGATCAATCCACTTTCGCGAATATTGTATCAAAGCGCGTTCAAGTATAGCTACAGATAACATGCTTGTAATCCATCCAGGTAGCTTCATATAAAATGGCACATAAGGCAAGAGCGCATGACCCAATACCCCACCTAAAAACGTGGCCAAACTCATTGAAAGAAAATAATACTTAAACAATCCCTTGACTTTACCTCGCTGAGATAATGCATTTAATTTTAGATATGCCACTAAGCAGATGATAGAAATGAAAATATCAGTTAATGCTGTTACTGGCTCGTGTAACACGAGTCCAAACAACTCAATTGACGGTTGTGGGTCTAACAATTTCTTTCTTTTGGTTTAATCGGTTTTTAATGAGGCACAACTATGGAGCTAAACTTAGTTCCACAATGAGAACGAATATATTAAAAAAGTGGCGATCATCCAATTAGCTCCACAGGTAATTGAGGTGCCCCGGTTTACTTAAAATTGGGAATCAGCCCGCTAGAGGATGGAAAGAAAAATTTTAGTTTCCTGCCGGACCGGCAGGCGTTGATTGATTTAGACGGTGATTCCTGAATGCTTTTAAGTCAACAATAAATGGTTTTTACCTGATTACAAACTGTGAGGTCAGGACACCTTCATCTGTGTAGAATATAACTGTGTACACACCGCTTTTCAAGTCAGATGTATTTAGTGTTACGTTAAAGTTGCTTATCTCTCTAGCTTCGACAAGTTTTCCGGTGATATCGATTATCTCAATCCTGCTAACATCAGATACTTCATTTATATTTAACTTGTCCGTTGCGGGGTTCGGATAAATAACATATTCAGCTCTTGCTTTGGATTCAAAAATACCGGGATTTAGTTCGCTCCAGACATCATTCACTGTCATCCATGTTGTGTCAATTACAGTTATCATGCGATTTCCACCAACAAGTTCTTCACCATTGTCCCAGCTGGGTTCATTGTTAATGATCCGGTAATATTTATATTCATAATCATCTTGATATAAATACAGACCGTGAGTATAAATATAGTCATCGACTTCGCCAAATGGAGCCATCTTGTATTGGGGGATAGTACCAGGCATCGCCCAATCATTTGCCAGGCTTCCTGCGATGTATAGAGATTCTATAGCCGGATTGAAACCCTCCACTTCCATCAAATCAATCCAGAAATATACTGCTACAGGTTTATCACTCCAGTAATCCCTTAAATTGATTTCTTCCGTAAGGATGATTCTACGGTTGGGATCACCCTCCCATTCATCATTATCCCAACTTGCTTCACCGCTGATAACACGGTAATACTTATACAAGATCTCCCCGGAATCCACCTCCATGGTAAGCTCATAAACATTTAGCTCCAATCCAAGTACTAATTTATAGGTTGGATCATCGCCGGGTATCACCCAATCAGCAAATGTACCAGAGATATACACTTCATCTGTTGCCGGATTAAATTCTTCTGATTTACTCATATCGACTTTAAAAGTGACAGTAAACTTAGTTTGTCCAAATGCAACGGATCCTAGTAGGCAAAACAATAAAAGTGTTAATATTTTAATAGTAGTATTTTTCATGATCAATGGTTTTAAACCATAAAGATAATTAAGAATAATGCAAAATGTACCACGGTAAGTATGCAAAAAGTGAAAATATTTCAAACTGTGCCATTTTACAGTGTTGTCAGCTAAATACTTTTATTGAAATACGATATGATTTGGGGTAAGGTTTTACACCAATTACCACTGTTTTTATGATTGTGAATTATTAATCAATATCTATAAACTATTCTCCATCCTGCGAATATATCCCGGTTCTAATCCCTAAATAAACAAATTAAATATAACGGTACCCATAAAAAAAGCGAAGATATCTGAAGTTAAGTATCAGGCAGGAAATTAGTAGACGTTGTTATTAGCGAGTGTGCCCGTTATACAACTCATGTTACATGTTTATAAAAATAGGGAAAAAGCCTTATAAATCTGAGCATTCAGTAGCTTTAAACATGCAAGGAAAAAAGGACTATCAAGAGAATATATTCACCAGTTTCCAGTTGAGTGAGCATGTACCCGAAAGCAATTTTTACAGGTGCTTAAAAAAAGAGTTGGAACTGGATTTTCTTTATCAAAGGACAAAAAGATTTTATGGTGAAAGCGGACAAAAGAGCATTGATCCGGCTGTTTTATTCAAACTATGTTTAATAGGCTATCTGGAGAAGCTTACCAGTGATCGTCAATTGATTGAACATTTCAGCGTGCGTTTTGATATGCTCTACTATTTAGGCTATGATATTGATGAACCCTTACCCTGGCAAAGCGCCTTAAGCCGCACACATCAGCTCTATCCTGAATCATTATTTGAGCAAGTGTTCAATGATGTTCTTGAATAATGGTAACCGTTGTTATGAGCTTTTTTTACTTCTCACTATTTTTACAATACGATTATATATGATTTCCGCTAAATTCCAGTCATATCCATCAAAGTTAGTTGTATTATTAAATTGAATAACAACTGTATCAATGTCTTTGTGGTATTTTGCAATACTCTGATAGCCAACAAGCAGACCTGTATGTTCGTACACGTAAATGGAGGAATAGATTTCCTGTTCACCTTCATTAAACACCGAACCATCGTTTAATGCTCTCAAGAATATACCCACATCCTCTGCTGTAGCTAGCATTAAGCCTGTATATTCAGTCTTTAGATCGTCTTCAACTCCAACATAATATCCGCTCATCACATCGTCTATATCCACTTCATGAAGCGAACCGAACGTATTGTTGAGCTCGAGCGGTATCAAAATTTCCTCCTTGATATATTGTTGGTGGCTATAACCCAACACTTTATCAATGAGGTCAGAAATCAACATATAATTCGTATTTGAATAGCCATAATCTTCACCCGGTTCAAAGTCAGCTGGTAAATCCAGTGCGTATTCAAGTGTTTCTTGTTTATTTTTTGGCGGTTTTGTCCAATAATCAGGATGGTCTACAAAATTGGGAATGCCACTCCGATGTTGCACCATCATTCTCAAGGTTATTTTGTCTGCATTTTCAATTCTTCCCACAAGTTCCGGAAAGTAATCAGCGAGTGTTTTATCCAAAGACAAACGTCCGTCTTTGACTAATTTTGCGGTAGCAACAGCGACATATAGCTTGGTAATGCTGGCAATCTTGAATAAGGCTTGCGGGTAGGCAGGTATTTTATTTTTTCGGTCGTGCCAGCCTGCGGCATAAAACTCCGGTGGCTTCCCAGCTTGGTCCACGTAAACAATCATTCCATCAAATCCATGACCAATTGCCTTCATTTAATTGTTCTTGAACCGTATCAGGTAGTGGTAATATCCAGGCCTTTACCAAAATCCATGGTACGAAGTACAAAGAGCCTATGCTTGCAATAATAAATACTATTCTGAGTATTCGTTTTGTTTGTTTCTTTGTCATCATGTTTTATTTTATCAGGAGGATGCACTTTTAACAACTTTTCGTCATTTCTTATTTCAAATTTCTTTCTTTTAAAAGTTTTTCCAAGCCTTTATTTTTCATCTTATTCTTACCTGCTATAGGTAAATAGACTAAGGGAAGAAAAGTTAACAAACCAAAGCCATTTTTAACAGAGCTGTAAATTGCTATTCCTATCAAGAAACCGATGATTACAGCATCATAAATCTTAGTTGGTTTAGTTCTTTTTGCTTCTTGTAACAATTCTTCGTCAGTTAATTCTGCTAATTTATTTTGCTTCATTTTTTTCTCTTGATAGTTAAGTTTTGGATACTGGTTGTTGGTTGAGCATTAAAACCAACGTACGGCTGTAGCGATGGTGCGTGCACCATTTGCTTCGAATTTAAGTTTTGTTTTTTGCTTTAAGTTTTACTTCTTCATTTTATTTTGAAACCTTTCCCGGCATGCACTATGTGCTGTTGTTACCCACCATTTGTTTTAATCAATAAATGTTTCTTTCATTATTGCTTTTAATTCCTTGATCTCAGGTTTCGAAAGTCTACCTAAAGTTTTAACAATTCTCTGTTTGTCAATAGTTCTGATTTGGTCAAGTACAATCCAACCTATTTTTCTTTCATGTTTTACTTCAATTCTTGTTGGATACTTTTTCGATTTAGTGGTCATTGGAGAAATAACAATTGTTCGTAGGTATTTATTCATTTCGTTCGGTGAAATGATAACACAAGGTCTTGTTGTCTTTATTTCACTTCCGATTGTTGGATCCAGATTCACCAGGACGATTTGATATTGATTTAATTCCATTCTTCAAGATTTTCATCGTCAAAGACGTCATTAAATAATAACTTATCATCTCCGTTCTCATGCATTTCTTTAAATGCTAAGTCCCAACCTTTTCTTGGATTTGAAAGGGGTTTAATGATAATTTGACTTTTCTCTAAGATCAATTCTACTTTATCCTTGATATCGTATTTCTCAAGTAGGGTCTTACTTAGTCTGAAACCTTTCGAGTTTCCTATTTTAATAATTGATACTTCCATAATTACTTTCTTAAAATGTAATTACAAAGTTAATACTTTATTTTATATTTCAGATTCTTTTTTCAAAATGGTGCCTAACAGTGGAGCTAAACGTGGTTCCACAATGAGAACGAAGATATTAAAAAAGTGGCGATCATCCAATTAGCTCTACAGTTGGAGCAGATTTACTTTTTATTGGGAATCCGCCTTTCGGCGGATGGAGAGAAAAAATTCAGCTTTCCTGCCTGTCCGGAAGGTGGGTCGCTGAGTGTGCTCCATCGGTTGGTGTATGAACCTTATCCCGCAGGGTATGGTTTATTACACGTTGTTGTGTGCTGCCATACTATCGACTGATTTCTTTAGCCCAATCACCTCTATAAATTATTTTTTGGTCATGAATTTTAAAGGTAAACTTACCATACCTAACTGAGATTCCTGCAGATGCATTTACAACCCAGCAATTATCAGGAATATTAAAGAAATTTTCAGAAGTAATTACTTTTTTATCCATTTGATCATTAACAGAAACAGATACCTGTGGACCTACGTCCCATCCAAGATGTGTATTATAGCTAACTATTAAATCACCAATCAATTTAAAATTTTCATTGGTTTCTATTTTTGTTTTAATGCTTCCAACTTTTATGTCGTTTAAATCTTTTTCAGGTGTTACTTCTATAGTTAATTTAGGCAATTCAATAGCTGTTTTAGAAGCCAGAATTATAATAGATTCGTTTTTAACAATATTATCTTCGCTATCAAAAAACTCAAAAGCAAGCTCCATTGCTTCTATACCAACTGGATTAATTGTTAATTGGTCTGCAAAATAACCTTCGCTTGTTATGTTTTTAGAATAGATAATTTCATCACGACATTTCACAACCACTTTTTTAATATCCTTATCATTATAAAACTCTAAAGGTATAGTTGTATTGGTGTGTACTGTTTTGTTTTTAGGACTTATAATAAGCCCTTTCATATAATCTCGCATTGCAAACCAAACTGGGCGTGGTGAGCCATATTTGTCGTTTACATCTTTATAACCCCAGAAACCAAACCATTCTTCTGGTTGCTCTTTATTATGTATGCTTTTTTCTCCACCTTTCCACCAACCATCAGCATAATAAAATGGGCACATTCCTACAGCTCCAGCATCCATCAGATCTCGGTAATTAGAGACAAGTCCTTCACTTTGTTCTTTTAAGGTTCGTGAGCCAAAACTACCAAAGCCTCCTTTTGGTGATACTGAATGTCCAAATTCAGTAATTATAAATGGTTTATCTAATCCGTTTAATTCATTTAAACCTTTAATATAATCTCTAAATCCCATTGTTGCTGTTTGACCTTCATTGTAGCCATAACAATTGTAAGCGTATACATCATACATACTTTCATCCATATAATCACTAATCATAGCATTTGCAGAAAGTGTTACTGGTACATTTGGATGATCCTCATGAATCATATCTACCATCATTTTCATCAGGTCTTTAAATGCCTTGGCAGAAACTTTATGAATGTGATCTGTTTGAGGTTCGTTAATAACCAAATACGTAATTATGCAATCATATTTTGGTGCATATTTCAAGATATTTTCAAGCTGTGTCTTGCAATGATTTATAAATTTAGGATCTCCATAATCTTCTTCTGGATTAACTTCTAAACCCATAATAAGTTTTAAACCCGATTCTTGTACAAGTTTTAATTGTGCTTCAGAATATTGACTCCAAGTTCTTATCGTATTATAACCACCTTTTTTAATGTTTTCGAGATCAAATTCCATTAACTCCAAATGATCTTTCTTTTCATCTTCATAAGGATGTTGTCCTGGACGTGCACCTATTTCGTAACCGATTGCTTTAATAAAAAACTTTTCTCCATTGAGGTAGTACCAATTGTCTTTTAGTTCAATTTTTGTTGCTGTTGTTTCTGTAATCGCTGTCGTTTCCGATTGAGAACATCCGCAAATCAGTTGGGCAAGACATAGAATGAATATTAATGCTAAATTTTGTTTCATTTTTCTTTTTTTGATTGCACAACGTTTAGCTACATGATGCAGCGGCGTTTAGCCGCTATGGTCGTTGTAGCTTGTGTTGGCGGTAGTTTTTATTCTCTAACAATGATATATTTTCTCAAATCTGAACTGAGAATATCGTATAATTCCTTTTTGTTTTTTTTGTCAGTTTTTGCAAAAACAAAACCAAAAAGAGGATATGTGTTAATATCTAAGGCTCTTATCAAAATAGGGTTTTCAAAATCATCAGCAAGTGCTTTATAATCAAACCTTGCAATATCAGCAGGCTTAATACCTGAATTATTATCTAAAACAATTATGCTAAATATTTTGTTTTCTTTGCCTTCGTATATAGTATCCCAATTTGGACAAGTGTTTTCAAAATAGTATTTGTAGGAATTAAGCCCCACTTTAATTCCTGATAAATCACCCGTAGTACACCAACCTCCAAAACGAAGTGGATTGATTTCAATAGGAATTATTTTGCCGTTCTCATCTATTCTTACTTCTGCATGAGCCGGAAAATTCTTTAAATTAAGTTTATTGCCAATTATGCTTAAAAACTGCTCCAATTCAGATTTATATTGCTTGATAATTGCTTTAGAAGTCGAATATACTCTGTCGCTTGTATCTGTTCCCGATGAAAAAACGTGGTGTAAAATATTTAATATAACCACCTCACCTTTATCATTATGATAATAATCTATAGCGTATTCTTCACCTTGAATTAAATCCTCAATAATAAAGTGTGAAGTATCGAGTACATTTTTTGGGAAAATGCTTTTAAGGTTGTGCGGCGTTATTTCCTCTTTTGCCTTAATCCAGTCGTTTTCATCATTTATAATATAGACACCAATACTTAAAAACCCGATGGATGGTTTTATGACAAATGGAAATGACAATTCCTCAGTTGCAATATTCTGAATGTTTTCTAACTTGATTTTTTGGAATTTAAATTCTGGAAATATGGCTTTAATTTGCTCTCTGAATTTTATCTTGTCTTTGAGGATATTGATTTGTTTTGACAATTCACTTTCCCCAAAGTGTTTATCTATCCAACTGAGAACATTTTCTGAATTGGAATATATCCGCTGAGAAGGGTTGTTTTTTATAGTTGCTATAGCCTCTTCTTCGCTAATCCAATTTAAGGAAGCGTCAGCCACTAATTCTTTAGCCACTTTTGTTGCAACAACTTGATAGTGATTTTCTTTTATCGTATCTATTAGAAAATCTGAAATATATGGTTTGTCTATTAGGTACATTTT
>CAVWXM010000031.1:0-79521 GCA_963759045.1 uncultured Bacteroidia bacterium
ATAAAACTTAGTAAAACTTTTCATGAGAAAATTGTTTTTGTTAAAAATTATTTGATTAATGTTTTCGTTTTTAATGTTATATAAAGGTTCATGTTCATTTTTTCGCAAAGTGCGCAAATTTATGATATTCTCCTTTTTATACAAACAAATTTGTTGAATAATAAATATAAATAAGGTAATTGTAAACTAACAAAGGTTTTCAAACTATTAAATTACTGTTTGTCAGGGCTTCTGCATTTCATTGTTTTTGTTTTTAGCAGGTATTTTATCACTCAAACTTCAACTATTTATATCCATAAAAAATACACCTTAGCATATTAGCAATAACTAATAGATAAGATGTGCTTTAAAACAGTGCATACTTAAGTTAACGTTTGAATACAATTTACCTTTATATAGTATAGAACAAAAAAAACATCCCAAACGTTGCATGGGTATTGGAATATTTTTCAAATATTTTTTAAATGATTCATCTTTCTGATTTATATGCTTTAAAACTACCGCTTTAGCGAATCATAAAAAATGCACTTATTTTTAAAATATAGCGGTACGCTTTTAATAGATTTGCAGTGATTAAAGAAAAGCACTTTGAAAGGGTATCGAAAACAAATTATTTCATGGAGCATACTTATTTCGCTGGTGCTAATCTGGGGCAGTTCTTTTATTCTGATCAAAAAATCGCTTTTGTATTTTGAAGCGGTTGAAGTTGGCATCTTAAGGGTTACCATCACCTTTCTTTTTTTATTACCCATTGCCATTAAAAAATCACTACAGGTTAGCCGTAAAATGGCTATCTATTTGACAATTTCAGGTGCTATTGGCAGCTTATTACCGGCATTATTATTTGCATTGGCCCAGACCAAAATTGATAGTGGGCTGGCAGGTACATTAAACGCTTTGACTCCATTGTTCACACTTATTCTTGGAGTAGCTTTTTTTAAGCTCACCACAAAGTGGTATAATATAGTAGGTGTGATGGTAGGTTTAGTCGGAGCTATCGGTTTAATATATGCAAGTAACAACCAGGCTTTTGTATTTAATTTAAAGTATGCCTCATTTATTTTTATTGCCACTATATGTTATGCGTTTAACGTCAATTTTATTAAAATCTATTTGAAGGAACTCAGCTCGCTGACTATAACGGTCCTTACTTTTTATTATGTGGGCATACCCTCTTTCATCTATGTTTTATTTTTTAGTGATATTCCTTCAAAGTTGATCAACAGTAGTGATAGCCTGATCGGGATTGGGTATTTGAGCATACTTTCCATTGCAGGAACAGGCCTGGCATTAATTGCTTTCAATCAACTAATTAAAATAAGCAGCCCAATATTTGCTTCTTCGGTAACTTATATGATTCCTATTGTTGCCCTTAGCTGGGGAATCATTGATGGCGAGGTATTTAAACCTGGATATCTTATTTGGTTTACGTTAATTGTTGTTGGTGTTTTGCTTGTGAATGCCAGCCTTCAAAGGCGAAAGAACATTGGAACAATGTTGTTATTCTGGAAAAGGAAATAATACCAATTCGTTTATTTTATAATCGATACTTTTCACAAATCATAAAGCCAGTTAAATAAGGGATAAGGGAATATGGGATATAAAGGAAATTTGCTTCCTAATGGAACATTTGGTTAATAGTGAAAATATTTGCCGATATACCCTTATACCATTATTGCCCTGATATCATATTACATATGATTCTTCTGTTAACAGATGTTGAATGATTAAAAACTGATTCATCGAAATAAATTAAAATTTAATAAGAAAAGTTTGTGGAAAACTAATTTTTTCTATTTTTGCACCCTCAAAATCCGAAAGGAAAAATTAAAGGTATAAAGCATGTATGCAATTGTTGATATAGCCGGACAGCAGTTTAAAGTGGAAAAAGGGCAAGAAGTCTTTGTTCACAAACTGGATGGTGAAGAAGGTGCGAAGATGGAATTTGACAAGGTTCTGCTTGTTGACAATAAAGGAAAAGTGCAGGTTGGCACTCCGGTTGTTGAAGGCGCAAAAGTGAGTGGAAAGATTGTATCGCAGCTAAGGGGTGACAAAGTAATTGTCTTTAAAAAGAAAAGAAGAAAGGGATACCAAAAATCCAATGGTCACCGCCAGTATTTAAGCAAAGTTTTGATTGAAAAAATCACTGTTTAACCGAGAAAACTAAGAAAAGATGGCTCATAAAAAAGGAATGGGTAGCTCCCATAACGGACGCGAATCAGAAAGTAAACGACTGGGTGTAAAATTATATGGTGGCCAGCATGCAACTGCAGGCAACATCATCGTGCGCCAGCGTGGAACATCTCATCATCCAGGATTAAATGTTGGCATGGGAAAAGACCATACATTGTTTGCTTTGAATGATGGAATCGTTGAATTCAGAAAAAGAAGAAATAACAAATCATTTGTCAGCGTAATTACTGTTGACGAAGAAGGTAAATAAAGAAACTCATTAACAATGAAGCCCGGTTTGTTTTTACAGGCCGGGCTTTTTCTTATTCAGCGAATGAATATTATGAGGCTGAATATTATTTTCAACCTCAAAAGTTTTAAAGTAGATTTGCACAAATAATCGTTTTCATGCTACAATTATCTTTTATCAGGGAAAATAAAGATTTGCTCATCGCGAGATTAGCCATTAAAAATTATGATGCCTCACAAATCATTGAAGATATCATTGAATTGGATGCTTTAAGAAGAACGACCCAAAAAAAACTGGATGATTCGCTGGCCTTATCAAACCAATTGGCCAAACAAATCGGGCAGCTTTACAAAACCGGTGAACGTGATAAAGCCGGGGAGGCGAAAAAAGAATCCGCCGAGTTAAAAATCTCAGCAAAAGAATTGGAAGCTCAATTGAACGATACCGTTTTGTCATTAAACAACAAATTGATCGAACTACCTAATATCCCTCACCAATCCGTCCCGAAAGGTAAAACAGAAGCTGATAATGAATTAATGTACGAAGAAGGTGATATTCCACAGTTGCCTGAAAATGCGTTGCCTCACTGGGAACTGGCCACCAAATACAATATTATTGATTTTGACCTGGGAAGTAAAGTAAGTGGGGCCGGATTTCCATTTTACCGGGGAAAAGGTGCCCGATTGCAAAGGGCTTTGATCAACTTCTTCCTTGATGAAGCGCTTGATGCCGGATATCTTGAGTATCAGCCCCCATTGCTGATCAACGAAGATTCAGGTTATGGAACCGGTAATTTGCCCGACAAAGAAGGACAGATGTATTTTGTAGGTGAGGATAATTTGTATTTAATCCCAACTGCTGAAATACCAATCACAAACATTTACCGAAATGTCATTCTTCAGCCAAAAGATTTGCCCATAAAAAATGTTGCCTACTCCAATTGTTTCAGGCGTGAAGCCGGATCGTACGGCAAAGACGTAAGAGGACTTAACAGGCTTCACCAGTTTGACAAGGTAGAGATCGTTCAAATCGCACATCCTGATCATTCGTACCAGATATTGGAAGAAATGAAAGATTATGTTGCAGGCCTGTTAAGGAAATTGCAATTACCTTTCCGGATTGTAAGGCTTTGCGGAGGTGATTTGAGTTTTACATCGGCACTCACTTACGATTTTGAAGTATTTTCAGCTGCACAAAAGCGATGGCTTGAAGTAAGTTCTGTTTCCAACTTCGAAAATTTCCAGGCTAACCGAATGAAACTCCGCTTTAAAGATGAAGAGGGAAAAACACAATTGGCACACACGCTGAATGGCAGTGCACTTGCCTTGCCACGAATTGTAGCGGCATTGCTTGAGAATAACCAAATTGAGGAAGGAATAGTAATGCCTGAGGTGCTAAAAGCTTATACCGGTTTTGATTTAATTGAAAGTGAATGAGGTTTTTTTTGTTGATGATATCACCATTAGTGATGCTTCTGTTTTCGTGTGAAAACAAGCAATACATCAACACTTATTCAAGCCGGATTGATAGTCTGACCACCATTTTGAATGTAAGTGAAGCAAGATTCAAGAATAATGATACTTCTGAAATCCATCACCAACTTCAATTCATCAATGAGCTTTTGTTAAAGACAGGTGGCCCTGACAATATATTAAGCGGTGACACCGTTAAATGGGTTAAATCCATCAAAAAAAGATTTGAAGAATTTTTGTCAGTTTATCCCACACTGAATAACGAGATGGTTTATGCACAATCTCAATTAAACGGTTTTAAACATGACCTTGAAAAAGAATATCTATCAGAAGAAAAAACGATAACGTACTTTGATCAGGAAAAACAATCGGTTCGTGTTATTCAACTCAAAGTGGATTACTACACCGAATTGATCAAAAGAAACAACGATGAGTGCGAGCAATTAGAAATATATCCGACTTGGAAACTTAAAAATGACACGCCATAAAATGAAGCCGAAAATAACCATAGCATACCTCATCATGCTTAGCATTATTAGTGCTTCTTCGTTTTTTCTAAATGCCCAGACTGATCCACCCATCATGTTGAAGCGCCCACCACAAAACAAAACCATTAAACCTTCAAACGAACGACTGGCAATAGAGTACTACTCAAATAAAGAGTTTGAAAAAGCGGCTTTTTTATTCGCAGAGTTATATGATAAAAGCCCGCGACAGTACTACTATAATTACCTGTTCAACTGTTATATTAATTTAAAAGAATATAAAGAGGCTGAAAAGCTGATCAAAAAACATAGCCGGACTAAACCCAATAATTTCAGGCTGGAAGTTGACCAGGCTTATGTTCAGGGGTTGATGGGTAATACCAAAAAAGAAAGAAAAATCATTGATGATCTGAGCGACAACCTGCCGGCCAATAAAAGCCTGATCATTCAAATTGCTTCTGCCCTGCAGGCAAAAGGGTACTTTGATGATGCACTGCTGGTTTATGAGAAAGCCAGGAAGATGCAACAAAACAATTATTCGTTTGACATCGAACTGGCGACAGCTTATCAATATACCGGCGAATATGAAAAAATGTTCGACGTATATCTCGAATACGTGCAAATCCATCCTGAAGAGATTCAGACAGTAAAGAATAAGCTTCAAATTATTATCAAACGTGATATTGACGACAATTTAAGCGGAATATTAAAAAAGAAAATGCTTGAAAAAGCCCAGGCAAATCCGGATAATATGCTTTATGCCCAATTGTTGTTGTGGCATGCTATGCAATCAAAAGATTTTGAAATGGCATATCGGCAGGCAAGGGCAATTGATATGCGTTTTGATGACCATGATGACATCATGCTGGAAGTTGCAGATGTAGCCATGTCGAATAAAAAATATGATATCGCAGAACAAGCTTATGGTTACATCATAGAGAAACGCAAAGAATCACCGTTCTATCTGAATGCGTATACCGGTTACTTTGCGGCCTTGGTTGAACAGGCTGAAGAAAATGCAGGAACAGAACAAAAAACCTATAAAAACATTGAAAAAACAGGAGCGAAAGCACTTGAAGAATTAGGCTTAAATGCTGTTACTATTGAAATAGCCGGACGTTTGGCTCATGTTCAGGCATTTAAACTGGATAAATATGATGAAGCCATTAAGTTGCTTAACGAGGCCATTGAAATTCCGTCCATAAGACCAGGCCAACAAGCATGGCTTAAACTCGAACTGGCGGATATTCTGCTATACCAGAATAAAGTATGGGATGCTACCTTGCTTTATTCGCAAATTGAGGCCGCAATGAAAAATGAGCCCATCGGACACGAAGCCAAATACAGGAATGCGCGTTTGTATTATTATATTGGCGAATATAGCTGGGCGAAAACCAAGCTCGACATTTTAAAATCGGCTACTTCGAAACTGATTGCAAATGATGCACTTGAATTGTCGCTTTTCATTAAAAACATGTTGGCGGAGGATACACTTGGCGTAACGCTCAATTATTTCAGCAAAGCAGATTTACATGCCTACCAGGAAAATTATGACTCGGCCTTTATCTGGCTTTCCAAAATCGAAAACCAATCAACTGGTTTAGATAGCTACCAATATATGATTTATAAAAAGGCAGGCTTTATGATTGACGTGCAGAATTACGCAAAGGCTGATTCTCTGTATAATTATCTGGCAACTTACTATCCGCAAAGCATTAAAGCTGATAATGCACTTTTTAAAAGAGCAGCAATCAACCAGCTCTACCTAAAAAAACCTGAAATTTCGATGCAGTTGTATATGACATTGATGAAAGATTATCCTGAAAGCATTTATGCCGGTGAATCACGAAAAAAATACCGTGAATTAAGGGGACAATATGGTGACGATGTAAATCCTGAAATCTATTTTTTTAATGAAATTAGCGGTGATGATGAAGAGGCAGAGGATCCAATCAACTAAAATTCATGGTCAGACCTAAAAAACATCTTGGTCAGCATTTTTTAAACGACCCTAATATTGCCCGGAAAATCGCTGCCTTGGCCGATAAGGCAGAAAAAGTTTGCGAATTGGGTCCGGGCACCGGGATGCTGACCAGGTTTCTGCTTGAAAGTGACAACCTTCAAAAACTTGTTTTAGTTGAAATTGATGAGGAGTCAGTCACTCACCTAAATGATCATTTTGCTGATGAGCAATTGGATATCATTCAGGCTGATTTTCTTAAAACTGATTTGTCCACCTTTTTTGGTGAACCGTTTACCTTAATAGGTAATTTCCCTTACAATATTTCCAGCCAGATATTTTTCAAAGTACTCAAACAAAAAGAACTTGTAGATGAAGTAGTTTGTATGATTCAGAAAGAAGTGGCTGATCGTATCGTGTCGCCACCCGGCAATAAAACCTATGGCATTTTGAGTGTTTTGCTTCAGGCCTGGTACAATATTGAGTACTGTTTCACCGTGAACGAAAACGTGTTCATTCCACCACCAAGAGTTAAATCAGCTGTTATTAAACTGAGCAGAATTGAAGAAAACAAATTTGATTGCGACGAAAAACTATTCTTTAATGTGGTAAAGACGGCTTTTAACCAGCGCAGAAAAACGTTACGAAATGCGCTAAGGCCATTACTTCCCGAAGACTTTTCAAAAATTCCATACCTGGATAAAAGAGCTGAGCAACTTGACACATTTCAGTTCGCTGAAATTACCAATTGCCTAAGTAAATGATTAACAATTAACCGCAATGGGCGCAAAGAGTTGCGCCAGGATCGCCAAGCAATTACAACAAATAAAATGTAGGCTTTGCGAAACCTTTGCGAACCTGGCGGTTAAAAAGACAATTACTTTTCTCGATTATTTAGCGTCTGATTAGTTAATGCTTTTTTCCTATTTTCACCATGTCAAAGTCCAGCAATGCCCTTGAAAAATATTCTTTTAAAATCCATTTTAGTATTCAGCCTTCTCTTCACCTTAAACCATTTTGGTTTTTCACAAATAAATGATGACATGGTTGAGGTTAGTCTACCCGCAATTATCGTGCAGGGAGTTGACCAGGAAATTACGATCACTATTACTGACCGTGACGCTGTTGTAATCTATGAAGGACAGCAAATCGAAATCATACTTAATGGAGAAATCATTAAAAAAGAAATCGTACATGGTCAAATTCAAATTGATTATGATTTCCCAGAAGAAGAAATGCTAACCATTGGCATTGGTGATTTTGACTTTTCAAAGGAAGTACATCCTATCCCTCTTTGGTTATCGATACTTCCACCTTTAATTGCCATTTTCTTTGCCCTGGTTTTGCGGGAAGTGTACAGTGCGCTTATTGGTGGTATCTGGATTGGTACAACTGTCATTTTCTTTTACCAGGGGGCCGGCTTTTTTACTGCTGTTTTTCAAGGGTTTCTTGCTATTATTGATACGTACATTATCCAATCACTGGCAGATAGCGGTCATTTGTCGATTATTTTATTCTCCATGATCATTTCCGGAACGGTCAGCCTTATCTCAAAAAATGGTGGAATGAGGGGCGTTGTAAACGGTTTATCGAAATATGCAACGGGACCACGTTCAGGCGCTTTTATTACCTGGTTGCTGGGTATTTTTATTTTCTTCGACGATTATGCCAACACATTAGTCGTAGGTAACACCATGCGGCCTCTGGCAGATAAATTGAGGATCAGTCGTGAAAAGTTGAGCTACATCATTGATTCGACTGCTGCACCTGTTGCTTCAATCGCCTTTGTAACAACATGGATTGGAGCCGAACTAAGTTATATTCAGGATGGCATCAACACCCTTAACCTTGATGAATCGGCATATGGTGTGTTCTTTGGTTCACTGGCCTATTCTTTTTATCCATTTTTTACCCTCTCTTTTATCCTTATCTTAATTTGGAAAGGTTTGGATTTTGGACCGATGTTGAAAGCCGAAAAACTGGCAAGAATCGGTACTTCACCAAGTGAAACCGGAAAAGAAATCAATCCGGAAATTCAGGATGAAATGGAAGAAGGCCCAAATGCAAAACCAAGAAAGTTTAATGCAATCATTCCAATTATGGTCATAGTAATTGGCACCATGGCTGGACTGGTTTACACTGGCTGGGTGCAGGAAGTGTGGGATGATCCTGAATTATCGTTTTTCTCAAAACTTTCAGAAACGATTGGTAATGCTGATTCGTATACTGCATTGCTTTGGTCGTCAGCAAGTAGTTTGATCGTAGCTTTTATCTTAACCATCAGCCAGAGATTATTGAGCCTGGGTGAATCTATGGCTGCGATCATAGGTGGTTTTAAAACCATGTTGCCAGCAGTCATGATCATGACATTGGCATGGTCGGTTGCACTTGTTACCGAACATATGCATACAGCTGACTTTATCAGCGGTTTATTACTGGACGCATCGGTCTCGCCATATTTGCTTCCAACACTCACTTTTATCATCGCGGCTTTTGTTTCATTTTCTACAGGCAGTTCCTGGGGAACCATGGCCATACTTTACCCATTGATGCTCCCGGCAGGATGGTTGGTTTGTCAACAATCAGGAATGGATTATGATTCATCAATGGCTATTTTCCATAACCTTGCTGCAGCTGTATTAACAGGTTCTGTATTAGGTGATCACTGCTCACCAATATCTGATACAACCATATTGAGTTCGTTGGCCAGTTCATGTCCACATATTGAGCATGTGCGAACCCAGTTACCCTATGCACTTACAACTGGCTTTTTTGCTATTTTCCTTGGAAGCCTGCCTGCTTCTTATGGTGTGCCTAGTTGGATATTATTCCCAATAGGATTGATAGGCATGTATTTGGTGATTCGTTTTTTCGGCAAACCAAGCGAACCCACTTTAAGAAAAGAAGCAGCCTGATCAATTGTCGACGTTTATTACACTTTCCTAAATTTGTATGCTATACCAACTCCATTTGAGCAACAAAGATTCAAATACGCATTTACAAAACCTGATCAAATCGCTACCAGGTAAGCCCGGTGTTTACCAGTACTATGACAAAGATAACAAGGTGATTTATGTGGGCAAGGCCAAACATTTGAAAAAACGCGTAGCGAGTTATTTTACAAAATCACATCAATCAGGTAAACTGAGGTTGTTGGTGAGCAAAATACATCATATTGAATTTATTGTAACCAGTTCAGAGCTTGATGCTTTGCTGCTTGAAAACAACCTGATCAAGAAGTACCAGCCCAAGTATAATATACAACTAAAAGATGACAAATCATTTCCCTGGATTTGTATAAAAAATGAACATTTTCCAAGAATTTTTCCAACCCGGCAACTGGTAAAAGACGGCTCCGAATATTTTGGCCCTTACGCATCAGTTCGCATGATGAAAACACTATTGGACATCATCAAACAATTGTACCCAATCCGGACCTGTTCGTTAAACCTGAAACCGTCTTTAATAGAAAAAAAGAATTATAAAATCTGCCTCGAATACCACATTGGGAATTGTCTTGGCCCTTGTGTTGGAAAGCAAAGCGAGGAAGATTATAACAACACAATTCAACAAATTAAGCATATTATAAAGGGCAACATTACAAACGTTATAAGTGAGCTTAAATCGCTGATGCACCAGGCAGCAGAGCGGATGGATTTTGAACAGGCACAGCTGCTGAAAGAGAAAGTTGAGATCCTTGAAAAATACAAGAGTAAATCAACCATCGTTAACCCAAAAATTGACAATGTTGATGTGTTGTCGATGATCAAAGAAAGGAATGTTGCCTATGTGAATTATATGAGGGTGATTAACGGTGCAATAGTGCAGGCACACAGTGTTGAAATGAAAAACAAGCTGGATGAGTCCGAACAGGAATTGCTTGCTTTTGCCTTGATGGATTTCAGGCAGCGTTTTGATAGCAATGCAAGGGAAATTCTTTTACCATTCGACCCACTGATTGAAATTCCAGATGTAAAGATCACCCTCCCCCAAAGAGGTGATAAAAAACAACTTTTAGACTTAAGCCAACGCAATGCCAGATATTATCAATTAGAACGAAATAAACAGGCATCGCTGGTAGATCCTGACAGGCATAAAAAACGCATCCTCGAACAGATGAGGATAGACCTGAGAATGAAAGAGCAACCTGTTCAGATCGAATGCTTCGACAATTCCAATTTCCAGGGCGATTACCCGGTAGCCGCCATGGTTCAGTTTATTGATGCCAAACCAAATAAAAAGGCATACCGTCATTTTAATATTAAAACAGTTACTGGTCCCGATGATTTTGCTTCGATGGAAGAAGTGGTTGAAAGGCGTTACAAAAGGCTGCTTAGTGAAAATCAATCCCTGCCTCAGTTGATTGTAATTGATGGCGGAAAGGGACAATTATCAGCTTCGGTTAAAAGCCTCAAAAAGCTGAACCTTTATGGCAAGATCACAATCATCGGCATTGCCAAAAAGTTGGAAGAAATTTATTTCCCGTATGACTCAATTCCTATTTACCTCGATAAAAAATCTGAAACTTTAAAAATTATACAGCAATTGCGCGATGAAGCCCATCGCTTTGGTATTACCCACCATCGCAACAAACGTGACAAAGGGACTTTAAAATCAGAATTGACGGAAATTGAAGGGGTTGGTTTTAACACAGCTCAAAAATTACTCTGGAAATTCAGGTCAGTTAAAAAGGTAAAAGCAGCCAGTATTGATGAACTGACTGCTGCGGTTGGCAAATCTAAAGCCAAAATTGTTTTCGATCACTTTCACCCCGAGAACAAGTGATTTAAAACATATAAATGCTATTGAAGTATAAACTTTACAGGCTGGGTTAAAATAAACCTCACATTTCTTCCATTTTGCATTGCAGGTTTCCATGGCGGCATATTTTCAATCGTCCTGATTGCTTCCTCATCACAACCACCACCTATTCCTCTTTTTAATACCACATTTGTGATTGAACCATCTTTTTCTACAACGAATTCTATATAAACAACACCTGAAATTCCAGCTTCAATAGCATATCGCGGATAATTCAGATTTTGTTTGAGATAGTTGGAAAAAGCCATCAATCCACCGGGATATTCTGCTTTTTGCTCTGCAAAAGCATATGGAATATCATCCGGAATAATATCATCATCATCTCTTGTCTCTGGACTATAAACCGGCGCTTCCCAGCCTTCCTGTATACCTGCATCGATTATTGGATCGTCTTCAGTTATTTCTGTATTATCATCAACAGTTTGGAGTCTCTTATTCTGAGCAGGAGGTGGTGGTGGAATTTTAGGTTTTTCCTTATACAATGGTGGTAATTCTTCTCCTATAAAGACATCATGATCTAGTGGTAAATCAATAGTATTTGTTTCATAACTGCGGTATTGAAATGCAGCGAAAACGAATAACAGGGCAACAATAAACCCAATCTCGAGAAAAACTTTCCGTTTGTTCTCAAGGCTTGCTTTTGGTTCTTTTCTGATATACATACTTTTTGGTTTTATGGCCTGCTTAACGGCAGACTGGTTAAACAATAAATGAATTTGGGGTTCATCGAATCAAACTTTTAATATTGCCTAAACCCGGGTTTAGCCAGTTTAATAAGCAATTGTTAAAAAGTAGATTTTAGCCATAAAACAAATTAATGAACTATAAACTTTACAAGGCAAACACTGTGCCAGTATTATGGAATAAAAAAAGCCGCTTATCAAATGATAAACGGCTACTTAATCTTAAGTAAATATTTTATTGCAGTGTAAACTTAACCGGAAGGTTGTAGGATACCCTAACATTTTTTCCGCGCTGTTTACCTGGTTTCCAATTCGGCATGGATTCAACAACACGAACAGCTTCCTCATCACAGCCTCCTCCAATACCACGTAATACTTTAACATTGGATATTGAGCCATTTGGTTCAACTACAAAGTTGATAAATACACGGCCCTGGATACCACTTTCTTTGGCGAGTGGTGGATACTTGATGTTGGTGGCCAGGTATTTCATCAATTCACCCATACCACCTGGGAACTCAGGCATTGATTCAACAACTGTAAAGATTTCCTGTTCTACGATTCCCTCATCTTCTTCTTCTGGTGGAATATACTCTTCAATTACAGTTTCATCATCCGCATCAACATCGATATCGATGTCATCTTCAACCTCAACATCATCTTCCACAATTTTAATTTGTGTCACCTGTTTTGGTGGTGGTGGTGGTGGTGGCTTTACTTTTTGTTCCGTAATCGGAATAATTTCTTCAGGTGTATCATCTACTGCCCTTTGTGATAAATCGATGGTTTGCTTATCATAATCTTTATACTCAAAAGCTGCAAACACAATGAGAAGAGCAATGATCAATCCTATTTCAAAGAAAATGGCTTTTTTCTTTTCAAGATCGGCTTTGGGTGTTTTCTTAATTTCCATAGTTTAGAATTTTTGTATGGATTATAATGCTGCTAAAGTAATAATTTATCTGTGTATGAATGTATTGTTTACCGTATTTTTTTTTGATAGATCAGCTTAAAAGCCAGCCATCCTGTTAATGCACCAAGACCATCTGCGAAAAAATCGAACACATTTCCATCCCTTCTGATAAAAACTGTGTCTTGTAAAACTTCAGTAAGCAAACCATATGCCAAAGACACGCATACAATTGCTAACACAATACGATAACGCTTTTTACTATTGAAATATTGCTCACGGAAACTGAAAAACAACAGGAAAGAAAGGGTGCCAAAAATGAAAACATGAACAAGTTTATCGTAGCTTAACCAATCCCAAAAACCAACAATTTCAGGAATGTACTCACCTGGTAACCCTGTTAATATCAGAATAATAAGCGCCCAAACCAGGGAAGGCCACAGTTTTCTGATTAACATGCTAATTTAACCTTCAACGCTGGCTTTATAGGAAGCTGCATCCAATAAATCATCCAGTTGGGAGGCATCCCCTATCGCTATCTTAATAATCCAGCCTTCGCCATAAGGATCTTTGTTGATCACCTCAGGTGTATCTTCAATATTTTCGTTTAACTCCAAAACGGTTCCATTGATTGGCATAAACATATCTGAAACTGTTTTTACGGCCTCGATGGTTCCGAATGCTTCACCAATTTCCAATGTTTCTTCCACAGTTTCAACCTCAACAAAAACAATATCCCCCAGTTCTTTCTGGGCAAAATCTGTAATACCAATAAAGGCTTCTTCTCCTTCAACCCTGATCCATTCGTGATCTTCGGTGTACAATAAATTTTCTGGAATGTTCATTTCTATTCATTTTATTTGGCCCCAAATTTAGTCAAATTTTTACTGGAGATTCGGGAAATTCATTTTTAAAATCGGTCAAAATAAGGCTTTAAACTAATTGAGAAATCATTGCTATTACTGTGCAAGGTTAAAGCGTAAACTAATACCACCGTTGGTTGTTGAGTTAGGGAATTGCGATGATACATAAGGATTATTGCTCGTCCAGTTATAGTACAAACGAATTTGTAAACTTTGACTCAGCATATAGTCAGCCGAAAAGTTCAAGTTGTACTGGCGCGAACCTGCTGATATCTGATTATTGCCTTCATCAATTCTCCGCAAAGTGGTTTTTGTGTCGCGGATACCGAAATCGAGTTTAAAGTTCAAATCACTGCTGTAAGATTTGTTTTTAGTATCTTTTCCGCTTAACGAACCAATCGTAAATTTGAGGTTCTTTAGCCTGAATCCAACGCCAAGGATGATGTCTTCAGCATTCACTTCAGTCATTTGGTTATTGACAAAACTAAGTGACAAGTTTCTCGATTTCTTATATTCAACTTTAAGCGACAGGCTGTTTTGCAGCGTCATATCAATACCAATTAATGGGCTGTAAGTCTCAATAATTGAAATAACGCCAATATCATATTCTGTAACAAAATTCAGGCTGTTCGGATAAGTATTATCTGAATTTTTTTCGTCATAATCAACATTGGTCCTCCATGAGGCAACGCTTAACATCGACCTGTAACCATGCGTTATGTTAAAGGTTCTGAAAATTTTACCAATCGCTTTGATATTGGTTAATCCTGAAAATGTAAGTCGCCAGTTTGGAATTGGAAATGAAGGAAACGGACTACTCACTTGCTGAGAGGATGCACCTCTTCCTGAATACGATGCCAGGAAAGAATAATACAACACCTCTTGCGAGTTTGATCCAAACCCTACCGGAAAGGTCTGCCCGGTTAATGTATCTAATACACTTTCCCCACTCCATCGGAGATCCTCATTAGCTAGCTTATAGGCAATATCGTGTCTGCTACCCAGGAATTCAGAATACGTGACAGAGTTACCAGCCGTATCAACCTGATCAAAAGATGTTTTGATGATATTATATGAAATACTAAAATTACCGACTGTAACCGGCGTATACTCCATAAATGCAAGCGAATCCCAATCATACCGGTAATAAGCTGACAGGTTTTGCGTATAAACGTAATCACCATCAAAATCTACCCTGATGGCATTGAGGATGTCGGTGTTTAATTTATAAGAAAAAGCCTTATTGCCTTTTTGCATATAGGCCTGATTCAGAATCGAGTCTTTTGTTATCCAACCCGATTCGCCTGCCAGTGTTCGAATATCTTTTTGTCCTCCAAACACAAAGCCCCAACCCGGTGCATTATTTTCGGCGAATGAAATCCCCAATATGTCAGGTTTCGGTGTATAACCTGGTAATGATGTTCCGTTGCCCTCAGTATAGGTAATTGATGCCTTTTTAATAAGCATTAATACTTTTAGGAATCCGTCACCAATTATTTTACCATAATTTTTCTTGGGTTTAGCCGTAGTATCATCCGAATCAGGTGGTTCCGGAATGGTTCCCCTTGTTCGTGATGATGGCCTGCCTGATCTGGACTGGGTTCTTGTTATTTCTTTAAAATAAGGAACCTTATTATATAATTTGCTGAAATCAGTGCTACCGTTTACTTGAATTTGTTGCGAGTTCTCAATGACGTTACCGGTACGTGCTTGTACCGAGAGTGGAGCGGCTGCCCATGAATAAAGTCCTGTATAACTAGCTGCAGCGGTAATCCAATCAAGAGCAGGAATTTTTCGGAGTGGAACATTGTAATTGACTTTAAAGCTCTGATTATACCTTTGCAATGTTCCAAAAGCCCCAATTTCACGCCAAATCTGTTGCTTATACTCTTCCCATTCCTGGGTATTCCTTGTCAGGATATATCTGGGGTTCATTAATATACGCATTGGCTCCTGCATTGAATTCAAAAGACAATGATTTTGAAAAATCATATTTCAGATCATATATCCTATTCCAATTCCATTTGCGCTCATAGGTAGGGTAAATAATAATATCACCTATACTTTTATCGCGATATTGCTGTTCCTTGAAAGTCCGGTCCATGTCGGTCCTGAAGGAGAATACCTTTGGCAAGGCATAAATATTAAAATCCTTGATCAGGGCAAGGTGTTTCGATTTTAAACCTTTTGTCTTTTTAAAAGGCTGATAGTTTTTTGGCCTGCCATTCCAGGTATATCCTAAACCACCACGATATTGCTTAAAGTTATCCACTTCAAAATCAATATTCGTATGTTTTTCCTTCGAATAAGCAAAGGAGACATCAAAATTTTCAACGTCGTAAACTTTGGGCTTTTTCTCACTATTTGTGCGTTCTTTCCGCACATTCATAAAGTTCAGGTTTTGGCGTTCGGTATAATCTTCAGCCAGTCGCTTTACCGAATCACGGTTAATTTTATCCTCATACGAGTCAAGGTCATCTTTTAAAAGAATATCAGGGTCAAGCGGATTGTATTCTGGTGTGATGCGCGTTGAGTTATAGTCATAATGCATTGGAATGCGTACCCCTGCTTTCTGGCCAATAAACTTACCCCAGTCAATATCAGTAGTAAACAATAAATCTGTGGTTGATTCGAGTGGCAACTCACTTATTTTCTGCTCAATACTTCCGAATCCTGCCGAACTATGTGATGCAGCTATTCCTATCTTACCCAAATCTGCGAGCGTGGCTTCTGCCCTACCTGTTGCTGCCCAGCCGGGTTTATCATTAAAATCGGTTACCCTTAACTCGTTAACCCAAACAATGGCGCTAACCGGTTCACCGGAATCTTCAAATCCTGACCCTATTTTTTTGGGGTTTCGAACACCTATCAGTATACCCATCACATCACTGATATTTGGTGCTCCCAAAACGGTAACTTTTGCTTTTCCTATATTTTCAACATAGGGTTTGTTATAGGCGAGATCGTTGTTGGGGTCACGCATTAAAATATTCCGGTTGTGTTTGACCTGTACTATTTGATCAAAGTTAATCTCCATATTGTTATAGCCAGGCCAAATTAAATTCGGATCAATAGTCCCCCAGGGTGTAAACTCAACAGGCACCTCATATTCGTAATAGTTGTGTGAAAAGTCAGAACCAATCCTGATAAACACCTTCATGGTATTTGTATCATAAACCTGGCCTGCTGTTCCAATATCGGGATCATTAACTGCATTTAGTGCTTCAGCATGGATATACATCTGCAATTTCTTGTATTGCCTGAAATCAAAATCAGTCGTTTTATACACTCCCCTTGCATCCCCGTCTAATAAATTCTCAGTAAGGAATGATAATGATTGTTCATTTTGTTGTATGTAACTTGTTGTTCCAAATTGGATTTCCCTTTCAATACCCGGCGGAGTAACATATTTAACAGGTTCTCTTTCGCCATTTTCTTCAATGTTAACGGTAGATACTGTAAAAACAGTTTCACTACCATTATCATTATGGAGGTATTCACCCTGTGCCAGCAATGAATTATCATATGCCCTCCACTCTCCACGCACAAGCTCAAATGTTGCAAAACGAAGCACAACTGGGGCATTCCAGTTTCTCATAAATAAACGCATAAAGCGAATGGATCTGAAATCACTGATGTTCCCAACTATTTTTTCAGGATTTTTTACCGGTATTTTGAACTGATACCACTTTACTTCTGTGGTTTCTCCGTTTTGTAATACCACACTGGCTTTTTGAATGTCGGTTACATAGTTTTTACCAACCTTTAAATTGGTGGAATCCATCCTTACGCGGTACTGGAAATATCGTTCTGACTCGCTCAATGTATTGTCACGATTAATGTCCTCAACATTTGGAATACTGGTAGCTGCGGTTGGGTAACTCTCCGGATTTTGCTCATCAGTTGGTGAATTACCTTCAGGGTTGTTGAATTTTTTATACCGCTCGGTAACACTGCTGTATTGGGCTTCCTGGTCATAATCGGAACCCCGGTAATAATGATAATCATCAGATGAAGCATCAGCTACCGCATCCTGGTAGGGCTGTCCGCCCGAGAATTTATCGAGCATTGCATCAAGGTAATCCTGCTGAACTGTTTGCTCTTCATCGCTTGATACACCATCGTATCCAACATCCTGATACTGCCTCGAACCGGCTTCGTTACTAAACGACTCAACAAGAGCCTGTAGATTAGGCACGAAACCCCAAATTGTCGGATCAACATTGGTTACTTCTCCTGAAGTAGGTAATCCGTTTTCATAACTTTTTCTACCATCCCGTAAAATATCCTCAGAAATTTCACCAAGGTTGATGTACAAATCACCTTTACTGCTTGCGTATTCTTCTTCAGCAAACGGATCCATCATCCAAAACTCAATGTATTCAATGTTAGCAGCTTCAAAGTCAGAAGATTCAACTTTTCGCATAATACCTCCCCACCGGCTTTCAGGATCAGCAAGAGAACCATCCGGATTTAAACCAGCTGAAACACTGCTTGGGATTAACATCATAGTTATACGATCCTTTTTCAGATGGAAAATAGGAAAGGTTTAACATGGCAATATTGGTCGTTATCCCATTTGGGTTGTCTTTGTTTGGGAACACTTCTGTTTCCAGTACCTGACGGGTTGAATTCTTTGACAATTCATCTTTCGAAACATTGGCAGGTCTTATGGTACCGCTTCTGTCGTAAAATAGTGGGTCGATGATATACCAGGCAAACTTTGCCCGGTTTTTGCCATAATCAAGTGTACTACTTGTAGCTTCGGGGAATAAATCACCTTGAAGTTGAGGTGTAGAAGCCAGAAACCATGACCCGATATGTTTTAAGTCAATTGATGATTTAGCCCCTTCAAAATCATCAATATAAGAAGTACCTGAATTTCCGATAGCTTTTGAATGCCCGGGAATAAATTGGGCAAACTCACCATCTACCATAATCTGTGAGGCCTGGTTGGATGAAATTCCTGGTAATTTATTGATTATTTTTGTAAGCCATCTTGATTCTGTCCGGTAGCTTAAATCGAGTCCCCACATAGTATTGGAAACCGGGTCATCACCATAATTCACTTTTTGTGTTAGTGGCCGCTCGTGCAGGTTTAAAATAGTACCGCCAATATGAAAATTCTTGTTTATTTCATGATCAACATGTAATCCCATCATCCTTTTCTGCTGTACATTGAACATGGAATTACTTTCGAGTGATACATTAATCGGGACGCCTGAATTTAAAATTCCTTCATTGATGATGGTTACTCTTCCCAATGTATAATCAACAGTATAATCCTGGTTTTCAACCAGTGGAACACCACCGGCGGTTACGGTTACCGATCCCTGGGGTACATTTAGTGCATTTAAACTGATATCGGAACCCGACTGTGATTTATACATTCCTTCGAGGATATACTTGTTCTTATCAGGAAATTGTTCTGCACCTGTTTTTGTCAAAGTATAAAGAGAATCGAACGCATAAAAATCAGCATAATCGGGATCATTGGGAAAAATAGAATCCCTGACAAAACTACCGAAAGGTTCAAGAGAGGTAAAGAATATCCGCCCATTTGATGCCTGTATGGTCCCTCCATTTATAGCAGCACCGTCAATAAAGTCAAACAAACCATCGCCACCCGCAATTGGGTTTCGCTGGATATCCAAGCGGTCCATTCCAAACAAGTGAATTAAGGGGATACCTGTTGCACTCGCCGGCCCTTGCGAAAAATAACCTGTTGGAACACCTTCTTCGTTGCCACTATATAATAAATTAAACCGGAAGTCATCCCTTTGAACCTGGTATGCTCCGATCGGATAAACGTTTTTCATCATTAAATCCCACATTGGCAACTTGGTGTTCAGGGTGTTGCTTTTCAGCAATTTTACAACCAGGTTGTTTGGAGCAACAATCCCCTGGTCAGAAAATTCTCCGATTTGATAAACTTCATTGGAACCAATGATCGTGTACTGAACAGCAATTGCCAAAACCTGGTCAGAACTCAGGGTTGTATTTAATGATAGAAATCCCAGTTTATTGTTAATTGTATATTCTGATTCGCGAAGTTTTCGTGCATTTTCAAGTTTTACATAATCATCTCCTGCAATAAAATAATTGGTCATTCCAACATTAAAAGGGTCACCGGTCAGGTAATTTGTAACTTCATTGATATCCCGAATCTTGGTCGAGTCCATCTGAAGCAATAAGCTATTGGAGTAGTTTGATGGAGATGTTTGGCCCGGAACAGGGTTTACAAAGAAATTGTGTATGTTTTTTTTGTCGTTTTCACCCAGGTCGGTAAATGCGATGATATTCCTGTTTTCTTCAGTTGCAGCCCCAATATTGGTCACCCACACCTCGACTCGTGTAATGGTTACATCAGAAGTGATAACAGGGAGTGTTGACACCCCTGTTTCATAATTGTTTCTGAAAAGATGGGCAAAGAAAAAGTGCTTGTTTGCTTCGTAATCGAGGGCAGTAATTTTAAACCGATTGGTTTGTGCTCCTCCCTGCACTTTAATATTCTGAGTTTCGCTTTGCTGCTGCGAGAATAACGCCGTAACCCTTGTTTTACCAAACTGTAATTCCGTTTTTACACCAAACAAACTCTGGCTACCACGAATTAAGGTCGAACGCAAAGGCAGGCTAACGTTGCCGGCTTCGATAATTTTGATGATTTCATCTTCTTTACCTTCATACTTAAGTTTCAGGGTATTCTCGAAGTCAAATGATGACTCGGTATTGTAATTCGCCTTAAATTCAATCTTATCCCCGATTTTGGCCACCACATTCATCTGAATGCGCATATCAAAATCAAAGTTGGTGGTTTTACGTTGCCTTACATCCAATGCAGGGTCATCGCGTTTGTTATGTAAAACACCAAAGCTAACTTCGGCTGAACCTTGTGGGCGGATGTCAATGGTGTTGCTTCCAAAAATGGTTTCAAAAGCATCTCCCCCAATATAAATTTTTGGGATAAGTCGTGAGCCTTCAGCAGTTCCGGCAGTTTGTGATCTTTCGTTCCAATATTGGTTGATATCACGATTCATATCATATCGCTGGTAGTCTTCAAAATCCATTACCGTT
Organism: uncultured Bacteroidia bacterium; assembly: GCA_963759045.1. Classification (GTDB taxonomy): domain Bacteria; phylum Bacteroidota; class Bacteroidia; order Bacteroidales; family F082; genus JAADID01. The sequence continues at coordinate 20,691 of CAVWXM010000031.1, forward strand.
GGCGTGCGATAAGAAAAATCACCTATTTTATTGACGAATTCATATGAGTTGGTTAGAGGATTATAAATTACTTCCCGCTTTATATTTGAAGGATCATTGAGAAATAACGGACTGGTATTTTGATTATCGATATATGGGCTTCCAGTATTGTCTTCGAAAGGGAAAATTAAATCGGGCTTGGTTGTATCCTGAACAGGGGATGAATCAGGAGGAACAAGAACCTGAGAAAATGCAAGTTGAGGCGTTACAATCAATAACGCAAAAGCACAAAAAAGAGTTAAAGCAAACTTTTTTTGAATGCCTGTAATATGTTTTGACGTCCTCCTCACGATCCCCAAAATGCTTAGCTTCTTTGTCGTTTTTGGTTTCCTATAATGCCTTTAAAGCCTCCTTTATTAACTCCTCAACGGTTGAAACTTCCCCTTGTTTCAAAATCCTGTTCAAAGCCTTTTCGGCAGCTATTTTGTTGAAACCCAATATCAGTAAACCTGATAACGCTTCTTCCTTTAATGTATTGTGGGTAAAATCAACTTTTTCGAGTTCAATTCCGGCTTTTATCAATTTATCTTTTAAATCGATTACAATTCGTTGAGCTGTTTTGCCTCCGACACCCTTAACACTTTGAAGGACAGAAGCGTTCCCCTGGGTAATTGCCTCATAAACTTCTTCGGATGTTAAAGAGGATAATATCAAGCGTGCTGTGCTCGCTCCAACACCAGAAACAGATAGTAAAAACCGAAACAATTCCCTTTCGTTTTCGTCAGCAAAACCATACAATATCTGGGCATCTTCACGTACATAAAAATGTGTGTACATTTTTGCTTCTTCCAGATCTTTGATTTTTGAAAAGGTATTCAATGAAATGTTGATCATAAAACCAATTCCATTGTTTTCGAGTACCACATAGGTGGGATTTTTTTCGGTGAGTTTACCGCTTAAAAATTCGTACATTTAATTGCAGGGTTTACTGTTGGTTTCAGGTTTCCTGAGCAGGCAAAAATAAGATAAATCTTAGACCTTTTTGCTCATTGTTAAGCAATTCATTACTGAAGAAATTTTAATTGCTGGGTACCAAAACTTCAAATTAAAAACGGAATGATCGCTTTTCTTTCTTTCGGATAATCGTCAAAACGCCGTTTATACCAGCGATGATGATCTCTGGCCCTCGGAATCAGGTTCGCCATCGTCCACAAAGCGAATGAAAATGATGGCAAACACCAACTCATCATGGCCCAGCCCAGCCATTCGATAATTTCACCGAACAAGTTAGGTGAACTAACATATTTGAACATTCCGCCATATGGTATATAATATCCTGTTTTTCCACCTTTTCTAAGGTTAATCAATTTTTGGTCAGATGACACATTGATGTACATACCTGCAAAAAACAGAATAGCCCCAAGAATGAATCGCCAGTCGGTTAACCAACTTAATCCATAGTGAAAATCATTCAGGTAACCGAACCAGTAGCCGTTGAAGAAACCATTACAAAGGTTGAAGACAGTAGCTGACAAGACGATAATTAATGGCATTTTTTTATCCTTTCCTTTCAGACGGAACGGGAATATAAAAATCCGGTTAAGGTAATGAAGCATAAACAGCCCATAAAATATATAAACAGGAATTGTTTTCTCGGCATCACCTGTAAAAAAAAGCCATGAAAAGACAATAATTACAGGTATTTCCATCAAAACCCAACCCAGACGATTATTGAGTAACGGGCCCCATGTATTTGTTGTATGCCTGCCATACGGAACAGTAATTTTTAATAAAAATGGCATGGTAACTACCGCGATCCCCATCCATATATACAATAGAATAAAATATGTGTCGTACGAAATCATCACTCTTTAATTTTTCCAATTTCTTTAAACCAGGTCACCGAATCCTTTAATGTTTGAGACAAAGGCCTGGGATTGAATCCGAGTTCTCTTTTTGCTTTTTCATTTGAAATATACTTATTTCCTTCCTGTAAAATGGTAAGCGATTTATTGGTGTATAATGGATCCTGGCCAACAACCTTTGAATACAGAGTAATAAATGGCACACCAACTCGTGCTAGCCACAACGGCAAGACCAAAGTCTTTATTTTTCGTTCATTGACCAATCCGAATAATTTAGCAAAATCAACAACAGTCTTCCATGTTCCCGATAGAATATAGCGCTCACCTCCTTTACCCTGGTATATGGCATTGCAAGCTGCGTCAACCACATCGCGTACGTCTACCCAATCGTAACCACCCGGAACAAGGCCGGGTAAACTCCCATTATACAAACGAATCATAAGTTGCCCCATCAATGAAGGCTTAAAATCCAAAGGGCCAAGTATGGAAGTAGGGTTAATGACAATCACATCAAATTTATCTTCCTGCTGCTTTAAAACCCATTTCTCAGCAATCGATTTTGTTTGTTCGTATGGCATTTTAGAATTGGTAGCAAGCGGACGGAACTCATCCATTGGCTGGTCTAACGGTTCATGAACCAAAGCATGAATTGAGCTAAAATGAATGTATCGCTTAATGCCTGCTATCTTCGCGGCATGCACCAAATTTTGTGTCCCTTCAACATTGATATTGTGTAAATTATCAAATGAATTGTTTCCAATAGATATTTTCGCAGCCAAATGGAACAATACATCTACCCCATCGCAAAATGCAGCCAGCGATTCAGGATCTAACAAGTCCCCTTTTATTATTTCAATATCCAGTCCATCCAGCGCATCGTGGTCGTGGTGTTGGAGTACACGAATTGAAAAATCTTCCTGTAAAAGCCTTCTGACAAGGTTCGTTCCCACATGTCCGTTTGCACCTGTAATTCCAATCTTCTTCATCAGCAAATAAAAGGCGGCAAGATAGGAAAATTCAAAAAGTGAAAAACCAAATACAAATAGTTGTTTAAATGCTGGATTTGGTTGTTATTCAGTATATTTGAAACTTATAAAGGGACTTGTGTTTAATTAAATAAAACAAATGACAAGATTTATTAAAAAACAAAAGCAGGAAATTGGCAGATCACCGGATGAACTAATTTTTCGGGGAGAAAAGAAAATTGATCAGGTTTTGTTGAGAATTATTGACTTTGACGCAAACAATCTCAATGAAGATCTTATAGCAACTGTAAAAGAAATAAGCAAATATAAAGAAGAAGACACAGTTACTTGGTTAAATATTGATGGCCTTCACAATTTAACCATCATGGAACAAATAACTGCCGCGTTTAATTTTGATAGCCTTGTTATGGCTGAAGTGCTTAATACTGAAGGACGACCGAAAATTATAGATTACGATAATTGCACATTAATAACAATAAAAATGTTGCAGAATGATCATAAAACAGGAACTATACTGGTCGAAAATTTGAGTTTGATTTTAACCAAGTCAGTACTCATCACATTTCAAGAAAGAAAAGGTGATGTATTCGAGCCCGTCCGTGAACGAATTAGAAAACAGAAAAAGAGAATTAGAAATGGTGGAACTGATTATTTGACTTTTGCACTGCTGGATATTGTGGTCGATAACTACTTATATGTAATCAGCCTGTTGGGTGAAAAAATTGAAACTTTAGAAGAAAATCTTCTGCTTAACCCGAATCAGGTTGTAATCAATGAAATTAACAACTACAAACGTGAATTAAATTTCCTTCGTAAAAATATTAAACCGGCTAAAGAAATGATTTTTTCCTTGGCTAAAATGGAGTCTGAATTTATTACCGATAGCACCTATGTTCATTTTAAAGAGCTTCAAGATAATATCAGTCAAGCAAGTGATTCTTCTGATAGTTATCGTGAAATTTTATCTGATCAATTGAACATTTATCATACCACAATTAGCAGCAAACTAAATGATATCATGAAGTTTTTGACTGTTTTTTCAGTCATTTTTATTCCTTTAACTTTTATTGCAGGTATATATGGAACCAACTTTGACAATGTCCCCGAACTTCATTATAAATACAGTTATTTTATAATGTGGGGAGTGATTGTAGTTGTTGCCATTACCATGCTGTTTTATTTCAGAAAGAAAAAGTGGCTTTAAAACTTAACACAACGACACCTAAACTTTATTAAATCGCAGTTGAGCATAAACCAATGGAGAACTCTCAGCGACCTGCCGGACAGACGGGCAAGAAGCTGAACTTTTTTTTTCTTCTGTCAGTGGGCGGATTCCCAATAAAAAGTAAATCTGCACTATAGTTTAAAATATATTACTGTATCGCCATAGCAACAAATCCCTTTTCTAATCCAAATATTCCACCATCTAATAGGTACGTTACATTTTTCGCGATTTCTCTACCTGTGTACTTTTCAGTTTTGGGATTCCATTCTTTTAAAATAAGTATATCACCTTTTTTAAAGTCCCTGTCATTTTTTCTAATCTCGAATGTTTTATTCCCAATAAACATTTCTTCAAAATACTCATTCCATGTTTTTAATTCGTGTATCATTTTCATTATCTGTTTTCTATAAGTCGTCTCTATCCTCTTATTAACAAAAACAGCGCAACCAAAGGCTACGCTGTTCAATATTTTTAATCTTTTTCAATTTTACGGACAAACAACATCCTGCAGGGTCACATCCCAGCAATGCCAGTCAGTATCACCAAATCTATTTGGATCAGCAACACGGCCATGGTTGTCGTTGTGGTTCCATTCAATTTCTGTCAGGTTATCCTGCCCTTTGTTAAAGATATTATAAAACCGGGTCAAATCCCCTTCTGAAGTTCCATAAAAAATATATCCCCCATTTTCAGGGCCACTTGGTTTTACGTTGGTATATTTGATATCACCAATGCCACCACCATCGTAAGTCCAATCAATTTGAAGTAGTGGACTCGAATTGTTCGGGTTCTCATTTAATATCCAGTACCCTCCACTGCGATCGAAACTGTTTTTTCCGGTATACCATAAAAAATCGTTGTAATGCCCGGCTTTTGTAATTCGCATCTCCCAGTTTACCGTATCACTTATTATAAAGCCAGTTAATTCGGCCTCATGCCAAACACCACCTGCTTTAAAATTATAGCCCCAAGTCCAGTTGTTTTCATCAGGGTGATAAACAGCCTGGTGGTTAAACGATTCGTAAAAAGCAGCGACAGGTACGGCAAGGCCCACGGTAATAATCGTATTCCAGACTGCGACATTTACAAATGCGTGTCCCCAGTTTTGATAAGTCGCAATTTCCCTTGATGCCAGTGTATCGTTTGCATTGGCAAAACCGGAAAAATCCATAACGAAGGAAGATTCAGGAGGAAGTTGAGGAGCAGGTTCGTTGTTTTCTTTTTTACAAGAGACCAAGCCCAGCGACAAAACGAAAGAGATAATCAGGAAGTTAATCATTAAATTTTTCATGATATATACATTAAGTTAGTTATGATTTTGAAGTTTTTGTTTTAATATAAGCTAACCGCATGAGAAATGTTTTACCCTACTTTTTTTGAAAAAAATATTCTCACGGTGATAAATATAAATGCAAAAGTATTGTCAGATAAATAAATAGGCAAACTTTTTATTGTTAACTTATTGTGAATGATGATTGTATTTTAACGCTTCAAAAATATACCTTATTTGATTCCAGACATTAAACCAAAAGTTTATTTTGCTGATTCAATTATCTGTTAAGCATTAAAACTCATAATCAATGTAAAAGCAATAAGCAGAAACATCAAAATTTGAACTGTAATACGGGTTATTATTTTCATCGCATTCATAACGATATACTATAAGTTACTTTCTTACTATAAAAACCTAAACGACAACTGGAAACTTATCATCGGATAAAATTTATAGCCTTCAATATTATCCCTTAGAATTTGTTCCTGTTCCATGCTGTCGGTCTCGCTAATTACTCCATTTGTATTTAGACTGACTTTGGGTGCACCATGATAAACAACACCAAAATCGAATGAAAAACTTACAAGGTTTGACCTTGAAATACTTCGTCCGAATCCGAATCCGGCATAAGGACAAAGTTTGTTTGTTGTAAATTTATAATCAACATTTCCTGTTGTTTCAGGTGTATCCTGAGATTCATCGACATAATAGTCTTCCTTTGCGGTGGCTTGCAATTCAAATTTATTCATGTTAAACAAAAAGCCTCCGGTGAAATGCATAAAACTGACGAAATTGAGGTCAGCCATTAAATTAATCGCGCCTGTTGTTGCATAACTTCTGTTGATTGTGCTTACTTCTGTATCAGTTGAAAAATCATACTTCATTTTGAAATAGGTACCACCCAATCTCAGGTTTACCAATTCATTAAAGCTTTTTACAACTTCAATACCTGGCCCGAAAGTGGTAACTTTAACGCCAATTGCCCATCCGGGGGTAAAAGCTTTTTTTGATTTTTTATCCTGTCCGAAAAATTGAAACGAAGAACCTGAAAGCAGTATAATCCCAAGCAGTATTATTAGATATTTCGATAAATTCGACATAATTCAACAGAAAAGAAATTAATTTGTTCTTTCTTATCATTTTATTCGTTTTTTTCAGGAAAAAGTTACGTATTCAAAGCTAAACCATTGATGCGTTATGGTTTATATGAGTTATACAGGAATCAGCCAAGAACCAATGGTTTATTTAGGGTATTTCAGGTAAAAGACTTTGAAATCATTATTGATCAGTTGTATTAAGTGAGTTTCAATTTCATGATGGGATTTTTCAATATCATTGTTCACTGAATCGGCAGTTGAGTTTAGCACATGCACTTCAGCAGGACTTAACTCCTTGTCTGCAAATTTACCTAATGATTTAATAAACACTATCTTATCGTGCCAGGTGCCGATCAAAGCCTCTACAGATTTTATTCCATCGTAAAGTGTTTGCAAGCTCTCATCTTTATATAATTCCATCGCCAGGTTTACCATGTAGCCAGAAGCTTTTAAATGCATCCGCACTTTATGTAAAATTTTGTGATCCGAAATATCAGGAAACAAAGTTTCAATTGTTTCAAACTCTTGCCGAAGAAATCGAAAAATAGAGATGTTCAAATGGTTTGGATCTGTTTCTTCTATAAATGCTGAAAGTTCATTTTCAAATACATTAAGTTGTGATGTAATAAATTGATCTAATGCCTGTTTCAGTTTTTTTGAATGAATTTCATCCTTTCTCTCCAGATGTTCCTTGTATCGGTCAGCCAGTTGAAATTTAAATTCGTTGGCTTGAGCTATATTAATTTGCGATTCTCTTAATTTACCTCCAGGTTTAAATAGTTTTCGCAATATCTTTTCATATCGTTTTTTGCTGTAATCTTCACGAACTGCAATATCCAATAGCCTGAGTAATGCACGCATTTTTTTTATTTCAACCCTTAGTTGATGCAAATCCTCCTCTTTAAAATGCAGATTGGTATTATGGAGGTGAAGCGTTAATATACTTAAGCGTTCTTCGAAGTACTTTATTAGTGAGTTGTCAGCTTGCACAATGTTTATTTATATGAATGATTTTTGCAAATGTAAAAGGTCAGTTTCAATTTCAAAGTTTTTATTCAAATATTCTAAAGGCTTTAATTACCGGCAATTAATTAAAAAAAACTAATGATTAATTAATAAAATCGTTTAATTTTATCATTTATTTTAAAATCGCAACTATACAAACCTAAATTTTAATGTTATGAAAATACCAAAACTTTTTGTTGTTATTTCTTTGATATTGGGAACAGCTCTGTTAGCAGGAAGTTGCTGTACAGAAAAAGCCCCTGAAAAAGCAAAGCAAATTCCACTAGAGGATTTCTTTAAAAATCCTGAAAAAACAGCCTACCAGATTTCACCTGACGGCAAGTATTACTCCTTTATGGCTCCTTACGAAAACCGTATGAATATTTTTATTCAGGAAAGAGGAGCCGCAGAAGCAACTCAACTAACAAGTGAAACAGACCGGGATATTGCCGGATACTTTTGGCCAAACAATGGTCAGATTCTTTATGTAAAAGATGATGGCGGAGATGAAAATTACAAATTGTATGGCGTAAACATTGATGGATCGAACCTGGTATGCTTTACTGACTTTGAAGGCGTGAGAACACAAATAATTGATGACTTACCCGACATTGAAAATGAGGTAATTATTGGTTTAAATAAAAGAAACCCGCAGGTATTTGATCCTTACCGACTGAATCTTACAACTGGTGAAATGGAAATGCTAGCTGAAAACCCGGGAAATATCCAGGGATGGATGTTCGACCATGATGGTAAATTGCGTGTTGCTTACGCAATTGTTGATGGTGTAAATACAAGCATCATGTACCGCGAAACTGAGCAGGATGAATGGAAAGATGTATTGACAACCAGCTTTAAAGATAATATGATGCCAGCATTTTTTACGTTCGATAACAAAAATGTAATTGGAACATCAAACCTCAACCGCGACAAAAGTGCAGCGGTTGTTTTTGATATCGCAAATGGTAAAGAAATAGAAGTGCTTTATGAAAATCCTGATTATGATGTTCAGAGTGTATTTTATAGCAGGAAAAATAAGAAACTCACTTCAGCCTCTTATACTTCTTCAAAGAGAGAAAGGTACTTTTTTGATGATGATACCAAAAAATTATTTGATCGTTTGAATAAGGACTTAGGCGACTATGAATTGGGTATTACTGCCGAAAATAAAAACGAAGATGTTTTTATCATCCGAACTTACAGTGATCGCTCATTAGGTGCCTATTATATCTATGATAAAAATTCGGATAAGCTTGAAAAAATAACTGATGTAAGCCCTTGGATTGATGAAAATGAAATGGCAAAAGTTTTTCCAATTAAATATGAAGCACGCGATGGGTTGATCATACATGGTTATATGACTTTACCAAAGGGATACACAAAAGAAACAGCTAAAAACTTACCGGTAGTTGTTAACCCACATGGTGGTCCATGGGCACGAGATGGCTGGGGATTTAATCCTGAAGTACAGTTTCTTGCAAACCGTGGATATGCTGTTTTACAGATGAATTTCAGGGGTTCAACCGGATATGGAAAAGAATTCTGGCAGACTTCGTTTAAAAAATGGGGTCGTGAAATGCAGGATGACATTACAGATGGAACACTTATGCTGATCGAAAAAGGCATTGCCGATCCTGAGCGAATTGCTATTTACGGCGGAAGTTATGGTGGTTATGCAACATTGATGGGCCTTGTAAAAGAACCTGATTTATATGCCGCAGGAGTTGATTATGTTGGTGTTTCCAATATGTTCACCTTTATGAAAACCATCCCACCTTATTGGGCTCCTTTGCTTGAAATGTTTTACGAAATGGTTGGTAATCCTGTTTCCGACAGTTTGATGCTCCGTGAGGTATCACCGGTTTTCCAGGCTGATAAGATTACTGCTCCGCTTTTTATTGCTCAGGGTAGAAACGATCCAAGAGTAAATGTAGACGAATCAGACCAGATGGTAGCTGCCATGAAAGAAAGAGGTGTTGATGTGGAATATCTTGTAAAAGATGATGAAGGCCATGGATTCAGGAATGAAGAAAACAGGTTCGAATTCTATCGTGCCATGGAGGCCTTTTTAAATACACATATGGGAGAAGAAAAAGCAGAATAATCGTTAATCAAAAACCATTTACTAAAAGCCCTGAATGATTTTATTTCAGGGCTTTTTTATTCATTAAAAATCACCAATTTTGTAAGTATGCTAAACTGACCATTTACATCATACACACCTTCAATGGTATTTGTGTATTGTTCAATCAGGATTTTGGCTTTAAAAGAACCTTTTAGGGTATAATAATAAACCCGGACTTTGCTATCAATTTGTTCTCCTATATATTCTGCTGAATCATATATAACATAATTGGACTCCGGAAAACCATAATTTGTAATATCATGGCTATTGTTGCATTGATCGATTAATTCAAATGATGGGGAATCTGTTTTTTCACCCCAAAGCAATGAGTTGAATAAGTGAATCGGAAGTTTTTTATTAAAACTCTGGATAAATTGTAATGAATCTTCAAAGCGTTGAGTAGCAAACTTAAATGACTCATCAACCTTTACGATTTCTAAAACATTGGAACATTTATCGTTCTCATGACAATTTACAAATTCCGAATTGTATAATTCGGTACTTGAATAAGAATAGTGTTTACCAAATAAGGTCGTAAGAAAAATAGCAACTGTCGGCACAAAGCATGGGCGCTTGTGGTTCTACCTGGTGGCCGGGCTGATGAAACCCACAGGGTTCACAATCACATTCATCTTTGCAACCAATAAAAATAATACTAACCAAAAAACTGAGGAGAATTAACTTTTTCATAGCAGGATAGTTAGGTGTTTATAAAAAACGATTGAAAAAATAACTTATTGCTATGTATTCAAAATAGATGCCAAATGATCAGAATCTTGTAAATACAATCGCTCTTTCAGATTTGTAATCTGGAAGTAAGGAGTACTGGATTTAAAATCCAGAATCGCCTTTTCGATTTTCATAAATTGATTAGCAATTGGTGAAGGGAAAAACAAACCAGGTTGCTAATCCTATTTCCCTTTCATTCGGAATTGCAAATTCCGAATAGCGTGATTCACAAACAATTCAATCCTTATAAAACTCATACTCATAACGCAATAACGTTAAGTTGGATCCGGTACGTGCAAAAACACCCGGCTCGAGTTGATATTGATCGCCCATACCAAATATACGTTCTTCAATAAGCAGTCCATGATCACCGTATTTGTACTGGGTAAAGTTTTCAACTACATTGTTTGATCTGTTTACATTCTCCTTGTTGATGATCCTGTTTTGCTCGTCATAAGCGGTTCGTTCAATATGGTGATTGGATTGCGATATTACCTGGTTACCGCGTTCGTCGTAACTGTATAGAAGTGAACTGATCAATTTTCCCTTTTCGTTTTGTTGAACTATCTTAATTAAGTTCCCTTTATTGTCATACTCAAATGACGCTTTCACCAAAAATTCGTTTTTTTCACCGTAATTGATACGACTAATTACCTTGTCATTATCATCGTATTCATATAATGAACGCTGAACGATATTGCCTTCTTCATCTGTTTGGACTTCCTCCACCGGACGATCCTTTTGATCAAACTTGATGGTTTCTTCACCTTCCAGGTCATTATCCTCATCGTAAGTTTTAACCGAAAGTAAAAATTCAGTTCGGTTTATTTTTTTTATTGATTTGGCATCATCTGCATAAACCGTTTCAATCTCCTCCGGTTTTCCTTCTTCATTTAATTTGTATTTGATGATCTCCCCTATCTCATCCTGGTCGAAATAATGTATTTCTTCAATCATTTTATGCTGATCGTTATACTTATATCCGCTTGCACTCTCAACTTCACCTGAAGGATTAAATTCAACCTCTTTAACACAGTTCTGGTTTTCATCAAACTCCTGTTTGTATTGTACAAATTCATTAATTGGATTATCGTCTTTATCAACTACTGCAAAATGTTTAATTAACTGCTTAATCTTGGCCATAATTAATTCTGGTATTTTAAGATATAAATGAAGGAAACAAAGGTAAAAAATTGCATTACCTATCGGGGACTTATTGTTTGTTGAAGTTGAATAAAACGGTCATCATATGGGCATCCAAATAGTCTGTTCTATAATAGTAGGCATAACGTAAAATAACATTGGTAAAAAACCAATTGCTTTTTCCAAATCGCTTATCAGGATAAAAACCAAATCCTATTCCTGCCTTAATGCTCCAAAACGCTGACAGGTCATAATCGGAAGTATAGAATTCATCTGCTAGCAAATGTTCTTTATAAGGCTTGAAAAAGGTGGATGCAGTCTGGTTATAAATCCTGAAAAACGGATATAAAGTATACTGATAACCAAGTTTAATTGGTGTTTCGATATTAATCGAATTTGCAGTAATTCCAATATCGTCCCAATAATAACGGTAATAGGCTTTCAATATTAAACGCGGACTTAAAAATGCATTTATTCCAACTCCTAAAGGAAATTGTAATCGCTGCCTCGGAAGGTTTTCAACTTTTACACTATCACTGTCTAAATAATACATCCGGTGAAAGGAAGTTGATATCAAACCTTTTTGAAGGATAAATCCAAGATCAATTTGTAGTGATACTTTTCTGTTAATATCTTGTTTGATTCCAAAGTTCAGGTTATACGAGTTTCTCCGGTAAATATCAAACCATTGTTTATAGCGTAATTCAGAGGGATAAACCAAAGTTGTAGGTTTGTAATCTGTATCTTCACTAAACCTACCCCACCTGAGGTCATCAAAAAAGCACGCTACTGCAATGGAATAATTTCTTGTTTGATCCTTGTTGCCAATCGAAGTCCAGACACTAAATCCATTCGATAGAAAATCAGATTCGATACCGAACATATATTTACCCCCAATCAAAAAAGGTTTCTTCTTCGAATTAAATTGATACCCAACGGTTGCTGAAAGATGATTGTCGTGATAAGAAGCAGACGATACTACGAAATTAATATTATCAACTGAGGCTGAGGTAATGACATCGAGGTATGATTCAATGATAATGGTATGAGAAGTATCAGTTGTAGATGCGAAATTAAAGCCTGCACTATGCACATGTAACTTCTCAGTACCTGTTCCCCCGGTAACAGCCGAATGATCTCCGTCCTGTGTATAAAACGAGTAAAATGCTTCAATATCAACAGATGTAATATGTTTCTTTTTATACAGGCTATCCTGAGCGAAAATTGCGGTGGTTAAAACGAAAAATATGACGATTAAAATGAGCTTCATAATAACCCCTATTTACAACCGCAACCCCCACTTGTTTTGCCTTTTCCGGCACCAGAAGCCCCTTCGCGATAAGCCTGTGTTTTTAGTTCCATAATCTCAGCGGTCTGGCTGCCAAACTGCATATCTTTATCATTCAAGTAGGCACGCTGGTATGGTTTGACTGATTGACAGGAAGTAATGACTATCAATAAAAACATTAAAAAAAGTAAAATCCTGGTTGCTGTTTTAATTCGCATTTTTAGTTTTTATCATTAATGAGTTCCTGGCTGTAATATACATTTTTTTCATCATCAATAATGATGCAATGCGTATCAGGAAGTTGGTTAATCAGGTCAAGTCCTACTTCAACACCGAGTACAAAAATGGAAGTTGCCAAAGCATCTGCAATTTCGGTATAAGGATTGATCACCGTTACACTTACAATACCCTGAGTTGGCCATCCTGTTTTTGGGTTGATGATATGGGCATAACGTTTACCCTCAAATTCAAAATATTTTTCATAATTGCCCGAAGTAACTAAAGCTATATCCTGAACATCAAGCCATCGGATGATTTCAGTTTTAATAAATGGATTTGCAACCCCAACTTTCCAGGGTGATCCATCCGCCCGGCTACCACTGGCGTAAACATCACCACTTGAATTAACTACAAAATTACTTACGCTGTTTTTTCTCAATAAATCCGTTACTTTATCAACCGCATATCCCTGGCCTATTCCCCCAAACCCAATGCTCATGCCTTTTATTGTTAAATAAACATAGTTTGAGTCCTTTAATTGGATATGCTGGTAACCTACTTTTCGAAGTGCATTTATAATCAGAATTGAGTCGACAGGTCTCTTTTGTGTTCCGTCGAATTTCCATAAACCATCCAGTGCATGAAAAGTAATATCAAATGCACCCTGGGTCAGGTTTCCGATTTGAATGCTCCTCTCAATTAGTTGATATAGTTCGTTACTTACCTGGACTGGTTTTACTCCTGCATTGTTATTGATTTTGCTGACTTCAGATGTACTTATCCATTCGGAGATCAATTGTTCAATCCGGTTTACTTCTGCTGTGCAAAGTTCAAATGTTTCCCAGGTCTTCTGCTCATTTTGAATTGAGTCGACAATGATGAATTCAAAAAAACTTCCCATTGCAGGAATACGCTTTTTATATTCCTTTAAGGCCTTTTTTGGCAGGAATGGTTCAATCTGGTCTTTAAATTCTGTAGGAGTTTGCCTGGCATACTGTAAAGTGGTGATTATTGACTGATCATTGTTCAGTAAAACGATTTGAGGAAAAAATCCCTGCGGATTAAACTGCTCGGCAAATTGCTCATTTTGTTTAACAAGTATTTCTGATTGCTTTTTCCTTTGTGGAAAATCAGCATTTAGAACTACCAAATTATCCCTGGCAAAGTTTATAAAGCTTGAATCGGTAAGCACCTCTTTCTTAAACTGGATGCAAGGGCGACACCAATCAGAACCAGAAAATACCAAAAGTACGGGGAGTTCTTTTTCCCCAGCAAGCTTAAATGCAGAAGTGGCATCTTCATAAATCTGCGCATTTATATTCAATGAAAAAAGCACAATAAAAGAGACTACTAAATATCTTAAACACATATAATTTGTCAATTTCACATCAAAAGTAAGTAAAGCAGAAAAAACCGTTCATTTTTTTATTTTGTTGTTTTTGTGTATTTTATCTGTTTTTAAACGGTTACAAACGAATGTTAAACGGAAGTAAATGCTTATTAACCGAGTCGAATGAAATGGTCGCCATAGTTTTGTCGAAGATTTCGTTCATGGATTTATTTACACTTTTTAATAACTAACTTAAACTTTATTATCATGACAACATTAAGCAATTCAGTACACCTGATCGGACGCCTGGGAATGGACCCAAAATCATTTGAATTTGACAGCGGAAAAATGAAAGCAACTTTCTCACTTGCTACTTCTGATTATTATAAAGATCAAAAAGGTGAGCGGGTGCAGGAAACACAATGGCACAATATTGTAGCCTGGGGAAAAACAGCAAAAGTAGCTGCCGACTTTTTGGCCAAAGGCAAAGAAATTGCCCTTGAAGGTAAATTAACCAACCGCAGTTACGAAGACAAGGACGGCAACAAGAAGTATATTACTGAAGTGGTTGCCAACCAGATTTTGATTCTTGACAAGAAAAGTTGATTTTAATTGCACGCGGCGGCGCAGCGACACAGCGGAAAAAACGTTGCGTCTGTTGCGTCGTTGCGTGAAATAAATTATTCAAATGACTGAAAATAAAATAGCAACATTAATACTAGATGCTTGTTTTAAAATTCATCGAAAATTAGGTCCAGGACTATTTGAGTCTGTATACGAGAATATTCTTGAATATGAATTAGTTAATCAGGTCTTAAGATTAAAAGACAACAACCTATTCCTGTTATTTGGGATGATCTAAAAATGGATCAAGGCTTCAGAGCTGATATCATTGTTGAAGACAAAGTAATTATTGAAATTAAATCGGTTGAGGCAATTGCACCTGTTCATCAAAAACAACTGCTTACTTATTTACGATTAACTGACTTAAAATTAGGATTATTAATCAATTTTAATGAGGCTTTGATTAAAAACGGAATTCAACGGATAGTAAATAATCTATGATTCCACGCAGAGACACGAAGGCGCAGAGTAAAATTTTCGCGCCTCTGCGGCTTTGCGTGAATAATTTACAACATCCCCAACTCCAACTTAGCTTCCTCCGACATCATTTCCATATCCCATGGGGGTTCGAAAGTAAGTTCCAAATCAACTTCGGTAACGCCGGTAAGGTATCCAATTTCTTCTTTAACCTGGGCTGGCAGGCTTTCAGCAACCGGGCAATTTGGCGTTGTCAATGTCATTAAAACATCAACCTTTCCTTCTGGTGAAACTTTAGTTTCATAAATCAGGCCCAATTCGTATATATTAACAGGTATCTCAGGATCAAATACATTTTTACATACATTGATAATCTTTTCTTCCAGCTCTTTTATCTCTTCCCTTGTCATAATTTACTTCTTTAAGGATTTTAATATAAATGCCTGTGCAAAAAGCTGTATTTGCTTAATCATAGATTGTAAACCATTTGCACGGGTTGGTGATAAATGATCTTTCAATCCTATCTTTTCAGCAAAAACCAATTCAGCCTTCAGAATATCGTATGGCGTTTGATTTGATAAAACCTTTATCAATAAGCTGGCAATTCCTTTTGTTATCACAGCATCGCTATCTGCAGTTAAGAACATCCTTCCATCTATCATTTCTGCGTTGAGCCAAACCCTTGACTGACAACCGGAAATTAAATACTGTTTGGTTTTATATTGCTCATCAATTAAAGGCAGGTCTTTTCCTAACTCGATGAGGTACGCATATTTATCCATCCAGTCATCAAACATGGAGAATTCCTCAATTATAGCTTCTTGCTTTTCTTGTATTGTCATGGCTTTGCAAGATTTACTTAAGCATTTGTACCGCTTTTTGTGTGGCACTAACAAATATATCAATATCTTCTTTTGTATTATAAATGGCCAGTGATGCCCGTAAAGTTCCGGGTAAGCCAAAGTGATCAATCAATGGCTGAGCACAATGATGTCCTGTTCTGACAGCAACACCCATCTGGTCTAGTAAAGTGCCTATATCGTAAGGATGAAGGCCTTCAATATTGAATGATAATACAGCTGTTTTATGAGCAGCCGTGCCAAATATTTTAACACCCACAATCCTGCTTAATTGTTCTGTTGCATATTCCAGCAATTCGTCTTCATAACCCTGAATTGCATCAATGTTTTTAGATTCAATAAACCGCAGGGCTGCTTCAAACCCTACAGCGCCTTCAACATTTGGTGTACCGGCTTCATATTTGTAAGGCAGTTCATTAAATATTGTTTCTTCAAAACTAACGGTGTCAACCATTTCACCGCCATATTGATAAGGGGGCAATCTATTCAATAATTCTTCTTTTCCGAACAACACACCTATTCCCATTGGGCCATAAGCCTTATGCCCTGAGAATGCATAAAAATCACATCCTAAATCCTGGACATCAACAGGAATATGGGCTATCGCCTGAGCCCCATCTACTAAAACCGGAATATATTGCTTATGGGCCAAATCAATAATTTCTTTAACCGGATTAATTGTCCCCAGTACATTCGAAACATGAGCAATAGCAAGTAATTTAGTTTTCGAATTAAGCATCTCATGTAACGATTTCATATCAATCTCACCATTTTCAAGAACCGGAATGATGCGAAATTTTGCTTGCTTTCTTTTACAAAGCTGTTGCCAGGGAACCAGGTTGGAATGATGTTCCATGGCGGAAACCAGGATCTCATCATCTTTAGAAATTAAATCTGTAAAAATCGTCGACAAGAAATTGATTGAGTCAGTAGTTCCCTTAGTAAATATTATTTCTTTTTCGCTATTTGCATTAATAAAACCTGAAACATACTTTCGTGCTTGTTCGTATTTTTCAGTGGCAACCTGGCTTAGTTTATGCACCCCACGGTGCACATTGCTGTTTTCGAGTTCGTAATACTGCTTAATTCGATCAATAACCTGAATCGGTTTTTGAGTAGTTGCAGCATTATCAAGATAAACCAACTGTTTACCATTTACTTTCTGATTTAAAATTGGAAATTGATTTCTGATACTTTTAACATCGAAACTCATGGCTGTTATATTTTGCTCATGTCAATCTCAAACTCCATTGGTTTATCCGGAACACTGCAATGCAATACGCATTTCTCACAAATCGATAATTCACCACGCAAGCGCTTTTTAATCATATCTTCGATACTGTTACGTAATGGGTCGATACTGACTTTCGAAGTAACTTCCGATGTAAAAGCATACATTAACAATAATCGTGCATCCTGTTTGTTAATACCACGCTGCATCAAATAAAACATGGCATCCTCGTCGAGTTGTCCTACAGTAGCACCATGGCTACATTTAACGTCATCTGCGTAAATTTCCAAAAATGGCATGGTATCAATGCTGGCTTCGGGAGTCATTAAGATATTGTTGTTGCGTTGAAATGCATTGGTCTTTTGTGCATCCTTTGCCACATAAATATAACCATTAAAAACAGCACTGGCCTGGTCATCCAAAACGCCCTTAAACAGTTCATTACTGAAACAGTTAGGAACTGAATGCCTTAAGAATACCTGGTTGTCAACATGTTGTTTCTTATCCATCAGGTATATTCCATTCAAATCCGATTCTGCACCTTCTCCCCTGAGATCAACATCAATTTCATTCCTGATTTTTCCTCCGTTTAAGGTCAAAACTGCCATTTTCGATCTGCTGTTACGCTCCTGGTAGATGAAAGTAGAATTCAATAAGGTAGTTGAATCATTGATGTTTTGCAGTTTATATAAATCAATACTTGCATTCTCATCAAGGTAGATTTCGGTAAGTGTATTGATGAAACTGGAATCATGATTGATCGAGTCATCGCAATGCATAAACTCCAGTTTGCTGTTTTTACCAAGGATGATCAGGTTACGAGAGTTCATAAATAGCTGATCATCACGGTTGACCATCATCAACAACTGAATGGCATTCTTCACTACCACATTATCAGGAACGTAAATAAAAACACCATCTCTGAACAATGCAGTATTTGCAGCAGTGAATCCATCTTTTTCAGCATTGGCAATTTTACCGAAATGTTTCTCAATTAATTCAGGATAATCTTTTTGTGCAGTTAAGATGCTTCCAACCACAACACCATCTTCCATGATTTGCATTGATTCCTTTGACTCACCATAATACCAGCCGTTAAGCATAGAAACAATGTGTGCGGAATAGCCATGTATCTCGCAATGAAATATTTCACTTACTGCTTTGCTGTATTCAGCCGGAAAAGCATTAAAAGCATAGGGCTGGTCGTAAAACTTTGGCAATAATGAATTCCGCCATTTTTCATCCTTGTTAGATGGTAATCCGATTTCTCTTAAATATTCAAGCGCTATTTGCCGCTGTTCTTTTACACTTAGATGGCAATTTGAAAACAAATTATCTTTTTGCTCTTCGAAATAATCCAGCATCGAAGATTCCAGCGTACTATATTTTTTATCAATGGTTAACATTGAATTCGAATGTTAGATTTAAACTAGTTCTTTTACCCAATCGTATCCTTTTTCTTCCAGTTCAAGAGCAAGGCCTTTTCCTCCTGATTTTACAATCTGTCCGTCATACATTACATGAACAAAATCCGGTTCAATATAATCCAGTAAACGCTGATAATGTGTTATAATCACAAATGCATTGTCATCAGACCGAAGTGTATTAACACCCCGGGCAACAACTTTTAAAGCATCAATATCAAGTCCTGAATCTGTTTCGTCCAGAATGGCAAGAACAGGTTCGAGCATGGCCATTTGGAAAATTTCATTTTTCTTTTTTTCACCTCCTGAAAAACCTTCATTAACTGATCGCTTTGTTAGTTTTGTATGTATATCTACCAGCTTTTTCTTTTCTTCCATTCTTTTCAGGAATTCACCGGCCGGAATAGGATCTTTGGCATGATATTCACGCTGTGCATTGATGGCAGTCCGCATGAAATTGGTCATGCTTACACCCGGAATTTCAACAGGATACTGAAAGCTAAGGAAAATTCCTTCATTGGCTCTTTCGTCAGGAGAGAGATCTTCAATACTCTTACCTTGTATTCAATAACACCTTTTGTTATTTCGTAACCTTCCCTGCCTGTAATGGCTGCTGCAAGTGTGCTTTTTCCGGTTCCATTCGGGCCCATTATGGCATGAACTTCTCCTTTATTTACTCCAAGATTAAATCCTTTAAGGATTTCTTTTCCATCTATTGATACGTGTAAATTTTTTATATTTAATAGCATTCTTTTCTTTTTGTCCCGACCTGAAGAACGGGGTAACTGATTAATTATCCAACACTTCCTTCAAGGGTGATTGCCAATAATTTTTGTGCTTCTACAGCAAATTCCATTGGCAATTTATTCAATACTTCTTTTGCATAACCATTAACAATTAGTCCAATAGCCTTTTCAGTATCAATACCTCGTTGCTGACAGTAAAACAATTGATCTTCTGATATTTTTGAAGTCGTTGCTTCGTGTTCAACAATGGACGTTTCATTACCAGTTTTGATATAAGGAAAAGTATGTGCACCACACTGATCACCAAGCAACAATGAATCACATTGTGAAAAATTTCTTGAATTACTTGCCTTTTTTGATATTCTTACCAAACCACGATAGCTGTTATTACTTTTCCCGGCAGAAATACCTTTTGAGATAATGGTGCTTTTGGTATTCTTACCAATATGCATCATTTTGGAACCTGTATCGGCTTGCTGCATATTGTTGGTCACAGCTACTGAATAAAATTCACCAATCGAATTATCACCCATCAGGAAACAACTTGGGTATTTCCATGTAATTGCTGAACCGGTTTCAACCTGAGTCCAGCTGATCTTTGAATTTCGGCCTTTACAAATACCACGCTTCGTAACAAAGTTGTAAATTCCACCTTTTCCTTCTTTATTCCCCGGGTACCAGTTTTGGACGGTCGAATATTTTACTTCTGCATCATCCATTGCAATAATCTCAACAATGGCTGCGTGCAGTTGGTTTTCATCCCGCTGTGGCGCAGTACAACCTTCAAGGTAACTTACATAGCTGCCATCTTCGGCAACGATAAGTGTTCTTTCAAACTGTCCTGTATTGGCTGCATTTATTCTGAAATAAGTAGATAATTCCATCGGGCATCGCACACCTTTTGGGATATAACAAAAAGAACCATCTGTAAAAACAGCTGTATTTAGTGCCGCAAAATAGTTATCGGTATAAGGCACCGCCTTGCCCATGTATTGTTTTACGAGTTCAGGATGGTTTTGCACTGCTTCACTAAAAGAGCAGAAAATAATACCGTGCTTAGCCAGGGTATCCTTGAATGTTGTTTTTACAGATACACTATCAATCACAGCATCAACAGCCACACCAGCCAGCATTTTTTGCTCTTCAAGGGATATGCCAAGTTTATTGAATGTATCCAATAAATCAGGATCTACCTCATCCAGACTTTCAAACTGCTGTTTCTTTTTTGGAGCGGCATAATAAATGATATCCTGAAAATTAATCGGTGGATAATTAACATGAGCCCATTTTGGCTCTTTCATCTTTTGCCAGTGCCTGAAAGCCTTTAACCGAATTTCAAGCATCCATTCCGGTTCATTTTTTTTAGTTGATATAAATCGAATGATATCTTCGTTCAAGCCCTTTGGGGCGGAGTCCATTTCGATATCAGTATAAAACCCATATTTATATTCACCGGATGTAACCTCTTCAATCACATTGTTTTTAAGCTTTTCTTCGCCCATTTTACATCCTATTTAGAATTAATTTAAATAAGTTTGCAAACTTAATCATTTTTCAGGTATTTGTTGTAGATATTGCCAGTGTTAACAATATTTAAACTGACTGTGTTTTTGGATCACATAAAATCCTTAAACAATATGAAACCCTGATTGTTTGAAAACAATAATGACAAATGATTTTAAGTTAATTTTGCCGCTAATAAAAAAAAATGAAATTTATTTTTCGCTATATACTTCGCCCTTTCTTCTACATGCTCATTATTTTGGTGGGCATGCTGATCATTTTCTATCTGATGGCTCCTATTTATCAGTTTGATGATCCGAAACCTTTTTATGGAGAAAAATTGTACAATCCATATGAATCAATGGATTCAAATAACTGGAGGCAGTATAATTTCCAGGTGCAATCAAAAGCCTGGGGAGGAATAACAGATGGTCGGAAAAACACCAATGAGCTGATCGACAGCATGTACAATGAACTTAATTTTGATCATGTTGCCACTTCAGATTATCAAAAAATTAACTATTATGGAAGCGATAAACCATCGTTCATTCCAACCTATGAGCATGGGTATAATATTTTTAAAACCCACCAGGTGTGTATTGGGGCTGAAAAAGTTTTGTGGGTTGATTTGATCCTTTTTCAAACCATGAGCATGAAACAATGGATCATCGACCAATTGAATGATGATTGTGAAATTGTTGTTGTTGCACACCCTCTGCTGCGACATGGATATTCGGTTGATGAAATGAGATACCTGACTAATTATCGGTACATGGAGGTGTTAAATAACCTGCGTATTTCACTTGAACATTGGGATGCTGCCCTTTCTTCAGGACATATGATATGGGTAATGGGCAATGATGACGCACATGATGTTTCGCATTATAACGAGGTTGGACGTAAATTTACCATGATCAATTCACCAACCACCAATCGCGATGATATTCTGAAAAGTCTCAAATCGGGGAATGCCTATGGCGTTGATTTTTATCCAAAAATGGATGTTCCCCTGCCTGAAAGAATGGTGAGAATTAAGAATGTACCTTTTATCAAGCGGGTTGAACTTAATGGTGATACATTAACAGTTGAGTCAAACAAAATGGCTGGGGCAATTAATTTTGTTGGGAAAAATGGCATTCTTCAAAAAACAGAAATTGATACCACCACTGCTTTCTACGTGATAAAACCAGAAGATTCATATATCAGAACCGAGTTTAAATACGCTGATGGCTCGACCATTTATTTAAACCCCATTATTCGATATGATGGGGAAGAACCTGCAACAATTGTGTCCGCTTCTGTCAATCAATCTGCTACCTTATGGCTCAGGATTGCCTATTTTGTTATCATATTGTCACTGGTTTATTTTTTCCGCAGGAAAAAACTTAATAAAGCTTGAAACACCCCTTAATGCCTGTCAAAAATAAATATGGGTCTTATGTCATCTTGTTGATTATAATTTCAACAATAATCAGAGGATTTTTAGCGGCAACACTTGAGTTAGGTAATGATGAGGTTTATTATGTGCTTTATGCCCGTTTCCCTGACTGGTCGCATTTCGATCATCCTTTAATGGTTGGGCTGGTTATTCAATTATTCAGCTTTGATCTTTTATTCGAAAGTGAGTTTTTCATTCGTTTTTCGTCTATTATTTTTGGTGCCATCAACATATGGATAATTTACCAAATCGGGAAAACTATAAAAAATGAACGCGTTGGCTTTTTCGCTGCTTTACTTTATGTTTCATCTGTCTATGCAACAGTAATCGCCGGTATCTTTATTTTACCCGATACACCACAAAGCCTGTTTTGGCTACTAAGTGTTTACCTGATGATTAAAGTTTTGCCATTAGAGCCCGGACACAGAAAAACCGGACAATGGATGCTGCTTCTTGGATTGACACTTGGGTTTGGAATTATATCAAAGTATACTACCGTTTTTTTGTGGCTGGGTATTGGGCTGTATTTCATTTTCTTCAGGAGGGATTGGTTGAAAAGCCCATATGTTTATCTTGCAGCAATTCTTTCGTTTATAATCGCTTCACCCATTTTAATTTGGAATTACCAAAATGAATGGATCAGTTTTATGTTTCATGGAAGCAGGGTGAATTCTATCGGTTTTAATCTCGAGTTGGATTATTTTTTAAGAGAAAGTATTGGGCAGATTTTATATAATAATCCTGTCAATTTTTTAGTCATTGTAATTGCTTTGATCGCTTTTGTCAATGGCAAACTATATCTGAAAAATGCTTATTTGCAGATTATTATACTTTCTACTTTACCACTGATAGCCACTTTTCTTATCATTTCATTAAACAGGGCAACACTTCCACACTGGACTGCTCCCTCATATTCAACCTTAATACTTGTTGCGGCGGTTTGGCTTGATCAGCTTAAATCAAAACGCATCAGGAAAGGTTTTCTGGTTACAGCATCTTCGTTGCTTAGTATTACCTTAATACTTGGTTTTTTGCAGATCAATTACGGCATTGTGTCTTTCGATGAAGATGAAAATTATCACAAAATTGGCAGCAATGACATTTCTCTTGATATGTATGGTTTTCGACAAACCGGTCAGGTCTTTGAAGAAATATTTAATAGAGATGTTGCAGATGGAACAATGGATGCTAGCAGCATCCTTGTTGGAGGCAATTGGTTTCCATTGGCAAATTTCGACTTTTACGCTGCCACTCCTATCAGGCATGAAAACATATGGAATTGGTGACCTGGATCACCTGCACAAATATGCATGGATTAATCGAATTAACGAGGGATTTGAAATAGGTATGGATGCGTATTATATTGCTGATAGCCGATACTACCGTCCACCAGGCGAGAAGATTATTTCCTCCTTTGAAAAAGTAGAAATTGCTGATACTATTCAGATTTACAGGAACGATAAAATTGTAAAAAGGGCTTTTGTTTACAGGTTGAAAAATATGGTAAAGGTTCCGGCTAATTCACTCAAGGAATCCCCCTGACCCCCTTTTAAAAAAGGGGGAAATCCCCTGGCCCCCTTTATGAAAGGGGGAATGTTTCAAGGTTTATTGAAGAACGTAAGAAATTAAGGCAATTCCCTGTGTTTGTTATCACAGATGTGTTCTTTTTTGCTGTGGCGGCACATGCACCATGAAACCAATTGACTTTTTTCAATTACAACTTTTTTTGGTGTAAAGTTTGTCACCTTGTGCGAGCCATCACAAAAAGGCTGGTTCTTGCTTCGGCCACAGGCACACCACCAGTAGGTGCCCGGCTCCATCACCATCTTAAGTGAACTTTTTTGTACAATTACAGGCTTATCAGGATTTTCCATTTTATATTTCTCTTTTTTATTCATTCCATTAAACACCATGATGTATCATAGTGTTATACGGTTTCTTCAGGCTTCAGTTTGGTGATCATTCTTTTTTACTACGATCAACATACTCCTCCTTCCATTCTTCATACTCAGATTTATAGCTTTTATTTTTGTGATGTTGTGACTGATTCTGAATATAATACTTAACTTTTTTCAATTCTCTCTGACTAACAGAAAAAGCTGCATATCCTCTCTGCCATTGGAATGGAGAATTAATCATTTCATTTTTGTTTATCCAAAACGAGGATGATCCTTTAATATTATGTATGTAGTCGCTCAAACAAATATTAGCAGGCAAATTGATTAAAAGATGCAAGTGTTCTGGTTGAATATTTAGTTTTTCAACAGATACTTCAAGTTCATCAGACTTCTTGAGGATAAATTGATATAACGGTTCACTTAATTCCTTAAATAGAATACGCTCATGGTTTTTGGTTCCCCAAACAATATGTAACCAGTTCCATGTATAAGCGTGGAGCATCCGTTTTTTTTGTTAGGCACCAGGATTAAACCTGGTGTTATTGAGTTTAACCGAAATTTAAATCATCTTGGCCGGGTCAACCCATTCGGTGAATTCTTCATCTGTCAGATAGCCCAATGCCATAGCAGCCTGACGCAATGTTGTTCCTTCTTTATGTGCTTTCTTTGCAATGGATGCCGATTTTTCATAGCCAATGTGGGTATTTAATGCAGTAACCAGCATTAATGAGTTTTCCAGATTTTCTTTAATTTCTTTTTCATTTGCTTCAATGCCTACCACGCAATTCTTCGTAAACGAAACACAAGCATCACCAATTAATCTTGCTGCCTGAAGTAGGTTGTATACCATAACCGGCTTGAATACATTTAACTGGAAATGGCCTTGCATTCCACCCGCTGTGATGGCTGCATCATTACCAATCACCTGCGCACAAACCATTGTTAATGCTTCGTTTTGGGTTGGATTGACTTTACCGGGCATAATGGACGAACCGGGTTCATTTGCAGGTAGCGCAATTTCGCCAATACTACAACGAGGCCCGGAAGCCAGTAAACGTATATTGTTGCCAATATGCATCAGGCTTACGGCAATGGTTTTCAGAGCACCGGAGGATTCTACCATTGCATCATGAGCTGATAAGGCTTCAAATTTGTTTTCGGCAGTTACAAATGGATAAGCAGTTAATTCGGCAATTTTGGCTGCTACTTTTTCAGCATAGTTTGGTGGTGTGTTAATTCCTGTTCCTACTGCTGTTCCTCCCAATGCAAGCTCGGTTAAATGTGGCAGTGTTGCTTTTAAAGCTTTTAAACCATGATTGAGTTGTGAAACATATCCTGAAAATTCCTGACCTAATGTAAGTGGTGTTGCGTCCATCAGATGGGTGCGGCCAGCCTTCACAATATCTTTAAATGCGATGGCCTTTTCATTCAGCGCATTCCTTAAGGTTTCAACTCCCGGAATCGTAGTTTCAACGATCATTTTGTAAGCAGCAATATGCATTGCCGTTGGAAAAGTGTCGTTTGACGATTGTGATTTGTTCACATCATCATTCGGGTGCAGTGCTTTTTTATCATCAGACAGGCTGCCACCGTTGATGACATGCCCACGGTTGGCAATTACCTCGTTCATGTTCATGTTCGATTGTGTACCAGATCCGGTTTGCCAGATAACCAGCGGAAAATTATCAGCCAGTTTTCCTTCCAGGATTTCATCACAGGCTTTGGCAATAAGTTTTGATTTTTCAGTTGCCAAAACACCCAAATCAGTATTGGTGAGTGCTGCAGCTTTTTTCAGGTAAGCAAAAGCTTCGATGATCTCCTGAGGCATGGAGCCTTCAGGGCCAATTTCAAAATTCATTTTTGAACGCTGGGTTTGGGCTCCCCAGTATTTATCGGCAGGTACTTTTACCTCACCCATGGTATCGTGTTCGGTTCTGTAGCTCATGGTATTTGGTTAATGGTTAATTGAAAAAGTTATTCGTTTTAAAAAAGAATGTCTAGCTCTTCAACAGGATTGCCCCAAACTGCTTTGTTGTTTCTTACAACAATGGGGCGTTTGATCAATTTTGGGTTTTCGAGTATAATTTTTACCCATTCTTCATCTGTAAAATTTTTGCCTTTGAAGTCTGATTTATAAATCGCTTCCTGAGTGCGGACCATCTCTATTGGTTTTTTATTGAGTTTCATCAATAATTTTTTAAAACCATCTTCAGTGAAGGGTTCTTTCAGGTATTCCACTACTTCTACTTCGTTGGACTTGCTTTTTACATATTCCAGTCCGGCCCTTGATTTTTTACAACGTGGGTTGTGATAAACTGTGTACATTTTTGTTTTGATTTTTGATTCACAAATTTATTGATTTCTTGCAGACAAACTATGCTGCTATTATATAAAACGAGAATAAATTAAGGGCATCATTAAAGGAGGACATGCATTAAACAAAAGTTATGAATACCCGGTATTATTTTGTTATTGTTCAGTATATTTGGTACATATAAAAGGATTTATGCATTATGTTATTAGATATTTTTTAGCTCTGGGACTTTACGTTATTACCCTAAATAAAAAATTATACCAAACGAACAAAAGGTAAAAAACTCAGATCGAAGTATATGCGATACAGTTCCCAATGCGGTCGAGCTGCACCGATATTAAACATCACAGCAATTGGAAAAATCGAGAATCATGATAGATGATCATATAATAAAATGGTTACTTGATAGTGACGTTTCAATACAATATCAAGTGAATCGTGATTTGTTGAAAATAGAGAGACCCGATTTAAAAAAGAGAATAGCAAAAGAAGGCTGGAGTGCCAAACTTCTTGTATGTCGGGAAAATAACAAACATTGGGGATTGGGTTTTTATCAGCCTAAATGGACATCATCGCATTATACACTTCTTGATTTGAAATATCTTTCAATAAGTAAACAACAAAAGGATATTCAGTATATTATAAACAGAATTCTGCGTGAAAATATTGGACCTGACGGGGGGATCAATGCCGGAAAAACTTTAGTTAACAGTGATATTTGTATTACTGGGATGTTTTTGAACTATGCTGCCTATTTTGAAGCAAATGAGAATGATTTAAAAACGGTAGTTGATTTTATTCTTTCACAGCAAATGGCAGATGGAGGTTTTAATTGTCAATTAAATCGAAAAGGTGCAAAACATAGTTCGCTGCATTCGACACTTTCTGTAATTGAAGGTATTTTAGAATATTCAATAAATGGCTATACATATAAACTGAAAGAATTGCAAAAAGCCGGGAAAGAATCCAGGGAATTTATTCTTCAGCACAAATTGTTTAAATCCGATAAAACAGGGAAAATTATAGACAACAAAATGATGACTCTTTCGTATCCATCACGTTGGAGATATGATATTCTGAGAGCGCTGGATTATTTCTGTCTGGCAGGAGTTGAATATGACGAACGAATGAATGATGCCATTGAAGTTTTATTGAAAAAACGAAATAAAGAAAATACCTGGAACCTTCAGGCAAAGCACCCGGGACAAACTCATTTTAATATGGAGGAAACCAGAAAACCGAGCAAGTGGAATACATTGAGGGCTTTAAGGGTATTAAACCATTTTGATATAGACTTTGTAAATAGAAAAAACAGTAACGCCAGCTTAAAATGAGTATTAAAAATAAAAACATCGTCAGGAGATACATTGAAACAATTCTGAACACAGGAAACACCAATCATATTTCAGCGTTTATCTCAGAAGATTATGTTGAAATTCAAGATGGAAAGAAATATAAGATGGGAATCCAGGGAGCCATTGACCATGTTGTCGGTGTTCGAAATACATATCCTGACATCCAACTAAAAATTGATCAGCAGTTCAGTGATGGGGATTATGTAATTACATGTTATACAATGTCAGGAACGCACACGGGTGATTGGATGGGAATTAAACCCACCAACAAAAAAATAACCGTAACCGGAGTAAATGTTAACCGAATCAAAGAAGGAAAAATCGTTGAACATGGAGGTGCAGCAAATTTACTGATGCCTTTGTTAGATATCAAGGCAATAAAAATAAACCAATGAAATCCATCAATCAACCGACTAATTTGCTGTTGCTTTTAGTGGCAATTGTTTTCATTTTTCAGCAAGGCTGTAAAGACCCGGAGCCTTCTCCACAGCGGCCCACCAAAACCCGGTTGGAAAGTATCCCTGCCGATGCAGTAAAAATGACACCGCATAACGATCTGTTTCCACCAATTTTACATTCAGATGAATGGGAATATCCTGTACCTGTGGAAACCAATATCAACACAGCCGGGGGTGAGGATTCACCATTTATTCCTGTCGATCGTGACGAGCTCTATATTTTCTTTACGCCTGACGTCAGTATTCCCGCAGAGCAACAAGCTGGAGATGATGTAACAGGTATTTATGTTTCTGAATTCATGAATAATAAATGGCAAACAGCAGAACGGGTGTGGTTGCAGGATATTGGAAAATTGTCGTTGGATGGCGCTGAATTCGTTGGAGGCAACGATATGCTTTTCGTATCAGCGAGGGAAGGATACACCGGATTACATTGGTTCAGCGCTCAATATGTAAACAACAGCTGGACCAATTGGCAGGAGGTAGTTTTTGATCCGGTCTATGAAGTAGGGGAATTGCACATTCACGATGATGAGCTTTATTATCACTCTTCCCGAACTGGTGGAAAAGGCCAATTGGATATTTGGATGCTTACTAAAACTGACGGTGAGTGGCAAAACCCGGTAAATATCGAAATTGTGAATACTGCTGAAAACGAAGGCTGGCCGTACATCAGCCCTGATGGAAATGAAATGTGGTTTACAAGAACCCACCTGGGTTCGCCGGCAATTTACCGTTCAAAGAAAGTGGATCAAGCATGGCAGGAAGCTGAATTGATCATCTCGCAATTTGCGGGCGAACCAACATTAGATAAACAGGATAATATTTATTTCACTCACCACTATTTTATTGATGGAGTGATGATTGAAGCCGATATTTATGTGGCTTACAAAAAATAGTTAGCCACTTTATCACGCTCATTTAACACCAGGATAAAAACAAATATAAGTTTGCCTTATCCGGCTATCATTACTGTTATTCAGTATATTTGATACGCATATAAGGAGTTTGCACCAATTAGAGGACGGACCAAGTAACAATAAAAAGTCAATTTAAGATTAAAAGAAAATCAAGATGAAACTTATATCTGAAGCAACTTTACAAATTCAAAAACCTATAGAAGAAGTTTTCGAAGGGATTGTAAACCCCATGAAGATGACTAAGTATTTTATTTCAGAAAGTAGCGGACGATTGGAATCAGGAGGAGAAGTAATTTGGAAATTTCCTGAATTTGCTAACAAATACCCTGTGAAAGACATTAAGATTGAAACCAATCGTTCAATTTCTTTTGTTTGGGATCCAGAAACCGTTGTAAGCATTGTATTAGAAGCTCTTCCTGACAAAAGTACTATCGTAAAGGTAACCGAAAACGGAAAGGAACTAAATGATGATAACCTGAAATGGGTTATTAGTAATACAGGTGGGTGGGCAAATTTTCTTGCCTGCATGAAAGCCTATCTGGAGTATGGAATACAACTTCGTAAAGGAGCATTTGAATTTATGAGAAAAGATAAAAATGAGTAACAGATAAAAATCTAATAAAAATGAAAGTTACAGCTGAAAAAAATGAAAAAATTGCTAATATGATATTTGCATCTATTTATCCACATTACGTGAATAGATTGGAGAAGAATGGTAGAACAAAAGAAGAACTCCACCAAGTAATAGAATGGTTAACGGGTTTTGATGACGATAAATTGCAAGCACTTATTGAAGAGAAAGTAACTTTTAAAACATTTTTTCAAAAAGCAAAAATACATCCCAACGCACACTTGATTAAAGGAGTCGTTTGTGGTTATCGAATTGAAGAAATAGAAGATGAATTTGAATTGTATAGACAATGCAGATATTTAGATAAGTTGGTTGATGAATTAGCGAAAGGTCGTAAAATGGAGAAAATTTTACGAAAAGAAAAAAAATAAAACTGGCGCTAACAAAGTATATGATGGTCATGCCAAGTAAAAGCTGGTCACGCCACATTTACAAAGACGCTCGAACACAACTAAAAAATTAAAAAATGAATTTTACAATCAGACTTAAAAAAATAAGAATCGATCGAGAAGATTGAGGGATACTGGAAAAAGGAAGATTACATCAATTTGCTTGAATTGTTTGATTATTCTGATGCAACCAGTGTTCCTGAAACAGAGTTGTTTGATATGCTGTCAATGGCGATTTCAGATTTTGAGCCTGACGAAGCTGCTGAAATTGTTTTAACATACAAACTAAACAGCATTTTAAAAGAAGGTCAAATAAAAAATCTATCGCATGAAATGCTGGAAGATAAGGTTGCGGAGGAATATTCTGATATTTCCTTGCATTATCCCTTATTCAACATTAACCAATTGTTATACGAGGCTATACAATGGCAAGTTCCCTAAAACACTTGCTATCTGTCATTGATATTGAACTCTCTTTTAAAAGCAACATTAGACATTACAAAGGAGATTGTTTTACGAACCATAAGTGATTTGCTATCAGAAAAAAGTTTGTTGAAAAGATTATTTAATGAACAACTTGATTCGGAGAATGAATTAAAGGATGCCGAAAGCATTATCTGGGAGTTAAAGTCAATGGGAGAAAATATCTACCAACTAATTTCATCTGATTATTGGATAAATAAAGAAGACTTTGAAATGGATGAGTTTTCCGGTGAGCTGGGAGAAGAAGAAATTAACCATACCGGATGATCTGTTTAGCAAAGTGCACTTATGTTTAATAGGCGAATGGATGCTATTATTGAATAACCCTGGACAGATTTTTTTTACTGAAGGCTACCGTTCGGGTTACTTTTAATAATGTCTATGTCCAATAAAAAGTCTGGTTGCTTTGGTGATGGGTTTTAATCCTCTTCTTATCAGCAATTTAAGTTGCAAATTTTTAACAAAAAATAATAATTGGATTTTGTAATTCAGATTGTTTTTATACGACATTTGACAAAAATTTAATAAACATGCTTGCATTTTTTTAAGCTGTTAAATTGCTGAAAAACAAATGATGAACATCCTTGATGGTGTTAAATCGGCCGAGATAAAAATCACTAAAGAGGTGAATAATCTCAGCGATATGGTAAAAGACACCAGCCTGTCAATTGTCGACCGGATTGAATCTTTTGAAGACATTATGTCGCTTGAGATTGGTGATACTTCGCTTAACCGGGCCCGAAACCTTGAACGAGAACTAAACATTCGTCAACTCTATCATTAAATATGAAGGTGAAAATCCTTCTGGCACCCAAAAGGACCGTATTGCTTTTGCACAGGTACATGATGCTTTTCGTCGAAATTACGACATCATTTCACTGGCAACATGCGGAAATTATGGAGTAGCTGTTGCTTATGCCGCTTACCTGGCCGGTATAACATTGTAAAATATTTATTCCTGAATCATATCATACTGAACGCATCAGGGAAATGGAAAATTTTAATGCGGAGATTATTCGATTACCGGGAACATATGAAGATACGGTGACCGAATCGAGTAAGCTTGCTTTGAAAAACCACTGGTATGATGCCAATCCCGGGGGAGCAAATACTTCTTTGCAAATTTCTGCATATGCTGAAATTGCCAACGAAATTTATGATCAATTGCGTGATGCACCAAAATACATTGCGTCACCGGTATCAAATGGAACCCTGCTGGCTGGTATTTACCGCGGTTTTGTAAGTCTTTACAAACGTGGAAAAACATCAAGGATTCCAAAATTTATTGCCGGTTCGGCTGCTTATAAAAATCCTATTATTTCCTCTTTTAAGTCTGGTCTTGATTCCTGCAAAGACATTGATCCAAAACTGGTAAAAGAAACCGCAATTAATGAACCACTGATCAACTGGCATAGTTTTGATGGGAATGAAGCTCTTTATGCCATCAGACAATCAGGAGGAGAAGCACACCACATCAGTGATAAAAAAATGAAGGAGATGAGCACATTTCTGCTAAAAAAGGAAGGCTACAGGATTTTGCCTGCTTCTACTTCGGATTGATTGCCTTGCTTGAGATGCATGAAAAAAATGAAATGATTAATGACAGGTATGTCGCAATTTTAACTGGAAAATATTAAATAATGAAACAAACAATTGATGGCAAAGCGCTTGTCTATGCGATGGGGCTTTTAATACACCAAACGGAAAAACGGCTCATGGTCTGGTGCGATTTACAGAAAGATATGAAGTTGTTGGTGTAATCGATCACAAATATGCCGGTCAGGATGCCGGATTGGTACTCGATGGAAAAAATTATGGCATCCCCATTTTTAAAGATTTGAAAGATGCTTTGAAACAACTTGGGCCTGAAAACAAACCGCAGTCACTGGTTATTGGCCTGGCCCCTGATGGCGGACGTCTGCCGCAGAAGCAAAAGTAACGATCAAAGAAGCACTGGAACTAGGCATGAATGTGGATAGCGGTCTGCATGATTTTCTATACAAAGATGAAATCCTGATGGCCATTGCCAAAAAGAACAATTGCCGTGTGCGCGATGTTCGAAGAACACCTGATCGTGATCAATTGCATTTCTTTACCGGTAAAATTGAAGAAGTGGATTGTTTAAAAATTGCCCTTCTGGGAACCGATTCTGCCATTGGTAAAAGAACTACTGCCTGGATTATTGTACAGGCATTCAGGAAAACAGGCCTAAAAGCCGAAATGGTAGGCACCGGACAAACTGCCTGGATGCAGGGAGCAAAATATTCTATGATCATGGATAGCTGCATCAATGATTTTGTTTCGGGTGAAATTGAACATGCAGTTCATGAAGCCTGGAAAAATGAATCACCTGACCTTATTGTCATCGAAGGGCAGGGAAGTCTGATGAACCCTGCTTATCCCGGTGGGTTTGAAATTCTGGCTGCAGGACGACCCGATTATGTGATTCTTCAGCATGCACCAAAAAGATTGGAATACGATGGCTTTCCGGGATATAAATTGCATCCACTGAAAGAACAAATCAATGCCATTGAAACCATTTCAGGCAAAAAGGTTATTGCAATTACAGTAAATCATGAAGAAATGACCAAGGAGGAAATTTTACCTGCCTGCGAAAAAATAACTGCAGAAACCGGACTTCCTGCCTTTGATGTGCTTGCATATGGTGCAGATGAATTGGTAGAATTATTAAAAACTTATTTAAAATGATCACGCTCGAATCGTTCAGGGTATTAAAGAAACTTTCGATAAAAAATATTCATATTGAACCTAAAAAGGTAAAAGCTGCTTATGTTGTAGAAAAACAATCTGGTGAAACAACATCATTTGAATTGATCTATTCCTACGAACATCCATATTTTAGTAAAAACAAACCTGCTGATGTAAATTTGGCTTCGATGATGTTGGCACAGGTAGCACTCAATTACGGATTATTTTTTGAAACCATTGAATTTGATGGTTTGTTTGATAAAACCGATCAGCAGTTTATCAAGGATATGATGGAAAACACATCACGGGAAATTTTAACCAATAAACTGCTTGTCAAAAATGAATTTCTAAAACCTCCATACGATGAATTAAAGCCTGAGAAAAGAGCAAAGTATACCCAGGCAAACCTGGTTTTTTCAAATACACAGTTTCCGAAAATAGCATTTACTCAAGAATCTAAGGATACGGACCAAAACAAATATGCGATTTTAAGCAGTGGAGGAAAAGACAGCCTGCTGACTTATGGCATCATCAAAGAAATTGGCGAACCTTATCCTGTTTTTATTAACGAAGCAGGCAGACATTGGTTTACAGCAGTTAATTCTCATCGCTATTACAAACAAATTGAACCAAATACCGAAAAACCCTGGTGCAACAGCGACCGGCTATTCAACTGGATGCTGAAACAATTGCCCTTTATCAAAGAAAATTTGCCAGCATCAGGGCTGACATTTATCCAATTCGTCTTTGGACAGTTGCAGTATTTTTATTTGGGGTACTTCCCATTGCCCGCAAAAAAGGAATCGGAAATATTCTGATTGGTGATGAATACGACACCACAATGAGAGGCAACCTGGATGGTATTACACATTACAATGGCCTTTACGACCAGAGTAAATATTTTGACAATGCTATGACCCGGTATTACCGGACCAAAGGATGGAAAATATACCAGTTTTCGTTGCTTCGCAGTCTTGTCGGAATTGCTGATCATGAAAGTATTGATCAAACGTTATCCCGAATTGCAAAAACACCAGGTTTCCTGTCATGCTGCTCATGAAGTAGATGGAAGAATGTATCCTTGCGGAAAATGTGAAAAATGCCGACGGATTATCGGAATGATCAAAGTCCTTGATGAAAATCCGGAAAAATGTGGTTACAATGCAGCAACAAATCGATAATGGACTCAAGGCACTGGCTTCAAAATCAGTAAAACAGATTGGTCAGCGATGCAGCTCATCTATATTATCTGTTGCTTGAAAAAAAGCTAATTGAAAAGAATGAATTTACACGGAAAGCATGCAAAAGAACATCCTGAAATTATGAAACTTCGGTTCGACAAAGAAAGAAGTAATCTGGAGGATTTGCCGAAATATATTCGTAAACCATTGTTTGATATTTTAAGCCAGTATGCAGATGGGGCAGTAAAAAGAAAAAACAACCATTGGGTTGATATAAAAATAAATGAAGATTTTTTAAATGAAGCAAAATATAAATTTGATGAAAAATAATAATAAATATCCTGAATATATGTGGGCAACATTAACATGGCCTGAAATTGAAGAACGATTAAAAATTGTTGATACGGCTATTCTACCCTGTGGAGCTATTGAACAACATGGTCCTCATCTTACCGTTGGATGTGGATTATTTTGATGCCAGATTATATGGCCCGGAAAGTGGCCGAAGCCTGTCAGGATCCAAAACCATTTGTACTTGCCTCCTATTCCTTATGGTGTTTCCTATCACCATAGTGAGTTTAAAGGAACTATATGTGTTACCAACAATGCCTTGTCGGCACTTATTTATGATATCGGAATGAGCCTGGCACACAATGGAATTAAAAAACTGGTCATCCTAAATGGCCATGGCGATAATGTGCCAACTCTGACTTATGCAGCCCAGATGATCAACCGTGATGCCAAAATATTTGTTTGTGTTGAAACCGGTGAAACCAGTGATGTGGATTTATACAATTTAATCGAAACACAAAATGACATTCATGCAGGAGAAATTGAAACAAGTACTACACTGGCCATAAGACCTGAATTGGTTGATATGGACAAAGCCGTGGATGACACCCTTGATCTGGATAATGAATACCTGGATTATACTTCTGAGCGTGGAGTAAGTTGGTATGTACATACAAAAACATTGACAAAATCAGGTGTGATGGGAAATGCCACCTTAGGCAACCGCTGAAAAGGGACATAAAATGTGGGAGATTATGATCCGTAAAATGGCTGAATTTGTTGAAACCATTAAAAATACACCTTCGGATAAATTATTTCAAAACAGGTATTAAGATGAAAATAACTGCAATTGAGTATTTCAGATTGGATATGCCATTGGCAATTCCTTATACCATTGCATATGAAACGGTGAGCAAAACCAGCAACATTATATCTAAAATTAAATACTGATAAGGGAATAACCGGATGGGGATGTGCTGCACCTGATATGGAAGTTACAGGAGAAACTCCGGAAGATGTAATCAATAATATTGAAAAGGTCATTATTGGATTGTTAAAAGGATCAATCTCCATTTCAGATTGCACGAATCACGCATCAGTTAAAACAATTATGTCCAAAAGCTTCTTCAACTATGGCCATGGTTGATATCGCACTATATGATTTAATGGCACGCAAAGCAAAACTTCCTTTATACCAGCTTCTGGGAGGTTACAGAAATGAAATTCCGACAAGCATTACCATCGGGATTTTACCACTAAACGAAACCATTGAACAAGCCAATTATTATTTGAAAAAAGGATTTACAATCATCAAGTTAAAGGGTGGATTGAACTTGGCAGAAGATATTGAAAAAATCATGAAACTGCGTGAAAAACATGGCGATGAGTTCTTGCTTCGCTTCGATGCCAATCAGGGTTATACGCCGGCTGAATCCATTGAATTTATCAATAAAACAAAAAGTGCAAAAATTGAAATTCTGGAACAGCCCACAAAACAGAAAAAAGAAGAACAATTGGGCGAAGTAACCCAAAATATTGATGTTCCGGTAATGGCTGATGAAAGTATCAAAACTTTAAAAGATGCTTTTAGATTGGCCAGCAACGATTTAATTGATATGGTCAACATCAAGATTATGAAAGTAGGTGGCATACTGGAATCGCAGCATATTAATTCTGTAGCAAAAGCAGCCGGAATGGAAGTAATGGTTGGTTGCATTGATGAATGTGCTCTGGGTATTTCGGCAGGACTGCATTTTGCACTCAGCAGACCAAATATTGAATATGCTGATCTGGATGGTCATCTTGATTTACTGGAAGATCCCTTTACCGATTTATTCGATTGAAAAACGGAATACTTTATCCATCAAGCGAATACGGGCTGGGAAAGATTAAATTGTAATCAAATTATTATTTAATTTACCAGGTGATCATTTAATTTATATATTATCCTCCAGAAAGCAGACTGAGAATTGCTATTTAAAACGAATTGAACGCTGAAATGGAATCGTTAAAAAATATACTTGAATTTGAACTAATCAGTATCGCGGAATACTCTATTAAAGTCTATACTTTGGTGACGGTTGCACTAATTGTCTTATTCACCATTCTTATTTTATGGCTCATAAAGAAAACCCTTTTTCGTCGAAAAAAGACGCGTAAAATTGACATCGGAAACACATATGCAATATTTCAAATAATTAAGTATATCGTATGGGTTCTTTCAATTGGGCTCATTCTGGAGACCATCGGTGTTAAAGTAACTTTATTAATTGCCGGTTCTGCAGCTTTGCTGGTTGGTATTGGATTGGGTTTGCAGCAAACATTTAACGATATAGTTTCAGGTATCATCCTACTTACTGAAAGGTCAATAAAAGTAGGAGACATACTGGAGATTGATGGTGATATAGTGAAAATTCAAAATATTGGATTAAGAACTTCCAAAGCGTTAAACCGGGATGAAATTTCCATTATTATACCCAATTCGTTAATCACGAATAATAAAGTGATCAACTGGAGCCACCAAACAAAAAAAACCCGTTTCAGGATTCCCGTCGGCGTAGCTTACGGAAGCGATGTAGATTTGGTTATTAAAGTATTGGAGGAAAGTGCTTTGGAACACCCCGAAATTGATAATAAAACTTCCATTGAAGCGAGGTTTGTTGACTTCAATAACTCTTCGTTAGATTTCCAGGTATTGTTTTTTAGCGAGCATGTTTTTCGAATCGAAAAGGTTAAAAGTGATATCAGAAAGAATCATTAACTAGAAAGTTTATTGACAAACAATATCAGGATACCTTTCCCTCAATTGGACCTTCATGTAAAATCAAATAGCTAACTTTAATAATGAAATTTAAAATGAAAAATATAAAAGGAAACTGCACACTAAATTATTTAGTAACCAATAGGTTATTATTGGTGCCTTATTAATAATTGTTACCTTTGCAAATGATCTAGCTGTTAAGCTTGGAGGAATTTCTGGTTCAAGAATAAGTTCTTATACCGTAGATATTGTTGATCATTATAATGTTAAATTTGAGTCTCCTTTTTATCATTTCGCATCCGGTTTTTTTTTGATCCTGCCAGTAAAGCCATGGCTTTTATTGGCTGCGATTATAACCTTAAACTATTATAAATTTCTATATAAAGAATAAACTATCGAAAATGGAAGAAAATAAAATATGGCAAGTTGTTAAAAGTCCGGGACCTATTGTTGCTACAGCAATACACGACGGACATTTGCTCAGGGAAGAATTAACAGAACTAGTGGCTTTAACTGAAAACGAAAGGCTAAGAGAGGAAGACCCATTCACGGCAAAATGGACAACTATAGGTGATACACAAATTGTCGGCCTCCAATCACGTTTCGAGGTAGATTTAAACCGCCCGCGGGAAAAAGCAGTTTACCAAAAACCTGAAGATGCCTGGGGACTGAAGGTATGGAAAAATGAACCTTCTAAGGAATTGGTAACCCGATCTTTGGAAGAATACGATGCTTTTTACAAGGATGCTTACCAAATATTTAGTAAATTGGAAAAGCAATTCGGATATTTTGTTAGTATTTGATTTGCATTCGTACAACCATAGAAGAGAGGGTCCAGATGGCCCACCTGCCAATACGGAATGAAAATCCGGAAGTTAACATCGGTACAGGAACAATGGATCGTTCAAAATGGGGACATCTTGTGGATCGTTTTATCACCGACTTGCATGATTTCAACTTCAACAACAGGCACCTTGATGTTAGGGAAAATATAAAATTCAAAGGCGGACAATTCTCCAGGTGGATTCATCAAACATTTCCACGATTCCGCTTGTTCTATTTCTGTTGAATTCAAAAAGTTTTTTATGGACGAATGGACAGGAAAACCGGATCAACAACAGATGGAAGAAATTAGATTAGCTATTGCAATCAACAATTCCGGGAGTACTTGAAGAATTAAAGAAACTAAAAACACATTGAAAAAGGAAAAGCCAGATCCAATATCTGATTCATTAATTGAAGAGATATGCGCACGAGTTAAGCGACAATAAACAGGTGCGGCGAACTCTTCCTGAATGGGGACGTGTGCACATTGACAGGCAATTACCCTTTCTTTGTGTTTACCGCTTACGGTTAGGAGATAAAAATTCGCTATCTGATGGTTTGATAACCGGTGAGGCATCCTATTTAACAGCAACTGAAAGCAGGAAACAACACAAGCAACTATCGTTGCTGGTAAAAAGTATAGCTAAGACTTTAAAAGAAAGTTTTGGTTCATTTCTGATAGTGGAAGTCTGGGTTTCGGCTAAAGAGGATGATGGAAAATGAAGTTCCAACTTATAACGGTGAATTTAAAATTATCCGAACTAAGAAATCGGAAATTTTATCGACGATCGAAACCCTTGAGCGATCCTTAAAAAAGATTAAAATTCGCAAAGAAGAGTGCGGAGGTAAATATTGTTTCATCTTCAAGAATTTCCCCACCCGGACTACCTGCGTTAATTTCACCCGCCGAGGCAGCCAAACTTGGAATTCACCAGATAGGTATTGAAGTCAGCCCCATTTACTTTAATAACGAAACAGATCAGGTTTTTCCATTGATTTACCAAAAACTAAAAAAGGGGTTTTCCAGGGCACTTAAAAATAGTTTTTTCGAATTCACACGTAAAAATACTCCTTTCCGACCACCAAACTTTCAATCATTAGGGCGCCGGAGTATGGTGAAAGCAGTTTGGGATGTAGATCGGCAACTGGCTGTAATCTCTGATGGTTTTGATTTCCTGCTTCAAGTTACACCAACAAATAATAAAGAAGCCTGGTCAGCATTTAAACGAAAACAGTTTAGCACCTCCCCGCAGTTTATCTATCGTCCACTTCCTGTTGACCCTTCTATTGCTAAAACGGGAGCTTTTCAAAATTCCTATTGAACGAATTGAGGATCCTACACTGGCTCAATTATTCAGGGAAAGACAACTTGAAATTGACCGCAAGTTTACCATGCTTATTGACATAGGAACACCACGTTTTTTATATGGTAGCTTGCAGCTATATGGACGGGTTGATGACACTTTGCTGAAAATCGCAAAAGAACTTTTGGAACAGCTTTCTCCCCGTAGCAGGGACGAATCAACAGGTAATTCAATTGATGCGAAAACGTTTGCCCAGAGGGCTAAAATTGAATTGGACTATTTTCGGAAAACCCTGCCTGATTTAAGCACAAAAGTTATGGTGCGAGAGGATATCATCGGGACTGATGGTTTCTAAGGGAAACCTTCTTATCGGAGCGCAGAACAAAAATACCGGCAGCCAGGGTTGAAGCATTAATTGCACATGAGGTAGGGACGCATGTTTTAACCTATCTGAATGGGAAAACACAACCGCTGCAGCAACTATATATCGGTCTTCCGGGATACGACGAATTATGCAGCTTTGCTGGTTGGTATTGGATTGGGTTTGCAGCAAACATTCAATGATGTTAGATTCGGGCATCATTTCTACTTGTCTGAAAGGTCAATAAAAGTAGGAGACATTCTGGAGATTGATGGTGATATAGTGAAAATTCAAAATATTGGATTAAGAACTTCCAAAGCGTTAAACCGGGATGAAATTTCCATTATTATACCCAATTCGTTAATCACGAATAATAAAGTGATCAACTGGAGCCACCAAACAAAAAAAACCCGTTTCAGGATTCCCGTCGGCGTAGCTTACGGAAGCGATGTAGATTTGGTTATTAAAGTATTGGAGGAAAGTGCTTTGGAACACCCCGAAATTGATAATAAAACTTCCATTGAAGCGAGGTTTGTTGACTTCAATAACTCTTCGTTAGATTTCCAGGTATTGTTTTTTAGCGAGCATGTTTTTCGAATCGAAAAGGTTAAAAGTGATATCAGAAAGAACATTAATAGAAATTTTATTACAAATAATATCAGGATACCTTTCCCTCAATTAGACCTTCATGTAAAAACAGAAAATCCAAATATTTCAAAAAAATAGGGTTTATAGAAGCTTATTTCAAAATAACTTTTTCCCGCAAGACTGTTTCACCTGAAGAAAGTTCTACTATGTAAATACCGCTTTTAAGGTTATTTCTGACAAAAGCAATTTTATTGCTGCTGTGGAATGTTTCTTGCCTTACTATTCGGCCTGAAATATCTTTGATGTATAAAATCCAGCTGTTGTTTTGTGATTCTGGTAATTCAATTACAGCATTTTGCACAACAGGATTAGGGTATATTTTCAAGCTGCCAGCAGTTAATGAATGATCATAGAGGCCCACCCAATCGGGCAGGGTGTATTTTGAAAAAAACTTCCAAACTTCAGCACTTGCATGGATATCATAATTTGTAACACCGATGTTAATAGGTGCTCCCGGCCAGGTGTGGCCACCATTGTTAATTGTATACAGCAGGATCTCAACATCATCATCACAGGGTGAATAAGTTGTTAATGTAACTGTAGATTGGTCATCGGGGTCAATATCCGGCAGATTAACAACCACTGAATCACTGCAACCATTTATACCAGCCCAAAAGGCAATAGTTGGCGGTACCAATGAATAAGGTACAGTTTCGTCTGCAGTACCATGAATATGACAAACCGGAACAGCTCTTTCGGGCGAACAGAATGGATAAGCCAATGTACCTGCAACTGGTCCGATAGCTGCTATTCTATTGTTTAACTGGCATGCCAGGCGGTGACTCATAAATCCTCCCATCGACATACCTGTAGCATAAACCCTGTTTAAATCGATGCTGTAATTTGCTGCCATGGTGTCGATCAAGGCCGATATAAAGCCAACATCATCAACACCGTTATCTGAATAAATGTTCCATTGATTATCTACACCATTCGGATAGACAATAATAGCGCCGGAAGTATCGGCCACTAAATCGAATTGAGAATAAAACTGTTGTTGAATGGCATTTGAACCAAGGCCATGCATATTGATCACCATTGGGTTATCTGTTTCTCTGGTGGATTCAGGAACATATACAATATATGATCGTTCGATACCATCGTACATAAAACTGAATTCCTGTGATATCCCGGTATAGTT
This sequence comes from uncultured Bacteroidia bacterium, assembly GCA_963759045.1. Classification (GTDB taxonomy): domain Bacteria; phylum Bacteroidota; class Bacteroidia; order Bacteroidales; family F082; genus JAADID01. The sequence continues at coordinate 62,867 of CAVWXM010000031.1, forward strand.
TACCAGGGATGCTAATAGAATAAGTATTAAGTGTTTCATTTTTGTGGTTTTTATTAGTTCTGACTTCCAAATTCCATCAGGAATGCTTTCAAAAATTCGTCAATGTCGCCATCAAGTACATTCTGCACATTAGAGGTTTCAACGCCTGTCCGTAAATCTTTTACCATTTTATATGGATGCAATACATAATTCCGTATTTGCGAGCCCCATTCGATTTTTTTCTTGTTTCCTTCAATTTCTGCTTGCGCTTCCCGCTTTTTACGCATTTCTATTTCATACAATTGCGACTTAAGCATTTGTATTGCTTTATCACGATTTTGTCCCTGGGAACGGGTTTCCTGGCATTCCACAACGAGACCGGAAGGCTCGTGACGCAGCCGTACTGCAGATTCCACCTTATTTACATTTTGCCCACCCGGCCCGCTTGAGCGGAAAGTATCCCAGCTAATATCAGCGGGATTGATTTCGATATCAATCTCATCGTCAACAATCGGATAAACATAAACCGAAGCAAATGATGTATGACGGCGATTGCCTGAATCAAATGGTGATAGGCGGACCAGCCTGTGAACACCATTTTCTCCTTTCAAATAACCAAACACAAAATCACCATCAAACTCAAGACTTACTGATTTTATTCCTGCAACATCCCCTTCCTGGTAATCCAGTTCACGAACCTTAAAATTGTTGCGTTCGCCATAGCGTATGTACATACGCATCAGCATTTCGGCCCAATCCTGGCTTTCTGTTCCCCCGGCGCCTGGATTTATTTTTAATACTGCATTAAATTTGTCCTCAGGAGCTGATAGCATCTGGAGAAACTCCAGATCAGCAATTTGCTTGTTTGCCTTTTTGTACTGCCTATCCATCTCATCCTGGCTCGATTCCCCTTCTTCGAAAAAATCGTTTAAAACCAACAAATCACTCAGGCATTCCTCAGCAGCACCATAAGTGTCTGTCCATCGTTTTTTCTCTTTAATTTGTTTCAGGAAAATTTCGGCTTTTTTTGGATCGTCCCAAAAATCAGTAGCTTGTGTTTGCTTTTCTTCTTCAGTAATAAGGTTTAATTTCTTATCGATGTCAAAGATACCTCCTCAAGGCTGCGAGCCTCTTAGACAATTCTTTTAATCCTTCAGGTGTAAACATATTCATTTTTATTTCAGTGCAAATTTAACACTATTTGTGTTCAATTTTTTACACAAAAAAAATGAGCCTATTTGAAATAATGTTGAAATTCGAAAGCGTTTAGACTTCGTTACGCAATATTTTCCAGGCAAGTTCAGCCTGAAAACCTTTTTGCATAACATGTTTTACCAGTTTTTGGTTGCGGCGAAAATCGTTATTTTCATTGATTTTCTTAGTCAGAAGAATTTTGCGAAGTATCTCTAAATACTCCTCGGTATCAATCTCAGCCAGTCCCATTTGTACATAGAGTTCAGGAATATGCTTCTGCATCAGGGCATAGAAAATCTTATTTCTACCCCACCTGTTATTCCTTAATTTTCCAACAGCAAACGAAACGGCAAAACGTTCTTCATTGATTAAATCTTCTTCTTCAAGTTGCCTGATAATTGATTCGATGGTTTTTTCAGAAGCCTTCCATTCGATAAGCTTTTGTTTCACATCATAAATGCACCGCTCCTGATAAGAACAGAACTTTCGTGCTTTGTCAAGTAAAAATGTATTTTTTTGATACATAGGAAGAACGTGGCGATTTTCAGCTCCAAGTTACAAAAAATATAATTAATAGGCACAAATAGATTTTTAAATTCATACACTAATTAGTGTAAGGTTATTTTGGCCTTACTATTTTGTGGTATTGTAAAGTGTAATATCGAATGCACGAACGCCATCATTGTAAGCCAGGTGTCCAGGGATTAATAGCATAATTTCACCGCCTTCTCCGATGAATTGAAGTCCTTCCTTCCAGCCTTCAATTAAGCCTGATAAGTTAAATGTATAATAGTCATTTCCATCGAAAACAGAACCTGAAAGGTAGTAGCCTTTATATTTAACTGTAACATTTGAAGAGGTTGTAGGGTGCTTATCATTTCCTGATTTTACAATAATATAGTACAATCCACTTTCAGTAAACTGACCATTCAAGCCATTTTCAACTACATAATTTTCAATGTCTTCCTTGTCCACCGCCATCTGGTCAACATTTTCTTCTTCTTTTTTACATCCACTATAAACAACCAGCATCACAACCAGCAAACTCAAGGTTAACGCTTTCAAACCAATCTTCATATCAACATTTATTTAGGCAGCAAAAATAATTAATTGCCAATAGTACCAATGTTAAATATTCTAAAACCTAAACAATTGAAAATTAAAAATTCTGCAATTTATTATTGCTATTTTTGTGGATAATAAAATGAACACTAATTGCTTTAATAACAGCAAATGAAAAATATTTTAATTCCCATTTTGGCATTGATACTTATATCATGTGAAAGCATTAAAGTGACTAATGATTGGGATCGTGAGGTCGATTTTACATCCTTTAAAACATATAGCCTTTATCCATGGGATACGCATAACGATAATAGTTGTGAATGATTATGATAAACAAACCATCATTATGGCAGTAAAAAAAGAGATGGATTCGCGTGGTTACCAGCTTGTAAAGAAAAACGGTGATTTAGTCGTTTCCACTTTTGTTGTTACTAAATAATAAAACAAGCTACCAAGTCGTATACCAATCACTATAACGGCTGGGCCGGTTATGGTGGTGGCTGGGGATACTATGGTCGACCAGGATATTATGGTTATGGCTAGGGGCCCTGGTTATAGCTACTACAACCGTTTACGAAACAGACATATACAACAGGCACCTTAATTATTGACATTTTTAGTTTATCGAATAAAAAACTGGTTTGGCAGGGGATTGGCAGTGGCGAAGTTACTGAAGACCTGAATAAAAGAGACAAACGCTTACCAAAAAACATTAGCAAAATATTCAATCAATTTCCTGTTCGCCCAACAAAGTAGAAATAACTGTATCCTTTTTGAGCAATACATTATTGCTGAAGTAGTTTTTCAACCAGTTCTGGTGCACCTTCTCCGGCTTTTTTAGTAATAATTTCAAGATTATTAATTCCATGAACCCGGAATGCCTTTGGATCAATATAATACTTCGGAGCAGTATCTTTAACATAATTAATCAGGCCGGCCGCCGGGTAAACAACCATTGAAGTTCCAATAACAATTAAAATATCTGCGCTTGCAACAACTTCTACAGCTGGCCCCATCATATCAACTGCTTCGCCAAACCAAACAATATGCGGCCTTAGTTGAGATCCTTTTTCACATGTATCTCCTAATTTTAATTCCCAATGATCAAGTGTATAAATCAGGTTGGGATCAATAGTGCTTCTAACTTTCTTTAATTCGCCATGCAAATGCATCACATTTGTTGATCCAGCACGTTCATGCAAATCATCTACATTTTGTGTAACAACCTGAACATTGTATTCCTTCTCCAATTTTACCAGTGCAAGGTGACCGGCATTGGGTTCAACTTCAAATAATTGTTTGCGGCGTTGATTGTAAAATTCCAAGACGAGCTCAGGATCGTTTTGCCAGGCAACTGGTGATGCGACATCCTCAAAGCGATGATTTTGCCATAATCCATTATCATCACGAAAAGTTTTTACACCGCTTTCGGCACTCATGCCTGCACCTGAAAGAACAACTACTTTTTTCATTATCTGTATGCTTTTTACAAAGATAATGAATGATGAGGTTTTTGGTTTTTGTGTTCAACCCGATCTAAAGGTCAGGGAAACTAAAACGTTCCGGGAGTCACCATGATTAATCATGGTGAAGATGGTGATATGGTGATAGTACAAAAAAAGCGCCCCAGGTGGGGCGCCTATAGCCTAAACAAGAATCGCAACCATTAATGATTTAGGCAGCTCTTAAAATATTTTCATATCATCCAATACTTTCATCACATCACGAACTGATTCAACTGATGTGTTAAGTAATTTTTTCTCGTCTTTGTCAAGCTCAATTTCAATGATTTCTTCAATACCATTTTTACCAAGTTTAACAGGAACTCCCAAATATACATCTTTAAAACCATATTCTCCATTAAGGTATGCACAAACCGGGATTACCCTGTTCTGATCATCAACAATGGCTTCAACCATTTGTGCAGCTGCTGCACCAGGTGCGTACCAGGCTGATGTACCCATCAGGTTTACAAGTTCACCACCGCCTTTTTTGGTCCGCTCAACAATTTTATCCAGATCATCTTTTCCTAATAACTGAGTAACCGGTATACCATTCACCGAAGTATAACGTGGTAACGGAACCATCGTATCTCCATGACCACCTAGCAGTAGGGCATGAATATCAACCGGTGCAACATTCAATGCATTTGCTAAAAAGGCACGATAACGACCTGTATCCAGTGTTCCTGCCATTCCAAAAACTTTTTTGTAAGGTTTGTTTGAGGCTTTATATGCTGCATAAGTCATGACATCGAGTGGGTTACTAACAACGATAATGATGGCATCAGGTGAATATTTAATCGCTTTTTCAGTAACATCTTTGACAATACCGGCGTTTGTTTTGATCAAATCATCGCGAGACATTCCAGGTTTACGTGGTATACCAGAGGTGATAACAATAACTCCCGAACCTTTTGTTTTTAGGTAATCGTTTGTAGAGCCGGTTACACGTGTATTAAAGTGATTAATGGCTGCAGTTTGCCAGATATCCAGGGCTTTTCCTTCTGCAATTCCTTCTTTAATATCAACGATAACTACCTCTTTAGCAAGATCTTTATGTGCAATTACATTTGCGCATGTTGCGCCAACATTACCAGCACCTATTACAGTAATTTTATTCATTCTAAATATTTTAGGATTGGGTTTATTGATTTTTTTCACCTGTACAAATGTAGTAATATTTTAATTTTTTGACAGGCTATTGATCAAGTATATGAAATGCAGCATCCAGGTAGATATAAATATCTTTTCTATTTGGGCCAATCAATTCATCACTTCGCTTATGGCCCAGGCGAACCACAACGGCATTCTTCTCTTTAATAGGAAAAACATACTGTCCTAATATGCCACGCATATAGGGTATATTATATCCTTTATAGTTAATAATCCACCATTGAAATCCATAATAATCAACTTCGTTTCCAAACTCATCAATCAAATAATCTGCCGGTGAAATAGCTTGATTTAAATATGATTCTGATATAAGTTGTTTACCATTCCATTTTCCGTTATTCAAAATTAATTGACCCCATCTTGCAAAATCCCGTGCATTGCTGTTAAAACAACAATATGCTTTTTCCAATCCATTTTCATGATCAAGACACCAGAGTGCATCTTGTTCAGCACCAATTTGCTTCCAAAATTTTTCAGACGCATATTTACTGATTGTTTTGCCTGTTGCATTTAGGATGACTAATGCCAATGTTTCCGTGTCAAGACTGCTATAATAGTGATGTTTACCAGGCTCTTTAACTGGTTTACTTCCATTAACCATTCCTCTTAAGTCAGTTCCATAATATGATTCAGTTGTAGGAGAAAATAAACTGGCATATGCTTCATCCCAATCAAGGCCTGAACTCATAGTTAATAAATCCCTGATGCTGACGTACTTTCTATCATCCTGAGCAAAAGAAGGAATAAAGTCTGCCACTTTCTGGTCGAGGCTTTTTATATGGCCATCATCAATTGCCGCGCCCACTAACAATCCAACAATGCCTTTTGTAGCACTAAAAGCATTTGAAATAGATTGTGCATTGTATCCATCCCAGTATTCTTCGTAAACGATCTTATTGTCCTGAATAACCAGGAAAGCAACCGGGTCATAGCTGGCTATATCTTTTACAATCTCATCGGGAAGTTGCGCACGGTTGTAATCATGGGCTATCTCCCAGGGCTGACCTTTACCTGCTTCTACAACCCGGTTGTGGAATATTTTATAATCGTCAATTCCAGGCATTTGATACCACAATGCCCTGATGGCATAATCAGGCATTACAATCATGATAATCGCCAATACAAAAACTAGCCCGACAATTATTTTATGACTTCGTTTCATTCCTTTGTAATGATTCATCGTCTTACGAATGATTTAATAAACTTTTTAATTGCAACAAAATTCTTTTGGTTTTTCGTCTTTTTACCATCGGGCGAATATAAATATTTGATTAATGTTGTATAATGATTAGTTACTTTACTTCGGACCATTTTAAGTGTTGAATTGATCATGCCATTTTCTTCTGTAAAGCCCTCGTTTAAAATGCCTATTGTGGCAGGCAACCATCGAGAAGGAAACATATTCTCATGTTCGCCTCCGGGGAGAAATGATTTGATTTCGCCTTCTAATCAGGTTGATAACAGCATTTATGCCTTCTTCAGTTTGTGGTTCTATGGATTTCGACGCCAGGTAATTGAGCAGGGCTACTTTTGATGGAACAATCAAACCAACAGTAAATGGATTTTGGTTATTATATAACATGCATTGGTCGATATATGCTGAATGATCAACCAATGCTTCTTCGATACCTTCAGGGCTATACTTTTCGCCGTCATTTCCAATAAGCAAGCTTTTAAACCTACCCAGAACATGCAGAAAACCATCTTTTTCAAGATAACCCAAATCTCCGGTATAAAGCCACCCTTCTTTCAAGACCTCCTTTGTTGTTTTGTCATTTTCCCAATATCCCTTCATTACATTCTCACCTCTTACTACTATTTCGCCTTTTTTCCCGGGCTGACAAATATTCCCTTCTTCATCCAGAATCCTGATTTCCAGATTTTCAACGGCACAACCTGAAGTTCCGAGTTTGTGCTTTGAAGGTGTATTGGAAGAAATAACCGGTGCCGCTTCAGTTAAACCATAACCCTGAAACATAGGGATACCAATGGCATAAAAGAAATGTTGCAATTCGATATCTAACAACGCACCTCCTCCAATAAAGAATTGAAGTCTACCTCCAAAATTTTCACGGATCTTACTAAAAATGATTTTATCGAATAACCAGTTAACAGGACCAAGTAAGTATTCTTCCGATTGATTTTTTATCAAATGCATTACCATGATAAACATATGCTGTTTTAAGTGCCAGGTAAAAAAGTTTTTCAGTGAATTTACCTTTTGCTTTAATACCTGCTTCGATATTCTTTTTAAAACTGCGCGCAATTGCCGGAACACTAAGTTGAAAAACCGGTTTGATCTCTTTGATATTTTTAGGGATATTACGCAAGCGTTCCATAGGTGATTTACCTGCCTCAACTACTGCAATACTTGCCCCATTTTTAATCAATACATACAATCCAACAGTATGTGCAAATGAATGATCCCATGAGAGAATTAAGCAGAGTTGTATACCATTCCGGGACTTCAAAAAGTGAGCAGGCCTGTTCAACATTTGCGGTATAATTACGATGGGAAAGCATTATTCCTTTTGGATCAGCTGTAGTTCCTGAAGTATAGCTAATGTTAGCCAGATCATCTTCAGTAACTTTTTTCCGCCTCTTTTCAATTTCGGCATTGAATTTCTTTAAGTGATAGCTTTCCTTTTTCAAGTAATGTTTCATAAGCTACCTCATTGTCCATAAGTTTACTACCGGCATCAAATACAAAAACGCGCTTGAGTGAGCTTAGCTTTGATTCAATGCTTCGAATTCTTGGTAATAACTCGTTTGAAACGAAAATATATTTGCATCCTGCATGAGAAATTCTGAAAAGCAATTCCGTTGGCTCACTGATTTTTACTGAAAGTGGTACCGAGATAGCACCGATGTATAGTATTGCTAATTCAGCGACTAGCCATTTACTACTTCCTTCTGCCAATAATGCAACCCTATCTCCTTTTTGAATACCCTGACTAATTAATTCAGCAGATAGCAAGTAAATACTGTTCTTTAGCTCCTGGTAAGATATTGATTGATACTGCTCACCCGTTTTTTCATAGATCAGGGGATTATCGGGAAAACGCCGACAGCTGTCTTCGAATAATTGTGGAATTGTTCGCATACAAGTAGTTGCAAGTTACAAAAAAACAGCCTTTAAAACTTTATAAATTTCAAAGGCTGCTTAAATATTAATACCTGTTATTGCTTATAATTCATCCTTTTTTGCGGCATCCATCACAGCAATCATGACCATGTTTACAATTTCGTCCACACTACTGCCCATTCTTAATATATGAACAGGCTTGTTCATACCATTAAGGATTGGCCCTATTACTTCATGTTTTGTTGCTACCGTGATTAATCTTTGGGAGATATTGGCAGCTGCGAGAGTAGGGAATATCAATGTATTAGCCGGCTGATCTTTAAGCTTTGAGAATGGATAATTTTCTTGCAATATTTCTGTATCAAAAGCTATGTTTGCCTGCATTTCACCATCAACAATTAATTCAGGATGATCGCGGTGCATAATTTTTACCGCCTTTTGAATCAAGTGTGAAACGGTTGAATCTACCGATCCAAAATTAGAATGTGAAAGCATTGCAATTCTGGGTTCAATTTTAAACCTTTTAACCTCCTCTGCTGTTTGAAGTGTAATATCCACAAGGTCTTCTGCATTCGGATTCTGATTAACTGTACAATCACTTAAAAAATAGGGTTCGTCCTTAGTGTTAATGATATACATACCACTAACGGTTCTTAGATTTGGCCTCTTTCCAATAACATGTAAGGCGGGTTTGATTGAATCGGCATAATTATGTGTCAAACCTACCAGGACAGCATCAGCATAACCAAATTCGACCATCATTGGTCCAAAATAATGCCTGTGTTTGACTGACTCCAAAGCACGGATCATTGTCATGCCATTGCGACGTTCTTTTTCAAAAAGTAAATTTGCGAATTCCTCTCTCCTTTTCTTTTCACCAACCGAACGATGATCAATAATGGTCACACCATTTAATTCCAGTTCGTTTTCCTTTATTAGCTTGCGTATTTCTTCCTCGTTTCCAAGTAATATTGGTTCAGCCAGTTTTTCGTTGAAAACAATTTCAGCCGCTTTTAAGGTTTTGTATCTTTCACCATCAGCCAGAACAATACGTTTTGGTGAACGCTTGCAGGTGGCTTTCATTTGCCGTTTCAATGGATTGGTAAGGCCAAGGCGTTTTCGTAAATCTTCAGCATATTTATTCCAATCTTCAATTTGAATCCTGGCAACACCAGAGTCCATTGCTGCCTTTGCTACAGCAGGAGCAACCCGTTCAATAAGTCTTGGATCAGTTGGTTTTGGAATGATGTAATCACGTCCAAATTTCAGGTTCTGTATTTTAAAGGCAATGTTTACTTCTTCCGGTACTGGCTCTTTAGCCAATTCAGCAAGTGCTTTTGACGCAGCCAGTTTCATTTCATCATTAATTTCAGTAGCCCTGACATCAAGTGCTCCTCTGAAAATAAATGGAAATCCTAAGACATTGTTGATCTGATTTGGAAAATCGGAACGTCCTGTTGCCATTAAAAGGTCATCTCTTGTTTCCATCGCTTCAGCATATCCAATTTCAGGGTTAGGATTGGCAAGTGCAAAAACGATTGGATTATCTGCCATTGAAAGTAACATTTCTTTATTAACAACATTTCCTACTGATAGTCCCAGGAACATATCAGCACCTTTCATTGCTTCTTCAAGTGTACGAAGAGGTGTATCAATAGCAAATTGCTTTTTGGTTTCATTGATATCAGTCCTGCCTTTATGAATAACACCCTTGCTATCAAGCATGATGATATTTTCAGGTCGGGCCCCCAGTTTAATATATAGTCGGGTACAGGCATTTGAAGATGCACCGGCACCATTTACAACAATCTTAATATCTTCAATCTTTTTTCCAACAATCTCCAATGCATTCAACAAACCTGCTGATGTAATGATGGCAGTTCCGTGCTGGTCATCGTGCATAACTGGTATATCGAGTTCTTTTTTCAACCTGTCTTCAATTTCAAAACATTCGGGCGCTTTGATATCTTCAAGGTTAATGCCTCCAAATGTAGGTGCAATGGCCTTGATCGTTTGGATCAATTTTTCGGTATCCATTTCGTCAATCTCAATATCAAATACATCGATATCGGCAAATATTTTGAAAAGTAAACCTTTGCCTTCCATCACCGGTTTTCCAGCTTCCGGACCGATGTTTCCAAGTCCAAGCACTGCAGTTCCGTTTGAAATTACTGCAACAAGGTTTCCTTTGGCAGTATATTTATAAACATCGTCCTTATTTTTATGAATTGCAAGGCAAGGATCAGCCACACCAGGAGTGTAGGCAAGCGATAAGTCACGTTGTGTTGTATAAGGTTTGGTGGGTACTACTTCTATCTTGCCAGGTCGCCCCAGTGCATGATAATTAAATGCGTCTTTTCTAAATAATTTGTCCATGGGTTTTAGGTTTAATTATGTACAAAATTAGCACTTTAACATGGCTGAAATAACAGACTTTTGTTTTTATTGTTAATTTATAAACAGTATAAAAAAGGGACTAAATTCTGATGATTATACGACAGGGTTTTCAAATAAAAAGTTATCTGGCCTGGATCAGTTTTTTTGTTACAGCCTGACCAACTCACTGCTGCGCGGATATCCGCCTACCAGCCATCACATTCCAGCACAAAAATTCTATTTGATTTGGTTATGCATCCTGAAACAAATTGAATGATGATCAACATTTACTATTAAACAAAAATATAACTGAATATCACCAATTGACAAAGCCAGTTTTTGGTTGTATTTAATTTTTCATTTACCGGTTAAATTGACCTGCCATATTTTATTGCTTACTTTTATAGTAATGAAAAAGTTGGTCAAAATAATTTTTATACTTCTCTCGCTTTTTACTTTTTCTTTTTCCTCTCATGCACAAAACGAAGCAAACCTTTGGTACTTTGGGGACTATGCAGGTTTAGATTTTAATACTGGTGTTCCTATTGCGATCCCTGGCTTTTTTCATCAATTCTTGGCAACTGGCAATATTTGTGATTCATTAGGTAATTTTCTCATTGCATCGGATGGTAATTATATTTACAACCGTGATAAAGAAATTATGCTTAATGGTGATCTAATAGATTTACCAGGTGCCACAGAAGGAACTCTATTATTAAAGAAACCTGGAAATAATCGCATTTATTATTTATTTGTAACAAATTATTGGGAGGATGCTTCATCTGATTACGGACTTTACTACTCGGTTATTGATCTCCATCTTGACAATGGATTGGGAGGAGTAACATCGGAAAAAGATATCTTATTAGAAGACGCATGGGATGCTACAGAAAAAATTTACGCTGTACGACACAAGAACAAGAAAGATGTTTGGATAGTCACAAGAAATTTATACGAAGCAAGATACACTTCGTTTCTTTTAACTGAAACTGGCTTAAATCACAATGGTGTTTATAGTCCGGCAATAGAAAGAGATAATGGTTATGTTAATGGTGAAATCGGGATTTCACATGATAAAAAAAGACTTGTTGCTGCTTTTCGTGGAGCTGGAATAGAATCCAGAAAACCGGAGTTTGAGATATGTAACTTCAACCATTCTACAGGTCAAATAGAGTTATTGTATACTATAAGGTTTAAGTATGAAGATGTCGGTCTAATAAGGCCCCCTTGGGGTGTCGAGTTTTCTCCAGATTCAAAATACTTATACTTATCTGTTCAATCAACAGATAGAGAGAGGAGTAGACTATGACATATATCAGATGGATTTGCAGTACTATGAAGACTCTGCAAAATTTTACGACAATCGTGTTCTTATTGGTACGGGCCCTGCATCAAGTATGAAATTAGCCCGTGATGGAAGGATATACTGTTCTCACTCACAAGAAGAATATTTAAGTGTTATACAGCAGCCCTGGAGAAAAGGAACAGATTGTAATTTTAAGATTGATGAAGTGCATCTTGATTTTGACAACCAAGGACGAGAAACAACAATCTATCTCCCCAATATGCTCCTCGACTATCTCTTCCGCTTCGAGTGGGAAGGTTATTGCAGTGGTTATCCTGTTCAATTCCAGTCTAATTTTATCCCTGAACCAGCCTATATAAAATGGAACTTTAATGATCCTGATTCTGGTGTAGATAGTATCTCCTACGATCTTAACCCAGTTCACCAGTTTTCAAAAGGAGGTGAATTTGAAGTTTCGGTATTTGTCAGGTATCCGAATAGCCGGGTTGAAGAAACATCCAGGGTTGTTACCATTACCCAATCTCCTGTCCCCAACCTCGGGCCCGATACACTTAAATGTGAAATAGATGAAATCAAGCTCAATGCGGGTAACGAAGATGGAATGTACACCTGGAGCACAGGGCACTTCGGGCAAAATATTTTTGAGATTACGGTATCGGATACAGGCTGGTACTGGGTTCAGGTAACCAATGATGAAACCTGTGCCGGAATCGACAGTATTTATGTTGGCTTATTTCCTCCTCCGGTCATTGATGAAAATAGCCTGGTAATCACACCAACCTCTTGTGGAGGTAGCAACGGTAAAATCACAGGACTTATGGTATATGGCGAAGAACCGCTTTCCTATTCCTGGTTCGATGCAGATGGTAACCTGATTTCAAATACGCTGGATATTGAAGATTTACCTGTTGGAAATTACTTTTTGCATATTCATGATGGACATAACTGTACAACAATTTCTGAACCATTTACTATCACTGATGCCGGTGATATACAAATTAATGAGGTGATGGTTGAAAATTCGCATTGCAGTCTAAACAATGGTCAGATAGAGATTAACGCCTGGTCCGGGGCAACCGACGACCTGCTCTATTCAATTGATAATGGAAGTTCATGGCAAATGGTTGACAATGTTTTTCCGGGACTTACAGCCGGTAATTATTTTATCAGGGTAAAAGATCAGTCGGATTGTGAAACCGTTTATGAAAACAACCCTGTGATTATTTACAATGAAGGCGGGCCGGACGTTAGTTCGGTAATTACAATACCTGAAATCGACTACCTTTCCAATGGACAGATTGATATCGCTGCCAGTATTGGAAATGGCCAACTCCACTATTCCATTAATAACGGATCGTCATTTCAAACAGATAACGGACTATTTACAAATTTAACTGCAGGAACGTATAGCTGTATTGTAAAAGACGATTATGGTTGCGATACCGCTTTTACAGTTGAACTTGACAGGTTATTTCACAATTGATAGAGGCATTGGCAGGAAGTGATACCACCTGCATTGGTGATGCAGCCGTCGTGCCTTTAGAGCTGAATAATTTTAGCGATATCTTTAAATTCCATGTAACACTTTCATACGATACTGCCCATTTACAATTGCGATCGGTTATTATTAACGTGCATCCTGAACTGGAACCAACTTACAGGCAAGCATTGTTCCTGGAACGGATGGAAGTAATTAGCTGGGAGGACACAACAGCCACAACACTCGAAGACAACACCACGTTTATCGATCTGGTTTTTGCGTCCAAAACAGAAGTCTTATACCGACATCGACTGGATCACGACCGGCGGCGAAAGTGTTTTTTACAATGAAAACATGGAGGAAGTCAATCGGGTTGATTATCAATTGGGCAAAGTTAGGGTTTATGCCGAGATTGAGATATTTATGGGTAACAAAGAAGAGGTTTGCGAGGGGGAAGATACCTACCTGGCACCTTTTGTTTATGGGGGGAGTCGGCAACAAACTTTTGAATGGACAGGGCCAAATGGGTTTTACAGCGAAGAAAAAGACCTTACAAATTAGTAATACCACGGTTGCACATGCTGGCAATACACTTTAATAGTACGCGATTCAGTAGGTTGTGAAAAAATAAATCCGGTTGACCTCATTGTTCATCCCACATCCACAAATCAGCTTTCAGGATCAAGATACCATTTACGCCGAACCGGGTTTTATCCTCGAAGCAGGACAGCGGATACGAAAGCTACCTCTGGAACACAGACGACACTACCGATGCTCATTCAAATACACGATGAAGGGTTGTATTCAGTTTTGTCACTTCAACCGAGCAATGCAAATCCACCGATTCGGTAACCATCCTGTTTGGGCGGTGAACCCTTCTGGATGCCCAATGCCTTTTCACCAAACGGCGATGGTTTGAATGATGAGTTCAAACCAATCCGGCGCTATGATTATGTAAACAGCTACCACCTTTCCATTTACAGCCGATGGGGTGAACTGATCTTTGAAACATCTGACATTGAACAGGGATGGGATGGAAAACACAAAGGCAAAACCGCACCACAGGGCACTTATGTTTACCGGATTGTTTATACGGCCCATTCAACCGGAACGGAAACACAGGTGAAAACGGGAACGGTGATGCTGGTGAGATGACCCCTCTGGTCTCCCCGCTGGTTGGCGGGGAGAAAATTACGTATTTAATATAGCAACAAGTTTGTCCCCTGGCGGGAACTTTAGGGGGTGTAATCACTCAAACTAAATAATAGTTGGAGTTCCATCACGGGGGACTTCTTTGTCAGCTTGCGCACATCCCACCCGGTTTCCTCTGAGTTAAACGATATTTTTAGACTATAGAAATTAAAAAAACTGCCCACTTGAAACAAGCAGGCAGTTCAATATTTTAATTTAAAGATAAAATTACTTCGCCAGAATCAGTTTTTTAGTTACAACCTGATCACCGTATTGCAAGCTATAGAAATAAATACCGGGTTGCATAACAAATCCACTGTTGTCTGTTGCATTCCATTGGTATTTATGATTTCCCTGGTTTAAAGTTTCGTTTACCAATGTATTTACTTTTCTTCCTGTTAAATCAAAAATATCAAGTGACACTTGTGAACTTTCACTCAGAGCAAATTCAATGGTAACCTGGTTACTGAACGGATTAGGATAAGCTGAGGCTTCAATTGTTGTTACAATTGTTTCATTGATATCCGTCCATGTAAACCCAATATTGAAGAAGCTTAATATTTCAGCCATCATACCGGCCTTTGAATAAGATTCATTATCAGTTAAACCTGAAAAGCTTATTGATGTTCCAATGGTTTTGTAGGTCTCGTTTTGATAAGAAACTGCAACACCATACATCGGATCTTCATTACTCATTAAAAGCGTAGCATCGCCTTGAGCTTCAATGTGGTCGATATAATTATTTGCGCCATTATATTCAAAATTGTAACCATACAAGAAACCATCCGGCTCGCCTACAATGGTTGAAAGGTCATCACTTCCATCAACAACACCGTTAATAAAGAACATATCATGTACAGCAGTTTGGTCGTCAAACGCCCATGCATCGCCACCTTCCATATAAATAGCGCCTCCATTATCAAGGAATGATGCAAGGTCATCGCCCTGTTCAGCTGTTAGTGCGTTATTATCAGGATAAACACCAAGAATAATAAAAATGGATTGGTATACATCACGTTCTTCAGGTAATTCGGTCGCATAATCGGCACCTACCTGAAGCATGTTCATACAATGAGCAATAGAATCAGAAGCTGTATTATCGTTTGATAAATTTAGGACCAGGACGGGTTTTTGACCAACAATCGTATAAAAATCTCCGCCTCCACTAATGTTGTGATCTGCTGTTAATTCCAAAGTAAAATTGGCACTATATCCATCCGGAGTGTCACCATCAGCAGTTATCTTAAACATAATTTGAGATTCTGACCCTCCTTCAATATTACCTATAAATTGTTGCGCATCATTTATGCTAACATATTCACTTTCGGTTGTCAATGAAGCTGCTACATTATAGGCTTCAGCTGACCTGCAGGCGCATTATCAACAGATACAGCCGTTACACCTGCGTCACTTGTTCGCGGAGGATCCTCTGCGAGGTAAGCGGTTCGTGATCGATGCCGCCGGCATTTACCTGGATTATTCAAAAAACCGGGTGACTGACGAGACCATGCGCTTGCTGATCAGGCTTGCTGACGAGTGCGGTTTGCACGAGCGTATCCAGGCCATGTTTCAAGGCGAACTTATCAACGTGACCGAACGCAGAGCCGCGCTGCACACGGCCTTGCGCGCACCTGAAGACGAAAGGATCATGCTTGACGGCGTGGACGTGGTGGCCGATGTCCATGCCGTTCTCGACAGAATGTCGGTTTTTTCTGAGCAGGTTCGCAGCGGTCTTTGGCTGGGATACACGGGCAAACCTGTCCGTAATATCGTCAATATCGGCATCGGCGGATCCGATCTGGCGCACGCGTCGCCTCGAGCGCCACCACGGCCGGGACGGCCAATGCGGGCGTGTCCACGGGCGAGACCCTGGGGGCCTCGCTCCTGTCGGTGATGTCGCTCTTCGCACCGATCGCCGTGCCGATCGTGTTGATCGCCCTGATCGTGGCCGTTGTTCACCTGCGGCGCCGGTCCCGCCGGCCCGGGGCGTGACTCCTGAAACCCGGCGGCCCCGGAGGCGCTTTCGGCCCCGCGCGGTTATCCTGGGCGCCATGAGCAGCGCCAAAACCACCCCCAAGCTGGACGTCAAGACCGCCAACGAGCTCATCGAGCGTGTCTGGGAGAAGGAGATCTACCCGACGCTCGAGGAGTACGTGAGCATCCCCAACAAGTCCCCGATGTTCGACTCCAAGTGGAAGGAGAACGGACACATGGACCGCGCCGCCACGCTGATCGAGGAGTGGTGCCGCGCGCGACATCCCGGGCCTGCAGGTGGAACGCGTGGAGCTCGAGGGGCGTACACCG
>CAVWXM010000032.1:0-31724 GCA_963759045.1 uncultured Bacteroidia bacterium
CAAGAAATGCCTCCTGTCTTCGTGGTGCTGGTAAATAAATAATGTCGAATGGCATTGGATCGCGAATACAGGGTTCAGTCACGTTGTCGGTTCTTCGTCATTCAAATGAACGACTTTTTTAGTTGTATTTGGCCATTTTAAGCTAAGTTTGGTCTTTTTAATTGGTTCTGTCCATTTTGCCATTTTTAGTTGATCAATTTAAAATTAATATTTCCATTTTGAGCCCATTTTGAGTTAATGTTTGGATTTCGTCAACGTAAAGCCGAAGGAAAACTGGTTGAAGAATTGAGAAAATTAAAAGCTTTTGATCCGGGATTATCGATTGTTGCTGAATCAGGTGATGAAATTATTGGGCATATTTTGTTTACGCAGGTTACTATTGAAAACAATACTAAGGTTTATCAATCACTTACCCTTGCACCAATGGCTGTTTTACCTGAATATCAAAAAAGAAGTATTGGAAAACTGCTTGTTATTTATGGACTGCAAATGGCCAAAGATGCAGGTCATGAATCTGTTGTTGTATTGGGACACCCCAGCTACTACCCAAAATTAGGATTTCAAAAAGCCTCCAATTGGAACATTAAGTCACCCTTTCCTGCTCCGGATGATGCGTTTATGGTATTAGAACTTGTAAAGGGGAGCCTTGATAATATTAAAGGAAAAGTGATCTTCCCTCCTGCCTTTGATGAAGTTTAATTTAATTTTATCAATTGTCATTCACTGCTTGCCCAGAAAAACATTGCTTCATCATCTCCTTCAGTAATCAAAAGAAAGTCAGAAGTTTTGTCGTTATTTTTCCTGGTTAATATCCGAACCACTTCATCGCTCGATATATCAATCATTGATTTAAATTCTTTCTTAGCGATTAGTTTTTCCAATTTATTTTTGAAGGCATCAAGGTCATCTTGATTACCCTTCTTCATTTCAAAATTCAGGATATAGAAGTTTTCAACTTTATCAAGAAAATTAAGCATATCGAAGTCTCCATCAATATCCATATCAATGTCCGAATCTTCAATTTCCAATTCAAAACCAGGTCTGTTTTTATACTGGTTAAATAATTTCTTCATGTCCCTATCCTGCGCCTGATTTAGCATAGGTAACAGGAATAAAAACGATAATATGATTGTGATTTTTTTCATTTCAATTACTTGTTAATGTTTATTCTTCAATTTTTTTCAGGTTTTCCATACCATCAATATCCAATGATTTTGAGATTTGTTGGATTGATTTCATGTCAAGGTTCCCTGTCATGCTCATAATCACTGCTTCTTCATCATCAAGAACAATCATCAATAATTCAAGTACTTTGCCGTCAGGGCCTTTTTTTGCTAGAAATTTTACGACTTCGTCTTCGCTGTCCACTGACATCATTTCGGTATACCCTTTCGTCGTTGTCAAGGCTTTGACTTCTTGTAAAAAGGCTTCATTACTTTTTCCTTCTGGTTCGTAAACAAGCATTTTCAAACCACTAAGCTGATCTACAACATCCTGGGCTTCCTTTGCTTTTTCTGAGCTGTCATTCATATCAAGTGCTGATAAAAAGCCAAACATCTCAGGCGATATGTTAATGCTGGTAAAACCTTTTTCACCTGCATATTTTTTGTAGAGGTCATCTATTGCAGTCTGGGCACTTACACTGGCTACCAGAGTGACTGCAAAAACTGTTAATACAATTACTAATTTTTTCATGGTTGGATTCTTTTATAGTTATTAATTCTATGATTTGCCATAATTGACATAAACTTTACTGAATGATTTTAACAATTCACTTGCTTCATCAATTTTTTGGATTGATTTGGTCTTTTTAAGCGATTCGTTTATTTTTCTTACTTCTCCGGTTTTTTTGATATTTGATTCAACTTTCTCTACCGTTTTCTTTGCTGGCCGAATGCCTTTGTTTAATTTCTTTGATACTTCATCCAATGCTTTTTGAGTTTCAGCAAAAGCGATGTGCGGATCATCAATAGTTCCATAAACTTTATTGGTCTGAAGCAGATCAGTACCAAACCACACAGCCAGGAAGATGAGTATCGCTGCGGCAACTCCCGACAAACTGTAGTTCCATAATTTTAAAGTTTTAACAGGTTGCTTTTGCTCGATTTTTGCAAATAGTTTGTCATCAAATGAATCGTCTAGTTCTTCAACAGATGCAGATTGCATTGCTAAAAAGTAAACTTTGTCTGAGGCAAATTCCAGTGGCAAATCATCCTGGTCAAAAAATGATTTAAGTTGCTGCTCTTCCTGCTCAGTTGTATCACCGGCATAAAACTTATCAATTAAGTTTTGGATTTCTGCTGGTATCATAGCGCTGCAATTTTATTAGTGATTCTTTTATTTTTCTTCTTCCTCTTGATATATTTACACGGATATAATTCATATCAAATCCTGTAATCTTAGCTATCTCCTCAAATTCATACCCTTCAACATCCCGCAAGTGAATAATTGTTTTTTGTTGCTCGGGTAGTTGCAGCATAAATTTCTTAGCTGCCTGAACCAGATCAATCTGCTCAGTAAACTCATTTAAGTCAATTCTTGAATATGAATTAATGTCATCGTTTAAACTGACTGCTTTGTTCTTTTTCAACTTTAATTTATCAAGACATTGGTTGCGGGTGATGGTCATCATCAGGGCATCGGTACTTTTATATTTTGAAAGATCATTACGCATATCCCACATTTTTAAATAAACATCCTGAACAATATCCTCCGCTTCCTGCCTGTTCACCAAAAGGCTCAAAGCCAATCGGAACAATTTATTTTTAACCGGCAGCAACCGGGATTTGAATTCTTCTGCAGTCATTCTAGTGGTATGACGATGTGGGTTTAAAAAAATTACACTCGATGTAAATTTAATTGAAAAAAGTATGAGGCTATCTCAAAAGTCTTTGTGAACTTTGTGCCTACTTTGGCCGACTTTGTGGTATAATTTAGCAAGCTATTACACAGAGGAACACAAAGAAGCCACAGAGTTGCACAGAAGGAAATAAAATGATTTATAATCTTTTACTAACTTTTGAGACAGCATCATTAATTCAAGGTTTGAAGTTAATACAAATACAATCTATAATATTCAGCGTCTAAAGTGGTTGTCACTCAAATTTGGAATCATTCTAAAAATGGCATCCAATAACCTAAAGTTAGCATGGATACTAAAGAGTATCAAAAGAGTATGTCAATAACTCATCAGTAGAAAAAGCCAACTCCATCAATTTTTATTTACATTTGCCCGCAATCGAGAAAAAAATTAAAATCAAAATTCTATAATTATGTTAAAAGGACATCCGAAAGGACTTTTTGTTTTCCTCTTTGCCAATATGGGCGAGCGCTTTGGGTATTACACCATGATGGCGATTTTCATCTTGTTTATGCAGGCAAAATTTGGATTGGACGCTCAAGCGGCCGGACGAGTTTACGGTATTTTTCTTTTTGGAATTTATTTCATTCCATTACTAGGAGGATTTATTGCCGATAGGTTTTTTGGGTTTGGAAAAACCATAACGCTTGGAATAATATTAATGATTGGCGGGTACTTTATGCTGGCCCAACCCGGATCAGGATTGGAATTCGTTTATCTCTCACTTGGTATAGTATCGGTAGGTACTGGGTTTTTTAAAGGAAATCTACAAGCACTTGTTGGTAAACTATATGACGATGCGAAGTTCACCAAGTTTCGTGATTCAGCCTTCAATATCTTCTATATGGGTATCAATATCGGCGCATTCTTTGCACCTTCAGCTGCTCAAGCTATGAGTAACTGGATACTTGGTAAAGGTGGACTTGCCTATAATGCCAATATTGCGAGTATGGCTCACGATTATCTGAAGGCAACGGAAAACGGAGAAGTTTTTGGAAAAGCTGAAGAATTGACCAAATTGGCTCAGCAATCAATTGTCTCGGGTGGAGGTTACCAATTTACGAACTTAACAGATTTTAGCAATTATTATATCGACACATTAAGCCAGTCATACAGCTACGGTTTTGGAATTGCTGCGGTCAGTATTTTTGTTTCCTTGATAATTTTCTTGGTGTTCCGTAAAACATACAAGCATGTTGATGTAATGCACAAGCATGCAAAACAAAAAGAAGATCACAACATTGTTGAATTAACTCCTAAGCAGAATAAAAAACGATTAACTGCTTTGGCCTTGCTTTTCATAGTTAATATTTTCTTTTGGATGGCTTTTCATCAAAACGGATTTACGCTCACTATTTTTGCCCGCGACTACACTGTTACCGAGGTGAGTTCATTTACCTATATTTTCTTCGATTTGAATGCCCTCTTGCCCATCATCGCTGCAATCATAGGAATCATTCTTCTTATAGGTAAGAAAACCAGTGCGCTGTGGAAAGGAATTGGCGCTGTATTAATCATTGTTGGTGGCGGATTGGCCTATTATGCTATCTCGGATTTTACATCCTTAATGCCTATCACACCAATGATCTTTCAGCATTTTAATCCTATTTTTATTGTGTTCCTCACTCCAATTGTTATCGGGGTTTTTGCAGCTCTGAACAAAAGAGGCAAAGAACCCAGTTCACCTCGTAAGATTGGAATTGGATTATTCCTTGCAGCTGCAAGTTTCCTGATTATGGTATTGGTTTCGACAGGCTTAATTTCGCCGAAAGATTTTGTTCCTGGAGCAATAGCAGACGCTATGCGTGTAACCCCTTATTGGTTGATTGCAACGTATTTTAGTTTGACAGTCTCTGAGTTATTCTACAGTCCAATTGGGATTTCATTTGTATCAAAAGTTTCCCCACCACAATATGCTGGATTAATGCAGGGTGGTTGGTTGGGATCAACAGCCATCGGTAATATGCTGGCCGGATTAATTGGACCTTTCTGGGAACAATGGCAAATGTGGCAATTCTTTTTATTGCTAGTCGTAATGCTTTTAATTTCGGGAATATTTGTATTCTCAATTATGAAAACGCTTGAGAACGCAACCGAGGAGTAAATAAAAAGCGTTAAGAAATAATATGATAAAAGCAGGGCATAGGTCCTGCTTTTTTATTAATATTTTTGGTATATGAATTATCCCTGGGGACATAGTCGACGATACAATGCTTATGCTCCCTATTTTAAAAACCTGTTTGGGGAAAGGGTCCAAAAAATTAGCGTAGATGCAGGTTTTACCTGTCCGAACCGGGATGGCAAAAAAGGCAGGGGTGGTTGTTCCTACTGTAATAATGATGCATTTAATCCATCTTATTGTGATCCTAAAAAACCAATTGACCAACAAGTAAAAGAAGGTATTGCCTTCCACAAAGTAAGATACCGGCGAGCCAATAAATACCTCGTTTATTTTCAGCCCTATTCAAATACATATGCTCCGATTGAAGATTTGAAAAAATTGTACGAAGTTGCCCTGTCACAGGAAGGGGTTATCGGCCTGGTTATTGGAACACGAACAGATTGTGTTGATGATTCTGTTCTGGAGCACCTGAAGCATCTTTCTGAAAAATATTATATTGTTATTGAATACGGCATTGAGAGCATTTACAACCAAACTTTACAGCGTATTAATCGTCAGGAGCGTTTTGAGAACGTAAAAACAGTCATTCACAAATCTGCAGAAAAAGGTTTAAATACAGGAGCACATCTAATTTTTGGCCTTCCCGGAGAAACCCGCGAAATGATGATGGATTCAGTTCAGGAAGTCAACAAATTACCTATTAACAGCATCAAATTTCACCAGCTACAAATTGTTGAAGGAACAACAATGGCAAAAGATTACCAAGCTTCATCCTGATGATTATGATTTATTCTCATTTGACGAATATGTTGATTTTATCATTCGTTACACCGAACGACTGAATTCTGGTTTTATCGTTGAACGATTTGCCGGGGAGGTTCCTCCTCGTTTTCTAGCTGGTCCGGGCTGGGGATTGATCCGCAATGACCAGATCAACATTGCTATAGAAAAAGAGATGGAAAAGCGTAACACCTGGCAAGGGAAATACTATGAAGCATAAGGTTTTAGCATTTTTAAATGCTGATGTAAAAAAGAAACAAAAATCCTTGCTTGGAAAAAAAATGTAAGTATATTTGCAGCCGCTTAAAAGCTAAGGGCGATTAGCTCAGCTGGTTCAGAGCACTTGGTTTACACCCAAGGGGTCATAGGTTCGAATCCTATATCGCCCACACAAAATAAGGCCATTCTTCAGAGTGGCTTTTTTTAGGTCCATTTGTCACGTCCTAAAAAGTCCGGACAAGCCGCAATGAATTATGTGCAGCTTTTTCTTGTATTTGTTGACTTCCATCTCCGAAATTCTGTAACCAGGCGTTGTTACCATTTTCTGTTTCAATAATAGTCCAGTAACTGGCCCTGGTAAAATTTCCGATTAAACCTTTTCGCTCGTACATCAGGTTAAGCTCATATTTCGTAGGTATTCTCCAATCAAAAAATGCCTGGCCTTCCTCGTCATGAATAGATGGATTATTCAAATTATCATTGGCATTATACCAGTTTACATTTATCATCTGATCATCAGTGGCTGCAACCAATCCATGAGTACCAGATTCATTGATATAAAAAACAACTCCGCCAAGCGCCCTGTCACCCAACGAATATCTTTTTTCAATAAGCATTTCAGCTTTACCTGCATGCAATGCATATGGAACGCTTTTTAAACGGCTTGCTCCCATTACAACATAGTTTGTACCACCACTTAAATCCATCGCAGTTTCCATAAAATAAGGACCGTTTCCCCAATCAATGGCTTCAAATGCGCCACTTACTACAGAGCCACTTCCAATTTCAAGGTTAATTAAACCATAATCATTCGAAAAAGGAGAAAATGTTTCCTGGTAAACAACCGGACCATTTGCAGTTTCCATTAATATTGAAATTCTTATTCCGACTGTTTGATTGGCAACAACATTTTGGTTGGCATCACGAACTATTGCCTGGTAATTAAACCCTCCGGAACTTTGACCAGAAAGGTGTAAAGCAATGATTAGAATGGCAAATAATGATGACCAGATTTTCATTGATCTGTTGTCGTTTTTGAGTTAAAATGAAAGTGATTATTGGCCGATTCCGTTTGTAAATATATAAAAATAGACAGATTTCACATTGCAATAGTTGCATTTCGGAAATCAAATAAAGAAAATTCTTAAAGTTGACTATCTGCGTGGGGGAGCCAAGGAGTATTATGCCACCTTTAATTCGGCTAAAAAGTCGAAAATCGAATTTTCTCTATTTCACCCTACTGTCAGTCTTTCGACTGACATCTCCCCTGAATTTCAGGGGAGAATATAAGGAACCCCCGAGGCAAAGCCTCGAGGAATTATTTGTTTAAGATAAAATCCGGTTATTTCGAATGATAAATTCTTTTAAAAACACCTGCTGATAAACTAGCCATAATTACTTGTTCAGTAGTTTCTGAACCGTCTAACAAGTTAACATAACGTTCTCCGTCAGGCAGAAAAAAAGTCATCTCTTGCTCCTGTAGATTAAAAACGACTATGATTTTATCTTTTTCATCAGATCGTATATACGACAGTTGTTTGCCTTCAGTCAGATAAAATTTAAAATCGCCATCAACCAGAACTGGATTTTCCTTACGGATTTTGATGATCTTTTTATAAAATTCGAAATGCTCTCGGTTAAATCCTACCGGATCAAAGGTTTTTTTGCCGGGTTGAAAATTATTCCTGTATTCAGGATCAAATTCATATTCGGGCCACCAAAGCGGTTTACGGCAGTCGGGGTCATCTCCTCCCCACATACCCAGTTCATCGCCATTCCATATTTGTGGTGCACCTAAACCAGTAAATTGATGAATCAGGTACAATTTTACCCTCTGATACGTTTCTTTATTTGGTTTACCCGACATATAATCCGGGTTATCATTGGGTTTGGCCTGGAATTTATATTTAGTTGGATTGGCAAAAGAAGTCAATAAACGTGGTGAATCATGTGTTGCAGCAGTATTCATCATGGCCTTCACATTTTCCGGTTTTAACCTGTTCCACTGAAACTCAAGGCTGTCTCTAAATTGTTCTGCTGTGATCTCATCATCCATCCGACCAAAAAAACTTCTTGCCGGACGATATACCTGGTAAAACATCACTGCATCAAATACATCACCAATGTAAGGAACTGGGTTCATCAAAGCATCAGGCCACTTTTCCCACCAAATCTCACCAACAAGGTAAGCTTCAGGGTTGATTGATTTTACATGTTTCCGCCAGTCTCTCCAGAAAATCATTCCTACATGATCAGCCACATCCAAACGATAACCGTCAATACCTTTCGATACTTCTCCATCTGGTGCCAGCCATCTTTGGGTCACATCATATATATGTTTTTTTGCAACTGGATTGATATCGCCCTCATAAGGATGACCAATTCTCCGTTCTGTTGTCAGGTTTACTTTCTTTATTTCAGGCAAACTGCGCAGGTTCAGCCAACCCTCATATTCAAATTCATCTTCCTCCGTTGTCAGGTCATCAAATTCATTGATGGCATACCAATCATTGTATTTAGATTTTTCCTGGTTTTTAACAATATCTTTCCAAGCCCAGAATTCAACTCCTGTATGATTCCACGAATAATCCAGTATAACCCTTATGCCTCGTTTATGCAATTCATCAACAAGTTGTAAAAACATTTTATCAGCTGAAGTCCATTTCCATGTGGATGGGTCGTTAGGGTTTTCTGAAGCAATTATTTTATTGTCCCCTTCAGGATCGGGCCCAAAGTTGACATCAATATGATGGTAATTTCGTGCATCATATTTGTGTAACGACGGAGCATCGTTTAAAGGGTTGAAATAAATGGCAGTAATACCCAATTCCTCCAAATAATCCAATTTATCAATTACACCTTGCAAATCTCCTCCATACCTCCTTAAACCCAGGCCACCATAAAAATCAGTATCAAGGTCTTTCGTCCATTTTTCCTGCTTGTACCAGTTATGGGTCCATGGTGTCACCGACCAGTCATCAGGTGTTTGACGCCAATTGGTGGAAGCATACATATTTTCCGGTTTCGGATCATTAGATGGGTCACCATTGTTAAACCGTTCAACAAATATTTGATACCAAATAACATCTTTAGCCCATGCTGGCGGTTGAGTATTATTATTCTCTGGTTCCTGTATCTTTTTTTCGTGCATACAATTTGAAAATATTGCGATCGAAATAATGGCTAAAATTAAAACAGTAATCTTTTTCATTTCAAATTCATTTATCCTTTTAAATAATTGATTTTGTCATATTAAAAGTTGAATTTGCAAAAATAATCCATTAATCAATTTTCAGCAGAAACTCCAGAGGAATGTGCAACCTGCTTGCCCAGTCATTAGTATGTCTTGAATCAACATATATGGAGGGAAATTTTTCGATATGGTGGATGGTTCCGCTTAATACTTTTGGGATTTGAGCATAACTATTTATAACAAGTAAGTATATATATTAGAATGAAAAGATACTTCATGTTAATGAATTTCAATTTCAACTTTTGCCTGTTTTAGATTTTCAGATTTTGCAGAAATTTTAATTTTTCCAGGCTCAGATAACGACCTCACAATAAGCATGGCCTTACCATTAAACAATTTTCTATAGTTAGCAATAAATGGCTCCAATGATTGTGGATCACCATTGCCAACTCCTTCAATAACTGCAGGGCCTTTTATTTCAAAATGAATTAAGTCATTAGCCAGCGGACAGGGATTTCCGTTTTTATCATAGGCCTCTACCAAAATGTATGATAAATCTTCACCATTGGCCTTTAAAATCGTTTTATCAGGAGACAATGCTAAACGATTTGGTTTGCCAGCGGTTCGTATTATGGATGAGCCAATTTCAATATTTTTTTTGTATGCAACTGTCTTCAATTCGCCCGGTTCGTAAACTACATCCTGCCACATCAACCTATAGCGTTCAATTGAATTTTCAGATTCAGGTTTTTTACATTGTTTGCCTAATGAACTTCCATTGAGGAATAATTCGGCACAATCGCCATTGGTATAAACAAAAACCGGGATTTTCTCATGCTTACTTCCCTCCCAGTTCCAATGTGGCAAAATATGGACTGTGGTTTCTCCAGGTTTCCAGTAACTTTTGTACAAATAATAGCGGTCTTTCGGAATGCCACAAAGGTCAACAATACCAAAATAGGAGCTTTTTGCACTTTGTTCCTGTGTTATAAATCCAGCTTTCACAGCTTCATCGTTATAAGGTGTTGGTTCACCTAAATAGTCAAAACCAGTCCAGACGAATTCGCCTGCAACATAAGTATCTTGTTCCTGCCACATGAAATCATCATCGGCAACTTCTGCCCAGTTTGGGGCATTTAAATCGTAAGAACTCACTTGTAACGACTGTGTAAAGTCAGTCTTTTTTTCAGGAAGTGGCAATTCATAAAACCCACGTGTACTTAAAGTTGAAGCCGATTCAGAAATGATAACTGATTTAGAAGGATCTATTGATCTTGCTGGAAGATAGCGACGGCCATAGTTCCATGCATGTACATCATAATAATCTGAATGACGCCATTTTGCAGATCCTTTGGCATCACAAACCATATTAACAGGCCGGGTTGGATCATACTTCATAACAAGGCTTAACATTGTATTTAATTTATCAAATCCACCATCAATATTATATTGGATATCACCCATTTCATTGCCAACACTCCAAATAACAACACAGGGATGGTTCCTGTCACGCTCAACCCAGTTTCGGATATTTCTTTCGGCAAATTCGTTGAAATTCATCCCTGGCAAATAATCAGCTTTTTCATCCCATTTGTCAAAAGCTTCGTTATAAAGCAGCAAACCCAGGCTATCACATAATTCCAACAGTTCAGGTGCAGCAATGTTATGGCTGTTGCGTATGGCATTTACTCCCATATCTTTCATCATTAATAATTGCCTTTCCAAAGCCGCTTTATAAAACTTGGCACCTAAAGGGCCGTGATCGTGGTGGAGGTTAACACCTTTTATCTGCACCCTCCTGCCATTCAGCCAAAAACCATCATCTGCTGTAAACCGAAATGTCCGGATTCCAAAATTGATTTCCAGGCTATCAACAACTTTACCCCGGGATTTCAGAATTGATTTTAATCGGTATAAGTTTGGTGACTTAATATCCCACAGATCAGGGTTTGGTACTTTTAGCCAATAGTCGATTTGGCCGTCTGATCGTCCCTCTACTGACGCATCTTTGTGGCTTGAAGCAATAATATTGTTAAATCGATCGATCACGTAACTCTGAACCGTTATATTTTTTCTTGTCAGGATTTGGTTATTTATTGAAGAATAAATATGAATTAAGGCACTGTCAGCGTTGACTATGGGTGTTTGAATTTGGGTACCCCATATGGAAAAATGAACCTGATTCACTTTTAACATCTTGATGCTTCTGTATATACCTGCTCCCGGATACCATCTGCTATCATGTTTTCGTGTATCCACTTTTATGGCAATTACATTACTGGTATCAAATCGTAAAAGTCTCGTCACATCCAAATAAAAAGAATTGTATCCATAATCCCATTTGCCGGCTAACTTGCCATTGATATAAACTTCCGGAAAAGCCATGATGCCATCAAAAATGAAATAAACCTGTTTTTCTTTATCTGTAGCATCGATAACAAAATGTTTGCGATACCAGCCTACTCCTTTCCATGGCAGTTTTCCGGTATTGGCAGATAATTGTGCATCAAAATTGCCTTCAATGGCCCAGTCATGAGGAATTTGTACGTTTTTCCAATTTGAATCATCAAAATCAACTTTTTGCGCAGATTTCGGATTGCCCAATATAAATTTCCAATCTTGGTTGAAGGTGAGGGTTTCTCTAGCAAATGCCAGAATTGGTAACAGGAATAAAAAAATAAGACTATATCTCAGTATATACTTAATCATAGAAATTGATTTAACCGCAAAGGAAGCAAAGGATTTCGCAAAGTTCGCAAGGTTCTAATATCTAGTAAATTTATCAAATACCTCAATAACTGGAAGCACATTTCCATCGGCATCAAACATGTCGCGTGTTGTAATTCCAGGTCGATGCCCAACAGCAGGTTCCCACCAGAAAACACCAACACCCAAATTATCAGGGGTTTGTAGAACAACATCGTTAACCGATTCTAGAAATTCTCTTTGTCCTTCCGGACTTTCTGGATATGGGGCTAGTTTGTTTTTGTATTCAGTAGGTTCTGAACAGTAGGCAACCTCAACCAATATAATGGGCTTTTTATAAGTTGTGGCCATAAAGGACATGTTTTCTTTTAGCTGAAGCAAATTACCATGCCACCATGGATAATAAGATTGTCCTATAACATCGAAATCAATTCCATAAGAAAAGATTTTATTATAAAAATATTTTGTTTTTTCAAGATTACCTCCCTGGTCAATTTGAATCATGATTGTCGGAACCTGAATACTGGCAGCGCTAGCGATTACACCATCAATGCCTGCCTGGATTAAATCTGCAAGATTATCCCAGTTTTCAGGAATTTTTCCATCGGGCCACATCATACCATTAATAATTTCGTTGCCGATTTGGACCATATCAGGATATACATCAGCCTCTTTAAAAGCATTCATCGTTTTTAAAGTATAGGCATAAACAGAATCAACCAGAACCTTATGCGACAGGCCTTCCCATGCCTTAGGCAGAATTTGGTGTTGCGGATCGGCCCATGTATCGGAATAATGGTAATCAAGCAGGAATTGAAAACCAAGCTTTTTTGCTTGCTTAGCTAACTCAATTGTATATTCCAGATCATTTGGAAGTTTATCAGGTGAATGAAAAAGGCGCAATCGAATCCAGTTATAACCATGATCATTGAAAATTTCAAGTCCTGATTTTACTTGCCCATTTTCTTTAAATTGATATCCATGATCTTCGGCGCTTTTCAAAAATGAGAGGTCAGCACCAATAGCATATTCTTGTGCCGATACAAGTTTATTAAAAAATACTCCTGAAATTAACAAGACCAAAATTATTAAGTGGCGTGGGTTGATAGATTTGAATAATTTTTTCATCTTATTTGGTATTGAAGTTGCTAATATCGGGCATAAAAAGGTTCATCCTGAATATTTTTAAAACAATTGTTCATTTTTTCACAGTATTCCTTATGATCCCATATTTAAAACGTTTGCAGAAATTGTTACAATTTTTAATACCAATTAAACCCTTTTGGTAACATATCCAATCTTATAATGAAGAGAGGGTGTATATTATTGATAATAAACTGTTTTCAAATTCTATTACGAAATAAACAGTAAAACAAGCTTAGTTATAAAAGCGAATCATTTTTTGAATGGGATTTTTGAATTAGAATATTTGAATTGAATTCATTACATTTGGACTATGGAAGTATTCGATAAATTTCATCTTGCTCTTTTTTGCTCATTAACAATATTTTAACATTCTGATACCACTGCACTAAAAAAACACTGAGTGAAATTTTTTTGATGCTTTCAGATACAATTTCAATTTATTTGTTAAAAAAATATTGGTTCCAACAATCTAACAATTTATACCGTTACGAATAAGTTAAAGTATGTATTATTTTTGCATCTATTCTAAACAAGAACCTCAAAAACAAGACAATTAGATATATTTAATTAAATAACAAAAATCAATAATCAAATTATCATGTTAAAACAATTATCCACAAAGTTACTGTTGCTATTTGCAACATTTCTTTTTGGTTCCTTCACGGTTATCGCCCAAAGCGGTAGCGTATCCGGTACAATTACGGATGCGACGGATGGAACCACCCTTCCGGGGGCTACTGTTGTGATAAAAGGGACTGCCAAAGGAACAGCTACCAATATGGAAGGTGCGTTCTCTTTGGAAATTGAACCTAACACAACTTTGACATTTTCTTATGTTGGATACACAACAAAAGAAGTGGTAGTACAACCTAACACAACCATTAACATTGCTCTTGAGCCAGAAGCTACAGGACTCAATGAAATAATTGTAATTGGTTACGGTACTCAAAAGAAAGAAGACAATACAGGTTCGGTTACACCTATTTCTTCAAAAGAATTTAACCAGGGAGCCATTAACACACCAGCCAACCTGATATCAGGTAAAGTAGCCGGTGTTTCTGTTATTAGCGATGGTGGTGCTCCGGGCCAGGGATCACAAATCCGTATCAGGGGTGGTTCATCACTTTCAGCAAGTAATGACCCCTTAATTGTAGTAGATGGAGTACCTATTGACAATGAAAGTATATCAGGCCTGGGTGGTGGTTTGTCTACAATAAGTCCTGGAGACATCGAGACTTTTACGGTTTTAAAAGATGCTTCTGCAACAGCCATTTATGGTTCTCGAGCATCGAATGGTGTTATTATCATTACCACCAAAAAAGGAAAAATAGGAAGCCCGTTATCAATAAATTATACTGGCAATTTTTCTTTTTATACACCTACCAATAAAATCGATGTATTAAATGCGGACCAGTATGTTAATGAAATGAAAGCACGGTATCCAGGACAGGTTGGTGGAACAGGGTCATTACTCGATACTACAAACCTGACAAGTACTGATTGGCAAGAAGAGATTTTCAAAAATTCATTTGGGCAGGACCACTATTTAAGCTTATCGGGAGCAAGTAAAAATACACCTTACCGTGTATCGATGGGTTATAGCAACCAGGACGGGATATTAAAAACAGATAACTACCAGCGTTATACGCTTGGTTTCGCTGTTGGACCTTCATTGCTTGATGATCACCTTAAAATAAACCTTAACGGTAATGGTACGTTTGTAAAAAACCGGTTTGCCGATCGTGGTGCTATTGGTTCTGCGATACAATTTGATCCTTCAAAACCTGTATATGACTCCGAGAGTCCATATAGTGGTTACTGGGGTTGGCTGCAATCTAATGGAGACCCTGTTCAACAGGCAACCTCTAATCCGGTTGCTTTACTCAACCTGAGAGAAGATTTATCAAATGTGTATCGTTTTACAGGTAATGCACAATTTGATTATAAAATTCATGGCTTCGAAGAGCTGAGTTTTAACCTTAACCTTGGAATTGATTATACTGAAAGTAACGGAACCGTATATGTTCCTGCTGCATCCACCTGGTCATATTTCGATGGCGGTATTAATAATTATTATTCGCAGAACAAGAGTAATGAAGTTCTGGATTTTTTAATCAATTATAAAAAAGATGTTGAATCCATTAAAAGTACTTTCGATGTAATGGTGGGTTATTCATGGCAGCATTTCTGGAGAATGAATTTATCAAATAATTCAAATATTGCCGGTGATCCTGATAAAACTGAAAGCTTTGACGACAGAACTGAAAGTTATCTTGTATCCTTTTTTGGTCGGTTCAATTATAGTTTGATGGATCAATTTCTATTAACATTTACGCTGCGTAATGACCAGACATCCAGGTTTTCTCCTGAAACCAGGAGTGGATTATTTCCAGCAGCTGCTTTTGCATGGAAAATTAACAAAGTGGGTAATCTGAAAAATTCTCAAGCACTTTCTCAACTTAAACTGCGTTTAGGCTGGGGTGTTACAGGTCAGCAAAATATTGGCCAGGGTGATTACCCTTATTTACCTTTATATACGGCTAGTGAGCCAACAGCACAATACCTTTTGGGAAATCAATATTACATCACATTAAGGCCGGAAGGTTATGATGCAAATATTAAATGGGAAGAAACAACGACTTATAATGCGGGTTTGGATTTTGGTTTCTCCAGCGACAGGCATTACGGATCTATCGATGTTTATTACAGGCAAACCAAAGACTTGCTTAACTTTATCCCGGTTCCGGCAGGAACAAACCTGACAAACTTCATTTTAACTAATATTGGTGATCTTGAAAATCAGGGTATTGAATTCTCATTCTTCACACGTCCTGTTGTCAGGGAGAAAGTGTGGTGGGAAATTGGATTCAACGCATCATACAATGAAAATAAAATTACCAAGCTAACTGCAACTGACGATCCTGATTACCTTGGCGTTGAAACCGGTGGCATTTCAGGTGGTGTTGGAAATAACATCCAGATTCACAGTGTTGGATATCCAACCAGTTCATTCTTTGTTTGGGAACAGGTATATGATAATCAAGGAAATCCGATTCAGGGATTATATGTTGACCGCAATGGCGATGGTGAAATTACCAATGACGACAAATACCATTTCCATAAACCCGCCGCTGATTTTTGGTTTGGTTTAAACTCAAAAGTTGATTTCTATAATTTTGAGTTTGCTTTTTCAGGCCGTGCTAATTTTGGAAACTATGTCTATAACAACGTCGCTTCTGAAAATGGTGTATTTGAACGCTTGTATCGCCCTGAAGGACCCTATTTATCGAATATTTCATCTTATGTTTACGGAACTAACTTCCAGAATCCTGAATATCTGTCTGATTATTATATCCAGGATGCTTCATTCTTTAAAATGGATTATATTTCATTGAGTTACATATTCAGAAGCATTGGAAACTCCAGAGTTAACCTACGGTTAAGCGCAACTGTCAATAACGCATTTACTATTACCAATTATGAAGGACTTGATCCTGAAATACCAAATGGAATTGACAACAATATTTATCCGCGACCAAGAGCGTATGTGTTCGGTGTAAATCTTCAATTTTAACGATATAAAGTAGATAAAAATGAAAAATTATATAAAATTATTGATAATGTTTGTGGTTATCGGAGCGGTGTCCACAAGCTGTTTGAAGGATCTGGATACAGTACCTATTGACCCTGACCAGATGATTTCAGAAAATGTATTTGAAGATCCGGCTTCTTACAAACAAATTCTTGCAAAACTCTATGCAGGTCTTGCCGTATCAGGACAACAAGGACCAGCCGGTAATGGTGATATTAGCGGTATCGATGAAGGTTTCGGACAATACCTCCGTGGATTGTGGTACCACCAGGAATTAACTACTGATGAAGCAGTAATTGGATGGAACGACCAGACCATTAAAGACTTCCATTGGCAGGATTGGGGAACTACGGATGTGTTTATTGCTGCATTCTATTACAGAATATTCTATCAAATCTCAGCTGTTAATGAATATATACGTGAAACAACTGATGATAAATTAAACAATCGTGGCGTTGATGCTGGCTTAAAAGCTGAAATTGCAAACTACCGTGCTGAGGCAAGATGGCTTAGGGCATTAAGTTACTGGCATGCACTCGATCATTTTGGAAGTGTTCCTTTTGTGACCGAAAATGATGCTGTTGGTTTCTTTTTCCCTGAACAAATAAGCAAAGCTGATCTGTTCGCTTATATTGAGACCGAACTTAAGGAAATTGAAACACTGCTAATTGATGCAGGAGCTAACGAATATGCACGGGCAGATAAAGCTGCTGCGTGGATGCTACTTGCAAAATTATACCTGAATGCCGAAGTCTATCTTGGAACAGGTAGCGGAAGATATACAGATTGTATCACTTATTGTCAAAAAATAATTGATGCCGGTTATTCACTTGAACCAGACTATGAATATCTTTTCCTTGCTGATAACAATACCGTACGAAATGAAATAATCTATTCCATCGCAATGGATGGAGTAAATACACAAACCTGGGGAGGAACGACCTTTATTATAAATGCTGCGGTTGGTGGTGATATGAGTCCCGGAGATTATGGTATTTCAGGCGGATGGGGTGGAACCCGGACAACCAAAGCATTGGTTAAAAAATTCTATCCTGACATCGAAGAAGGCCGTTCTATCATTCAGGGCAGGTCAACTAACGATTACCCGCTGCTATACTGTCCCGGTTCATATCAGGGTTGGGACCCAACAAATACAACTACAGTATTAGGATCTGTGAACAGCGACGGTGTTTACGAAGGTTATCTGAATTTCCCGGATGCAAATGCCGAATTCAAATTTACACCACAACCTAATTGGGATTTCGATTATGGTGATGATGATGCAGATGGTGTATTGGATATCAGGGGTGCAAACATTTTGGTTGCAGATCCCGGTTATTACAAAGTAAATGTTGACACCAATACCTATTTGTATACAATTGAAAAAACGGATTGGGGATTAATTGGTGATGCTACACCTGGTGGTTGGGATAGTGACACCGATATGACGTATGATGCTGAAACCGGATTGTTTAGTGTAGCACTTGATCTAAATGAAGGATTTATTAAGTTTAGGGCTAATGATGATTGGGAAATTAATTTAGGTGATGCTGATTTTGATGGCATTCTTGAATATGGCGGTGCTGACATCGCTATTGAAACGGCAGGCACTTATTTAATTACTTTAAAGCTGGGTGCACCGGATTATACTTACGGAGTTGAATTAACAAATATTGTTTATGACGACATGCGTCCGATGTTCTTTACTGAAGGACAAAAACTAGAGATCGATGACATCGGATTGTTTACTGATGGCTGGGCACTTCCTAAGTTTAAAAATGTTGACAGAAATGGTATTGCAGGATCAGATGTTGAACAATGTGATACTGATTTCCCAATGTTCCGTTTAGCCGATGTTTACCTGATGTATGCTGAAGCAGCACTCAGGGGTGGTGGTGATATGGGCAAAGCCCTGGAATATGTTAACAGGGTAAGAAGTCGTGCTTATAGTGGTAGTACTGATGGAAACATTACAGCCAATGAACTTACACTCGATTTCATTATTGATGAACGTGCACGTGAACTTCATTGGGAAGGACACCGTAGAACTGACCTTATTAGGTTTGGTTTATTTACCGGTGGTGAATACCTATGGCCATGGAAGGGGAATTTGAAAGAA
Source organism: uncultured Bacteroidia bacterium (assembly GCA_963759045.1). Taxonomy (GTDB): domain Bacteria; phylum Bacteroidota; class Bacteroidia; order Bacteroidales; family F082; genus JAADID01. The sequence goes on from CAVWXM010000032.1 coordinate 18,738, forward strand.
GGAAGATCGACTGAAGCCAGATATAATCTGTTCCCAATTCCCGATTCAGATATTGCTGCAAATCCTAATTTGGTTCAAAACCCGGGATACTAATACTTAAAATCGTAAAAAAAATATATCATGAAAAATATAGCAATTTTATTATTAGTCGTATTCGGGATCGGGTTGGTTTCCTCCTGTAAGAAGGAGCCAAAAGAACCGGTTCTGGATATGAACCAGACAAATGCTGCTTCAATTAGCAATCCGGCTAATGGGTCATCAATTGTCTTTACCGAAGGAAATCAGGACAGCACCCTGATGTTCAACTGGACTGCTGCCCAGTATGAATTAACAGATCTGGAAACAACAAAGTATTTGTTGCAAATGGCAAAGTCCGGAACAAATTTTGAGAAACCATCAGAATTGACATCGACTTCTGACCTTACTTACTCTACAACTTATGGTGTTATTAATGCCAAGTTATTAATTGCAGGTGAGGCACCAGGCACACCGGTAAATTATGATTTCAGAGTGGTTTCGTTTATCAATAACACTACTGAATATACGAATGCTTATTCAGCATCAGCTATGGTTGAATTGGTTCCTTTTGAAAAGGCATTAACAACATCTCCTATCTATTTGTTAGGTAGTGCTACCACTATAGGTTGGGACAATATGCTTGCTCTTGAGTTGACCTATTTGGAAGAAGGTAAATTTGCCATTGTTGAGACTTTATCAGGCGGTGCTGAATTTATCAAGTTTATATCTGACCTTGGTGCATGGGCTCCTCAGTGGGGAACTGATGATACAGGAACAAGCGAAATGGGGCCATTGGTTTATCGTCCAACTGAGGATATAGATGATCCTCTAGCAATTCCTTGTCCTGAAGAAGCCGGAGATTATTATATCCTGGCAGATACAGCAAACCTGACTTATGAAGTGTCTAAAACTTCAGCAACTTTATTCCTCGTTGGTGATGCAAGTGATGCTGGATGGGATAATGCAAACGGAATTCCATTTACCAAAGAATCACCTGGTATCTTCACATTGACAACCAACCTGAAAGCTGAAGGAGGATTAAAATTCCTGGAAGTCTCAGGTCAATGGGCTCCGCAATGGGGAACTGATGATACTGGCACAGCTGATACTGGTCCGCTTGTCTATCGTCCTGATGAAGGAACTGCAGATCCACCTAATATTGTGGCACCTTCAAGTGCAGGAGAATACTTGATTACATTGAACTTAATTACTAAAACATACACGATTATAGCGAATTAGTTGTAGGTTATAGTTTAAACAAAAAACCATCTGCCAGTTGGCAGATGGTTTTTTGTTTAATTGATATTAATCGTCTCTTGTAAATGGTACGAACCTGACAGGAAGCTTACTATGCTTTATAATTTTACCATTCTTCTTTTCCAGTAAAACCAGGTATTGCAATCCGAATTCCGGTCCTACTGGAATAATCATTTTTCCGTTTTCGTTTAATTGCTCAATTAGAAATGGTGGAATATCTTCAGCAGCCGCTGTTACTATGATCTTGTCGAAAGGAGCATGTTCTTCCCACCCAAAATAACCATCCCCCGATTTTACCCAAATATTATCATAACCAAGTTCCTCAAATTTTTTAGTGACATCGATTGCAAGTTCATCAACAATCTCTATGGTAAATACACTGTCAACTATTTCAGATAGAACAGCAGCCTGGTATCCGGAACCTGTTCCTATTTCAAGCACTTTATCGCCCTTCGCAGGCTCAATTATAGCTGTCATATAAGCAACTATGTAGGGCTGCGAAATCGTTTGATCGTATCCGATCGGCAAGGGTCTGTCTGTATATGCATTATCTTCAAGATAAGCCGGAACAAATAAATGACGGGGTACTGTTTTCATTGCATTTATGGTCGCCTTATGCGAAATACCCCTTGCCACGATCTGATTATTAACCATCTTTTCGCGTTGTTTTGCAAAATGATCATCCTGACAAACCATCATTCCAGAGAAAATTCCATAGCCAAAAACCAATATGATTAATTTCGTAAATGCTATCATATCTGAATTACCTGCTGTAATATACAACTATATTTACTGAATATCAACTAATTGCTCCTTTTTTTTGATTCTAGAGGCCTTTTGAATGGAACAAACAAGTAGGGTTGATCAATAATAAATGCATCTTTATAACAATCCAATAACTGTTTAATACAATGAATAAATTTCAAATGCTCTTTTGTTAAATTTGCAAGAGTTATTCTATTTCAATTGATTACACAGAGGCTAAAAATAGGTTGTATATTATTACTCCTTTCCTGGTTCTTATCAGGTTGTGCTACTAAAAAGTACCTTAAAAACGATGAACAATTCGTTAATAAATATAAAGTAGCAGTTGAAAACAAACCCAATGCAATCGCATTAAGTGAACTCAAGTCGTTCTTCCGACCAAAACCAAATAGCAAAATCTTTGGTGTAAGGTGGAAACTTTCAACTTATTACAAGCTGCAAAATAAAAAAACGAAATTCAGAAAATGGTTATTTAAAAGTTTTGGGGAGGAACCGGTTTTTTATGATGAAGATTATGCTGCCCGCATGGCCATTAAAATGGAGAAATACCTCGATAATATCGGGTTTTTTAAATCAGATGTCACTTATTCCCTTATTGAGAAAAAAAAGCAGGTGGATATCCTTTTTCACGTTAAACCTGGTAAACCCTATCGGATAAGTAAAATCAGTTATGATGTTGCTGATACAACTTTAAAACGATTTTTTATTAATAATAATAAGAAAACCCTGATAAAAACCGGTAAGATTTATAATGCTTATACATTTGATAGTGAGCGCGACAGGATTACCAATAATTTAAGGGATGATGGCTACTATTATTTCAACAGGAATTATATTCAGTTTGTTGTTGATAGCAGCTTTTCGAAACACGAAATGACGGTTGTTCTGAAAATTAATAGCACTAAAAAACAAGCAGCAAACCTGCCTGGAAAATTAGTTGAAAAACCCCATACACGTTATTTAATCAAAAAAGTAGAGGTTAATCCTGACTGGAGCCCTGTTCATAAACAGTTGTTTGATACTATTCCGCACAAAATTCGATTTTGGAATGACACCAACACATATATCTACCAATACGTACTTGATCAAAAAAGACGTTTAAAACCAAAAGCTTTCAATTCGTCTATTTATATTAAACCGGGCAAGCCCTATTCGGCTACTGATGTGCAAAAAACTTACCGGCGATTATTTAATTTCAGAATTATTCGTACAGCAAACATCACATTTGACACGACGAATGCCGGAAAAACGGCCGATGGCAAATTCAATTATATGAATTCGAAAATCCAGATGCAAACTTCCAAACTTAACTCATTTCAGGTTGAGGTGGAAGGGACAAACTCAAACAGTGATCTGGGGGTTAGGGGAAGTGTGGTTTATTCCAATAGGAATATTTTTAAAATGGGCGATGTATTCAGCCTTCGCCTTAATGGTGGTTTTGAAGCCCAGAGCGTTACATCAACGCCTGAAAGCGGAAACGACACAAAACTCTTCAATACTTTTGAAGCAGGAATTAGTGGAAATATATACTTCCCTCGATTTCTGTTTTTAGTCAGGCTAAGAAAATTCAATCAGCGGTTTCATCCGATAACCAATCTAAATTTTGGATTCAGCTATCAATTACGTCCGAACTATTCACGAAATATTCTTAACCTTGATATTGGGTATTCATGGGATCAGTCAAAACTGGTTAAGCACATTCTAACACCAATTAACTTTAATTATGTAAAGGTTGACCCCACGCCTGAGTTTGAGAAAATCCTTATCAATGAACCCAACCAGCGATTACGCGAACAATATTCCGATCACATGATTTTTGGATTGAAATACAGCTATATATTCAATAACCAAAATCTAAAAAACCTGGAACATTTTAATTACCTACGTGTAAATTTTGAAACTTCCGGAAATCTACTTTACGGAATCAACTCTTTAATTAAATCACCAACCGATTCACTTGGCAATTACCAGTTTTTTGGTGTACGTTATGCACAGTACATCAGGATCAATACTGATTTCAGGCATTACTATTACTTTGCCAATAAAACCAGTGGACTTGTTTTCAGGTTATTGTTGGGATTAGCCCGCCCTTATGGAAATTCAATAGAAATTCCTTATGAAAAAGGATTTTATGGTGGCGGAGCCAACGATATGCGCGGCTGGCAATTCAGGACATTGGGGCCAGGTGGATTTGAAGGTTTTCCTGATACAATTACAGGCACTTATGAGCGTGTTGGTGATATACAGATTGAAGGTAATGTGGAATATCGGTTTCCAATTTACAAATGGATTAAAGGTTCTCTGTTTGCAGATATTGGAAACATCTGGTTATACAAAAAAGATGAAAACGGCATATTTGAAAATGGCGAGTTTGAATGGGATAAGTTTTACAGGGAGTTTGCAGTTGATGTTGGCGTAGGTATCAGGCTCGACTTTTCATTTTTTATCTTCCGGCTTGATGTAGCTACACCCATTGTTGATCCCAAATATCCGGATGGACAACGAACACGGACCCATTTTCCTACCTGGAGTGAATTGGTCTGGAACTTTGGGATTGGATATCCCTTCTAAATTAAAAACAAACAAAACTACTCATGACCAGGGAAGACATAAGGGAACTTATTTCGCAGGAGTTTGAGCACCAACCCACTTTTGATCAGGAAAAGGCCATTGATCATTTGTCGGCCCTTCATGTCAGCACTAAAATTAATCCGGTTTATATATTGAAAGGTTATGCCGGTACAGGTAAAACAACACTGGTTAGTGCCTATATTAATGTTTTAAAAAAACAGAACAGTTCGTTTGCCTTACTGGCACCTACAGGTCGTGCAGCCAAGGTTTTATCCTATTATACAGGATTTAAAGCCCATACCATTCATCGGTATATTTACCAGATATTTACTACGCCCGACGGACATTATCGCCTTACCCTTGTAAAAAACAGGCTGCAAAATGCTGTTTTCCTGGTTGATGAAGCTTCAATGATCAACGATGGGATTCAGGCGGAAGATGCACTTTTCAGTATGCGAAATCTGCTGGAAGATTTACTCACTTTTGTGTTTGAAGGCAAAAACAACAAACTGATTCTGGTTGGCGATACAGCACAACTCCCTCCTGTTGGATTAAGCATCAGCCCGGCTCTCGACCTGAAATATTTATCAAGCCTGAAAACCTTATCAGCTTACACTTTTGAGATGAAAGAGGTGATGCGCCAATCTTTCGACTCAGGTGTGCTGGCAACAGCAACCTTACTGAGAAATAAAATCAGTGAAGATTCGGACAATCCTCCATTTTTCTCTGAAAAACTTTTTAAAACTGATATTCAAAAAATTGATAATGGTTACGACCTGGAAGAATTGCTGCAAAATACATTTTCAAGCGATGAGCTAAGCAAAGGAATAGTGGTTTGCAGGTCAAACAAAAGGGCTAATTTGTTTAACCAACAAATCCGGAACAGGATATTGCAACGCGAAGGCAGAATTGAGGGTGGTGATATGATCATGGTTGTCAGGAACAATTATTATTGGTTGGAAGAGGATTCCAAAGCAGGTTTTATTGCCAATGGTGATATGATACGGGTGACCAGGGTTATTGGTACTGAAGAAAAGTTTGGATTTGAATTTGCTGATGCCGAGATTGAACTGCTTGATTTTCCTGATGAGAAAGAATACTCGGTAAAACTACTGCTGAACACCATTGATGCTGAAAGTGCAGGATTGCCCGAACCTGAGCGGCAAAGATTATGGAAAGAGATGGAGCAGGAGTACCAGCACATTAACCAGCGAAGGAAACGCAATGATGCCATCCAGAAGGACCCTTTTTTCAATGCATTGCATATCAAGTTTGCCTACGCGATGACCTGCCATAAAACACAGGGTGGACAATGGCCCGAAGTAATTGTTGACCAGGGATATGTTAATGATAAAATATTGAACATTGAGTACCTGCGGTGGTTATATACTGCCATCACACGCTCAACAGATAAACTTTACCTGGTTAATTTTAATCCTGACTTTTTTACGGATTAAACCCTTAGCCGGTTTTCAAAAAAGCATTTCGTTATCTTTACTAAAAAATTTATCAAAAATGAGAACCCTATTAATTATTGTATTAGCTGCATTTTGCTCATTGCCTGCATTTATGCAGCAAACACAGTATCAAACCTACACATCGGTACTGAAGATCAGCGCATCAAAAGATGGAGAAACATACCAGTGGGAGAATAAAAATATTAGCGTTCGACTCGATTATAAAACCGGTGATTTTATCACCCGCTTAAGAAACACTGATTTTCATCAGAACCAACAACCTTTCCAGCAGGCAGTTGATTCGGTTGACCAGGAGCTTGAATACACTTTCAAGGGAACTTTCCCCATCAATGATATCCTAAACCAAAAGCAAATTAACCAGAATTATACTGTTGAACTCGAATTAAACAATAACGACCTTAGCATTAGAGAGACGCTATTGTTTGACATGACCATCACCCGCCCGAGCAGTGGTGAAGGCGACTACAGGGTTTTTAGTTTACATGGCAAATTGTATAACAACCAATTACAGCTTCCTGCCTTCGAAGGCTTTGATGATGACATTGAAATATGGCTTGCTTTTAATGGTTTTATGAACACAAGATGATAAAACAAACAAAAAGTTACCGTTATTACATAATAAACAGTTGTTATTCGGTACTTTTATCACGCATAAAAGGAGTTAGGGCCAATTACAGAAAAGAGGGATATGACAAACTCAACTTCAAATAGTCAGAGTGTTTTTAGAGCTTTCGAAAACGCTATTAAACCACACATAGAAAGTATAAAAGAAGGTTTTAAGGTGTTTATAGAAAAATCGCAGGAAGTATTTTAAACCTTTCAAAGTATGGTTGGTATATTGATTTCGATTTTACTCCTGGTGAGATCGTATCCCTTGGCGGACTTTTAGATTCTGATGAAGTTGGAAAAGTTGATAGTTTTCTTATAAATTATTTCGCCGAAAACATGGCTCGCATTGAAGAAGAATTAAGTACTAATTATCCCTCAAGAAAAGCAATTTTCAAAGAAGCTTTCAATAATTACCGTCAAAATAATTTCTATTCTTCTATATCCTTACTTATTACACAGATTGATGGAATTTGTTATGATAACACAAAGAAATTATTCTTTAAAAACAATCCAAAATATCGGAACAAGGGTGTTTTTCAACCTGAATTCTTGAGTGAACTTGAAAAGAGTAAGATCGGTATACTGGAATTAGTTTTGTCTCCACTTCACGAATCTACTTTGATAAACGAACATACAAGTAATCTGAGGAATTATCCGATTCGACTAAACCGACATGAAATACTTCACGGTATAGATACTGACTTTGGTACAAAAATCAATAATCTCAAAATAATTTCGATGACAAAATATATATGTGATATCCTTAGAAATGCAGAGTAACTGGCCCTAACAGCGGCTCATAGCCAATGGCCTATGAAGTGTTTCATAGAAAAGAAAGTTGTAAATTGAATATCAAAATGTAATAACCAAAACAAATGTAAAAACGGCCAAAGGCCATAGCCGCAAACCGTTGTACGCAAGGTTGATAAAAAAGAATGATAAATCTTAATTTAATATTTACAAGACATCAAGAGTTTGGAAATTGTAATTCAAAGAGATTACTTAAGATTATTGAAGAATTAAGTCCTGAAATCATATTTGAGGAACTTGAGATAGCTGTTTATGACAGAATATACAAGGAGAATAAACAAACTACATTGGAAACAGATGCCATTAAGGAGTACCTATCCAAACAAGACATTTCACATATCCCTGTAGACACATTACCTCGTCCAACAAAATTTCATCAGGATTGCGATATGATGCTAAATAAAATAACTGGAATGGCATCTCGAGATGCATTTGATTTTAGAAACTCATTAGACTATCAAATTACTTTAGTGGGAGAATACGGATTTGACTTTCTAAATAGTGATAATAATGATAAGTTACTTCAAGAAATAGACTCTTCGAAAGAAAAGGTACTAAATGCTATTGATGACAATAGGTTACATCAAATCTCAGCTATGCAAAGGGATATAAATGAAAAGCGAGAGGAAATAATCCTTGATAATATTTATAGTTATTGTAAAGACCATTCTATTGGGCAGGCTATTTTATTTTTAGGCTCGGTCACAGGAAATCCGTGCTAAAGAAAATTGAAGAGCGAAAAAAGGTAGAAGAAATTAAGATAAATTGGAAACTTTTAAGATAATATACCCTGCGTACAACACAGGCGTATAGGCAATAGCGGGTTCAGTGTTTCATGGACACCGCAGATTTCAATTGAAAGCCCTGTCCTTCGGACAGACCATTTCGGCATGAAATCCGCTACAGCCCATCGCCAAAAACGTTGGCACCAATGCAAAAAATGAAGATTAGACCAAAATATATTACGCTTTTAATTGTCAGTTTGGTGACTATAATTTCTTTCGGTCAGGATTTAAAACCACTAAATGAATTGAAAGTAGAAGAACCATCAAATAATTCAATTCATTTAACTAAAGACTATATATTGACAATAAAGCCTGACAAAGATTTATTCGACTACATCTTCACACTTGAAATTGAAAACAGAATAAAACTTACTGACACATTTGAAATTACACCTTATGGCTTTAATTTTAGACTTTTTGAATTAGAAAACAGAAAGGGTTTCTTATTAATGACTGAAGTTGAATATGAGTTCATTTCTGAATATCCAATTTATCTCTTAGGAAAACATGAAATCAAAAAAATTGGTGGTTTGGACATCAGGCTTGACTGTAATAATTGTGACGCATTAAACTATCCATTAACCGACATAATATTAAAAGGAAATCAAAATAAAATTGAGTTTTCATTTTTAAAAGACTTAATTTTAATCAATGACGAAAACATAAAACCGTACGGAAAAAATGAAATTATTTTTCAATATGACATTAATAGAAACGAGTTTAACAAGAAAATAAGCACAGGTGCCAACACCGGCGAATAGTCAATAGCGGGTTCAGGTCTTTGCAAGCAGTGCAGATTTAAGCCTCTTGCTCTGACCTCCGGTCAGAACACTGACAAGAAATCCGCTACTGCCCATCGCCAAAAACGTTGTAGCCAATGCCAGAGAAAAAATACTTGTAGATAAAAAGTAAATTATAATTGACTTTAGGTAAATTATAATTTACCTTTGTAAAATGAAATTTCGTAAAACCATTGTCAATGAAATGTTCTGAATTATTTCGAATCCTGAAGAAAGACGGTTGGTATCCACATTCACAAAAAGGATCTCATGTTAAATTAAAGCATGAAACAAAACCAGGAACCATCATCTTTCCTAACCATGGAAGTCAGGAAGTCGGCAAAGGACTTGAAAAGAAAATATTAAAAGACGCAGGAATAAAATAATAGAAGGAAATAAATATGAAAACTACAAGAAAAAAAATAAAAATGATTGTTGAAAAAACAAAAACTGGTTTTTCAGCATTTTCAGAGGACTCACCAATTTTTACGACTGGAAAAACTATTCCTGAATTAATAAATAACACTTATGAAGCTACACAACTTTATTTTGAAGAGGAGAACATAAAGGTAAGTCACGAAAACATAAAGTTCGAAGTAGATTTTAAACAGTTTTTTCAGTATTATAAAGTATTGAATTCAAAATTTCTTGCGGAGAAAATTGGAATGAATCCAACTTTATTATCTCAATATATTCAAGGACGGAAGAAGCCATCGGAAAACCAGACTGAAAAAATATTAACAGGAATCCAGCAAATTGGAAAAGAATTATCAGAAATGAATCTAATTTACAAGAGATAAGCACTGGCTACAACACCAGCGAATAGTGCATGCCCAGAAAGGTTTCAAAACAAAGTGAAGAAGTAAAACATAAAGCAGGAAGCAAAACATAAAGTTGAAGTAAGAACGGCACGCATCATCGCCAAAAACGTTAGGCAAAATGTTAAATTGACTTAAAAGAAACTTTATTTGTAACTTTGAATCATGAATATTCAAGCATCAAAAATAGAATTAGCGAAATTGATACTTAGTATCGAAAATCCAACTTTGATTTCTAAAATTAAAGACTTAGTAACAAGGGAAACCAGTGACTTTTGGTTAACCTTAACTGAATCCGAAAAAGAAGAAATCAATTTCGGAATTACTCAATTGGATAAAGGTTACAGAATATCGGTTGATGAATTTTTAAGTAAAGTTTAATGAAAAAGCATGACGTTTTTCTTTCAGCATTAGCGGAAAGAAAATTAAACTTACTTCTTGACTATCTGACTGAGGAATGGGGATTCAACTCTAAAAGTAAGTATTTAGAGAAATTCAAGAGAGCGATTAACCAAATTTCTAGTCATCCAAAAAGTTGTCAGGAATCATCAGAAATGCAGGGTATTTACAAGTGCATTGTAACCAAGCAATCCTCGTTCTATTACCGAATTAATAATAATGAAATAGAAATCATAACCATTTTTGATAATCGCCAAGACCAGAGGAAAATCTTTGAAGAAATAAAAATACACTTTGCCTAACACCGGCGAATAGGCAATAGCGGGTTCCGTGTTTCATGGACACCGCAGATTTCAATTGAAAGCCCTGTCCTTCGGACAGACCATTTCGGCATGAAATCCGCTACTGCCCATCGCCATAAACGTTGTGTGTAACTTAAGATATCAAGTGATGAAGACAACATTAACAATAAGTCTATTTCTAATTACCATTATTGGAATAGCACAATTACCTGTTGGGGTTAAGACTGATTCATTAATCATAGTTCCTATGGATACTCTTATTGAGGGATATCCTTTGGAATCTGGTACTATAAATATCGACCTAGACAACAACGGCTCAACAGACATCACATTATATATTTACGTACTTGGCGGTGGAGATGGTCGGGCTGTTGAAAGCAGGTTTTATTCTTATGATGATACACGTATTATAACTGACACAGTGAAAACTCCAACAATAGATGGTTATGGGGACACAACACATATATACGTACATAGTCCTGTAAAACTTGATTCAAATCAAATTATATTTAAATCCGACTACACTGATACGTTATCATACCTGTCAAAGTATAACATGTATCTAGGTATTGTTTATATTAATTTTGGTCATTGGATTGATAACCAGATTCATTTCGTAGGATTTATAAAAACCATTAATAGAAAAGATTATTTAGGGTGGATAAAAATTAGAGTAGAAACGGGCCACCGGATTTATTTGTACGAGTGGGTAATGCAGGATTATACGGTGGGAATTCCTGAACACTCGCCAGAAGTTTTATCCACCTCTTATTTTAACCTTCTTGGCCAAGAGATATCAAAACCAAAGAAAGGCTTCTACATTGAAAGAAAATTGACCAATAAAGGTATTATATCAACAAAATATTTTAAATTATAGGAAACAAAAGCTACACACAACAAGCGCTAAAAATAAAGCGGGCAGATAGTAAAATGAAAAATAAACCAAACAATATAAATACCTGTAAGCACAAAAGAAAACGGCTTCGAAACCCGCTCTATTCTTAGCGCAATCCGTTGTGCACAATGTTAAGAAAACCAAGTAAATAATGAAAAACCTATTCCTACTATGTCCACTTCTATATTCGTCTGTTTTTTTCGGACAAAATATTTGGGAACCAATTAATTTCCCCGACACACTTTATCCTCAAACTATAAATGCAGAAAGCATTGATTATATATATGTTACAGCTAAAGTATCAGGAGATGTTTACCTATTAAGATCATATGATGATGGTACTTCATGGGAGACTTTGAGTTTAAAAACAGATTATGTTAATAGGTTTTTTACAATACATTATAACTCCAATGATGTTCTGTTTTTAGGAACTAGACAGAATATTTTTAGGTCATTTGATAAGGGAGATCATTTTGACACCGTTTATGGAAATTATGACGTTCAGGATGTTATTATAAAAATTAGATCATTTGATAACAATGAAATTTATGCATTGGGTCGTTCGAAAATTATAAGATCAACCGATAATGGTAGTTCATGGGACACTATTTATTTCTCCAATTTTCAAAGCCAATATTTCACGGATATTGAGATTAGCCAAAACGGGAATATTTATGCTGTTTGTGTTGATTTTGATTCTGTTTCAACTGGATTTTTAAGGTCATTGGATCATGGCGAAACGTGGGAACACATTGGTATCACAAATACACACCTTGAAACAATAAATTTAAACTCAGCTGGGCAAATTATTGTAAGTGGGGAAGATCTTGATGGCATCTATTCTTCTTCAGACTACGGTGAAACCTGGACTCATATTTCAGAATTGAAAGCCAATTCTATGGAATCTTTCAATAATATGTTAGTAGCAGGTAGTGATCTTACCGACTCACCAGGCTGTTGGTTATCTTATGATTGGGGAATTAACTGGGTAGACTTGATTGACTCTGTAGTAAATCCCTTAGTTCACCAAATATCAATCTCACCCTCTAAGCATATTTATATCCAATGTGATTTTTGGACTAATAAAAATCAATTGTTCAAATCAATAAATCCAATTCTATTTACAAGTGAAAAAAGACTTAGTTCAGTTGTCGAGATATTTCCAAATCCAACAAGAAATAAAATAACTATTTCAACCAAAACAGATAAGAATATATTGAATTATGACATTTACAATATAAATGGACAAAAAGTTCAGTCGGGTAAGAATACGTATAATGAAATTGATGTTTCAAAACTCAATGCAGGACTTTACATTATTGAATTTGAGTTTGAAAATAAAATCGTGAGTAAGAAAATAATTATTGAATAAACACTGTGCACAACACCGGCGAATAGGCAATAGCGGGTTTAGTCCTCCGCAGGCAGTGCAGATTTAAGCCTCTTGCCCTGACCTCCGGTCAGACCACTCGACATGAAATCCGCTACTGCCCATCGCCAA